>NZ_JAKLWS010000100.1 GCF_022012475.1 Rhodohalobacter sulfatireducens
AGCAGGGGTTGAATTTTGAAAATTACGCCAAATCTGACCATACATTCGAAAAACAAAGATTCTTTCCAACTTTAGAAACGTTTTGGACAGCTATGGATTTAAATATGTCAATATTTGCAGGCCTTCGATCATCTTTTTTTCTATATAGAGTGGGCACAAGTGGACACTTTCGCCAGATGAGGTAGACTGAATTGAGCACGTCTCAAATCATTGGGGCAGGCAGCTTACAGATTGCACTTGTGTAATCATAAGCCCCGAAGGGGCAGTATAATTCAGCCTCAACTACGCCTAAGGCTTCGTAGAGTAAACCATGGCAAAAACAGGAGTGAAACGATCTGTTTGCAGCCGTGGGATTAGCGATAGCAAAAATAAAACCCGAGGCGATGAATATTGAAATGGCAGGAAATCATCCGAGGGGTTGGATATCGGGATTATGTTTTTGGCTCCTACATGAATCTTTGTTCATTTTGGCTTGATCCATCCCGACAATATCGGGACCAGCAAAGCTGGACCAAAAAGATCAAGGCTGCCAAAGAAATGGCGGTGGTCACTGAATCTCTGCTACCTTTTATCAATGGTCCATCACGCTTATATCTTGTAAACATAGTTTAGAGCCGGTATGATAAAAGGTCTCCGCAGATCTTCAGGTTCCCTCAATCCGCCAATTCTTTCGAGGCCGAATTTTAATAAGGCTTAAAAAAGTCATTTTATCTTCTTCGGGAATGGAGGGAAGGATTATCCGAGGGCAGGGAGAGCTTCTGGATTACGCTTGCGTAATCACACCCCAGCGGGGTGAATGGTATTGTAACCCCGGGTGGAGGCCTCGTGAAGAGCGGAGCTCTGAAGAGAGG
>NZ_JAKLWS010000101.1 GCF_022012475.1 Rhodohalobacter sulfatireducens
GGTCAACGTAGCAAACCGCCGTATACGCGACCCGTATGTACGGTGGTGGGAGAGGCGCACCGTGGGCTTATTGCTCACGGCCGTCTACTCGATTAGGTTTCCCGACTACTCGGTTCTTGTTTTCCAAGACTCTGGACTTCTTCTCTGATGTAAAATTGCAAAGACTGTAATTGTTTCTTCTTCATTGACGAAATAGATAGAAAAGGGAAAGCGGTTGGTTAAAGCGCGATGAACTCTGTCTTTATAAACAACTTGGTGATGAAGAGGATTACGACTGATTTCTGAAAGTTTTGCGTCAACGCAGCGAATGAACTCTTGGCCTAATCCATGATTCTGTTCTTGATACCACTGGAATGCATCATCTAAATCTTGCTGTGCATCTTCGGTAAGTATTAACATTTTGGGCACAGCGATCTATAGATACTTTTGACGGACTTCTTTCCAGGAAGAACCATTCTTTTTGTCTTCTTCTAAAGTCTTGAGGCGTTGCTCTAAAATAGATTTGTGATGATCAGGAACTTCAACCTCTTCAGGGTCAGAAGCAATAGAATCCCATAAGGCTTCGACTAAGAGCAATTTTTCATTTTTGTTAAGCTTTGACAGCTCGTTGATAAGAGTCTTTTCCATTACAGAAACTTTGTTTTGCAATTACAGACTTAAGTTGAATAAAAACGAGCTTGAAAGCAATTAATTGAGATAGAAACTAGCAAAAGTTGGAGGGAACCTAACGGCTCCTGGCTTGTGCTGCCAGCCCGTTTCTATTTAGTTGACTCCGAAGACCAACCTGGTCAGCACGAAGCCATTGTTAACCAACCTTGTGCGGATCATCTGGTC
>NZ_JAKLWS010000102.1 GCF_022012475.1 Rhodohalobacter sulfatireducens
GATTCAAACAGATCCTAAAATTCGTTTTTCTAATATTGCACGACCTGACCCGGTCTTAAAATATTTCTCCAAAGCAACGGCCTTTTTCTTATCTCTTACGGCAACATAAGCAGCTAAAAGAAACGGACGATAATGCTTTGTGGACTGCACTTCCCCTCGATTATGCTTCTGTACCCGACTCTTCAACTCATCGGTTATACCTACGTACGTCCAATCTTTCTGTTGACTCTCTATGATATAAACATACCACATGATTCCTAACTGAATTAAAAAAGCCTCGCGGCAAGTCCAAAACGAGCTTGCTCAACGAAGCTTTAGCGTAGTTGAGCGGATCGACTGCGCGCAAGGCTTCGTCGATTAAAAGAGTTAGGGATTCAAACAGATCCTAATATTCTTTTTTTTAATATTGCGCGGCCGGACCCTGTCTTAAAATATTTCTCCAAAGCTGCCGCCCTTTCTTTATCTCTTACTGCTACATAAGCAGCTAAAATAAACGGTCGGTAATGCTTTGTGGACTGCACTTCCCCTCGATTATGCTTCTGTACCCGGCTCTTCAACTCATCGGTTATACCAACGTACGTCCAATCTTTCTGTTGGCTCTCTATGATATAAACATACCACATGATTCCTGACTGAATTAAAAAAGCTTCGCGGCAAGTCCAAAACGAGCTTGTTCAACGAAGCTTTAGCGTAGTTGAGCGGATCGACTACGCCCAAGGCTTCGTCGATTAAAAGAGAGAGGGATTCAAACAGATCCTAAAATTCGTTTTTCTAATATTGCACGACCTGACCCGGTCTTAAAATATTTCTCCAAAGCAACGGCCTTTTTCTTA
>NZ_JAKLWS010000103.1 GCF_022012475.1 Rhodohalobacter sulfatireducens
GTCTTCATGAAAGTCCACGCTGTCAGGACCTGCGGACGCTGACAGGTGGCCTTAGAAAGAAGTTCATTGCCGGCACGAAAAATAACATGTCTTTCGGAGCGAATGAGGCAGCAGCCGGATATTGGGGGTTTCTTAACCCAACCAAATATAGTAGACATGGTATTTTTATTGCCACTCCAAAATTTGATAACCAACGAATTTCAGTAACAGATCAGAGTTCACCGCCAGCACGAAAAATACCATGTCTTTCATGAGGCCTGATTGTCGAAATCCGGCGGATCTTTCGGACCGGTTTGCTTCGTATCCCGACTGATGGACAGGGTTTTGAGCTTTGGTGTTGTCCAGGTTTTGAGTGTGTTGGTTTGATTTTTCATGGTTGTGTTGCTTGTGGTGGTTTAAAGTTTTTTTGTTTTAACGAATCACGAAACCTTGGGTCATCCCCCTATTCAGGAAAAACACCTGAATTTTCCCCCTTCGAAGGGGGACTAAGGGGATGGCTCGCTGTGTCTGATACTTCAAAATTGTCAAAAAATTGATTGCATGTTTTTCATTTCGCCCTCTCCCCGCCCTTTGGGCACCCCTCTCCCTCGGGAGAGGGGATAGGAGTGAGGGGATTTGTGTTCGCAGCTCGGCGAACCGCGTTACGTTACTTCAAAATCGTTAGTTTCCTCGTCATGATCTGGCTGCCCGCCTGCAATCGGTATAAATACACCCCGCTCGACAGGTTCCGCGCATCAAAGTTTACCGTATGAC
>NZ_JAKLWS010000104.1 GCF_022012475.1 Rhodohalobacter sulfatireducens
GTCATACGGTAAACTTTGATGCGCGGAACCTGTCGAGCGGGGTGTATTTATACCGATTGCAGGCGGGCAGCCAGATCATGACGAGGAAACTAACGGTTTTGAAGTAACGTAACGCGGTTCGCTGAGTCATTCCCCTTAGTCCCCCTTCGAAGGGGGAAAGAATCAACAAAGTTGATTCAGGGGGATGACCGATGGCTCCGCACTTCGTTAATGCAATAAATTTCAAATCAAACCATCATAAACCACCACAACCATGAACAATCAAACCAATACACTAAAAACCTGGACAAGACCCGAACTCAAAACCCTGTCCATAAGCCGCGATACAAAACAAACCGGCCCGAAAGACCCGCCGGATTTCGACAATCAGGCCTCATGAAAGACATGGTATTTTTCGTGCCGGCAATGAACTTCTTTCTAAGGCCACCTGTCAGCGTCCGCAGGTCCTGACAGCGTGGACTTTCATCAAGCCACTGGTAGAATCACCATCCGTTTGTAGGCTGTCAGGTCATTTCTTGATCTTGCAAGACATTGGATTTTTCTCACCGCTAATCAGTACAGAGATGGTTGATCTGTCCGTGATTTCTTGTCAGTGTTGGCGGGGGAGTGTGGTTTTTCCCCAAAAGGATCGCAACGCTGACAGGAATCCACCAAAAGCAGTGGATACGCTGTCAGGTTGCCTGACTAAAATTCGACTTAACTGAAATTCGTTGGTTATCAAATTTTGG
>NZ_JAKLWS010000105.1 GCF_022012475.1 Rhodohalobacter sulfatireducens
CCTCTCTTCAGAGCTCCGCTCTTCACGAGGCCTCCACCCGGGGTTACAATACCATTCACCCCGCTGGGGTGTGATTACGCAAGCGTAATCCAGAATCTCTCCCCTCTAGCCGCGTCCCGAACCGTCGGGGGGAGGGGACATATAGCGAAGCGTTCAGCGTAGCTATAAGGGGTGGGTTCATATCGGTGCAATTACGTCGCACGATTCTATTTATCTACCTCCAACCGGCGCAAGTGTCCACTTGTGCCCTACTTACAAATTAAGAGTAGAAATAATCTATTACCGTCAGTTTTAACTGACGGTCAGAAGTAGAAAAAAAGAAATGGCTTTAGCCACATTAAAAGTACTATTGAAAGCTCAATAACCATTTTCAACCTGGTGCAAGTTTTCAGCGAAGCGTCCTCGGTCAACGAAGCCTTCTGGCGTAGTTGACCCACTTGTGCCCCTTTTTCGATCTGTATTCATTTTACTCGTTCCCAAGCCCTGCCTCCAATCCGCCAGGTAAGGAATCCGTTCTTAATTATTAGTAGTACCCCTCGATTTCAATCAAGCTTTTTCAATATCCATCGCCTCGGGGTTTTCCTGATGCCTCCGTTTATCCCACGGCTGCAAACAGGTCATTTCACCCCTGTTTTTGCCGTGGGCTGAATTATATTGCCCCTTCGGGGCTTGTGATTGCACAAGTGCCATCAATTTTAACTCCTGAACGCAGTCAGGGATCT
>NZ_JAKLWS010000106.1 GCF_022012475.1 Rhodohalobacter sulfatireducens
ACCATCGTCACCTTCAATGTCGGTATCATCGTTTACGGTAAATGTCAGGCCATTGATCATAAACGTGGAGCTTGTTGCTGAAGTAATTGACCCGTCAAACTCGAGTTCATCGCGGTCCTCATCATCGTCACCATCATCATCGCCGTCGTCGTCTCCATCTTCGTCACCGTCGTCTCCTTCATCGTCATCATCTTTATTGCTTTCAAATTTGACGGTAAGTACAAGTCTTGTGTCATCTTCTTCAGGTTCATATACGCCTTCGGTAGTTACAACGTGGCCATTTGTAAGATCCTCAGAGACGGCCTGCAGGCTCATTAAATCACCGTCATTATCAAATTCGGTATCATTATTGATGAGATAAACCTGGCCATTGATCAGTTCGAAAGTGTTAGATGATGTGTTTACGGTGTTGACTCGTCCGCCGAATTCATACTCTTCTTCATCGCCGTCTTCGTCTCCATCTTCGTCACCGTCGTCATCCTCTCGGCGTTCGACATCGAACTCTACTTCAATGACAATGTTTTGGTCGCCGTCTTCGTAGTATTCACCTTCGGCGTCAACTTCATCGCCATCATTCAGGGCATCCACCACATCATCGAGAGTATTCACACCATCGTCACCTTCAATGTCGGTATCATCGTTTACGGTAAATGTCAGGCCATTGATCATAAACGTGGAGCTTGTTGC
>NZ_JAKLWS010000107.1 GCF_022012475.1 Rhodohalobacter sulfatireducens
ACTTTTGCTTGTACACTACTTTTGATTCTAGCAGGAATAGGTCCCGTGACAGCCCAGGATCAGGAAAATGGAGAATGGATTGACCTGTTTAACGGGGAAAATCTTGAGAACTGGATCATTAAATTTGCCGGATACCCTGTAGGTGAAAATTTTAACAACACGTTTCGTGTTGAAGACGGATTGCTAACGGCTTCCTATGATGAATGGGACCAATGGGACAGCCAGTTCGGTCATATATTTTATGATCAATCTTTCTCTCATTATATCCTCAGAGTAGAGTACCGGTTTGTGGGGGAACAGGTTGAAGGTGGGCCGGGATGGGCATTCCGTAATAACGGCTTAATGCTGCATTCCCAACATCCGGAAACAATGACACTCGACCAGAGCTTTCCTGTTTCTATAGAAACGCAACTATTGGGTGGAAACGGAACAGATGAACGAACAACACTGAATACGTGCACACCGGGTACCAATATCGTAATGGATGGCGAGTTGATTACCCAACACTGTGTAAGCTCTACATCGCAAACCTATCACGGCGATCAGTGGGTAACAGTGGAGATTGAAATGCGCGGCAGCAATGTGGTCCGCCATAAAATTGACGGGGAAGTCGTATTTGAGTACACCAATCCCCAGCTTGACACTGAGGATGCTGATGCACAACATTTAATGGAGGTTGA
>NZ_JAKLWS010000108.1 GCF_022012475.1 Rhodohalobacter sulfatireducens
TCAACCTCCATTAAATGTTGTGCATCAGCATCCTCAGTGTCAAGCTGGGGATTGGTGTACTCAAATACGACTTCCCCGTCAATTTTATGGCGGACGACCTCACTGCCGCGCATTTCAATCTCCACTGTTACCCACTGATCGCCGTGATAGGTTTGCGATGTAGAGCTTATACAGTGTTGGGTAATCAACTCGCCATCCATTACGATATTGGTACCCGGCGTGCATGTATTCAGTGTTGTTCGTTCATCTGTTCCGTTTCCACCCAAAAGTTGTGTTTCTATAGAAACAGGAAAGCTCTGGTCGAGTGTCATTGTTTCCGGATGTTGGGAATGCAGCATTAAGCCATTATTACGGAATGCCCATCCCGGTCCCCCTTCAACCTGTTCCCCCACAAACCGGTATTCTACTCTGAGGATATAATGAGAGAAAGGTTCATCATAAAATATATGACCGAACTGGCTGTCCCATTGGTCCCATTCATCATAGGAAGCCGTTAGCAATCCATCTTCAACACGAAACGTGTTGTTAAAATTTTCACCTACAGGATATCCGGCAAATTTAATGATCCAGTTATCAAGATTTTCACCGTTAAACAGGTCAATCCATTCTCCATTTTCCTGATCCTGGGCTGTCACGGGACCTATTCCTGCTAGAATCAAAAGTAGTGTACAAGCAAAAGT
>NZ_JAKLWS010000109.1 GCF_022012475.1 Rhodohalobacter sulfatireducens
GTCGCCCTCAAGTTTTTGCCTTCGCATCTCACCCGGTCCGATAAAGACAAACAGCGTTTCATCCGCGAAGCCAAGGCCGCGGCCGCATTGAACCACCCGAATATTTGCACGATCTATAGTGTTGAGGAGCATGAAGGCCAACACTTCATCTCGATGGAATACATTGATGGTCAAACACTGCGGGAGAAGTTCGAATCCGAAGACATGACTCCAGGGAAAGCCCTCAACTACGCCATCCACTTAGCCGAGGCTCTTGCCGAAGCTCATGAGAAAGGCATTGTCCACCGGGACATCAAGCCCGGCAACATCATGGTGGATTCCAAGGACCGAATCAAAGTGATGGACTTCGGACTGGCGAAACTGGTGGATTCGACACCCATCACCCAGAGCGGAACCACGCTCGGTACGATGGCCTACATGTCACCCGAGCAGATACAGGGCCGGCCGGTGGATCACCGCGCTGACCTGTTCTCCTTTGGGGTACTCCTTTTCGAGATGCTCACCGGTCAGCGACCCTTCGGCGGACCGTATGATGCGGCTCTCTCCTATTCCATCGTCAATGAAGAGCCGCCGTTACTCTCTGATTTCCTGTCCAACACTCCGCAAAAACTCTCGTTGCTGGTCAACCGTCTGCTGGAAAAAGATCCCGCTAAACGATTTTCAGATAGTGAGCAATTGGC
>NZ_JAKLWS010000010.1 GCF_022012475.1 Rhodohalobacter sulfatireducens
TGATTTTTCCGGCAATAAAACTCTGCATAATTCCAATCTTTACTTTGAAATACCGGATTTAACACTTGCGTCAGTTTTGGGGAGTCATCGGATGATTAAAAAAGTTTGAATTCAAGAATTTAGCAAACACACTCATCCATTGACTTAATGTTAATCAATCTTCTTCGACTTCTGAAAGTGAGGAAGATTATGATCTCCAGTTTTAGGAATGCCTAACCTGTATATGGCCTCCAAATCAACTGGTTATACCATTGTCTGGAAAAAATTCTCTATTTATTCATAATAGTTTTAAAATATATCTCCATACTACAGTATGGTTTGAAGTTCATTGGTTACAATAAATCAATAACAAGAGACGAGGATCTATGAAATATAGAATCAAAAAGAGTAGCCTGTTCCTGTTTTCCATTCTTATGTTAATTCCTTCTCTGCTTCTCGCTCATACCGGTGCGGGATTTACCTCAGGTTTTTTGGTCGGATTAGGCCATCCCTTTGGAGGACTTGACCACCTGCTTGCGATGTTGGCCGTAGGCATTTGGGCATCCCAAATGTCGGACCGGGCTGTCTGGGCCGTGCCTTTAACTTTTGTCGGTGTGATGCTCTTTGCGGCTGCATTGGGAATAGCCGGTATTGCTGTACCCTTTGTTGAGCAGGGCATCCTGATATCTGTACTGTTATTTGGAATTCTTATTGCCGTAGCTGCCCGTTTTCCATTGGGTACCAGCGCCGTGATTGTCGGCCTTTTTGCAATTTTTCACGGTCATGCTCACGGTGAAGAAATCCCTGCTGCCATCACCGGATTATCCTACGCACTCGGATTCGGTTTAGCTACTATCATCCTGCATGGTGTGGGTATCGGCTTTGGGATACTCTTTACGAATAGTGAACGTGTACCGGTCGTTCGTTATGCCGGCGTTGCGATTACTCTCTTGGGTATATACCTGCTTGTTCCCTGAAATGACAAGTTGATTTTCCACTTACAAAGCTGCAGCCTGTTTTGGGTATCTGCGCTTGATTGATTTCATTCAAGCGTCACTAATTCGGTGAATCTGCCATAGAAACTGCTCCGCTTATATGGTGATAAACTATCCCTGTTTTTCAGAGCTCTTGAAAGAGGTTTTCATCTTTCTCAAAACCCTTTTCTTCTCCGAAACACGATTTATTTTAAAATAAATGCATGAATTAAAACTCCCTTCACATTGTAAATGTATATATTATATAGAAGGGAGTTTGTTAGAAATCACAGTTGATGATCGATCAATCAGAATAAATGAGAGGTTCTAAGAAAAGAGATTAGAGGAGTTACAATCCAGGCTTAAAAACATAAATGTATCAGGAGGTTGATATGGCCAAACTGAACCCGGAAAGCGTGGTCATTTTACAAAAGGATGATCTTGCGAAGTTGCTAAACATATTAAGGAGTCACTCTTATCAAACCATCGGGCCCACTCTTCGGGAAAATGCTATTGTTTATGATGAGATCCAGGGCATGGAGGATCTGCCAATCGGATGGACGGACAGCCAGGAAAAAGGCAGCTATCGGCTGGAAAAGCGAAATGATGATGCCTACTTCGGATATAACGTAGGTCCATACAGCT
The DNA here is from genome assembly GCF_022012475.1 of Rhodohalobacter sulfatireducens. Classification (GTDB taxonomy): domain Bacteria; phylum Bacteroidota; class Rhodothermia; order Balneolales; family Balneolaceae; genus Rhodohalobacter; species Rhodohalobacter sulfatireducens. The sequence goes on from NZ_JAKLWS010000010.1 coordinate 1,599, forward strand.
GGAAAACTTACCTGAGCCCCGCCAGGGTGAGAGTGTGCAATGCAAGTAGATCCGAAAACGGGTTTAATGTTGTACAGGAAACCGGGAATGCACCCAATTACGCATTTATCGGAGTTCGACCATGCGATGTGAAAGCCATCAAAATTCTCGACAAGGTTTTTATCAATGATTTCTGTGTGGACAATGTATACGGCAATCGACGTAAGCAAAGTTTTATCGTTGCCGTAAATTGCACCGAAGCAGGGAACACATGTTTCTGCAGTTCAATGGGAACAGGGCCGAAAAGTGAAGAGGGATTCGACCTTTGCCTGACCGAAATTGTTACAGAACAAAGCCACTTTTTTGTTACTGAGATCGGGTCGGATAAAGCTTTGGAGGTTTTGGAAGCGCTTTCGCCGCAAACAGCATCAGAGAGTGAAATTAAAGAGGCAGAAAGAAGAATTGAGAATGCCGCTCAATCGATGGGCCGAAATTTGAATACCGACCGGATTCATGACCTGATGTTTGACAACTACCGGCATCCGCAGTGGGACGACATTGCGGAAAGATGTCTTAGCTGCGCAAACTGTACGATGGTTTGCCCCACCTGTTTCTGCAATACCGTTGAAGAGAAGACGGATCTCGAAGGAGATAACGCCGAACGATGGAGAATTTGGGATTCCTGTTTCACTCTCGAGTACTCCTATATACATGGAGGTAGTGTTCGCCATTCAACAAAATCCCGGTACCGCCAGTGGATGACCCACAAACTGGCTTCATGGCACGATCAATTTGATACTTCGGGGTGTGTTGGATGTGGACGTTGTATCACATGGTGTCCTGTAGGAATTGATATTACAGAGGAAGTCAGCGCCATTAGAAACAGTTCTACCGTACCCGAAGAAACGGTCGATCAACCACGATAACTTAAATCAACCGCAATGGAAAATCTGGAAAAAATCTTATCGGAGCATCCATTTTTTAGAGATCTGGATGAGGATAGTCTGAATTTGATTGTCGGGTGTGCCTCGAATGTTAGATTTGAGAAGGATGATATGATCATTCGAGAAGGCGATAAAGCTGATAAGTTTTACATTATCAGAGAAGGTTCTGTGGCTTTAGAAATTCAGGGTCCCGGCAAAGGAAAAATCACCATCGATACACTTTCAGATGGAGAAATACTGGGATGGTCTTGGTTATTTCCACCCTATCATTGGCGTTTTGACGGACATGCACAAGACCGGGTCAGAGCCATCGGTTTGGATGGTAAATGCTTACGTGAGAAATGTGAGGAAAACCATGACCTTGGTTATGAATTGCTAAAACGGTTCTCACAAATCATCGATCAAAGATTGCAAGCTACAAGACTTCAATTATTGGATATATATGGAATACCCTCATAGTACAGCGACAACCGAACAACTGTTGATGAAGGGGTCGATGCAGCCCCGGCGTTTCCGAATTGATAAAGTTTACTGGGAAACGGATGATACGTTCACCCATGAATTGATTCCTATCGATGAGGGAAGGTTTTTTAACTTCCATCCCGGCCAATTTAATATGATTTACATATTTGGTGTAGGGGAAATACCCATATCCATCTGCGGAGACCCTGATATCAACACCCGTTTATATCATACAACGAGGGTTGTGGGGGATGTGACAAAACGGAAACAGCACTTGAAAGTGGGTGATCTGCTCGGAATCCGCGGGCCATTTGGCAACGGGTGGCCTGTTGAGAAAGCAAAGGGACGGGATGTCGTTGTAATTGCAGGCGGCATCGGATTAGCCCCTCTTCGCCCTATCATCTACCACTTCCTAAACCATCGGGATGATTATGAAAGCATTACCCTGATCTACGGGACTCGATCACCGGATAAAATATTATATCGTAAAGAGCTGGAGGAATGGAGCTCGAGACTCGATATGGATGTAAGTGTTACCGTTGATGCTGCAGGCAGAACCTGGAAAGGCCCTGTAGGTGTTGTGACTAAATTGATCCCCAGGATCATAAGCAACCCCGACAACTCAACAGCCTTTGTTTGCGGGCCGGAAATTATGATGCGCTTTACCGCCGTGGAGCTTCTGAAAAGAAATTTTGCTGAACAGAACATCTTTTTATCCATGGAGCGAAATCACAAATGCGGAATCGGATTTTGCGGACATTGCCAGCTTGGATCCTACTTTTTATGCAAAGACGGTCCGGTTTTCAGCTACGATAAACTCAAATCCTATTTGTCATTGAAGGAGGTGTAATGTATGAGAGACGGAACAAAACCCAAACTGGCAGTCTGGAAATTTGCAAGCTGTGATGGATGTCAGCTCACACTTCTGAATTGTGAAGATCAACTGCTAACCATTGCGGATAACATTCAAATAGCCTATTTCCCGGAAGCTACCCGTGCCGAAGTGGAAGGGCCTTACGATCTCTCGCTAGTAGAAGGATCGGTAACCACGCCTCACGAACTGGAGCGAATCAAAGGAATTCGGGAGCAATCGAAGTTCCTGATTACAATCGGTGCTTGTGCAACGGCCGGTGGTATCCAGGCGCTGCGAAATTTTAAAGATGTTGATGAGTTTACCTCAATCGTCTATGCATCGCCGGAATATATTACCACGTTAAAAACCTCAACTCCCATATCCGACCATGTAGAGGTAGATTTTGAATTGCGCGGTTGCCCCATCAGCGTGGAACAGCTGGTTGAGGTTCTGAGCGCATTCCTTTTTGACCGACGGCCACAAATACCGACATACAGCGTTTGTGTGGAGTGTAAGCGCAGGGGAATTCCGTGCGTCATGGTATCACAAGGAAAAGCATGCCTGGGTCCTGTTACACAAGCCGGCTGTGGGGCACTCTGTCCCTATTTTAACAGAGGTTGCTACAGCTGCTTCGGCCCTAAAGAAACTCCAAACCCAAGATCCCTCAGCCGTCAGATGGAAGAGATGGGATATAGTGAAGATCAACTGTTGAGAGTGTATCGCACTTTTAATGCATTTGCCGAACCCTTCAGAAAAGAAAGCACATACCATGAACAAGAAAACAATTAAGGTAGATTACATGGCCCGCGTTGAAGGTGAAGGAGCCTTGCGGGTGGATATCAACGGAGATATTGTAGAGCATGTTGAACTCAATATTTTTGAACCGCCCCGATATTTTGAAGCACTGCTTCAGGGGCGCGACTATTCTGAAGCTCCGGATATAACGGCACGAATTTGTGGTATCTGTCCCGTTGCTTATCAGATGAGTTCCTGCCATGCGATGGAAGATGCCCTGGGAATAAATGTTGACGGCGCATTACGTGAGCTGCGAAGGCTGCTCTACTGCGGCGAATGGATCGAAAGCCACGCCCTCCATGTATTCATGCTTCATGCCCCCGATTTTCTCGGCTACCAGGACGCTCTACAAATGGCCAAAGATTTTCCTGAAGAGGTGAAGATGGCACTGAAACTGAAAAAGATCGGCAATGAGCTATTAGATGTTTTGGGGGGAAGGTCGGTCCACCCGATCAATGTGAGAGTAGGTGGCTTTTACAAGGCACCTGACAAGAAAGATCTGGATGCCCTTGTGGACAGGCTGGAATGGGCCAAAGAAGCCAGTCTTGAAGCCGTAAAATTTGCTTCCGGATTGCCTTTTCCAAATTTTGAGCCCGATTATGAGTTTGTAGCTCTCCGGCATCCGGATGAGTACCCGTTTAATGAAGGACGGCTGGTTTCAAATAAAGGAGTGGACATCCACATCAGTGAGTTTGAGGATACCTTTGAGGAGCTGCATATTGAGCACTCCACTGCACTGCACGGAAATAAAATCGGAGGTGGAGCTTATCTTGTGGGTCCGTTGGCAAGGTATAACCTGAATTATGATCAACTAACCCCAACTGTTCATAAAGCTGCTGAAGAGGCCGGAATTGCGGAAAGATGCTTTAACCCCCATAAGGGCATTATCGTCCGATGCCTTGAACTGGTTTACTCATGTGAAGAGGCGTTGCGAATCATCGATGAGTATGTGAAACCGGCTCAACCTTTTGTTGAGATGCCCTCAAAAGCGGGTCGAGGATACGGCTGTACAGAGGCGCCCCGGGGCATTTTATATCACCGTTACGAGCTGGATGAAAACGGGAAAATCGTAAATGGAAAGATCACTCCGCCCACCTCTCAAAACCAGCCTATGATAGAAAGTGATCTCAGAGACTTTGTTCAGCAACATATCGATATGGAAGACGATAAACTTCAATGGAAGTGTGAGCAGATCATCCGAAATTATGATCCCTGTATCTCCTGTTCCGTCCACTTTCTCAATCTTGAAGTGAACAGGAATTAAACTTTCATTGTGAATTATGGGAAGTAAAACCGACATATTGATCATCGGTATTGGAAATCCTTACAGGCACGACGATGGTGTGGGTTTCTTTGTGATTGATGCGTTGGAGAATAAGGGCGTTGACGCTGAAACAAGGAGAATTAAACCCGATGGTTACTCCCTGCTGGAAGCCTGGAAAGGCAGGGAGCTTGTTATCATCGTGGACGCTGCACGAGGCATCGGTCCGGTTGGAACCGTCCGATATTTTAACGCCCTGAATGATGAAATCCAAGCTGAACTCTCACCGGTATCCACCCATTCGCTGAGTCTTCCCGAGACGCTCTTTTTGGGAAAGACGCTGAATCAACTGCCGAATAATTTATGGATCTATGCAATTGAAGCGGGTGAACTGGGCCATGGCACAGACCTTTCCCCGGAGGTCAGAAAAGCAGCCCTCAATGTAGCTTTGGAAATCGAAACATTGATCAAAGAGTACCCGGAACTGTACCAGGCAGCAGGCAGCGCTTTAAAGGTCGGCCTCAAATCATGAAGAGTGATTAGCAGATTCGGGGGAGCTGCTCTCCGGTAATCATATCGACAACCCGTCTCCCCCCTATCCGGCTGTTCAGAACAACCAGGCCGGGATGATCTTCTACAACCTCACCAATCACTGCAGCTTCTTTCCCCAAAGGATCTGCTCTCATTGCGTTTAAAACAGCATCAGCATCTTCACTATTCACAAAAGCAAGCAGTTTGCCTTCATTGGCTACGTAGAGCGGATCAAGCCCGAGAAGCTCACACGCTCCGCGAACCTGTTCACGAATCGGCAGATTCTCCTCATCTATTTGAATCCCGTAACCGGATGCCTCAGCCAGTTCATTTAACGCGCTGGAAACACCGCCCCTTGTCGGATCGCGAAGGGCATGAATTTCCCCTTTTTTTCGCATGGCGTTCACCAGGCCATGCAGCGAAGCCGAATCAGTTTCAATTACAGTCTCAAATTCCAGTCCTTCGCGTACAGACATAATTGAAATTCCGTGACGCGCGATATCACCGCTGACGATAATTTTATCGCCGGCTTGAATTTCTGAAGCGCCGATCTTCATCTCCGGCCAAACGGCGCCAATACCCGTCGTATTAATGAAAATCTTGTCGCATTTACCCCTGTCCACAACCTTTGTATCCCCGGTTACAACCTGAACTCCGGCCTCTTTTGCGGCCTTCTCCATGGATAATATAATTGTCCATAAATCATCCATCGGAAAACCCTCTTCAATGATCAGGCCGACAGAAAGATAGAGCGGTTCGGCCCCACACATGGCGATATCGTTGACGGTGCCGTGCACGGATAGAGACCCGATATCCCCTCCCGGAAAAAAGATCGGGTTTACAACAAAGGAGTCTGTGGAGATCGTTAACTGCCGTCCATTCAGCGAGGGCAGGATGGCGCCATCGTGCAGGTTTTCCAACTGTTCATTTCTGAAGGGAGGCACAAACATTTTCCGGATCAGGTCGTTCGTCAATTTCCCGCCGCTACCGTGGGCCAGCAGAACCGATTTATAGTCGGAAATGGGTATGGGGCAATGAAAAGAGGCCGTTCCTTCTTTTTTTTCTGACTTACTCATCTGAACCTTTTTTTGATCTCAATTTCTGTTCACTGGTTTGTTCCCAGATTTTTTTCTGTTTGAAGTTCTTTCTGCCCAGGAGTCCCGCTCTGCAAGCTCCTCTGCCGATAATTTCCATAATGGTAATAGGCGGCGCAAGCTCCTTCTGAAGAGACCATGGGAGCTCCCACCGGATGTTCCGGCGTACATTTTGTTCCAAATACCGGGCAGTCAATCGGTTTTTTGACCCCTCGAAGTATCTCCCCTGCGATACATTCAGGACTGTTTTCCGCTTCACCAATATTCACCTCAAATTTCTTATTTGCATCATGAGCTTCATACTCCGACCTGAGCTCAAGTCCGCTTTTTGGAATTCCACCAACCCCCCGCCAATTGCGGTCTGTAACCCGGAATACTTTCTTGATGATATTCTGCGACGGAATATTTCCTTGGGACTGAACCACCCTGGCATATTGATTTTCAACCTCGTAACGGCCCTCTTCAAGTTGCTTCAAAACCATATATGTGCCTTGTAAGATATCCAGGGGCTCAAAACCTGTAACCACAATAGGGACTTTATATCGTTCAGCCAGCGAATAATACTCTTCGTACCCAACAACCGTACAGACGTGGCCGGCAGCCAGGAATCCCTGCACCCTGTTTTCCGGAGACGAAAGAATCGTTTCCATTGCCGGGGGTACCAGCACGTGCGATGAGAGGATGGAGAAGTTTTTCACGCCGGTTTTTGAGGCCTGGTAGACAGCCATTGCATTTGCCGGTGCCGTTGTTTCAAATCCAACTGCAAAAAAAACAACCTCTTTCCCGGGATGCCCGCGAGCCAGCTTTAAAGCGTCCAGAGGAGAATAAACCATTCTGACGTCGGCTCCTTCCGACTTGGCCATCAAGAGGTCTTTGTGAGTGCCGGGAACTCTCATCATATCTCCGAACGAGGTAAAGATCACATCGGGTTGTTCAGCGATTGCAATCGCTTTGTCGATCAACTCCTGGGGCGTTACGCAGACCGGGCAGCCCGGGCCGTGAACAAAATTGACTTCATAGGGCAAAAGATGGTTCAGACCGTACTTAACAATTGCGTGGGTTTGGCCGCCGCAGATCTCCATAATCGTCCATTGCCGGGTCACCATCTTTTTGACCAGGTTGATATACTTTTCGGCCGCTTCGCGGTCACGATATTCATCCAGGTACTTCATCGAGAGCTTGCTCCTTTTTGTAACTGTTGATGTTCTTTAATGCATAAAAGAGCTGGCCTGCAGAAATACCTCCGTCGTTCGGCGGAATCTTCTGATGCCAGTAAGGCTGAAATCCTTCCTTTCTCAATCCGTCGACTGTCTTCTCCGCCAGGTAAACATTCTGGAAGCATCCACCCGACAAAACCACTTTCTCACGGCCAACCTGTTTGGCTACATCCACAATCATTTTGGAAAGCGTATTGTGGAACTTCGCTGATATCTCAAACGCTTTAAGCCGATTCAAATCTTGCAATATTTCACGGAAGAGAAGCTCCCAGTCAATGATATCCAGATCTCCATCCCGGCCGATCTCGTAGGGATAAACATCTGCAGACTCTGTTTGCGAGATCAAATATTCCAAAGCCATGGCTGCCTGGCCCTCAAAGGATATCTTCTGCTTGATATTCAGTATGGAAGCAACGGCATCAAACACTCTTCCTGCACTGGTGGTGATGTGCGTATTGATCTTTTGATCCAGCATTCGCTGAAGAATCTCTCGCTCCGGTTTTTCAAAAGCCTGAATGGGTAGCAAATCTGTCTGCTGAAACAGTTGCTCTCCAAAGATTTCATACAACACTCCGATAGCCGATCTCCTCGGCTCTTTGATTGCCTGATCGCCACCGGGTAAAAGAAATGGCCGAAAGGCCGCCACACGCTTCCAGGACCCCATGTCTGCGAGTAAAAACTCGCCTCCCCAAATAGTTTCATCCGTCCCGAACCCAGTACCATCCCACGCCACTCCCAGCACGGGTCCTTCCAGGTTGTGCTCGGCCATACATGAAAGAACGTGCGCGTAGTGATGTTGAACCCCAATCGTCGGCAGAGTACGCTTCAGTGCATCCTTGGTTGAGTAATATTCCGGGTGATCGTCATGCAGGATCCATTCGGGATGCAAATCGTACAATGCCGGCAAATCCTCAATCACTCTGTGATATGCTTTTATCGCCTCGTAGGTATCAAGGTCACCAATATGCTGACTCATAAATAGATTGGTATCCCGGTTAACAGCTACTGTGTTCTTCAGATGACCTCCCACCGCCAGGCATGTCGGTATTTCCTGAGATTGATCCTGATCAGAAGCATCTACTTTGATGGGAAAGGGGGCATATCCCCTGGCACGACGCAGCAAAGTTGGTTTTCCGGCAATTATTCGCACGACCGAATCATCTACATGCCTCTCGATGGGGCGATTATGCACCAAATAGAGATCAGCGATCCCTCCCATTCGCTCTATCGCCTCATTTTCATTAATGCAGATCGGTTCATCACTCAAATTCCCACTTGTAGCCACAACCGGCCCGTTCACCAATCGCATGAGAATGTGGTGCAGAGGTGTATAAGGCAGCATGATTCCAAGTGTTGGATTCTCCGGAGCCACAGAATCAGCTATAAACTCACTGGCCCATTTCTTCCGATTTAAAATAACAATGGGAGCCTCGGCAGAGGTTAGCAACTCTTTCTCCTGTTCTGAGATCGAACAGATCTCCCGAGCCTTTATCAAAGACGAGACCATTAAAGCGAACGGTTTCTCTTCCCGGTTTTTACGCTGCCGAAGCCTTGAAACCACACCTTCACTGGTTGCATCCGTCAGCAGTTGAAATCCTCCCAAGCCTTTCAACGCAACAATTTTCCCGCGTTTGATCTCCTCGGCTGCAGTCTCAATCACTTTGTGATGTGTCGCCAGAACTTTACCCTGTTTACTCCACAATTCAACATGGGGCCCACAGTCCGGACAGGCATTAGGTTGAGCATGAAAGCGCCTGTCTACCGGATCTTCATACTCCTTTTGGCATCTCTGACACATGATAAAATTCTTCATCGTAGTCTGTGAACGATCGTAGGGCAGCCCGGTTATGATGGAATATCGCGGGCCGCAATGCGTACAGTTTGTGAACGGGTAGAGGTACCGCCGGTCACCGGGATCAAAAATCTCCTCCAGGCAGTCCGAGCAAGTGGCAAGTTCAGGCTGCATCAATGCTTTTTTGCTCCCCTGATCGCTGCTCTCCCTGATTTTAAAGGTAGAGTATCCTGCAACTTCCAGCGACTCTACATTAAAATACTGGTAATAAGAGTGGGCAGGCTTGTCGTTCTGCAGAGTCTCAAGCATTTCATCAAGCAATTGTTCAGCTCCCTCCACTTCAATAGTAACTCCAGCAGGGTCGTTAACGACCCATCCATTCAATCCGAATTGAGTAGCCAACCGATAAACAAACGGCCGAAAGCCCACTCCCTGAACAGCTCCACGAATTGTTATGCGGAAACGTTTTTCCATGTTTTTTCCATCACCTGTTTCTCCAACCAGTTACACCAATCATCAACTCCTTCACCGCTAACACAAGAGGTCTCAAAAATGGTCAGATCAGGATTGATCTTTAAGGCATTGGTCCGCAATTGGTCAAGATCACAATTTGTGTATGGCAAGAGATCCGTTTTATTGATAATTAAAACCTTTGAATTCCGAAACATAGCCGGGTATTTCAACGGTTTATCGTCTCCCTCTACTGTACTTGAGATGACGACTTTCATCTCTTCGCCCAAATCGAAACTGGACGGACAAACGAGATTACCAACATTTTCTATGAACAGCAGTTCGGTTTCTTCCGGATTGATATCGGCCAGGGCATCTTTGACCAAAGCTGCTTCCAAATGGCATGATCCATTGGTCACCAGCTGTATAATTGGCAGATCGAATGATGATAAACGTTCGGCATCCAAACTAGTCTGAACATCACCGATCACCACGGCTGTTTTCACTCTTCCCTCCAGTTCTTTGAGCGTCCATTCAAGTAAACTGGTTTTACCTGAGCCGGGAGAGCTTACCAGGTTCAGAGCGAAGATTCCCTGTTTGTCAAAAAACGATCGGTTTTGGTTGGCTACTTCATCATTCTTTTGCAAGACTTTTCTTTCAATTGTTTTGATACTCATGGCTTAGTGGTTTATGGGTTCAGTAATTTCAAGATTCTCGATCATGATCTCATTGCCTTCAACGACATCAACATCATTGGAGCAACAGACAGGACAGGTAAAATCAACGGGTTCGATTTCACTGACTTCTCCGCAGCTATTGCATTGAACACGAAGCGGAATGACGGTTATTTCCAACTTGGCATTTTCCATTGCAGTACCATCCACAGCAGCTTCAAAACCGGATTGTAACAGATCGGGAACAATCGTGGAAAACTTTCCAATTCGGACTCGAATCTTCGTTAGCAATGCCTGCTCATCCGGAGAGAGATGTTCCCCGGCAATTCGAATGATGTTTTTTGCAATTGAGAGTTCATGCATAATAAGTCATCCTATATTAACTCCCTGTGTAACGCCGTTAATCTACTTTCTATGGTTCGTTCTTGAGTTCGTCGGTTTCTCCCAGCTGCTCCAGGTATTCAAATACCTTAGTGGCTTCCTGTTCATCAATTTTATTGAGGGCAAATCCAACATGGACGATAACATAATCGCCGATTTTTGCTTCAGGTACATAGGAGAGGCAGACTTCTTTAACAAGACCGCCGAAACTGACTCTCCCCATTGTCAGCTCGTCTTGCTCTTCACTAATCTGGATTACTTTTCCCGGGATCCCAAGACACATAATTTTTCTATTTTAGAGTTTTAGCTCTCTTTATCCATACTTATTATAAATGTACACATTCTTAAGCTATTTATTGAATGGCGGGGCTGTTTTTTCAAAAAAAACATGTAATTAGACAGGTAAGAAAGTAGCAGAATGATCCCTGAACATTGATGTTATCAATTCAGAGAGATTATTCCCGAAAATAGTTCGTTGGTAGACGAATTTTATAACCAATCAAATTGATATGTTTTCTATTCAGGATAGAAAGCAGTTGGTACCGGGTAACCCTTACAAAGTTGGTAAAAAGCATATCCCTTCACGTTTAAAAAGAGAGTGCAGTCCGGTTTAGCTTTGAACGGTTGCATTTGTGTTGACTCCCTTAGGGTTAAACAAAAAGAATTTAAATAGCTTGAGCGCAGTACTCTCCAGCAGTACTATTCATATTCTCTTCCCTGAAGGAACCAAGATCCGGGCATGCAATTTCTATCATTCTTTATGGCTAGATGATATTGGTGCGTTGTCTTTAATGAGTCCTGATTCATATTACTCTCACAAATCCAACGTAATTTGAATAGTATCAAAGGTATGCAAATGATGCTGGCATACCCGGAACAACCTCTAAACGTAAGAGCTTCGCAAACAGAAAAATTAAACAAAATGATCTTTCTATGAAGACTTTGACTACCGTTCTTGCTTGTATTCTTTTGTTAAGTTGTACTGCTGAAACCAACAGAACCGTAGATGATATTCTTAACTCCACGTTCAGGGTATATCAAATATCCGGGTTCGAGGGGCCCAAAATCGATATCAAATCAGACAGTCTTACTGAATTTCTGACTGCACTGCATTACGATATTCCACTTTCTGACATTGAACATGAATTGGAATGGAGTCCGGAGACAACGGAGAGGCATATCAATGCTCTTATTGAAAATAAACTGCTCATAAAGCAGGGTGATGACTATCAACCAAACCTCGGGATCATCACGCTGGAGCGAGGGAATTTATTAGAAGAAAAAGCCCAAAACGTAGCGAATGAAATTTCAGACAGCATATCCGCATGGTTACCGGAAATAAAGGAGATCCATAATGAATCGCACATTTCGCAGAACCATGACTTCCGCGAATTGTCTCTCTTTTATCTGAGCAATGTCATTCTCGACAATTTTCAGATCGAACGGGTGGAAGAAGAGTTTTTAAATCAACAACGTCCGTTACGAAACGGAAGCCGGTACTACCTTGCTATTGTCGAAGATGATCTGGCCGCCGCCACCGAACCGTACGGAATCTATGGTAACCGGGGGCTTCACTGGAGCGACTCCACAGGCATCTCCGTGTACGGGAACCGGCGTACATCTTCGAACCCCGGCTGGGACAATTACGAAGACAAAAATATCCATGTGTTTGATGAACACGATACGGAGCTGATCACCCAAACCATGCCCGACCTGTTTTTTCCAACGCTTCTCGATATCCTGAACAGAAACCGGTCCGCTTTTGAAGCCATCTACAGTGAGCTGAACTTTGATGAAGAGATCTCCTTTGAAGAGTTCTTTATTTTCTGGTACCACTGGATTTACACGGAAGCGACGGACGTTCTCATTGAAAGAGAGATCATCCAGAAACCACAAAACGAGATGTTCTACTACCAGATTGCGGTGAATTTTTGAAAAGCACGAGCAGCATTCCTGTACTGTTTTTTCTTTTGCCAATTCGGGCATTAAGATAGAGAGAACCATCCAGGGTCAAATGTGATAGCCTTAAGTTGAGGATATTCAAAACCCCTTGCAAATATCGAACCTACTACGCAATGTCCAGCCTCTAAATTTCATCAACTCCAATTAGCCCCCAACTCGCACAGTTCACTGACACACCTCGCCGATTCTTGCCCGCCTCCTAATTATTAGTTAATCTTTCCTAGTAAAAAGGAATTCCACATCCTGGTTTGTTGCAAGGCGTGACTGTTTAAAATCATTATTCGTTCATTGATCCATAATCCCCTCGCCTCTTAGACATTAATGAACCCAAAACAAAGAATAACAATTTGAGAAAATTCACATTTGAAAATCGGAAGTACGGATTCGAATTATTGATGGATTTGCACAAATTTGAAGATAATGCAAACGTATTTTTTGATCCTAATCCGCATACGATTGACTTTTTTGAAGTGATGATTTTTGAAAACGGAAACGGTCAGATTGAACTAAACGGGCACAAATTGGATGTAACAACGAACAGCCTGTTCTTCACCTCTCCCTTTCAAAAAAAAAGTTGTAAAATCGATCCCGCTACAGTCAAGGGTTTTCATCTTGTTTTTCAAAATGACTTTTTATCTGATTTTTTTGACGACAAACTTTTCACATACCGGCTGCAATACTTTTTTAATTCTCAATATCCTCAATACTTACAGCTGCAAAATGAAGATTATAATATCATCAAATTAACCTTAAATGAAATTATCGCCGAGGTAAAAAATTATCAAAATGATAGTCTCCACATTTTGCGTTCACTTCTATATTTCTCCTTAGCCAAGCTCAATCGGCTGTATTCAAAGCGCTATAATATCTCACCTGATACTCAATCGGATTCTACTCTTTACAAGTTCAAAGAGATGTTAGAAAAAAATATTCGCAGCACTCATCTGGTAGAAGAATATTGCCGTTTGCTGCGGGTTACCCGCCAACAACTAAACAAAATGGTAAAAGCACATACCGGCCTCACTTCCAAAAGTATGATTAACAACAGATTGCTGCAGGAAGTAAAAATGGAACTTCGATATACCGATAAAACAATAGCCGAAATAGCCTTTGCCCTCAATTTTAGTGAGTCCAATAATCTGACAAGGTTTTTCAAAAATTTAGAGGGTATCAGCCCTTCAGCCTACAGGAATAATTACCAAAATGATAGTAATTATTGATAAAGTGATATTAAGGAGATACTGATCCAAACTTATTTTTGTGAACAAACGAACCATTATTTGTAAACAAAAATATCATGATAAAATTACTCTACCTGTTAATCGTATTATTCGTCGCTGAACTATCCACTGCTCAAAACTCAACCGTAAAAATTGATATGAATGCTTCCAATTGGGACTTGCCCGAGGAAGCCGTGTTAGAAAGGTTTGATAACAAAGAAACGCTTCTACTGAATGGAAAGGCCATTGTGAAAAACCAAAATTTCACAAACGGAACCATTGAGGTGGATATATACGCCAATTCAAAGAGAAGTTTTGCCGGCATCATCTTCAGAAAGCAAGATCAGACCATGGAAGAGGTATATATGAGACTTCACAAATCCAGCCAGGCCGATGCAGTTCAATATACACCCATTTTTAATAATGAGACGAACTGGCAATTATACATAGAACATCAGGCGATGGTTTCTTTTAAAGATTCAGGCTGGAATACTCTTCGTATTGAAGTGGCAAATAGCAGTGCTGAGGTGTTTGTAAATGACGAAAAAATGTTTACGGTTGATCATTTAAAGACAAACCACAGTCGTGGATCAATCGGCCTAACTGCTCTGTTTACCAATAGATTTTCAAATTTTCGGGTAACCAACAGTGATAATACTGTTGATTCGCAAACCGAAGACAATAGTGTTATGGACCCAAATATCATCTCAGAATGGCAAATTTCCCAGGCAAAACCTTTCAATGAAGAAGAGTTTGGTATAAATAATTTTTCAAGTATAAATTATATGACCGCTACAACAGAAAATTCCGGTCTACTACCAATTTCCAAATATCTTGAGAAACCATCATCAGGTAATTTTGAGGAGAACCGGGAAGATTACACCATAGCATATACAACAATTCACGCAGATAAACGGGAAACAAAACTTTTCTCCTTTGATTATAGTGACAGGATAATTGTTTATCTCAACGGCGAACCCATTTTTAAAGGTAACAACGCTTTCAGGGCTAAAGGAATACAATACATGGGTCATATGGATATAAATACCAACAAATTGTACCTGCCTCTCAATAAAGGTAAAAATGAAATTCATTGTATAGTTATTGACAAGGCAAACGGTTGGGGTATCATGGCAAAATTAGAATGACCTGTTTGCCACTCTCTATAGAATCGAAGCAAAGGTAACCGGCCCCACAGCTGTTTCTTCAGTATAAGATAAATAACAACTTTTCGAGATAAAGATGAATATTATTATGCAAAGTAACATTGCGCTGCCTGCTCCTTAATTGGCAAGGAGGCTCTATATGCCTTGAATTTACTACACTCCGGTAGTTCTATTCCTATCATCTGCCTTAATCTATCATCAATTAACCGAGCAATCTTCCAAACTCTAAATCGCAAGATATTGACAGTAATTTGATATTTAATCGGCGTTATTCATGTTGCCCTGTTAGTTTTATTTAGAACGTGAATAGAACTGGTTTATGAAGTTAGGATAGAAGAACGGCATTGGACATATTCCAACTTTGGCTTTTATTGTAAAAACATTGCATCTAATTTAGCGCCAGTATCATTAATACAAATCAGATCAGATGAACCAAAAAGAAATTTCTCAATTAAGTGACGAAGAACTGCTGGAAGAAGTACAAAAAATAAAGCCATCCCCCGGCATTGATGCATTTTTTATTGGGTTTTTAATCGGAATCATCATTTTCAGTGTAACCGCGAGCAGTTGGGGGTTTCTTACCTTAATTCCTCTGTTTTTGATCTACCTGTTTTTAAAAAAATCAAAGAGATACGATGCACTAAAGAAGGAAATGAAAGACCGAAAATTACAATCAATTTATACGCGTTTTTTTAAATCATAATGACGCAGTGCGTTACCGTCACTTTGAATGCACCAACAGTTAAGCTACTTTAATTGCTATTCATAAAGCGCGGTAGCCACAGTGGAATTTCCGGGCAACCCTCGTGATCTCTTCATAAAAATATCTCATGAAAGCAATACTTTTAAAGAAGTATGGAACACCGTACGATCTTACAATTGGGAAGGTGGCTAAACCGGTCCCGAAACACAATGAAGTGCTGGTGAGAGTTCACTCAGCATCTATTAACGATTGGGATTGGGGATTGGTCAGGGGAAAGCCATTTGTGATCCGTTTGTTTTTCGGTCTGAGAAAACCCAAAATTCAGTTTCCGGGGGTTGATATTTCCGGAAAGATCGAAGCATTGGGCAGTAATGTGAGTTCCTTTGAAATCGGTGATGAAATCTACTGCGATCTGTCGGATTGCGGTCTCGGTGGATTTGCCGAATACGTTTGTGTTCCGGAAAAAATATTGTCCAAAAAGCCCTCCAATATAAGTTACAGTGATGCCTCTGCCCTGCCACATGCCGGGGTACTCGCCCTACAGGGGCTCGTTGAAAAGGGAAAGGTGAGATCCGGACAAAGTGTCCTCATCAATGGCGCCGGAGGCGGTGTCGGGACCTTGGGCATACAAATCCTGAAATCTTACGGGGTAAAGGTAACCGGTGTTGACAGTGACAAAAAACTCGGTTTGATGAAATCACTGGGGTTTGATAGCGTAATGGATTTTAAAAAAACGGAATTTACCGCTACCGGAGATAAATACGACCTCATCCTTGATGCAAAATCAAACAGATCCGTATTTAAATATGCACGATCTCTCAAAAAGAATGGTACTTATGTCACAGTCGGAGGGTCGATGGTCAGATTAATTGAAATAGCATTGATGGGCTCGCTCATATCACTTTTTACGAGTAAAAAGCTGAGTGTTCTCATCCTGGAACCAAATAAAGGTTTGGACCGGATTTCTAAACTTGCAGAGAAGGGACAAATGAAACCTGTTATTGATGGCCCCCACCCATTTGATAAAATCCCTGAGTTAATTCAATATTTCGGGGAAGGCAAGCATTTGGGAAAGATTGTTGTTGAAATGGATGAATAACGACGCAGAAGCTGTATCCATCCTTATGTGTTAGTTGACTTATAACCTATTTATGCCCTCCAATGTCAACCGGATGCACTCCTGATCAAAACTGTCCTTTCTCGCCTAAATAGTTCTGATACCCTTCCTGTGCATGTCTATTACGCCAAAGGCGTCCCTTGCGGTGCAAGTAGTATTCAACGGTGGCTCGCTCAGGCACTATGGGACACCAAGCAGATAATGAAGCTCAACGAACAGAGGTTAGCCAGGCGATCCCTCTATTTACAGGACGGCTACAGAACATATTGTGTATCCTGAATCCGGATGAACAAGCGCGGAACTACAGCACCAAGAAAGAAAATATTTTTTCTTACCCTAAAAAGCTCTGCAAACTCCGTTAAAACCTCATACGGTTCCATCTGATTGATTAATTTTCTCCTATTGAAAAAAATTATCACGGAATATGTAATTCTGATAGTTGATTTGTAACTAACAGTATAAAACAGGCAATTTTCATTTATGCAGGCTAACCGTTGAAAAACGAAAATCTTGAACAACAATTTTTAGACCAGGTAATGGACCATCAAGCCATTATACATAAAGTATGCGGTATGTACTGTGATAATGAAGAGGACAAAAAAGATCTCTTCCAGGAGATTCTTATCAACCTGTGGAAATCCTATCCCTCCTTTCGGGGAGACTCAACTTTTACAACATGGATGTACCGGGTAAGCCTGAATTTAGCTTTTCAGCGATTACGGAAAACAGCAAAAAACATGGAGCAGGTAATGCTTCCGACCACCTTTGATACCATGAAAAGCTCCGGGAAAGAAGGCTTACCGAACAGAGAAAAACAACAAATGTATGCTGCTATTGAGAAGTTAAACGAGGTAGAAAAAGCTATTGTAATGTTATACCTGGAAGAAAAAGGAAATGAAGAGATCGCAAAGATCATCGGAATCAGCCAAAATTATGTAAGAGTCAAAATGACCCGCATCAGAAGGAAACTCAAACAGATAGTGGAGGAATAATACTATGGAACTTGAAACAATGAAAACAATCTGGAAAAAAGAGAGTGAAGAGCATTTTCAAAACAATCAAATAGAACAGGAAAAAATCCAATCACTTATGAAGTCAAAATCACAGATGACCTTTGCTAAAATAAAACGCTCCATGCAGTTCAAATCCGGAACAGCGGGTATCATCGGAACGGGTGCTTTGATACTTGCCGCTTTTTACTTTTTTGGAGTTATAAAAGAGCCCCTTTCAGTTGCGCCATTCCTGAGTGTTATGGAGACGGGGGTTATCCTTTTTCTGATGGGGCTTATCTTGTGTGTTACAGCTGTAGCCAATCTATTGAGTTACAACCGGGTTAAACAATTTGAGCAATCTTCAAAACCCCTAAAAAAGATGCTGAGTGAAAGCGTCACTATTCTGCGCAATATTATCTCACTGGGCATCTATTCGGATGCGATATTTGTACCGGTATTTTCTGGGTTTATCGCCTATAAATGGCTTTTCAACGACGGCCTTGTATCCGATATCCGCCTTTTTTACCTGGTGCTTATCGTTTCCGCCGCAGCAGTACTTTCTTATGTTATAGCAAGCCGTTTTATGTATCAAAAACATGGTGGTAACCTCGAAAAACTACGTGGATATCTCAAAGAACTTGATTCAAACAATGGTATCCCTGTCAATTAATCTTTTTGGGAGAGGGATTTATACGAAGACTTTACGAATCTTGCTTTGCAGCTGGTTATAAAACCCAAACTAATCCATCACGTTATTTAAAACCAAAACCGGGATCACACCAAGCGGATTTCAAAAACAGCAATTTTCAATAAGTAAATCTCATGTTGATTTATAATCTTAATGCTACAATTTATCCATTAATAAAAACTTGAGATTATGAAAATCAAAGTTGTAGGTATTCCTGTTAAGGATCAGGAAAAAGCGCTGAAATTTTACACAGAGAAATTGGGGTTCATCAAAAAACGTGATTTTCCACTGGGTGAAGGAAACCGATGGTTGACCGTTGTATCCAAGGATGAACAAGATGGTCCCGAGTTGCTCCTTGAACCCGCCCCCAATCATTTTGAACCTGCAAAGGTCTACCAAAAAGCAGTAAAGGATGCAGGTATGCCGTATACCCAGTTCAGAGTAGATAATATTAAGGATGAATATGAACGGTTATCAGGTATTGGAGTTGAATTTAGTATGGAACCCACAGACATGGGTACTTCCAAGGTGGCTATATTCGACGACACTTGTGGCAACAATATGATGATCGTTGAAATGTTATAAAGCAAAATCAAAACGATCTGTATTCGCATTAAACGCTTTCTCAAGACACTTCCTTTACCTTTTGGATGAAAAGCGGAACTGTCTCTTGCAGTAAAAATCAAAGCATATCATCAACAACTCGGCATTTAAACACCTCAAGGTCAGGTTGCCACTTTGAAATTGCCAATTGTTTTTAAAAGGTTTTACTGTTGATTTAAATATCGTTGGGATAGCTAACGAACAGTAGGAGTATGAGGGTACAAGTTCATTCCCTTCGATTGCTAAATAAAATCTTAACCCAAAAAGAGAGATAATTACAATGGAAAATCCTGTTGAACACCAAGTCAAGGCCTTCAACAACCGGAATATTGACGCATTTCTAAAAGCCTTTTCTTCTGACGTGAAAGCTGAAAACGGAAGCGGTGAAGAAATGATGAGTGGTCTTGATGAATTTCGCGCTTTTTATGAGAACCTGTTTAATAATAGCCCTGAACTTCATTGTGACATCATCAACCGAACAAAAGTTGGTGACTGGATCATTGACGAGGAAAAACTTGAAGGCCTCAAAGCTGAAGGTTT
Organism: Rhodohalobacter sulfatireducens; assembly: GCF_022012475.1. Taxonomy (GTDB): domain Bacteria; phylum Bacteroidota; class Rhodothermia; order Balneolales; family Balneolaceae; genus Rhodohalobacter; species Rhodohalobacter sulfatireducens. The sequence goes on from NZ_JAKLWS010000010.1 coordinate 21,023, forward strand.
TCCAGAAGAGGCACATGCTGTAGTTGCCTATACCGTCAACGATGGGCAGATTACATTCGTACGGATGTTTTCATAATTCCAATATTTTTTAAATACTTCAGACACAAAAACAATACTGCGTTAGTATCATCTTGACTAATGTGCAGAGATAAGGTATATCCTCTCTGTCTTCTACCGATTTCTAGTTCCCCCATTTTGTAGTACATTCTGTTTGTAATCAACCTTTACCATTCAGTAGATCATTATTAGTGAGGAGCTTGAAATGAAAATGTCTTCAGCACCGAGATTATTAACTCTTTTACTGCTTTCAATTTTATTTTGCGCAACGGGGAATGATGATAATGCACCTGACAGTATCGTATCATACAAGACGATTGGTGAGACAGAACTTAAACTACACATCTTCACCCCGGAAGGATATGAGACGTCCGATAACAGACCTGCCATCGTCTTCTTCTTTGGCGGAGGGTGGAAAGGTGGATCGCCAAGCCAGTTTTACCCGCAAAGCAGGTACCTCGCTTCTCGCGGTATGGTGGCGATATCCGCAGAATACCGGGTGGAGTCCCGGCATAACACAACCCCGCGAGAGTGTGTATTGGATGGCAACTCGGCGATCAGATGGATAAGGCAACATGCCGGTGAACTGGGTATAGATCCAGAACGAATTGCAGCAGGTGGCGGGTCAGCAGGTGGTCATGTGGCGGCCGCCACAGCAATAACAGATGGGTTTGAGGAAGAAGGGGAAGATCTGAGTATACCCTCCCGTCCGGATGCGCTGGTATTATTCAATCCAGTATTTGATAATGGACCCGAGGGTTATGGTCATTCTCGTGTCAAGTCATACTGGAAGGAGTTCTCTCCAATGCACAATATAGACGATACTGCACCACCAACCATCGTCTTCCTTGGTACTGAGGACAGTCTTGTCCCGGTGAGTACAGCCAGGAAATATAAACGCCTGATGGAAGAAAAGGGCCGCCGCTGCGATCTCCATCTTTATGAGGGGCAGCCTCACGGTTTCTTTAACTATAGTAGTAGAGAATACTACAACAAGACGGTCATCGAAATGGATCGCTTCTTGAGCTCTTTAGGATATCTGGATGGTGAGCCAACATTGCAGAACGAGCAGGATTAGGAAAACTGTAATTCGTTCTCCCTTGTCAAGTTTTGGTTAAGCTCATCAGATCTGCCATATCAGACTGATATTTCAAAACCTCCTTGTGTATTTTGTTGGTAAGGCCATGCCGGTTCTTGCCCGCTATCTATTTATTAGTTACCCTTTCACTCTTCAACTTTCTTATAAAAATAAGTGCCTGAAGTATATATGAACTCTCATTAGACATTTGGTAAACCTACTCAATTCTTGTTCTATGACCGAAAAACAGAAAATGCTCGCCGGTAAATTGTATGATCCGGGCGAACCCGAATTGGCAAAAATGCGGCAGATTGCCCGCCAAAAAACTGAGAAGTTTAACAGAACATCTCATAATGAAAGCCAAAAAAGAGTTGACATTATTAAATCCCTATTCGGATCAACAGGTCAAAATATTCACATTGAACCATCCTTTCGATGTGACTACGGGAGAAATATTCATGTCGGTGAAAATTTTTATGCAAACTTTGATTGTGTGATTTTAGATGTAGCCGAGGTACGTTTTGGCAATAACTGTTTATTAGCTCCCCAAGTTGGTATTTATACAGCAACACATCCCCTGTTACCCCACGAGAGAAACAGTGGGTTAGAATTGGCAAAACAAATTACGATAGGTGATAACTGCTGGATTGGAGGACATGCAACAATTAATCCTGGAGTTCAACTTGGAGACAATGTGGTTGTGGCATCAGGGGCGGTCGTGACGAAGAGTTTCGGCGATAATGTAGTAATCGGCGGAAATCCTGCCAAGGTTATTAAAGAATTACCTATAAATGAATGATAGAGATGTGTCTTGCACTGGTATCATTCTAAAAAGTCGATTCTATTTTTGAAATTCTATTCAGCGCACCACTTCTGCAGTTGCTTACTGCATGCAGTTTATACGCCCATTTGCTGAAAAATTGCGAAGAAGAAGTGAGTTTTCGCGAGACCGGGCCTTCCTTTTTGAATAAATCTGAGCTTCAATGTGAAACTCAAAATACTAACCCAGGGAATCCATCATGAAATCAGGTCTGTGATCAGAAAAACAGCTCTGAAACTCCAAGGGCAAGAAGCGGCAGAAGGAAGAACACCGATACAATATACGCTCCCACAAACCATTTCCTCTTTTGGGTCATTTCGGCCATTTTTTCGGCGATGGTCGGTGGAACATTACGCAGAAATGGAATGGAGAAAATTAGCAGAATAGCAAAAACATTGAAGAGTAAGTGAAGCAGTGCGATCTGAAATGCCAGTACAGCCGTCGCCCCGGTAATAGCCATTGCTGCAAGCAATGCTGTAACTGTTGTACCGATATTTCCTCCAAGTGTAAAGGGATAGACCTGTTTCATGGACATAACCCCACTTCCGGCCATCGGAACAATCAATGAAGTGGTTGTGGATGAGGATTGAACCAAAACCGTAATTGCCGTACCTGCACCGATTCCGGAGATCGGCCCACGGCCCACGGCAGTATTCATGATTTCAAGAGCTCGCCCTGTCATAAGCCTTTTTAGTATTTTCCCAATCGTGTGGACAACAAAAAGGATGAGGCCCACACCAAGAATGATAAGAAATATCCCCTGCCAGACTCCCTGGATCAGCGATGAAGACCACATAATCAGATTTACTAAAGGAGCAATTGCAAATGAGACAATATTAAAACTACTCACACCTACATCTGCCATGGCTATATCGCCTGAAAAAAACCCGGCTAACCATAGGGAGGCATGTTCAAGAGGATGAAAAAGAAGTTCAATCGGTAAAATCAACAGAACAGCAAAAACATTAAAACTGTCGTGAACGGTAGCAGCTGAAAAAGCTCGTTTAAATTCTTCACCGTCCCTTACATGCCCCAGGCTTACAATTGTGCTTGTAAGCGAGGTACCGATATTGGCTCCCATAATCATCGGTATCGCCATCGACATCGGTAATCCTCCCGCAACCAAGCCGACAATAATGGATGTGACAGTACTTGAGCTTTGTATTGCCGCTGTGGCAACAACTCCAATCATCAACGCGATGATGGGATTCGTGGCAAATTCAAATAGTTGAGCTGCGGCTCCTCCTGTGGCAATTTCAAAACCATCTCCAATGATAGATACTGCAACCAAGAGCAAGTAAACGAGTGCTGCTACGGCACCCCACTTGATGAGATGTCTGTAACTATCAAAAATACCCGAACTCTTTGTTTCAGCCTGTTCCAAAATTTATGCAGCTCATTGTTGTTCGATATCTCTTGATTAAGATACAAATCAATTTTTATGCTAATGTTACCTCAATGTTAAGCGGTAAAACCTTTATTGAACTTTATAACATATTGGAGGTGTCATCTTGATTGTTTCCTAACTCGTTTAAGTAAAAACCTTTTGTGAACAAGTGTCATTTCGAACATTATTTTGATGGTATTACTTTTGGAAAGAAAACTCTCCACAAATGAACTAAGCTTTTTTCATCGTCTTATTTAATGGTATTTTTGCCTATGAGTATGTAATGCTTGAGCAGTTATTTGATATTTTTTTATCAACAAGAGACAATTATACTTTGAAATTCATCTAATATTATCCTTAAACTTTAATTCTCAGATAGTTTGATAAGAGAGAAAAAAAATCGTCCAACGAATCGAGAATGAATATGAAACCACACAAGTTTTCTACACTGCTTTTGCTATTCACCATACTCGGCTTTGGTATTACAACAGCCCAAACACAATACAGGGATGTTACAAGCACACATCTCCCCTCCGCCCCGGATCTTCATGCCCTTGGATCCGAATTTGTAGATGTGGATAAAGACGGTGACCTGGATATCGCACTTGCTGTGGAATATGGTGCCAACCGGCTTTACATCAACGACGGACAGGGACGTTTTCGCTGGAAAGAGGGGGCTTTTGGCCGGGCCTCTCATGATACAGAACATGTGGTGGGAACTGATTTTAATCAAGACGGACATGTGGATTTCATTTTCATTGCAGAAGATGATCAAACACATCAACTTTTTTTCGGAAATTCCGATGGAAGCTTTTCTGATGAAAGTGACCGAATTCCGGCGATGAGCGAGGGGAATGCCCTGGCAGTCAGTGATCTGAATGGGGATAATTTACCGGATATCGTTGTTGGGAATACCGGTGAAGAAAACCAGAACTTTTTGTGGTTGAACAATCCCGATCAGCCCGGCCGTTTTATGGATGTGACCCGTGAACGGTTGCCACAGATTCAGGATAATACGCAGGGTATTGCACTGGCAGATATCGATAAAGATGGAGACCCGGATATGGTACTTGGCAATGAAACACCACCCAATGCCCTCTTCCTAAACGATGGTAACGGGCACTTCTCAGACCATTCGGATCGCCTTGACCTTGTCACTCTACTGGAAACGCGAGAAGTACATGTGCGGGATTTTACCGGGGACGGCCACCTGGACATCCTCTTTTTTAACCTGACAAGTAATAATACAGGTTGGGATAAAAATCCAAGGGTTCGTCTGCTGGTGAATGACGGACAGGGACAGTTTAACGATGAAACCCCTGACCGTTTGCCATACAATTCGTTTTCCGTTTACGCCGGCATACCTGTAGATCTGAACCGGGATGGTTCACTGGATATCCTCCTCGGGCCGATCCAGATTCCGGGATTTGTTCCACTGCAAGTTCGTGCATATATCAATGATGGCAGCGGATATTTCAGAGACAAAACGGAAGATTATATTCCTGAAGAAACTGTGGGACGAGGCTGGGGTTTTGAAGCTGGAGACCTCAACGGGGATGGCAAAAATGATATCTTCATAGGCGGTTGGGGAACCCAGGCACGTTTATTGCTTGCCAATTGACTTCTCTAATATAACTTTGACACCAAACAAATTTATCTCCACTATCCATAGATTAAGTCTATAAGCAAAACTGGCTGGTGGTGTCGAATAGATCAATTTCCTTACCTGTTTTATAGCTGTTTCATACCTGTGGTACAGTTGCACTTTGGATTCACAAATACCTGGCCATATCCGAATTCCTTTTTTTAAAAGTTTGGGGTGAACAAACGCAAACACCCGATAACTGTATCGTCGAGAGAATGGACGACCGCCGAAATGCGATGCTATCATGGGACGCCGTTCCCGATGCCACCGGCTACGTTATTTATTGGAGCATTGAGGAAGAAAGCCTGAACCTCTCCCCCATGAGGGATATGAGCTAAGAGCCTTCATACCGTACAGGGAGTTTATTACTGAATGAAAACGGTATTAAAGAGAAATAGGGTTATTTATACGAAATAATCTGATATTTTTCTGTATTACGTTAATTAGTATCTGTCACTCTTTAAAATCGATATTCATACAAATTCAATAGTGAGGATAAGATGATGAAGCATAATCACTCAATCGACAGAAATACCCGGTCAACTCTTTTTCTGATTCTCTTTTTGATCATCATTGGATGCACAAATGAGCAACAGAACCTGGAGTCATCCGACTCAAACTCATTATCAAATTCTTACCTGCATGATTTTAAAATTGGTGTAGCACTGAACCATTCCCAAGTGGCCGGAGAAATACCACGGGTCACTCCATTGATCCGGCAGCATTTTAATTCCATCACCCCGGAAAATCTGCTGAAATGGGAACGGGTACATCCAAATCCCGACGAATATAATTTTACTCCAGTGGATACTTTTGTTGAGTTCGGTGTAGAGAATAAGATGTTTATTGTTGGGCATACATTGGTATGGCATTCACAGGTTCCGGATTGGGTCTTTGAAACAGAGAACGGCGAAGCCGTCGGCAGGGAAGAACTTCTACAGAGAATGAGAAATCATATACAAACAGTTGCAGGCCGATACCAGGGACGCATAGACGGCTGGGATGTCGTCAACGAAGCTGTGTTGGATGAAGGCGGCATGCGAGAATCAAAATGGTATGAATTGGTGGGAGAAGATTACGTCCAGAAAGCATTTCAGTATGCCGGTGAAGCCGCTCCGGACGCTGAGCTTTATTACAATGATTATAACCTGTGGATTCCTGAAAAACGGGAAGCTGCAATTGCACTGGTGAAAAGCCTGCTGGAGAATAATATCCGCATTGACGGTATAGGCATGCAGGCTCACCTGAAAATAGATACTCCTTCTATCGAAATGATGGAGGAGAGCATCATTGCCTTTTCGGAATTGGGCCTGAAAGTTATGATTACCGAACTCGACATTGACCTCCTGCCTCGGGAAGAACAAGCAGATGTTGAACTTCCTGAAAATAGCCCGGTACCTGATGCCCTTAATCCATTCACTGAAAACCTGCCGGACTCAATGCACCAGGAACTTGCAGACCGTTATTCAGCTCTGTTTGAGCTATTTAAAAAGCACAGTGATAAAATAGAGCGTGTGACGTTTTGGGGACTCAATGACGGACAATCCTGGCTTAATAATTTTCCAATTCGCGGACGAACGAATTATCCGCTTCTTTTTGACCGTGAGTTTGAAGCCAAACCTGCATTTGAAGCCGTCTTAGAAGCAGCTAAAGATTAGTGTCGAGATATCGGTAAAAGTTATTTGTATCTGCCATTCGTTTGGAGCAATCAGTTTTTATTATTCTCACACAGTACCGATCGTATAATCGTTGAATGGAGAATCCAGGCGTGTTGATTATTTACCAATTGAATGTGTCTGTGTAAATCAAGCATACAATGAACTACCCCGGGGCAAAGCCCGCGAGGTATCAACGAAGAACCCATAACATTTTGGTCAAAACGTGTCTTATTTTTGGAGTGTCCCACTTCAAAGGAGGATTTTTATCTTTTTCGAGCCAGAGGGTCGGGGAATTAAACCACTTATCATAAAACAGTTTCCCACTTATGGGAATATTTATTTGCCAAATTTCTATTACAGATGTTTATTTTGGCATTAACAACTTGAAAACCAGCAGCTTAATCATCAGACTGTGTATTGTTTTTTTTAAAAAATGGATAAGATATGAGCCGATCAGCTATCAGCGTTTTAGTTTATGGTATTTTTCTAGCTTTTAACGGAATAATGCTTCTTTTTGTACCGAATGCACTGTTAACTCCCCTGGGAATCGAACCCACATTTGAAGTCTGGGTCCGGCTTTCCGGAATATTACTGATGGCTATATCTGTCTATTACTTTTTAGCAGCCAGGTATGAAATTATTGTAATCATGAAAGCGACTGCATTTATTCGTTTCACCATCATCTTTTTCTTTTCAGCATTTGCACTGCTTGATTTTGTTTCTCCAAACATCATCATTATATCTGTTATTGACCTGCTGGGAGGTATTTGGACGTATGTGATGTTAAAAAATGAAGGACATTTTGAATGACAATAGCCCGGTATTTCGGTTAGGAAATTATGCAACCTGCGGATTTATTTAAGATGTTTTTCCCAATAATCCGGTTTTCGATTCATCTGCAAGATGCAAAAACCATGATCAATTCATCCCTGTAAACCTTGTATACAATCGCATAAGGGAATCAATTCAGAAAAATAAGCTTGGTTTGATGTAGATAAGGATGGCCTGCTTTGGGGAATTTTATAAGTCGCTGTACAGCATATTCAAACTCTTGAATAAAATCGTAGGAAAGCGTCAGATCAAATTGTTTATAATAACGCGTTTACCGGTTAAGATTGTAAGAAATAAAACCCTATAGTTATCTGGAATGAGCTTTTTTAGCTATTGTCATTCCTCCCGACAGCGGTCGGGAAAAAGCACCCGAATCTTCCCCCTTCGACCTGTGCTCCGAAGCCTCTCCTTTGCGCAGGGTTACGGTGAGCATCTTTGGCGTAGGATGTAAGGGGGACTCAGGGGGATGATCAGCCTATAAAACATGCTTCGTATAATGAATACGACTATGGCTTTGTAAATTCAACTGGTAAACGCGTTTATAATAATCAACGATATCGTAAAACTTGGCCTCTGCCGCATTATCAAGTTCAAAGGCCATTTTGCTCATCGGTCAAGAAGTGCCTGCGCATTTTTTTACTTCAATCCAAGGTTTTGTAGAACTTTTACCTTGTTCATACCGGTCAATACGTTTTTTTGTTCTTCAGACCACGCTTCCTCAGATTCAAATTCCTTCTCTGGGTGAAGACTATTGATCAGCATATGTGCAAGTATCGCATAGTATCATCTGATAGACCCACCTCCCTTCCCTTCTTTTTTTCATTCTATCTGTTGACTAATTCATATTTTGAATGTACTTTGAAATAAAAAGTACTTTGTATGAATAAAGAACGGGACTACATTCAAGATATCGCTGAGATACGCTCCATGATGGAGAAATCTTCCAAATTTTTATCTCTTTCTGGATGGGCCGGAATCATGGCCGGTATTTATGCACTGACGGGTGCTTACATCGCCTACCGTTTTTTTGATTTTTACCCGGATGAAATTTCATACAGCACCCCTGCCCTTACGAATGTAGTGAGTCTGGCGCTCATCATTTTGGTTGTGGCACTATTAACCGCCATATTTTTTTCATGGAGAAATGCGAACATCAATGGTGAAAACATATGGAATGCCACATCACGACGGTTACTGACCCAAATGGCAGTTCCTCTGTTCACTGGTGGAATTCTAATTCTAATTTTAATATCAAAAGGTTTGATTGGGCTAATCGCCCCATTCACACTCCTGTTTTACGGACTTGCTCTATATAACGCTGGTAATACAACCATTTTTGAGGTCAGGCTGATGGGGTTTGTCCAGATCGCCCTCGGATTATTCAGCTCGGTTTTCCTTGAATACAGTTTGATATTTTGGGCAGTTGGATTTGGTTTGGTTCATATCATATATGGCATTTACATGCATTTCAGGTACGAACGGTGAGAAACAGTGAAATTATCATTTGATGATCTACATAAAGCATTTGAAAGTCGCGTAAGACTTGGAATTATGTCTGCCCTGGCTGTGAACGACACATTGGATTTTACTTCACTGAAGGAATTCTTAGATGTGACCGATGGGAACTTAGCGACTCATATTAAAAAATTGGAGAAGGAAAACTTTATCGGGATCAAAAAATCATTTATCGACAACAAACCAAACACCAGGTACTATATGACTAAAGAGGGTAAGAAAGCCTTCGCCGATTACCTGGGCCTCATGGAACAGATTATTAAATCACAAAAATAGATGCTGAATAAACAGTTCACCCCTTTACACGTTGTTAAGCTCCACTTTTCTTTCATCTTTGAAAAGGATACTTGCTCATTTGTTCACAGAACACCAACACTCAAGCCTGTAAAGCAGGATCATCGCAACATGTAAAAAAATTTATATCATAACTTTGAATTACAAAGTACTTTCTATCTTCAAATAACTTCTTGTTCCCAATTCAGCCGGAAAACAAACCAATAAAGCCCAGCTTTATTAAACCTAAATGGAATACATTCAATGTCAACACCAACCCAACTCACCGAATCAACAAAAACATACAAGGAAGCCATTATTGTCTTTGCCCTGGCAACAACAGCGGCTCTGTTCATTAAATTACCCGATCTTTTAGGATTTGATACAAACCAAAATGAAGTTTTTTACATCCAGAATTTCAGCTTTTTCGTTCTCCCGCTCCTTGTCATTTACTTTACCTGGAAACGAAGCCCTGGAATTCGAACTCTCTCTTGGTTGACCTTTGCTTTTGTGGCAGCAATTCTATTCGCCAACACCTATCCGTTTGAAACGTCCGGTGATACGATCATACTTACTTCATTGCATATGCCAATTGCACTATGGTTGCTTGTGGGAATAGCGTATACAGGCGGTAAATGGAATCAGATTAGCGCTCGTATGGATTTTATACGATTCTCCGGTGAACTGTTCATCTACTATGTCCTTATCGCCCTCGGTGGCGGGGTTTTGATGGCATTAATGGCATTCATATTCCAAACCATCGCCATCGATATTGAACCTCTCTTTGAATCATGGATACTTCCCTGCGGATCGGTTGGTGCTTTAATTATCGCCGCCTGGCTGGTGGAGATAAAAAAAGGTGCAGCCGAAAACTTTGCGCCTATGCTGGCACGACTCTTTACACCACTTTTTGCTGTCGTACTGCTTTCATTCCTGGGTACGCTGATTTGGACCGGACGCACCATGGAAATAGAACGTGATGTACTTATTGCTCTGGATCTGCTTCTTGTGGTGGTACTGGGTCTTTTGCTCTATTCCATCTCAGCCCGGCGGGTAGATTCTACTCCAGGGATAATTGATTTTGTTCGGATCGTTCTACTGGTGAGCGCTTTAATCGTTGACTTGATTGCGCTCTGGAGTATTGGCGGAAGAATTTCCGAACTCGGCTTAACACCGAATCGCATCGTGGCACTGGGTTTAAACCTGATTCTCCTTATCAACTTAAGTGGGTCTGCCCTGCTCTATATCCGGTATATACTAAAACAGGGATCTTACAATCGTCTCGAAAAATGGCAAAGCGATTACCTGCCGGTCTATGCTATTTGGGCAGCTCTTGTTGTGATATTCATTCCACCCCTCTTTAGCTATGCCTGATGAAACATATTAATCCCTGATTGGGCAGGTTAGTTACCTATGAAGTGCGCCCCCGGACGAATGACATTTTATAACACCAGCAGTTTCAACTACTTAACTCAAACGCTGGAATAATCTGCCCAATTTTGCTTATCAACCATTAATGAGTCCGCAATGGATTATCGATCACATAAATATGTAGAGTAACAATTAGAATAAGATGATTACCTCTGCACCAAAATGAGCCTGACACAACGCCGGAGTGTTTGGGAGCTGGATGCATTGACAAAACCCCACCATTACCCGGGTGATTACATTTGCGGCCATCCATTTTTTGAAAATCTGCAGGACGCATCCGATCATAAGATCTATTCAGAAGAACTCTTCCCCGGCTTTGATGCACTTTTTATTCAGAGAAGATATTCACCGTAATGTTTCAATTATAGCTTATTATTCATTTAACCTGAATAAAATCGAATATTTGACTTTTTTTGGCGATTTTATTCTATTCAATCAAATAAATGAGCCGTTATCCTGAAACGGATAAATAGCTAAAAACACAGCAACTAACCAACGAATCTCAATTAGCATTAAAACAGCAGCAGCCTACCTGAACGGCTCAAGAAATCCCGGAAATACAAGGGGCATCTACTGAAGGCATCTCCGTTGTTTTACGAAATTGGAACGATCCTGGACCATGAATTTTACATCTGAACACCTAAAAAACGCAGATACAAGAAATGATCTCATCAAAATTGCAAAAAAGAACGGTATACCTGTTCAAAAAACACTGGATAAATTACGGTATGAAGCTGAACTAAAGCAGTTGCAAATTGAGATGGTGAATCTTCAAAAATGGATAGCCAAAAAGAAGAAACGACTTGCAATTATTTTTGAAGGACGAGACGCTGCCGGCAAGGGTGGATCCATCAAACGGCTTAAACAGCATCTCAATCCACGGTCATCCAGGGTGGTCGCTTTGTCAAAACCAACAGAAGTTGAAAGAGGGCAATGGTATTTTCGAAGGTATATCAAAGTACTGCCCAACCCGGGTGAGATTGTATTTTTTGACCGAAGCTGGTACAACCGTGCTGTTGTGGAACCTGTGATGGGTTTTTGTAATGAGGAGGAGTATGAACAGTTTATTGTTCAGGTACCTGAATTTGAACACCTGCTTTACGAAGACAATCTCATTATGATCAAGTTTTGGTTTTCAATTTCAAAGGATGAGCAGCAGGAGCGATTCGAATCCCGACTGCAAAACCCGTTGAAACAGTGGAAATACAGTCCCGTTGATATGAAAGGCCAGGAGCTTTGGGATCGCTATACCTATTACAAAGAACAGATGTTCAGTAAGACCCACACTAATTTCAGTCCCTGGATTATCGTAAAAGCCAACAGTAAAAAGAAAGCCAGGCTGGAAAGTATGAGATATATACTTTCGAAATTTAATTACGAAGGGAAAGGTGAATCGGACACAACTCTACTTCCGGATCCTAATATTGTGATGAGATACCATCGAAGTGCAACTCAAATTGATATCTAAATAATTTTTACAGGATGAAACTAACAGATAAAGAGATCGAGCTCCTGAACTCCAAAGATGGCTTTTATGCCCTTCTTAAAAGGAAAAAGCTTAATATCAGAAAGTCTTTGAAGGAGGCTAAATATGCCCATGAAATGAACAAAAAGCAGGAAGAGATGATCAAACTGCAAAGCTGGGTTATAGAAAATGATAAAAAAGTGGTCATTGTTTTTGAAGGCAGGGATGCAGCCGGAAAAGGTGGAGCTATTCGTCGCCTGACGGAGCGCATCAACCCAAGACACTTTCGCAGTGTTGCTTTGAATATTCCTTCTGACGATGAGCAAAAACAATGGTTTTTCCAAAGATACATTAACCAGTTACCCAACCCCGGGGAGATTGTCCTGTTCGACCGGAGCTGGTATAACAGGGCGGTCGTTGAACCGGTCAATGGTTTTTGCACCGAAGAGGAATACCGGGTTTTTATGTCCCAGGTTAATCAATTTGAGAAGATGTTGGTTCAATCCAATACGTACCTGGTGAAGTTTTACTTTTCCATCACAAAAAAAGAACAGGCCCGGCGGTTTAAAGACATCAAAAAAAGTCCGTTAAAACGCTGGAAAATGACCGCCGTAGATGAAAGAGCACAAGATCTTTGGGACTCTTACACAGAGTACAAGGAAAAAATGTTTGAAGTCACCAATTCAGAACATGCACCATGGAGAATAATCGATGCCAACAATAAAAGGTATGCACGACTTGAGGCTATCAAACATATTCTAAAAACAATTCCCTACGAGTAAAAACTCTCCCTACACTTAACTTTTTTAACTGATCCAGACAATCGGGACAATTAACAGAATGATGAATGTCCATCGACATTCCCCTTCTACTGTTGTCAAGATTCAATATCCGGATTCCAACCGGGTTAATGGGTACTATTTGTTAAACGACAGATCTGTCCAAACGGTTTTGAGATCAAAAAATGTCTTCTCTTGCAGGCCTTCAGCATGCTTTATTAATAAATAAAAAGGGTACAGGTGAGTCAACTACGCCAGCAGGCTTTCTTGACCGAGGACGCTTCGCTTAATACATGCACCAGATGAGTTTACGATTGACATAGTAAATGTTTTCCAATTGCAGAAACGTTTTGGAAAGCTGTTTTTAAATAAATGAACCCTTCATGTTGGCTCTAACTGATTTTTGAGCTCAATGAGTTTCTCCTTATGCCTCACCATTTCAGACAGTTTACCCTCATAGGTTTTTATCTCTGAAATTTTCGGAAAATGTACTTTTTGCTTGATATAGGAATAGGAAAGTGTAATAGGAATGTAGTTCAGCAATAAAATCAAAAGCTGAAGAATATCCGTTTTAACGGGTTTTAAGCCAAACCGGGCTGCAGTTTTATCATTGATGATATAGGAAGTTCCACGAATTTGAAGGTCTCCCCTACTCTTATTCTCGTGTTCCGAGATAAAACGTAATAAGCCAAGTATATAGCCATACAACACAAATCTTGTCCGGTTCCGCCCTTTCAAATCCGAAGTGATGGTGAACAGATAATCAAACAGAGTCCCGCCGTGAACAACCACCTTGCCATTCCTTTCTGGCTCAGTGATGAATAATGGAGAATAGTAAATAAATTTTCCGTTTTTTCTGCCCATAGGAAGGTCTATAAACGGTGCGGTAATCAAAATAGCAAAGGGGATGAGCCCTGCAAGCAGATATAATCCTGTGAGGTAGCATATCAACAAAATGAGAGAACTTACCAGGAATAGGAGCAGCCCAGTTTTCCAAAGAAACTTTTGTTGTTCAGAGTCTGATTTTTGAAAGAATTGATGTTTCATTCTTTTAATAAAGTAAAATGGTTTATCCGAAATGATTTGCCAAACTGACGAAAACAGAGCGGAACCACAAATTCAATATTTATATATAGTTTTGGCTCGTATCTCACCCCTTGCTCACCACTAAATTAATCATTACCATTTCCATAAATCTCAAACAAGCGGGAGAACCATGAATGATAAGGATGCACTTTTAAAAAAAATAAACACAAAACGAGGGGAGGTATCTGATTATCTAAAAAAGAATGAGCCAAGACATTCCCGGTACATTACCATCTCAATCGTGGCCGGTGCATTAGCTGCAGCACTGACAGCCGGCCCCGGTGTGGGAGGCCCCGGTTTTATCGAATCTGCAAAGGGTGTGATATCATTTGGTATTCCTGTATGGCAAGTGCTCTGTTTAGTGGCTACCCTCTTATCCATGTCTGCTGTCATTGCAAACGGATTGTTAAAAGCCCGTGATCTAACCTCGAAAATTACCCAGGTTCGCGGCTGCGATGCCAAACTTGAAGGACTGGAAACCATGCTTGAGTTTGAACAGATAGATCTAAAACAAGCAACTTCGCTTTATACACAGTATCTGACCGAGATTCCGCATATAAGGTGATTGATCTCTGAATGGAGATTCATTCTGCGAATTCAGATCTCGGGTCTTAGATCAAATAGCCAAGCTCGCATATCCTAAATATTATATCATTTTTTCTATACCAGATTCCCCCTGGTTACCAATCCTGAATCTATATCTGCATTCCACAATTTTTTTATATATAATTTCTCCAGTGTTGACAAAACCTAAATCCATGGTTTAGCGGTTTAAATAGAATTTAGTATGATTATCCGGAATAATAAGTTAAACCAGCTATCATTTTACTTAATGTAGCCCTATAGCGTTTGAGATATCGTTTTTTTAAGATCAACACTTGTACTGGATTACAATTATGTAAGTTGATCAGAATTATTACATTTCTGCCGAATACAATTAAATGTTAAGTCTACCTATAATACTGTTTCTTTAATTAATTTTTTATGGCGAATTATAATATTCAAGCAAAGCGTGATGTAACTTATGATGCGATCGTTATCGGATCAGGAATAAGTGGCGGATGGGCAGCCAAAGAACTCTGCGAAAATGGACTTAAAACACTGGTACTGGAAAGGGGCAGGATTGTCAAACATGTTGATGATTACCCAACCATGCATGATGACCCCTGGGATGATGAATTAAGGGGTTCACTTACCCCCGAAGACAGAGAAAATCATTATAAAGCCGTTCGGGCCGGGTTTATTGGACAGAGCAACAAACATTTTTATGCAAATGATAAGGAGAATCCTTATACCGAAGTAAAGCCGTTCTTATGGGTCAGAGCGCATCAAATGGGAGGACGTTCCCTCTTATGGGGAAGGCAGTGTTATCGCTGGTCAGACCTCGATTTTGAAGCAAATGCAAAAGACGGACATGGTGTTGACTGGCCCATACGCTACAAAGACATTGAACCGTGGTACACATATGTAGAAAAATTCGCAGGTATCAGTGGTGAATCGCTTGGACTGCCTCAACTGCCTGACAGCCATTTCTTACCCCCTATGGAGATGAATTGCCTGGAAAAGCAGATCAAAAGCCGAATTGAAAGTGAATTTACCGGAAGAAATATGATTATTGGCCGGGTAGCGCACCTTACCGAACCGATGAACGGACGGGGCAAATGCATGTTTAGAAATCGCTGCGACCGTGGCTGCCCCTACGGAGCATACTTCAGCAGTAATGCAGTAACGCTGCCAGCCGCTCACTCAACCGGTAATTTAACAATCAGGCCCTATTCGATTGTACAATCAATCATCTATGATGAAGAGTCCGGTAAAGCATCAGGGGTTAGAATTATTGATGCTGAAACGGATGAAGTGATTGAATACCAGTCGCGAATCATTTTCTGCAATGCCTCAGCACTCAGCTCTACTCAAATTCTTTTAAATTCAACCAGCAACCGATTTCCCGACGGACTCGGGAATGACAGCGGTGAGTTGGGCCATAACCTTATGGATCACACCTACAGAGTTGGGGCTATGGGTGAATCTGAGGATTTTGAAGATCAATACTACCAGGGGCGCCGTCCTAACGGCATCTATATCCCGCGATATGTAAATCTGCAAGATCAGCCTCAATCGGATAAATTCGTTCGCGGTTTTGGGTACCAAGGCAGTGCCGGACGCGCAAATTGGTCGAGAGGCGCCAACGAAGAGGATGTTGGAGGAGATTTCAAAGACAGAATGATGAAACCGGGCCCGTGGGAATTCTTTATCACAGGTTTTGCGGAATGTCTGCCTTATCATGATAATCAAGTGTACCTCGACAACGAAAACCTGGATAAGTGGGGTCAGCCCACACTTGCCATCGATGCCGAATGGCATGAAAATGAACTGGCCCTGAACAAGCAGATCAGGGAAGATGCCAAAGAGATGCTGGATAATGCCGGGTTAAAAAATGTTGTGGATTTTGATAAAAACCACGAGATGGGATACGGAATCCACGAAATGGGAACCGCCCGCATGGGCAGAGACCCCGAAACCTCCGTTTTGAACGGCACCAACCAAATTCATGCCTGCAAAAATGTATTTGTAACGGACGGGGCCTGTATGACCTCATCATCCTGTGTAAATCCTTCGCTCACGTACATGGCCCTGACGGCCCGGGCCGCAGATCATGCCGTATCGGAACTCAAAAAAAATAACCTCTGAACCTATGGACAGACGAGAAGCTTTAAAAAATACAGCACTATTGACCGGAGGTATCCTCGCGGGACCTTCGTTGTTAGGCCTACTACAATCCTGCACAAAAGCCAGTCGTTTGGACTGGCAGCCACTTTTTTTGAATGAAGACCAGGCATTGTTCATCTCCGCCTTCGTGGATACCATTCTTCCGGCCACGGATACTCCGGGTGCCTTGGATGTAAACGTGGATATATTTATCGACCTGTTTTTTGAAAAATCGTACGACGCAGAATCCCAGCAGCAGGTACGAGATGAGCTGGATCAATTGAATGCAGAGGCGGAGCAGAATTACGGGGCTCCTTTCATTGATTTAAATAATGATGACAGGAAGCAGTTCCTGCTCGATCAGGAAGAAGAGGGCGGCACATTCAGAAAAAGCGTATGGGGAACGGCCGTCGGTGACCAGGAAGAACCGCCGGGATTCTACAAGTCCTTAAAATCGCTGACATTATGGGCCTATTTCAGTTCTGAAAAAGTCGGCGAAGAAATTCTTGTTTATGATCCAATTCCCGGTGTTTACCGAGGTTGCATTCCTCTGTCTGAAGATGAAAAATCCTGGAGTCTGTAAGATCATTTTGTAAAGCTTGATCTCTGATTGGAGATATCCGTTTTTTGATCTCAGAAGTTTCCCAGATCAAAGATCTGAGATCGCATATCATTTTTGACCCAGTGGATTTTTGACTCCTCTCCATCCCCGGTATAGTACGTGAATATAGACCATATTTGTTTTCCACTTATGTGAACCATCTCCGCAGTATACATTACAAATTTATTGAATCATATTATGCAACGTATTCGAAAGGATTGTGAAATCTGCTCAATCATATGATATACCGCTTCTGTTGCAATAATCACCTCTTCTGATTAGTTTCATAATGAAACTAAATTAAATTCAATCTTATGCCTACAAGTATCACCATTCGAGATATACCTGATGATGTTTATGCCAAAATAAAAAAGCAGGCTGAGCTACATCATCGAAGTATTAACAGTGAAGTGATTGTTTATTTGAAAAAATTAGCTCAAAGCAATCGACGAGATCCAGACCAAATAATTACTCGTGCCAAAAAACTTAAACAGAAAGCGAAAGGCTCTCTTTCTATGGATGAAATTCAACAAGCAATTGACAAAGGCCGTCCATGATTGTTGTTGATACCAATGTAATTGCAACCATGTGGGTGCCAAATGACATGGATGAATGGGTTTACAAGGTTCTCAAGAAAGATGATGATTGGGTTGCTCCTCTTCTCTGGCGATCCGAATTTAGAAATATACTATCGATATATTTACGGAAGGAAATTTTAGAATTCTCCGTTGTTTTGCGAGTAACAGAAGAAGCTGAGCATTTGATGGAGGCCAACGAATTCGATGTTAACTCGACACAGGTTATGAGTCTTGTTGCAAATTCATCATGTTCAGCATATGATTGTGAATTTGTAGCATTGGCTGATGATTTAAATATTCAGCTGGTCACATTTGATAAAAAAATTGCTCGTGAATTTCCTGAGATCGCTATTAGCCCAAAAGAATTTGCTACATAATTAATAAAAGCGGTATAACTAGTGCATTTAGGGACACGCCTCCCTCCTACGCTACGGTTCAATGATTCTCCACATTTTCAATGAAGGTATGATGCTTCGGAGGACAGGCGCCAATTCTTTGCCCCTCTTGGTTTTAAGTCGCGTCTTTCGTTAGTTGCTAATTCAACATTTATTTGCGTGCAGCTTATGTGCCATGTCGTTAACTAAATAGATAAAAGGAGAACTTCTATGGATCGTCAGATTAATCACAAAACCATGCGTGTGATTGTTGGAGCGATAGCCGTCTTGCTTGCTCCAACGGTTTATTTGCTTGCTGGATCGGAAGAAACCTTAACATCAATCAGCATTTCGTACTGGACAGATGCACATGACATCTTTGTCGGCTCATTGGTGGTCGTAGGCTTTTTCCTTTCAGCCTACAACGGAACCGGGGGCAAAAAAGACTGGGAATTTTATTTGAGTAAAGCCTCCTGTGTTTTTGCCATTTGCGTTGCCCTTTTTCCGACCCAGGGATTCACCGGCTCTGATATACCGCCCGCCTGGACAACAACCGTAGCAAATGCTGTCAACCTTGAACCGATGAATATTCATTACGGGGCTGCCATTCTCCTGTTTGCATGCCTGATCGTGATGATGTGGTTTTTTTCAAACAGGGCGATGAAAAAAGGAAAAACCGGCCGTTCCTACACCTATCGCACCATCAGCGTACTCATGGTTCTCGGAATCCTTTCCATCTTTATTTACGGCAGAGCAACGGATTTGGAGAATATGGTTTTATGGATCGAAGTTTGGGGACTCACACTGTTTGGTATCGGGTGGCTGATTGCGGGATCCTACAAAAATGATCCCAACCTTGATGAAGCGTAAAGTGCTGGATGCTGAAAAATTTTTCACCCAGTCTATTATTCATACGCCTCTACCCTCCGACAAAATTATTTTCCTTTTTTCGAGTTTATTACCATACTACAGAAGTATTCAAAAGATTTGAAAAACCTATGATTAACAAAAAGATCAGAAAACAGGCACTTGAACTATCCCATCAAGAACGGGCGGAACTTGCACATATGTTGATAGACAGTCTTCAATCGGAGAAAGAGTTCAATTCGGAGGAAGCCTGGTCAAAGGAACTAAAAAAACGTATTGACAGGTATGAGCAAAGTGAGAGTTCTGCAAAGCCCTGGAGCGAAGTGAAAAAAAAATGCAAAGTCATTTCTTGACTGATGAGCAAAAGAGAGCTAAAAGTAACTCCAAAATTATATTAAATTCCCATCAAAAAGGCCGAGTCGGTTAAACACTGGACCGTTACACCCACTCTTCCACTCAATAAATAATTGTCAGAATTGTTCGTTTTTCAATAGATTGGAGAAAGAGACAAACCCCAAAACTATGATTACAGATTATAAAGAAATTCAGCATTCGGCTCTCGAATTAGACGAAAAACAACGCGCTGAATTAGCCAAAAAGCTTATTGATAGCCTTGATCAGCAAATTGATGATGATATTGAACAAGCATGGATTGATGAAGTAAAACAAAGAAAAGCTGAGATCAAATCGGGAAAGGTAGCTGCAATTTCAGGTCAAGAAGTGCATAAAGCCGCCCGAGAGTTTCTTAAAAAATGACTTTTCAATATCATCCTGAGGCAGCAAAAGAATTAACGAGTTCTATTCAATACTACGAAGAAAAATCTAATGGGCTTGGGGCTGAATTTCTTGATGAGATAGAAGAAGCCATCGCTCAGGCATTAGCACATCCTCAATCTGGATCTTTACTTAGCAAACAAGATCGAAGGATTTTACTTGACCGTTTTCCTTATGAAATTATTTATTTCGTTTCTGAAAATATAATCACTATTACTGCTGTCAAGCATATGAAACGAAAACCGGGTTATTGGGAAAAGCGCCTTAAATAAATAGCAGGTTGCGCAGTTGCTGCATCATTATCAATACCCCCTCACCCCACCGAAACCCGCGTTCACAAAATTCCCAACCATATCAATTTCCGGGATGAGCTTGGAACCTATAACAGATTTACTCTTCACTTACTTCAACGGAATACTCAACAGTTGGTCACTTGCAGTTATGAAGAGCGTTTTGCCGTCCTGGCCAATCGTACAATTTGCGGTAGGTTTATTGGTTTTGATTTTGCCGAGAACAGTTCCATCGGGTGAAAAGATCCAGACACCACCGGGGCCTGTTGCATAGATATTGCCGTTGGCATCTACATCCATGCCATCCTGGCTTCCCGGATCAACACCCACAAAATCACTGGCATCGTGGAATACACGACCGTTTGCAATATTGCCGTCTTCTGTCACATCGTATGCCATCCAGATCGGGTTTTCACCACTTGAATTTGCTACGTATAGAGTCTTTTCATTGGGAGAGAATTCAATCCCGTTTGGTCGGCTGAGTTCATCCGTTAAGAGTATCACCTCTCCCTCCGGTGTCACCCTGTAGACTCCCTGGAAATCAAGTTCTTTGGATGGATCATCTGCTTGTTCTTCCAAACCATAGGGCGGATCGGTAAAGTAAATATCGCCGTTGCTGTGCTGTACAAGATCGTTCGGGCTGTTTAACCGCTGCCCGTTGTAACTTCCCGCAATTGTAGTAAAATTTACCCCAGGTTCATCCAGTGGTGCGTCCATGCGTGCAATTCGCCGGTCACCATGCTGAGCCAACAACAAATCCCCCTCAAGGCTGAGATAAAGTCCGTTCGATCCCAACTCACCACCTCGAGGCTCCTCTCCTGTATAACCGGCCGGTTCAAGGTAGGGTGTAACTCCTTCGCCCGGTGTCCACTTGTGAATGATGTTATTCGGGATGTCGGAAAATAGTAAGAATCCATGCTCTTCCACCCAAACCGGACCTTCACTCCAGGCATATCCGCTGCCCAGCTCGGTCAGAACCGCTTCCGAATCAATCAGGTCGTTTACCGCATCGTCTAATACCTCTACATCTCCCGATGCAGTTTGTATACCCTCCTCAGCTTCCCTCTCTTCCTCACCGCAAGCCATAAGCATAATCCCTGTAATGATCGAAAGAATGAGAATTTTTGAAAAAATGATATGACGTATGTATTTGATATAATTCATCTTATTACTGTGTAATTTCGGTATGTTTTAAAAAAATAAAGTCCCATGATTTACAATATGAAATAAATTATTCATAAAAAATCATCCGGATTTACTGCAGTCTCAAAAACAGATCCCTCTCCTTCTCACGTCGGTTTACAAGAGCTTCATTCACCTGGCCGTTCACTTTGTTCCACAACAGAATAGCTTCGGCAGCTTCCTCCCATGCCTGCTCGTTCACCTTCCTTAAAACAGTAGATTCGGCAAAACCGCCCGGCCCGATGTTATAAGTGAGACAGACCATGGCACTGAATTCGTTTTCAGAAATTTCCACTTCCACCATGCGGCTAACGCTCTCCTCAAAGATCCTGAGATCTTCCCTCAGGTATTGTTCAGCTTCGGCCTCGGTAATCTTCATGCCTTCCGTTACTTCCTGGCTTCGTCCATACCCGATATACCAATTCCCTCGCTGATCTGAATAAGCCTCCAGGCGCAAACCTGTAAACTCCTTAATGATATCAATACAGGCATCATTTGTCCGGAATTCTTCTGCAGATTCTCGAGTTGGCTGCTCAGTTGCTTTAGGAATATTTCTTTCAACCGGCCTGTACGTTTCAATTCTCACAGGTTCTGAAGTTTCCGATTGCGCTGTTTTCTCGGAACTGCTGCAACCCGTTATCCATAAACAGATAACTATGATTAGACTACCTATTTTTTTCATATTCTACTCCTCGTTTAATTATATCCCCTTTATATCAAGTGAAGCCAATGCCTTGTAGATGCAAATGTAGTTAATTGCAACCTAAACTCCTTAAAGTCAATAATAATAAACTGCAAAAATTTAAGATTGTTTAATCCACGCTTAGAAACAACTCTCTCTCCATTTCCCGGCGGCTTACGAGGTGTGAATTCACCTGTCCATTAACTTTATTCCACATTAAAATGGCATCAGCAGCTTCATCCCACTTCTCTTCGTTTACTTTTCTCAATACGGTGGACTGGCCAAAGTTTCCTGAGCCGATGTTATAAGATAAACAGACCATCGCGCTAAATTCATTATTGGTTACACCTACCCCTACCATCTGGCTTATGTTTTCCTCGAAAACCCTGAGATCTTCACGTAGTAACTGTTCAGCTTCGGCTTCTGTAATTGTCATTCCCTCAGTCACACCACCCTGGTGACCATATCCGATATACCAATGTCCACTGAGGCCTTGATAGGCTTCAAGCCGTAATCCTTCGGATTCTTTGATAATATCAATACATGTATCATTGGTTCGATACAAATTTGCCGGCTGGCGAAGCAATACTGCTTCGGTAGAAACAACTTCCGGTTCAACTGGTTCAACCGTTTCAACGATCTCTTCAGCTACCGGTGTTTCAGGAGGCGCTGATGTTTCTGGTTCTACTGTTTTCTCAGCGGTGCTGCAAGCTGTAACCCAACAACATGTGATAATGATAAGACAGGCTTTACGATACATGGTATTCTCCATTTTTACCTTTGGAAAGTGATTGAAAAAACTACAACTCGTGGTTTTTAATGTAGTTAATTGATTTTAAAAAAACTCATCCGTTGTATTTTTTCATTTGATCCATCAAATAGGTTCAACTTAATCACAACTTATTTACAGGAAAATTAAAAATTTTTAGTTATTGGATATTCGGATAGATATGAAATAATTAAGTCAAAAATTTTAAAACTATCTCAAAAACATATTGATTGACTCGGTTCACTGAAGGTGATTTACAACGCAAATTAAACGAGCATATCACAAACAATTAAAAATTCTTGGTTTAGAGTTTCAGACTCCATCCTATTCCAAAAACCTGGTCGGCAGATGATTCACTCAAGCCAAGAGTAAACGTACTATTTAATGAAATTCGATTAGATGCAAAAAGTCCAACCCCAAAACTGAGATTCATGGGGGGATCGTAATCCTTAATAATCTCTGTATATCCGCTAAATGTACTGTTGATAAACCACTTCCCTTGTCCGAATGTCCGTGTGAGCCCGGCACTGTAAGTAAGAGGATCTTTTAATTCCAGGTCGGGCATATTTCCAAGCCACCATCTCATGAAATTAGTATACATAAAGAATTTTCCAAAGCGCTGGGAAAGGGATATCCCGACTCCATAATCCCACTCGCCGGTACCAAACCCGTTGTTTGGATCAGCAAATGGAATTTTGAATCCTGAGTTTAACTGAATGTTGCTGGAACCTGAGCCCGAACTGTATAATTTGAGACTTGCATAAATATTTGGATCTCCAAAGCTGGATTGAGTATATGAAGTGGTATCTGGAAGTGTGATTGGTACTTCTTCAGATTCGGCAACTAGAATCGGAGTACTATAGCTTCCACTACCGTATTGATTTTTTGAACCATTCCCATTTTTGCCTCCCTTACCGGGTCTGCGACCCGTCGAATCTGCGAGACCTCCATGCTGAGGACCACCGGTTGGTAATTGTCCGGCTGCACTGTATGAGATCCATGGTGAATTTTGAACAATAAACGGCACGGAAAAGGAGACGGAGAATTTATCTCCTACATAGCCCAATCCATTGGATGCAGAAAAACTGCTCGTTGATTCATCAAAAAAATAGGAGCCGGTTGCGTACTGTACATTCCCATGGTATGATACCTGTTGAGCCTGTACACAACCGACTACCAAAGTAACCCCAAGTAACGCCACCGTGAATATTCTGCGATTTCGTCTCTGGATTTCCAATTGGACCTCCTCTCATAGTTACCTGTTTCGAAAAACAAGCCTTGGTTAATTTGATTGATGAATTCTATCTTGATCTCGCAACCTATCTCTTATTTGATCCATCGTTTGCAAGGCATCTTCAGCCTGACCAGTCATGTCATTCAGGTGCAGTCGCAGGCGGTCCATGTCTCGTTGCATGTCTCGATCCTGAATCATATCACGATCTTGCAGCATTAGGTTACACTGCTGGGCTGCATTTTTCATGTTGCCAATGGTCAGTCCGAGTTGTTCACCAAATCGATGCATATTTTGAAATTGGTTTCGCAACTGTTCATTCTGTGTTTGCTGCATTCGACGATTCATATCCTGGTTCATTGCATAGGTACGTTCCTGAAGTCGATTCATCCGCTGCATCATTTGCTGCATCTGCTGCATATGTTGCTGCATTTGTTGTTGCATCTGTTGCTCCTGTTGTTGCTGTTGCTGCTGTTGTTGTTGCTGACCTCGTTGTTGAGCAAAAACATTAACAGTCAAAAAAAGCAGCATCAATAGTACTGAAGTCATTCTTGTTATTTTTTTCATGACATCTCCTGATCTCTGATTATTGGTAAGATGATCTACAAAAGTAGTTTAGACATAAACAAGCTTTGGAAATAACAATTAACTCAACACAGCATGTAATTAAATTCCGCAAATTAGCATAGTACAAATGACTACAAGGCTTCGAAATATACGGTTCTCCCGATCTATCCTGCCTTTCAGATTAACTGCATCATCAATTTATGCGGCATCTAGAGTATTTTATTTAAGCAAATTCCTGCTTTTTAAATCTATAGGGTAACGTCAGGGCAAACTACTCTTTGTATTTGCTCTATATCTTTTCTGTACAAAAATAAAAAAGTAATTACAGTACAGGAGGGTAAGCAATATTCTTACAAATGTGATTGAAATACCTTTCATATCAGAATAGTAAATCATAGTAGTCTTCTGGGGTTTAAGGAGGATATTATATAACAAGAAAGAGTGAGTAATTATGCTCAAAAACAAGAACAAAAATAAACAAGATGAGAGGTAAACAGATGAGAACAACAAAAAGATATCTGCAAAACTTACTGCCTCTTTTATTAATTCTAATCTGGGCGTGCGAAACCCCATTAGAAATATCAGATAAGGCAGAAGTAAGTTCGTTGGACTCCGATTTGATCGCGTTGGCAAAACCAACAGATGGAGATAAGGTAGGTAATAATCTGTCTTTTCCAGTTATATGGTCAGATGGAGTAGTGAAACCTTTAAGAGGTACATATGGTACTCCACAATTTGACGGATTATTTTTTACAGCCGATGGATATGATTGGTATGTACAAAATGATGATCTGAACACATGGCAGGCTGCTTCTGTAAATGCCGTTACAGAAGTAGGTTACGAATCTCCGGTGGTTGTTTCTTCCATTGACTGGGGAGACAACCTGGAATCAAAAGCATGGCCGTTTGGTGCACAGGTTCGGGTTGAAACAGTACTTTACAAAACCTTGAGCACACCAATGGATGCCTATACAATGCAAATCGAAGATCCAAGTGTTTCGGGCCTTGCAGAAGTATGGGGAACCAATGGAGTAATCTATCCAAGTAGTGAGGCTACTGTGTATTCCGGTACAGCCAAACTGGTGATTCAGCAACTGCTTAAAGAACGCGATGATCCTACATTGACAACCACCTGGGACCCGGTACTTTCTCAATGGACAGGTGACATCGGATCTCCGCTATTTGAAAGTGGTGTATGGAACGCAGTGGATGGACCATCCGGATATTCAGCCGAGATCAACGTTCAAGGAAAAGTAATCTACGGATACAACTGGGTGACCCGTAGAACTGCTGCTGGCCCCGGGGACTATCGAATTACGTTTGTCCTGGATCCCAACAGCATCGTGACCTACAATACCGACTTCGACAGTAATACAATTATCGTACTCAAAGAAGAAGAAGAGGAAGAAGTTGTCATTCAAGAGGAACCAGACCTTGCTGGTGGAGTAGCTATAATTGATGCTGTGAATAACCTTACCTATATGGATGTTCGCCTTACACTAAAAAGCGGTAGCGGAAAACCCGGTGGCGGTGATGGAAATAAAGGTAACGGCGGCGGTAAACCTGATGATGGCGGTAAAGGTCAGAAAGGCAACTAATAATTTAAATCAAACTTATAAACCACAAGAATTGCCGGTTAAGAAATTGTCATTAACCGGCAATTTTTTTGTAAAGAAAGGGAGAAATATTATGAAATTGCTAAATTTATTAGTAATGGTTCCTATAGCATTCTTGATACTGCTGACTAGCTTTGATAGTCCAACGGGAATTAACGAAGACAAGCTCCAATCCAATTCGTCCATATCTGAAGAGTTGTTTCAAACAAATTTTGGAATAGATAAATTGCATGCAACAGCTGAATTTTGGGCAAAATGGCAGGGATGTGACGGCGGCCATGATAATCCAGATGACAATAGTGGTGGATACAGTGGAAATCTTGAAGATTGAACCACTCACCATGACTCTGAAGCTTATGAAGGTGGATATTAAGATGGCTATCATTGAGCTCAGGGATGTAAGGGAGCACGTCCTGATCGTGAATTTTATCTGCAGTTTAATGCTAAACTCATGAAAGATGTAAAAGGAGCTGTTGATTTCAAGGGGAGATCGGACTATGAAGGAGTTAATTTCAACTGTCCGGTAAGTTGGATTCAGGCTGGTAAGGAATCAAACGAAATAGTATATAGATGTGTAGTAAACGGAGGAGGATTGAATCGTGGGTGTCTTCTCTTTTCAATGCAAGATAATGGAGAAGGTAAAAATATGGCAGCAGATCGAGTACTGTGTCGACTCTATGGATTTTCAAATGCACCCTGCCATTTGCCCGATCACTTTCCAAAAGGTTTCCCGATTGCACTATACGCCAGTACCTTACTTGTGCATTAATAAAATCCGATATTCTTAAATAATATTCTATTCATTCGGGCAGATCTTTTCTCCTGAATAAGCCTCATCAATCTTAAAAAATTACGGTTTACCCAAAAGAACACCGATCGGTTTCAGTTGTTCAAACTCGTCAAAAATCACCTTCAAAACTCCAACAATCGGGATGAACAAAATCATGCCCGAAACGCCCCAAATAGAAGCTCCGGCAAAAATGGCGATCAAAGCAACCAGCGGATTTAATTTTACCTGAGAGCCCACCACATAAGGAGTAATCAGGTTGTTTTCTAATAACTGTATCAGCCATAAAGAGATGAGTACACCAACCGGATAGAACAATGATCCGGACGTTGCCAGCGAATATAACACTACAACTACGGACGAGATAAAGACTCCGATATAGGGAATCAGGTTAAAGAGAGCCAGGAATACAGCAAAGAAAAAAGCGAATTTTATATCGAAAAGAGTCAGAACTATATAAAATAGGACGGCTACGATAAGGGTTACAATGACCAGTCCCCGCAAATACTGCTGTACCACCTTCATGATTTTATTGAAGATGGTTTGAGTTTGCTGATAATGGACTGCAAGCTGAATTGTACCCCTATAGAATTGATCTCTGTAATAGAGCATAAAAAAGATATAGAGCGGTATAACGCTGATCACCGTAATGATCCGAAATACGGAATAGAGTGAATTCCTAACTTCCGTGAGTCCCGTTTGAATGAATTGAGAAATGGAATTTAATGCCTGTTGAGTTAAAAGTTCATGAGAGATACCAAGCCGAATTTCAAGCAGGTGCTGCAGCTCCGAAGTCCAGGCACTCAGAGTACTGGTTACAGCCGGAATATCTCCAAGCAAACCCGCCACTTGTACAGACAACAGGTAAAGTATAAATCCAACCAAAACTGTTACTACCAGAAGCACGGTGATGATTGCGAGCCATCGGGGAAATTTTATATGTTCCAATTTTTCCGTCAGCGGCAATATTAACAGGGCAATGAATACCGCCCACACCAATGGAAGTAAGATAAATTGAGTCTCGATCATAATGTGAACCGTTAAAACCCCGATCACTAACAAAGCAGCGGTTTTTAACAGCGTCGAATTTTCCATCTTCTCTTGAGCCATAATGTAATATGAGTAGAAAGGTGATTCATATTCAATCAGGAATACCCTTATAAAAACAGTCAGTTATCCACTACATTATAAAGTAAATCACGACTACAGACTTGAACTCAGTAATCCAATATATAGTAATTATAAAATCATTAAATGAGAGTTAATAATGTTCAATACAGATCTGTTTAAGAAGATTTTAACTATAACATTCATTATTACCCTTTTTTCTTACACTGAGGCTTTTTCCCAGTATAGGGCTTCTTTGGTTGAAAAGTCGTTACTATCTTCCTCAATTCAAGATTCTGTAACAGCAGAGCAGCAAGAAATTTTACTTGGCTTGATGGACCAGGGTTTTCAAACACTGTCCGATCAAGGTCGAAGGGGGCGCCGGACTGGCGGATTTGTATTACTTGGCCTTGGTGCAGGGACCGCTGTAGGAGGAGCAGCAACGTTAGCTTTTGGTGAAGGAGATGATGCGCGAATGGTCGGTTATTCACTCTTAGGCGGGGGTGCACTACTCAGTGGCTTGAGCCTGATTCCGTTTAATATTCGATCTGAATCCGAACGGTTAAATGAGGAGTTCGAACAGATGCCGGAAAGGACCCCGCGTGAAATTCAGCAAAAATATGTCTATTGGGACAGGCGTTTTTCAGAACTGGCTCAAAAATGGCGCAGAGAACGGATTATTGGCGGGGTTACGACCATCGTCTCCGGCGGGATTACGAGCATTGCAGTTGCCTATTCATCAGATTCAAATGATCCGAATACATATATCTGGCCTGCAGTAGGCGGATTGATTGGAGGTATTTCCAGTTTCCTTATTGAATCTGACAAGGAAAGCCAATATAAAATCTACCGAGGTGCAAAAAACGACCTCTTATCAAACAGGCATCAAGCAGAATGGAACGTCAGATTGGCTCCAACTGTGTACGGCGGACTGGTTGGTTCGATTCATGTACAATTTTAAAATGATCTCCCTCAGAAAATTGTATTGTAGATAAGATCCTTTAACCGAATCCTGAGTGTCTTCACAATTAATCGAAAACATATTCATGAATGATGTCTAAAACAGCCAAAGTACTATTTGACAGCAGCAAATCAACAAGCCTTAATAATTGGAGAATTGTAGACGATGTGGTGATGGGGGGGCGATCAAATGGAGCGATTGAATTCACGCCAGAAGGACACCTCCAATTTTCAGGGACGATATCCCTGGAAAATAACGGGGGATTTTCATCACTACGTTACGATTGCCCAAACACGGCTGTTGAAGGCAACAGTGTCATTAGGGTACGATTAAAAGGGGATGGCAAGCAATACCAATTCCGGGTCCGGCATAAAAACGACAGGCATTCGTTCATCACCTATTTCAATACGAAAGGTGATTGGCAATCTGTTGAATTTACTTTGCGAGAGCTCTACCCTACCTTCCGTGGCAGGCGTTTGGATCTTCCTGATTTTAACCATGATTCAATCAGCGAAATCGGTTTTTTGATTGGAAATAAGAAAGCCGAAACCTTCAACCTGCTAATTGACAGAATCGAATTAGTCAATCCCTGAGTATGAAAGTCCACCAATAACTAAAAGATTTCTGACAGGTTATTGATGGATTTGAATTGACTCAATTCAGATCAGCCATCGCATTCGTAAGAACCGTATGTGTTCTCTCATAACTCTCCTTCAAAATTGTCCGGGCATCCATTGAATCCCAATATTCTCGGTTAAAGAGTTCAACTGAAAATCCTCCGCGGAATCCGGCATTATATAGTTTGGGTATAACATCTTCATAAGGACAAATTCCTTCACCGGGAAAAACTCTGTCGGCATCCGTCAGTTCATCCCTCGGCGGATTGGCCGGGTAATCATTCATATGCATCACGGATAGCTTGCCCGCATTAACCAGATTGATGGTATCCCAATCATTTCCACCGCGGTAGACGTGGTAAAAATCAAACAAAACAGTGGCATCGGGGTGACCACTTGCAATTGCGATATGAACACAATCAGATACTCTATGAAGGGCTCCGGTTCCCCAAACTTCCAGGATGGGAATCACACCGGTTTGATCACCGAGTTCCAAGATAGCTCGATAGCGATCGGCATATTCATCAAGTTTTGAGAGATCGATCGAATCTATTCCCTGAACAGGTGCGGCAATATAGTTTCCACCCATCGCCGCAATCATCTCCATGTCGCTGCGAAGCAGATCAAGTGCTTCTGCACGGGTATTAGCGTCATCACTGATCCACTCCGAAAAACCAATCATATTCTCGAGCAGAAGATTGTTTGATGAAAGCAATTCACCCAGCTCTTCAGCCGTACCACCTGCATCGATAAAACTACGAATATCGCGTACCCACATCTCTATACCATCAAAACCGGCATCGCCCACCATCCGTATCTGTTCATCTGCCGGTAACTCATATGCCTGAAGCGTGGAGGTGTTCATACTGATTCGAAAAGGTAAATCGTGAGTTTGTGCTCTATTATTTACAGGCTTACTCTTTGAAAAACCGAAACCGGTTGCAGCTCCCATAACAGCAAGACCGCTGTTTCGAATCATTTGCCTTCGCGACATTTTATTATCAGACATAGAAAAACTCCACAAATTTTAAATATTCAGTGACGAGCACATAAATAAAAAAATCTAGTTAAAAAGTCAGAGAACTATCATCCTCTTTTCAAATTTTTTCAGATTCTTTTTATATCTGTCTGATAAAATCTCTAAACTTTATGCGAAACAGTCGCCTTAAATTGAATCATAAAAACGTTTCATAAATCGAGCTACCTGAAAAAGTTATAATGAACTACCTCGGGCAGAGCCCGCGAGGTATCAACGAAGAACCCGTAACATTTTGGGCAATACATGGCTTTTTTTTGGAATGTCCTCCTTTCGCCGCGTCCCGAAACATCGGGGAAGGGGGCAATGGGGATGATTCATTGTGGATCAGAATTCTAGTCATTGACATTTTTAAACTCAGAAAGTCATCCCCCGGCTCACTCCGCCTGTCCTCCGAAGCCTTGGGCGCAGGCGGGCCTGTCCTCCGAAGCCTTTGACGTAGGATGTAAAGGGGAATTTTCATCTTTTTCCGACCCAGAGGGACAGGGAATTAAACCACTTATCATTAAAAAATTTATAAGGTCTCTAATTAAGACTTGTTGGTCTTGTTAATTTTCATACATTGTTTGTGTTCAAGCTCAAGCTTATCATCTGTTTATAAAAAATTTATGGTTTGTTATTTCGGCTTTTTTAGTGTAGTAAAGTAGTACCATCTCCCTGCTTCATTCCCGGGACAGAGCTATATAAAGCCGGAAACGCCTTAACCTTTATTTATGCAAATACTGAGAAATCACTGGTATGATCTTGGCGGATTTCTGGCTGTCATTACATCTATTTACCTGGTTCTAAATTTCTACGATTTTACCTACTATAAGAGCGTAGTTTATATAAACCTGATTTCACTTTTTTTACACCAACTGGAAAAGTTTCGAATTGTTGGCACATATCCCGAAATGGTAAATAGAACTCTTTTCGAAAGTGATATTCCAGACCGATACCCTTTAAATACACAAACTGCACTTATCAATAATATTGGAATTGGGTGGTTATTTTATGTGGGAGCGGCTGTTTTGGCTGAATCGGCCATCTGGCTTGGAATTGCAACTATCGTACTCTCATTTGGCAGCTTTATTGCTCATGTATTCTTTTTTAATATCAAGGGAGGCACCTTTTTTAATGCCGGTATGATTACGAGTATCCTTCAATATTTACCTGTTACTGTAGTGTTTTTCTGGATTGTTATAGATCAGGATTACGCTTCTCTTCCTGATTACCTGATAGGCATTCCCCTTGGAGTATTATTGATTTTCCTGTACTACCTGAAAATGACAGATTGGTTAAAAGACAGAGATACTACATTCATCTTCCCGGTCAGAAATATAGTGTAAGGAATTGTACGATTGAGTTAAAATCAGGGGAATGATTTTTAGAAGGAGAAAGAGATTGTATAGATCTTCACACGGTATATGTTTTTCAAAAAATCTTTGATGTAGGAAGATATCGTCTATCGATCTCTAAAACGAAATATTAAGAGTCAGAGAAAAATTGTCGTACCCGGCAGTGGGAATAACCTGCACACGATCTGTCTGTAAACTCAGGTGTTTTTTTGCAAGGTAATGACCCATTGAAAATCCGATTGCTGCACCGGCGGTTACATCACTGAACCAATGCCTGCCTTTGGCTACTCGGGCAACCGCTGTTCCTATGGGAACCACCATCAGGGCGTATGTTATCGGTCCGGGATAGTACACCATCCAGGGGGTTACCAGTGCAAAAGCTGTAGCGGTATGACCGGAAGGAAACGAGGTTCCGCCCGGCTGTACAAAATCAAAATCATAGGGTCCATCCTCTTGATAAGGTCGCTCTCTGCCAAATATAAATTTAGCTGTATTCACCGTTAGTTTTGTCATCAGAAGTGATTGCAAGGACGTAAAGGCTGCGTCTTGAAATTTCCTGTTGTTGGTTACCAGGGATGATGCAAATATTCCCGCTGAAGCTGCTCCCGCAATCTTCCAATCACCCCATAAATTAGTGAAATGAAGAAATTCTGACTGACCATACTTATTCTGGAAATGCCGGCTCGAAATATCATCTTCTATTGCGATTACAGAGAGGCTCACACCCACTGACGCCACTTTAAGCATCTGTGCGGAACCAAAATCAGTGAATATATTTACAGGATCTTCCTTCAGCCAATACAAAAAACGATCAGCCCCATCTTGCGCAAAACAATTCTGACTAAGAAGTACTATTGTCAGAATAATGAGACTAATTATAAAGGCATTTTTTGATTGCATATAAAAACCATATTACTAATACGGTAAATAAAAACAAATCTTGAAGTAACTTTTTCTAACTCAATCCACAAGTTAAGGCAGGTCAAAAGTCTTATATATAAAATGATCTTGAATGTTAAATAATGATTCTCAACCTTATTGACTGATCATGAATCAAAAAAAACACGTTGTAATAACGGGGACAGGCAGAACCGGAACAACTTTTTTAGTTGAACTTTTAACCCATCTTGGATTAGATACCGGTTTTGAAATTGAGAATATTGACCATTTTAAGAGTGATCTTTCTAATGCAGGTTTGGAATACAGAATCGGTTCGGAAAATTGCCCATACATCGCAAAGGATCCATGGTTTTGTGATTATGCAGAAGAAGTCATTCAGCGAGATGATATCATCCTCTAGCACGTATATATTCCTGTTAGAGATTTGAACTCCGCCGCCGAAAGCCGAAGATATGTAACAAAAAAAGGCTATTCTGAACTCTCATCTATCGGAAAATTCAAACACTTGTTTAACCCGAAAGAGTTTCCAGGAGGTTTGTGGCACACCAAATCAACAGGCAATGGAAAGCAAGAAGAAGTATTACTAAACCAATTATACAAGGTAATCTATCAGTTATCCGGAGGTTCTACTGATGTTACTTTAATGCAGTACCCAAAAATTACGAGAGATCCGAAATATCTCTATAAAAAATTAGAATTCATCTTGGAGGGTATTCAGTTTGATATGTTTAAAGCCACATTCCAGGAAGTGGTTCAGCCGGATATCGTACATCAGTTCCATAGTGATGACTAATGAGTTTGTTGTAATTTTGTTTGATTTATCCAGATATGCCTGACTGTATATTTACGATCACTCCGATAATTTTAGACTTAAACGGATAGGGTTAAAAAGAAATTTAATCTTCACTTCCACCTTATTCTTCTATACACTGAGTTCATTTTCAGTCAAAATTTCTGGAAAACTATGACAGATGCTCACTAGCAGGCACCTGAACTTTGCTGGGATCTGAGACAGATTATTCATTGAAATAGATACGGGTACCGGATAACAATTTCCTAAACCTTGAGTTTCAGAATAGACGAATATCAAGCAGTGATCAGGAACTTGTCTTACAATATCACGCGTACTTTCAGCACAAAGTAATTCACTGTTTGACGGTACTTGATTGGATTCCATGGGTGTAATATTCCGGTATTTGATACACTTTAAGGCTCAACCTTCACTGTAGTTGGGAATCACAGGAACAGAGCAGGGTAATACAGCTTTTACCATTGTCTCACAAAAAGATGCAACAGACATCTACTACTTTTTTCAGGAGATAATGACATAAAATTCGGTGATACTAATTCTCATTCAAAGAACTATTTTTTGATTTAACAACAGTTTGTCAAAATGGTAAATGATTCCATTTATTGGTATCATTTGCCGCTTTAAGACAGAAATGAAACCATTTTAACTATGCTCAAAACACCATACCTCCTGTTTTTAGGCGATGCCCACGACCAACTTGCAGCCAAAGTAGCCAAAGGTATCTGCGACTGGCGTCCTGAATATGCCATCGGCCAATTACGACTTCCGGGCTGTGACGCAGACGTTGGATTACCAGATTTGACACTTGAAGAAGCTCGCAATGCTGGGGCAAAAACAATGGTGATTGGCGTGGCCAATCGTGGTGGTGTAATCTCAGAAACCTGGAAAGATGTGATGGTTGAAGCCCTTGAAAGCGGATTTGATCTGGCCTCCGGGCTTCATAACCGTCTTCAGGATAATCCACACCTTTCCGATGCCGCAGCACGTCATGGACAGGAACTAATTGATGTACGGGTCCCTCAGCATCAATATCCCATCGCAACGGGAGAAAAGAGAACCGGTAAGCGTTGCCTGACGGTTGGGACGGATTGCTCTGTCGGAAAAATGTATACGTCGCTGGCACTTGAGAAAGAGATGAAAGCCAGGGAGATGAATGTTGATTTCAGAGCCACTGGCCAATCCGGTATTTTGATTACAGGCGAAGGTGTTCCGGTGGATGCCGTCATTGCTGATTTCATGGCCGGATCGGTTGAATGGCTCACTCCCGATAACGATCCCGATCACTGGGACCTCATTGAAGGCCAGGGTTCCCTGTTTCACGTCTCATTTTCCGGGGTAACAATGGCATTGATTCATGGAGGTCAGCCCGATGCCCTTGTTGTTTGTCATGAACCGACACGAACTCACATGCGCGGTATTCCCAATTTCGGGCTTCCCACGTTAGAAGAGGTCCGCGACCTATCCCTGAAGGTAGCCCGGGTAGTAAACCCCGACTGCAAAGTGATTGGAATTTCTGTGAACACCTCAGCCTTAAATGAAAATGAGGCGAAAAACTATCTCGCTAATGTAGAAGAACAGATAGGTCTCCCAACGGTAGATCCCTATCGACAGGGAGCTGCCCGACTCGTGGATGCCCTTGAGGAGCTTTAATATGAGTGATTTCAAGATCCATTTTCGAGCTGAATCCTTTCCCCTGGCAGAGGTATTTACCATCGCACGTGGATCGAAGACAGAGGCGAATGTCGTGTTGGTTGAGATTTCAAGAAACGGTATCACCGGGCGGGGTGAAAGTGTACCCTACTCACGTTATGATGAAACGATAGAAAGCGTCAAATCTCAAATTGAATCTCTCCCCTCTGAGTTTAACAGAACTTCATTGCAGGATCTACTCCCATCAGGTGCAGCACGAAACGCAGTCGATTGTGCTCTTTGGGATCTTGAAGCAAAATCTCAAAATAAACGAGTGTGTGAACTGGTCGGGCTTCCAAAACCCGGGCCTGAAATCACCGCTTTTACGCTTTCACTGAATACCCCCGAGCGAATGAAAGCGGCGGCTGCAAAACATGCTCACCGCCCACTCTTGAAAATTAAACTGGGAACTCCCGACGATATGTCTCGCTTGGAAGCCGTACGTGCCGGTGCTCCCGATTCAGAAATCATTGTAGATGCTAATGAGGGTTGGACGGCTGAGGTCTATAAAGATCTCGCCCCTCACCTGTTACGACTTGGGGTGACCATGGTCGAGCAGCCGCTACCCGCCGACCAGGATGAACTTCTTGCAGAGATTGAGCGTCCGCTTCCGGTTTGCGCGGATGAATCGTGCCACGACCGGGCAAGCCTGCCCGCGCTGAAAGGCCGATATGATATGGTCAACATCAAACTGGATAAAACGGGTGGACTGACCGAAGCGCTGGCCTTAAAAAAACAAGCCATCTCCGAAGGGTATAAAATTATGGTCGGCTGTATGGTTGGCACTTCCCTTGCGATGGCACCGGCTGTTTTATTAGCACAGGGAGCAGCCGTTACCGATCTGGATGGACCGCTACTCCTGGCCAAAGATCGAAAGCCTTCTCTGAAATTTGATGAAGATGGCGTTCACCCTCCCCTGCCCGAACTTTGGGGGTAAACGAATTTTACAACACATAAACTGGAATATACTGGCACAACTCATAAACTGGAATATACTGGCGCAAGGTATTCAGCATAGCGTTCTCGGTCAACGAAACCAGAACAGTATTAAAGCTTTGTAGTATAGATATGGCGTAGTTGACTCACTTGTGCCGCCCATCACAAACCTGCCAAACCAATCTCCATAAGTTACGCAAACCACCTCGGCAAAAATTGCTCTCCGCGTATCTCTGCGATCCCGGCGGTTACATTTCACCTCAAAGGACGAGTCGGGCCGCAAAGAAGCGTGACTAATAACAACCTCTAAATTCACCTGGATCTCTCTCCCCTACCTTTCGAAACATGGTTAACAGAAATCTCAATATTAAATCAAAACAATTCAGTATAATTTCGAATATTGGATGACGAGGGATGTCAGTTTAGAATGGACGCCGGAATTTGCAGAAGTTGCTGAATCAGGTGATCTCGGTTATACCTACGGACTTTTTAGGTTTATGGCGTTTCTGCACAGGGCGATACCATACAATCATCCGGAATCTTTCACGCCGTCTGGAAAAAACAGGACAACGGAAATTGGAATTTTGTATATGATTGATCATCTATCAAGCCGGGATAAGACAAAACTATTCTCATTCAGCGAACGACACTCTCATTTCTTGAACTTTAACATGGACTCTCACCGGTTTATACCTTTTTTTACACCCAATAACCATATGAAATAACTCAATACCAGGTGTAATAGCCAAAAAAAAATAATATAAATCAAATGCCGAAGAACCCTCTCACGATCGTAATCCTTAGTATCGTTTATTTTTTTACTTCCTGTACAGGCACGGACGAGCTTGATAAACTTCAATTTTCACTTTCAATTCCTACTGAAGGAAATAGCTGGGTCGTTGATGATCAAGATAAAAACCGGACATTGATTGGAGAGAACGGAATTAAAAACTGGGTTGATAAGGAAACCAGGATCCGAACGTATTTTAAAACAGAAATTGGAGGGATGATTGATTTGGGTCTGATTGCAAAATCGTCAGATCTCTCGGAAATAAAAATAACCCTTGGAGAGAATATCTCAACGATAAACGTTGAAAACTCAACTCTCGATACAATTAATGTCGGAAAATTTGAAATAAAAGAACCGGGGTATCATTTTGTTGAAATTCAGGGAATAGAAAAAAGCGGAGATTATTTTCCGGAAATCCAAGCCATTTTAATCGGTGGGGATGTGTCTACAGGAAAAGTCTGGTTTGCCAAAGATGATTTTTACTGGGGAAGACGAGGGCCATCTGTTCATCTTAACTACCAGGTTCCCAAGGAGACTGGCGATGTCGTTTATTTTTATAACGAAATTACTGTTCCTGAAGGTAATGATGTTTTAGGATCCTACTTTATGGCCAATGGCTTTGGCCAGGGATACTTTGGAATTCAGGTGAATTCATCTACTGAAAGGCGAGTGTTATTTTCTGTATGGAGCCCTTATGAAACGGATAACCCGGACGAGATTCCGGATGATCAAAAGATAGAACTGCTAAAAAAGGGAAAGGGAGTTTACTCCGGTGAATTTGGTAATGAAGGTTCCGGCGGACAAAGCTACTACAAGTTCATGTGGGAAACAGACACTACATATCAGTTCCTGTTAAAAGGAGAACCAACAGGTGATGGAAAAACAGATTTTACAGCCTGGTTTTTTGCACCTGAAGTAAATGAATGGAAACTCATTGCCAGTTTTCGTCGCCCAAAAACGGATTCATATTTAACGAATTTATATTCATTTCTTGAAAATTTTCAAACAACAACCGGTAATATTACCCGAAAAGGAAATTATTCAAATCATTGGATTTACACGACGGATAACGAATGGATAGAGATCAATAAGATCAAATTTACAGCAGATGCTACGGCCCGAAAGGAATCAAGAATGGACTATGCGGGAGGTGTTGAAGGTGATCAATTTTATTTAAAGAATTGTGGCTTTTTTAGCAAAACAACTCCAATCGATTCTTTTTTTGAACGAGATGCCGGCGGAGAATCTCCTTTCATTAATTTTGATGATTTACCTTAAAAATTCGTTCACATTTTCAAAAGAATCACCCATTTAATTTATATGGAATGATCTTGTCAGCTTACTTATAATTTGAGGACTCATCGTATCACCTATTATTTAAACAAAACCATACCACATGAAAAACCCGGCAGCTTTTTTAATTCTGACCCTTATTTTCGCACTCACCTTAGATCAATCAAAAGCCCAATCAACGGATGACAATGACTGGAAGATTCTATTCAACGGGGAAGATTTGAACGACTGGATTGTTAAAATTCACCATCACGAAACGGGAGATAATTATGCCAATA
Source organism: Rhodohalobacter sulfatireducens (assembly GCF_022012475.1). Lineage (GTDB taxonomy): Bacteria > Bacteroidota > Rhodothermia > Balneolales > Balneolaceae > Rhodohalobacter > Rhodohalobacter sulfatireducens. Next base: position 59,830 of record NZ_JAKLWS010000010.1, read on the forward strand.
CGTTTCGGGTGAGAGATGGAGTGATACAGGTCAATTATGATGACTATGAAGAGTTTGATGCGCGGTACGGGCACCTGTTTTATAAAGAACCGTTTTCATCATATCACCTGAAGTTCGAGTACCGGTTTACCGATCAATGGCTGGAAGATGCTCCCGGTTACACCTACAAGAACAGCGGGGTGATGTTTCACTCACAGGATCCTCGTACTATTCTGAAAGAACAGGACTGGCCTATTTCCGTAGAATACCAGATGCTGGCTGAAGCAACCGAAGGAGAACCCCGTCCCACTGGAAATATGTGTTCTCCCGGTACGGATGTTTTTTATGAAGGAGAATTAGATCCGCGGCACTGTATTAACTCTTCATCTGATACTTACAAATGGGATGAATGGGTCCGGGCTGATCTGATTGTTTACGGCGATTCTCTTGTGGTTCATAAGGTGAATGATGAAACCGTACTGGAGTATTCAAAACCGCAGATTGGAGGTGGAGTAGCAAATGGATTTGACCCCGAGATCAAAGTGGATGGTCAGCCGTTAACGGAAGGTTATATTGGACTACAGGCTGAAGGTCAGGGTGTTGAGTTCAGGAATATTAGAATTAAAGAATTGGACTAAAAGTAATCTCAAGAAGGACCTGGCACAAGTTACTGTGGCAATGGGGGCTATTTATCGAATGTTGAAGATCCCATTAATAATGTGTTATGTCAGCAACTCAAGAAGGGTTGTAAAAATCAAGGAAAGTAGCACTTTAGTATCACTATGAAGACAGAATTAGTTACAACACTGAAACGTTTCGAGAAATAAGATGAAGAGATTGATACTTAATCGACTTTCTTTTCACCTTGCCATTTTTTCAAAAGTCTTCAATGTCGCGGGTGGAAAAAAGGTCTTCATTAGATCTATGTTGATCTGTTCACTGGCCTGGGCAACTGCCGCTTGCGAAAATAGATCTGTTCATTCTGATGGTAAAACATCGGGTGCGCCTGGTGACGGCTTGGTGTATTCTGCAGAGAAAGTTGGTGACCGGGAGGACGGTAGTGGGGCTTTTCGTACGCACTGTCTTGAGTCGCACGAAAACTTTGACGATCCGCTTGTGTTTCCCGGTCAACCGGGAGCCTCGCATCATCATGTTTTCTTCGGAAATCCGAATGTGGACGCCTATACAACGATTGGTTCACTGTTTGAAGCAACTGAAACGACTTGTGATGGTGGCACATTGAATCGTTCGGCTTATTGGATACCGGCTCTGTACGATGCCAATGAAAAGCGAATCGATTACGGGGAACCCCTTTTCTACTACAAGACAGGCTATCACGTTGCTGCCGCTGCGATTCAACCGCCACCAGAGAATTTGCGGATCATTGCGGGTAACGCACATGCTACCACGTCCCAGGATGTTTCGGTTGTGAAGTTTCGCTGCGGAAGTTGGGTGTCTGAAAAGGATTGGTTTGACCCGGGCGACCCTCTCGATCATGTATCTATATTACCTGACTGTCCAAAAGATGACTTTCTTGAAATTCGTATAGTTTTTCCACAATGCTGGGATGGTAAGAACCTGTACCTGCCTGATCAAAGTCACATGGCCTACCCAAGTGAAGCCACGCCTCCGGTAGTAGGCACCGGCGCGTGTCCTCAAACTCATCCGATTGCCATACCCGAAATCTCATACAATTTCAGATTATATGTGACTGAGGATCGCGGGCCCTCAAATTCATGGCGATTCGCATGCGAAACAAACCCTGGTGGCATCTGTGCACACGCTGACTGGATGAATGGTTGGGATCCAAAGACGATGGAAAAAATTGTGGAGAATTGTTTGCGACCTGCTCGTGAGTGCCTCGTTGGGCTTCTTGGTGATGGGACAAGATTGGATCCGGTCATAACAGATTGATTCATAATGAATAAAGCTTGCGTACAAAACCAGGATAAGCTCAATAGCGTTGTTTAGATACCAGCGTTCTCTGTAATTAAAAAATGACACAATGAAAATAGCTGTAAATATTTTGCTGTTAGGATTAATCTTTGCAACAATGAATTCTTGTGATATGATTCAAAATGAAGTCATAGATAATAATCAAAATGCAATAATTTACAGTGGTGTACATGATCCTGCTCAATTAGTAGAAGTCAATGAGGAGTTGGTTCTTTTTGCAAGTGCAGTTGAATGGTCTACCTATGAGTTTGGCAGCAATGAATGGCAACTGAATGGAGATAATATCTATGCAAACGGAACTCCTTCATGGTACAACGGTACGAATTTGTGGGCACCATCTGTATTTAAAATTAATTCCAACAAACTTAGATTATACCATTCCGCAGTTTCAGATGAAGACATGCACCAGTCCAAAATTGGCTTTGCAACGGTTCATACATCAACGTCTAATTTTACTTTTACACCTTCAAGCGACTATGTGCTTGAATCTCAAAACACAGAACAACCATTTGCTATTGACCCGGCAGTTTTTGAAGACGACTCTAATCGTATGTGGTTGGTTTACGGCTCACACGCTAAAGGAATCTGGATGATAGAATTGGATAAAGCAACAGGGTTGCTAAAAGAAAATCCAGCAAATAAAACATGGAACACTACAGATAACAGGTTTATTGAGATAGCCAATTATGGAGGTCAACTCAATGAAAATAATATTGAAGCCGCCTATATCTACAATCACCCTGATAACCCCTATTATTATTTATTTGTCAATTGGGATGTTTGCTGCAGTGGTGTCAATAGCACTTACAATATTCGTGTAGGAAGGTCTAACTCGCCAACAGGGCCTTTTCTGGATAAGGATGGTGTAGATTTAAAATCAGGAGGTGGAACGATGTTTTTAGATGCGAACGGAGAAATAATCGGGAATAATCGTTTCGCAGGCCCGGGTCATTCAGGTATTTACCGGCATTCAGATGGTAAATTTTATTTCTCTCACCATTTTTACGATGTAGATAACAATGGCGAAGCATCAATGGCTATTTGGAACTTAGACTGGGTTGATGGATGGCCTCTCTTGAATACTCAAAATGAAGTAAATCTTTAGTTAAATAAATACGATGAAAATCACAGTAAATTATTTACTTATTGGAATATCATTTTTGATGTTCAACGCTTGCGACAATGATCATTTAAATTCCAAACCGGAAAGCAACTCAATAAATAAAATACTTCCACTGGGAGCTTCGAGAGTTGAAGGGGCAAGACCCGAATTTGAAAGTTACCGTTATGAACTTTGGAAAGATTTGAAAGAAAACAATTGGGATTTTGACTTCGTTGGGACACAATCAGACAATGCGTCTTATCCACGATTTGATAATGAAAATTTTGATATCGACCACGAAGGAAGAGGAGGATGGACCTCGGGACAAATTTTAAACGGATTGAATGGTTGGCTGCGTCAAACCGGCTCACCTGATATTGTCCTTTTTAGCTCACCAGGGGGTAATGATCTATTAGAAAGTTTGGATTATAACCAAACCATATCAAATATCAACGCTATTATTGACGCTTTGCAAGCAAATAACCCATATGTGACGATAATAATTGAACAACCCGCACAAGGTCGTTCAGACTTCATGATAACGGATCTTACAAACGCCTTCAATCAAATGCGAGAAGATATAGTAACTATTTCGGCAAATCAGACGACAGGAGAATCGCAAGTAATAGCAGTTGATATGTACACAGGATTTAACGACAGTTACTTAGCAGACGAAGTACATTATAATGAAGCTGGAGCAGAATTTATTGCGACACGATACTACAACGTTTTAATAACTGTGCTTGAGCAATAAAACAGAGAATTGAGCAGGTGACCGTGAGCAAAAAGCTTACGATGCGCCCGCCTTACAAATGCCAAACCGTAATAAACCTTCAATTTGAAGACATTATTTTAATTGCAAAAATCTCAAATTGGCAAAATTCATGAGAACAAAATATTCAGTGCTTCAGGTAAGCGGGGTTCTTTGGATTTTGCTACTGATTGGCTGCTCTACAAATGACTCAGTTTATTCCGGGACTGTCCAGGTTTCTGAGGGTAAGAATGTCATTGAAACAGATAAATATAATTGGCCGGGGATTAATCGCGTTTGGTATTATCGGCCTTCTACCTCAGAAGACTCCCTTCGGTTAGTCATGGTTTTCCATGGTATGGGACGAAACGGGGAAGACTATCTTGACTCATGGATACCTTATGCCGATGAAAACCAATTGTTAATAGTAGCTCCTGAATTTTCTGATGAACAGATAATTGGATTTGTCGGATCCCTCTCGACAGGTGGGTTTGAATATCGATACTCTACAGGTAACGTCGTGTCATGGTTTTCACGGGACCTTTCTGAAAAGGAGTGGTACTATACATCTGTCGAGCACCTTTTCGATACTTTCCTGCGATCTGATTCTCAACTATTGAAGCGATATGTTCTGTTCGGCCATTCAGCCGGCGGCCAGTTTGTCCACCGAATGGCTATGTTTACACCAGATGCTCGCTTTGATCTGGCTATCGCTGCTAACTCCGGATGGTATACCATTCCAGACAACGAACAGAACTATCCTTATGGCATTTCGGGAGCTCCAAAATTGCAAGACAGAATTTCATATTCGCTCCAACGACCACTCGTTGTATTTCTTGGAACAGAGGACAAACCAGACCAAGGTGGGTTTAGAACGCGACCGGAGGCAATGAAACAGGGGGAATCAAGGCCGCAAAGAGGTAAACATTTTTTTGAGGCAGCTCAACATTATGCAACCAACCGCGGCCTAACTCTGGGCTGGCAGATCAAATATGCGGAGGGTATAGGACACAACTACAAAGAGATGGCTGAAGCGGCCATTCCCATTATTCATGAGAAAGGATTAATTCCAGGAAAATAAGCTTGTACCCAGCCATATAATCATGCGCATCAAACAGCTTGGATAATCTATTTAAGGTTCCAATTTGTCGATTGGGCATAGCTTTTCAGGTTTAATAAACTCGCTACGATTGTTCATTCCCAACAGTTACTTTAGATGTCAATTTTTCGGCTAGAATCGCCCTTTGGCTCCATTACTGTTATTTACGTACACAATCTGTGGGATTTTTTTACCGGTCTAATCACAGGCGTTTGGCTAAATGATTGCGCCGGTGCAGCGCCAAACCGTTTTACAATTTTTTTTCACATAACTCCGTCATCAATTCACTCAAAATATCTCTCTGCAAAATCAATAAAATAAGGCCGGTCGGGGACCTGTGTTATGTCTGCCTTCGTGTTTGCGCCAGGCGATATCGCCGTCATCCAGATTGGTCCCAACAACACCACTTATTGTTAATTCATCCGATAAGGGGATGAGGTATAAACCCGCTCGTACTATTGTCAAGAGCAAAAGCGAGACGCTTGCGCTATCCCCAATCTGTGATCTTTGGCATTTAAAAACTTTTTCTTGAAACTCCAGCCCCCCACCTCTATTATCTTGCTGGATCTTTAATCACATAAATGAAATGTATACCGGGAAAAGATTTCTGTTTCTCTTTGGACTTTGTCTGATTTCTACATCGGTTTTTGCACAAATCCAGCTTCCAAAGCTGATAAGTGACGGAATGGTTCTTCAGCGAAACCAGGAACTTACAATTTGGGGATGGGCTTCACCCAATGAAGATGTGACGTTAACATTTCAAGAGAGTACATTTTCAACAACAGCAGATAATGAGGGTATTTGGGAGATTAAGCTGCCGCCACAAGAAGCCGGCGGACCGTATGAGATGAATTTTGAAGGGAGCAATCAAGTCAATGTAAAAAATATTCTTTTTGGGGATGTATGGGTTGCCTCCGGTCAGTCGAATATGGAGTTGTGGATGGGGCGAGTGAGATACACATATGAAAATGAAATTCAAAACTCAGGGAATTCTGAAATCCGGCAATTTTTAGTTCCTGATCAATACGATTTTAAGCAAACACACAATGATTTTGAAGGTGGTGAATGGCAGAGTGCCGGGCCCGAAACTATCCTGGACTTTTCAGCCGTCGCATATTTTTTCGCAAAAGAGTTGAACAGAAATTATAACATTCCGATCGGCATCATCAACGCAGCAATGGGCGGCTCGCCTGTAGAATCCTGGATGAGTGAAGAATCCCTGAAAGAATTTCCGGATGCGTATGAGGAACTACAGAAATTCAAAGATGACGATCTGATTCAGGAAATTCAGCAGGAAGATCAAAAAAGGATTGGCAACTGGTATTCTGAACTAAACCAGAGGGATCAAGGACTAAAAGCTAATCCAAAATGGAGTCAGCCAAATATGAACGATTCCGGTTGGGAAGAGATGAACCTGCCGGGGTATTGGTCCGAAGAAACATCCCTTGGCGATCAAAACGGAGTCGTTTGGTTTCGAAAAGAGATTGATGTCCCTGAACGAATGACCGGTAAACCGGCCCGGTTGTGGATGGGACGAATTGTAGACCAGGATTCAGTATTTGTAAATGGCCAATTGGTTGGGAACACCGGCTATCAATATCCACCTCGGCGATATCACCTGGATTCAACCGTTTTAAAGGAGGGCAAAAATGAAATTGCTATTCGGGTCATAAACAGTTCAGGGAGCGGAGGTTTTGTACCGGACAAACCCTATTACCTTTCAGTCGGTACGGATACACTTCATCTGACCGGTGATTGGAAATACAAACTCGGGGCTTCGATGGAACCATTGGCGAGCCAGACGTTTGTGCGATGGAAACCGGCCGGGTTGTATAATCGAATGATCACCCCTCTTTTGGACTATTCAATCAAAGGTGTGATTTGGTACCAGGGTGAATCCAATACTGATGATCCCGGTGAGTATGAAAAACGATTTTCTACCATGATTGAAACCTGGAGAGATAACTGGAACCAAGGTGATTTTCCCTTTCTTTTTGTTCAGCTTGCAAATTATATGGAAACGACTGATGAGCCGGTTCAAAGCAACTGGGCGGAACTGCGCCAGGCTCAACTTAATACACTAAAGCTTCCTAATACCGGCATGGCGGTTACGATAGATGTTGGAGAATGGAATGATATCCACCCGTTGAATAAAAAAGATGTCGGACACCGGTTGGCCCTGCAGGCGCAAAAAATTGCTTATGGTGAAGAAGACCTTGCAGCGGGCGGACCTATTCCCGACCGTTCAATGTTCCGTTCTAATGAAGTAATCATTCACTTTAAAAATGTTGTCAATTGCTTAACAACGTCTGACGGAGAAGCTCCTAAACACTTTGCTATATCTGATGATGGTGAAAATTTTGTCTGGGCCAAGGCAGAAATCATGGAAAACTCTATCAGGGTTTGGAATGATGAGATCTCAAACCCGGCGGCCGTTCGATATGCATGGGCAAATAATCCTGAATCAGCCAACCTGACCAATCAAAAGGGTTTACCGGCAACCCCTTTTGAAGTAACTAAAAACTAATTCTTAAAAAATAAATCTAATGCTTGGAAAAGAAATTGCTGCCATCCTCGAAGAGATCAACTCGATGATCGTTGAAAACTTTCACTCAGCTCATGAAATCACTGTCAAATCAGATGAAAGTATCGTCACAAAAACAGATCGCGAGGTGGAAGAAATCCTGATACCAAAATTAAATGAGTTACTGCCGAATTCCGTAATTATTGGAGAAGAATCAGCTCCAAGCGAACCAGAAGAGATAGGCAGATCCTTTCAAAGTGAATATCTATGGGCGGTAGATCCTATCGACGGAACGACGAATTTTGCTTCTGGCATCCCAAATTTTGCAGTTTCTGTAGGACTTCTTAAACAGAATGAGGATGGGTTTGAGCCGATTGCCGGTGGAATTAGTTTTCCCGCAATGTCAAAAATCTATTATACACATGAAGGTAAAACGCTCTGTAGAGACCTACTTACAAACCAAGAAGAGGAGATTATATTCAGAGAACAGCAGCCGTTATCCACAATTATGCTGCCCAATCACCTGGCTCTTCAACTAAACCTGGATCCAAAAAACCGTTTTGTCGGAAACCTGAGGTTTATGGGAAGTTCAGCAGCTGATCTTGTTTTTTTAAGTCTCGGAAAAGCATCTGCAACATGCACCATTGCCCACATTTGGGATGTGGCAGCCGGTTTTGCAATCGCAAAAACACAAAATATATTCCCAAAGCTACTCAGTACCGGTCAAATCAAGATAAATTTAACTCGTGATGATTTTCTGTATGGAGAGGCCAAAATAAACTGGCGGCTGAAAAATCCGCTTGCATTGTGTGATGATGAATATTTTTCCGATGTTCAAGAACTGTTTAATAATCATAAATAAATTCAATTTTTTATGATGAAGAATTCGTCCCATTCCAATTTATCACTTCGCAAGCAACTGGTCTCACATCTTGAAGGAGGGCAAGCATTCTCACCCATTGACAAGGTGCTCGATAATATGTCTTACGATCTGATCGGAATTGTTCCGGATGGCCTCCCCTATTCATTTTATCAACAGTTTTACCATATCTGGTATGCTCAAAAAGATATCATTGAGTATTGCAAGAATGACGATTATAAGGCCCAAAATTGGCCGGATGATTATTGGCCCGAAAACAGTTCGCCGGACCATGAATCTGAATGGAAAGAATTGATCCAAAATTTTTTTCGTGACAGGGATTCACTCAGTCATTACATCTTAGATTCATCCAACAAACTCTTTGAGCCGTTTGAATCCGATTCGGATCATAATTTATTTCGAGAAATCCAGGTTGTGATCGAACACAACTCCTATCACACCGGCCAACTTTATCTGATTTACCGGCTGCTTAATTAGATATCTTGCTTCATTCTTTTTGCTGTTTTTCTTTGCAGATATTTAGTTAATATAACGGCTGTATGTGAGTGCAAACCTAATATTCGAGATATAGATTGAGAGATGAAACCATTAAACATCAATAAAAATTTTGTTTTTTATGGGTCTCTGATTGGGCTGGCTCTGGGCTTTTTATTTGGGATTGTTGCTAAACAGGGAGATATAGATTTCCTCTTCACCTTCTCAAACATCCTTGAACCGATTGGTAATCTTTGGATTAATGCACTTCGGATGATCGTTGTGCCGCTCATCATTGCCTATATCGTAACAGCCGTGGCTTCATTTTCGCACCTGAAATCAACATTCAAGATTGGCGGTAGTGCTATACTCACTCACCTTTTTTTGATCGGAACTGGGATGGCAATTATGACTCTGCTGTCGCCCTCAGTAGTATCCATGTTTGATGTAACTCCTGAAATGACCACATCTCTCCACTCGCATGTTATGGATATGCCTATGCCCGAGGAAGAGTCTGCAACTGACGGCAGCATATCTGATGCCATTAGCTATTTAATTCCATCTAATTTATTCAGGGCAGCTGCGGATGAAAATATTCTACCCATTTTTGTAGCGTCATTTCTTTTTGCACTTGCACTCACGCGTGTTTCCGAATCCAATCGTAAAAAAATTGTTGGCTTTTTTGATGCCCTTATTGAAACCCTGCATGTACTCATCGGCTGGATTATTACAGTCATGCCATTTGCTGTTTTTACACTTGTTTTTGCAATGGCTACAGAATCAGGTGCTGACCTGCTTTCTGCCCTCATGTTTTTTGTTGTTGCATACTGTGCGTTAACCGTTCTATTGATTTTGTTCCTTTACGTCATCACACCGCTTTTGGGAAATGTCTCACTCAAAAAATTTGCTAAGGCGATGCTGCCGGCACAGACGGTTGCAGTTGGTACAAGATCCTCGATGGTCTGCCTTCCGGCTCTCATTGAAGGAGCAAGAGATAAACTTCAGCTCCCTGAAAAAGTTATCGGAATTATCATGCCGATGTCTGTCTCCATCTTTAAAGTAAACAAAGCTGTATCTGCTCCCCTTCAACTTTATTTCCTGGCACATATCTACGGAATTCAACTCGACCCCATCCCGGTCCTGTTATTCATGCTGGCGTATATTCCCACGAGTTTTACGTCGCCCGGAATTCCAAGTACCGGCCTTTTTATCACGTTACCTCTTTACCTGGCAATGGGAATTCCTGTAGAAGGATATGTAATCCTGAAAACGGTAGATGCCATTCCCGATATTTTTAAAACCGTAGTGAATGTAACGGAAGATATGAGTGTGGCAACTATTATCTCACGATTTGTTTCTGATTCTGCTTTTGCAGGTGAAACAGCGAGTCCAACTGCCATTACATCATAATTTTTGGAATGCACCATGATCTATTTCATAACGCCGGCAGACCAGATTTGGATCATTCATAATTTGATAGACCGACTGGATGAGGATGTCCGCCCTTCAGTCAGGCCAACCTCTTATCACGATTTTTATAAATCCCTGGATATCGTTGAGGGGACCGTAGTATTTACAGGCTTGGGAGTTCTGACAGAGGTACAAAGAGAAATTGCCATCGAATTAGCAGATCAATTAACCCGATCTGATCTGAACTTTAGAGTTATGAATAATCCCCAAAAAGCTTTGGGAAGATTTGATTTATTGACGGAATTACACACGAAAGGATTGAATTCATTCCGGGCTTACCGACTCTCTGAAATTTCTCTTGATGAACCGAATTTTCCAGTTTTTATTCGTGAGGAACATAACCATACCGGGACTGTCTCCGATATAATTAATGACCCTGAAGCTCTTAAAAATGCACTTACTGAGGTTCAAAACCGTGGATTTAAAATTGAATCACTTCTTGCAGTTGAATACCTCGATACAAGTGATGAAACAGGACTTTTCAGGAAATACTCGGTACAAAAGTTTGGTGATAAGATTATCCCAAGATATTTAAGTCTTGATTACCATTGGATGGTAAAAGAGAATTCAGCGCTCCCTGATGGACGAGAATTATATACAGATGAAAGAGTTCAGGAGGAAGTTCAATTTATGCTGGAAAATCCTCATGAAGAGAAGTTGCGAGAAATTTTTGAAACAGCCGGTATTAATTTTGGGCGTATTGACTACAGTTTGTTGAACGGTGCGGTTCAAACCTGGGAAATAAACACACTTCCCACTTTTGGCGGCTATCCTGGTATCAAAAAACAGAATCCGAAACGAAAAAAACGGGATGAATCTAAACGAATTTTTTATGATTTATTGAGCCGTGCAATGCGTGAATTAATGGATGATCACATTGGAGAAGTATTAACGATTTCGATTTCAGGACATTTAAGAAAAAAAAATATCACGGGAACGGCGAAAACAAACTTTGGTTGATTTAACACTTTGGATCGGAAAAAAGATGCCAAGAATACCATTCTTAAGTAATCTCCGTGCTATCCTGAGGCGAAAAGTACGGCAAAAAAAAGAACGCTGATAATTACAAATCTGTCTAAATAAGTAACTCAACAAAATCGAAATTCATCATAATACCATGGAAAACCAAAAAGTAGCTCTTGTCACCGGGGCATCCTCCGGAATTGGAAAGGAAACGGCAACGAAATTACTGAAAGACGGCCTTACCGTTTATGCGGCAGCCCGGCGATTTGAAAAAATGAAGGATCTTGAGGAACTCGGTGCTACTGCTATCAAAATGGATATCACAGTCGAGGAAGATATACAGAATGTGGTTTCAACCATCAAAGAAAACCATGGTGGTGTGGATATATTGGTCAATAACGCCGGTTATGCCATTTATGGTGCTGTTGAAGATACCTCTATTGAAGATGCCAGGCACCAATTTGATGTAAACCTTTTTGGCCTTGCACGGCTCACACAACTGGTATTGCCATATATGCGCGAACAAAAATCTGGCAAAATCATTAACATCTCTTCCATGGGTGGAAAAATATACACTCCTCTAGGAGCATGGTATCATGCCAGTAAACATTCTTTGGAAGGTTGGAGCGACTGCCTGAGGATTGAACTTGCACCGTTTGGTGTCGATGTTGTTATTATTGAACCCGGTATTATTGAAACGGAGTTTGGTGATGTAATGAGCGGCCCTATGATGAAGCGATCCGGTGATACGGATTATGCTAATCTCGCAAAATCTGTCAGTAAATCAGCTGCTGAGTCTTATGAAAAAAGCGGAGGATCTCCCCCTTCAGTGGTAGCGGAAGCTATTTCAAAAGCTGTAGCAACCAATAAACCAAAAACCCGGTATGCGATGGGAAAATTGGCCAGACCATTGCTGTTTCTGCGAAAATACCTCAGTGACAAGCTCTTTGACAAAGCTGTCATGAGCCAGGTTTAACCCGGAAAGGTAGTCATCGCATAAGTGTTTTGAACTTTAAATATAGTGTTCATTCATTACTCATCCGATGACTGAAAACATATCACAAATAACTATAAATTTATACCACTTGTGTTATTCCGGGAGTCGGTACAGGGTAATATCCATCTTCACCCTTACTCACAAGTGCCGGGGTATCATAATTAACTTCCTCGGGTAAAAATTTATGATCCGGATAAAATCTCATATCGGAATTAAGTGCTTCATCCCACGTTAACGTTTGTCCTGAATAGGTAGCCATAAAGCCCAAAATAGCCGTCATCGTTGTGTGAGCAGCTCTCTCAGTATTGTCAAGAGTTTTTCCATTCCGGATGGCATCAAACAGTTCGGCATGCTCCTGCACGTATGGATTGGTTTCTGTACTGCCATGATAGTCGAAAAGGACATTATCATTTAAATCAGAAATGATTCCATAATCGGCAAAACCTTGAGTCATCGCAATACCTTTGGAACCAACGATACGCTCAGCAACTTTAGTAAACGTGTTTCTCTGGCGCCTTGCCTGAGCAGAAACCATTACTCCGCCGGGATAGGTATATTCTATAAAGTTATGATCGTATACCTGTCCGGTATCTTTACCGGTGATCTCTTCAACACGTCCTCCCATTCCCTGGGCTGAAATTGGATGAGAACCTACATACCAGTTCGCGATGTCAATATTGTGAATGAGCTGATCAAGAACCTGCCCGCCTGATGTCCAGAAAAACTGAAACTGGTTGCGAATCTGCATCTCGAGCTCACTCCATGAAGGCTCCCAACGGACACTACCGAAAGCACCTTCCATCCAGTAAATATTCCCGGAAACTACATCACCAATCTCTCCGTCCCGGATTCGACTGTGAATTTCCCGGTATTTATTTGAATAGCGACGCTGCAAACCAACCACTACATTCAGATTTTTCTGTTTGGCAATCTTAGCTGATTCGAGAACTCTTCGTACACCGGCGGGATCAACCGCTACAGGTTTCTCCATAAAGATATGTTTCCCTTGTCGAACGGCTTCTTCGTAATGTAACGGCCGCCAGAATGTGGGTGTTGTTAGGATTACAACATCAGCTATTGATATGGCATCTTTATAAGCATCAAACCCGATAAACTTATTTTCATCCGGCACCATCACTTTTTCAGTTCCTGCATGTCTCTGAGAAAGGATATTGTAACTGTTGTTCAAACGATCTTCATAGATATCAGCCATTGCCACAAGCTGAACTCCATCTGCAGCATCCAATGCATTGGCAACAGCACCGGTTCCTCGGTTACCGCATCCAATAATTGCAAGCTTTAAGGTATCGCTGGCGCCTGCATATGCACTGGCACTCAGTGGTAATGAGCCCAACATAAATCCACCGGCTGTAAATGCAGAAGCAGCTTTTACAAAGTCGCGTCTTGAAATTCTGTTGTTGATAAGATTTTTATCTTTTTTCATCGATCTCTCTTTTTGGGTGATCATTTATTCTTGTTACCAATATAAGGGTATTCGTACAATTTTATCTGCTATTATAATCAAGTTTTTAAACCTGTTTAAATCTATTCTACTTGCTTATTATTCTATTCAATTTGCAAAAATATCAAACCCTTTACTGTTAAACTAAGGATGATATACTCCACACTAAAAAACATCTATTTTAGAATCAGCCGTACTTTAAGAGAAGGATATGCATACTATCATGATTATACCAAAGAGTTATCGAGAGAGCAGAAAAGGATTGTAATTTACGGGCAAGGCAGAACCGGAAGTACGCTTCTTGAAAGTCTCCTGGCATCCACCGGTTACGTTGCAGAACACGGTGAATTATTATCTACAAAGTTTAGAGAAATCAAGTACCCGCTGAAGTTTATCCGTGGATTAGCCAAATCAACAAATCCCCAGGGTTTTATTTTTCACCTTAAATCCTATCAGCTTAACAAAAAACGAAAAAAATCTGTCGAACCATCTCATTTTTTGGAGGAACTGCAAAAAGACGGGTGGTTCATAATTTACTTGAGACGAGAAAACAAAGTGAAACATGCACTCTCTTCTATAATCGCACATCAAAGAGGCAGCTTCCATAAGGTTGATGACCAAATAGAAGAAATAAATGTACATGTTGACTGTGAAAACCTCATGAGAAGAACCAACAAAAGAATAAAGATTGACAGAATTGATGCGGAAAGTTTAAAGAATATCAATTTCCATGAAGTAGTTTACGAATTGGATCTCGAACATGAAAAAAATCATCAATCTACAATAGATAAAATATTAAAAAAACTTCATTTAGAGCCTAAAATGGCGACCAGTAAACAGCGAAAAATTTATAGAGCACCTCTCCACGATATGATCAAAAATTACGACGAATTCATAGATTGCGTTCATAATAATGGATGGGAAAAATACCTCTCATGAATTCTGTTAATGCTCTCCCAATTAAAAAACCCCTCCTGTAAAATCAGAAGGGGCAAATTTTTGAAACACTAAAAAGTTATGTTTCAAGATAAAGGTTGTTAAATGTCGTGAACTCGTTGTTACTGAGATATCCGTTACCGTCAATATCCCACGTGGTGTAGATGGCTTTCGCCAACTCATTTTCATTCAGATGACCGTCGCTGTCACTGTCAAAATCTCTATAGTAACCAGACTCATAAATAGATCTGTAAAATGTACGATAGTCGATCTCGCTATCTGACTCTTTTTTAACAGCGACTTCATAATCTACATAATCACCATAAAGATAATCATAACCCCATTTGGACTCAGAGAAGTCGAGTCGATCGTTATTGTTCGAATCCAGGACTTTAAATGTCATCCTGTAAAAATCCTCATCATCCAGATGATTATCATTGTTCATATCCCAGTCGGAGTAGTAATATTCGACAAAATGGGATTGAAACTCATCCATGCTAATCTTGCTATTATTGTTACTGTCCCACTCATTAAATGAAGTATCCGGGACTACATTTACAACAGTTAAAAGCAAGAATAGAAGTGTAGATGTTTTTAGTGCTTTACCTGCATGCTCTTTGATGCTCCACATAACTATTCATCAATTAGATTAAAACTCTGATGCAGAATTTTATCTAATTCGCTAAAAAAGCTTGAATGGTTTACTCGCCCTTAAATTTATAAAGTGACCATGCCGCTGCTCCTAAAACAACAGCTGCTCCTCCAAAAATTAGTGCGAGGTTAACATCGCGCTGAACTCTTTGAGCTCTTGAAAGATAATTTGAACCGACCCCCTTCTCGGAAATTAATTTTTCGAGTTTTCTAACTCTGTCTTCTAATTCCGCTCTTGTTTTATTTTTCAAATCCATTTTGACTTAGATTACTTTATTTATTCAACTTCATTCATTTATAAAACAGATTTAAGGATTAATGAGTTTCACATTACTTGATGAGTTACTTCTCAATATCATTCCAAATAGTAGGTAATCCCGCATATGTACCCTGTAATGGGTCCGTTGATGGAACAGGGACTTCGGAAATATTTTTGTCAGCTTGTGGACGCTCTCCTTGTTTCCCTGTCTTCAAATCATAGCCACTCCCGTTTGGGTGGGCTCCAACAACCCCGAAGTCTCTGCTTGAACCGAGATTTTTGTGGCCCACACCTGCCGGAATAATAATGACGTCACCGGTCGAAACCTCAACCTTAATTCCGCTTTCACCGCCCATAAGTAGTTTGGCACTACCGGAGTAAACACCTAACACTTCATGCGTATTGCTGTGGTAGTGATGGTAGCTGAATACTCCATTTCTCCATGAATTATACCAGTTGTTTTGTTTAAACTTGTTTTCAAACCACCTCGCTCCTCCGCTATCACGATCTGTAAATACATCTCTGTATATCAACAGCGGTAATCTGTTGTTTGGGATACTGCCATCGTCCTCAAGAAAGAATGACTCAGGTTGCATAAACAGCTTCTTTTTTATGATAAAAACCACGGAATTATTTATTAAATCATTACAATTCCGTGGCTGTATTTCAGTTACGACTACGACATAGCCCGAACAGCAATTGGAACAATTTCCGGATTTACAAGATCTTCGAAATCTTTGTAATTCATTTTTACAACCTCTTTATGCGTTCCGGCATTAAAGGCGATTTTCTCATCTTCTGTCAACACTTCTGCAACATAAGTATCCATATCGAACAGGTTGCCAAATGGCGGCATTGCTCCAATCTCGCAATCAGGGAACATATCCTCGAATTCAGATTCTGATGCCAGCTCAACATTTTCAGCATCAAAAGTATCTTTGATTGCTTCGAAATCAACATCATGTGTTGATGGTAAAACGAACATCTTAATATCGTCGTCAACCTTTACCATCACCGTTTTAACCATCTCTTTTCCCGGGATATGAGCCGAAGCTGCTACCTCTTGGGCAGTAAATGCCTTTGAATGTCTAACAACCACGTACTTGATTCCCTTTTCATCCAGATAACTAGTGAGTTTTTCTAGTGCCATAATTCCTCCCGATTTTGTGAACTGTTATACTATTAATAAAATACGTGATCTGTCGGAATCATTCCGTCATAATTGATACTTAGTAGACTGCCGAAAACAGACTTATTAAGTCAAAGATTTGAACAATTTCATGCACAGAAATCAGATATTTTTCAGATCAAAAATGGAAAAATCTGCTAAAAAACTTATCACTTTTCGACTTTTCTTTGAATTTGTTTGAGAACTAAAAATGCTGTATATGATAAAGCAGAGTGCTTGTAACCGCTTCCAACTGTAAATTGTCTAATTACCAACAGAAAAATGATCTTTAATTGCGTTTAAATTGAAAAATCGCCCAAAAATCTTATTACATTAAAGGTTCAAATTCTTCGGTTTCTAATTCCTGCTCCGAGTTAGATGAACCGTTGTGCGATTGGTAAACAGACCGATAAACCTTTTTACATGAGGATGATAAATAACGTCAATATTTGCCCGGCTCTACAACACTGTTTTAGGATATAACCCCCCTCCCGGAAAATGCAAATGGCGTTATATCTAGATTTAGGATATTAACCAGGTATTGGAAAACCGAACGAACAAGTTTCTATAAGTAAGCTCATTGAATATTATGGACATTGCAGCAACAAATAAGCGGCCCGGAAAACAAGGCTTATACAACCCCGAGTACGAGCACGATGCTTGTGGCATTGGATTTGTAGTAAATATAAAGGGTAAGCAGACTAACAAAATTGTTAAGCAGGCTTTAACAGTATTGCGAAATTTAGACCACCGGGGTGCTACGGGTGCAGAAGCAAATTCCGGGGATGGTGCGGGTATTCTCATGCAGATTCCGCATAAATTTTTAAAACACTCTTGCGAAGGGCTGAATATAGATCTTCCTGAACCGGGTCAATACGGAGTGGGCATGATGTTCCTACCCGGTGATCGCGAAGACAGGCGACCTTGTGAAAAAGTAGTTGAACGAATTGTAGAAGAAGAAGGCCTCGAAGTATTAGGATGGAGAAAAGTACCAACGGATAACTTCCACCTTGGTAAAACTGCTAAAGCATCCGAACCTTCATTTCGTCAACTGTTCATAAGAAGAAGTGATGATCTCGAAACCGATCTCGATTTTGAGCGAAAGCTCTATGTGATCCGCCGGCGTGCGACTCGAGCGATTGAAGAGACGGACATGAACATTAAGGAGAAAGATCTGTTCTATATCGCAAGTCTTTCAAGCCGCACCATTATTTATAAAGGGATGCTTACACCTAAACAGGTGGAAACATTTTTCCCGGATCTGCAAGATCCAAATGTTGAATCTGCCCTTGCGTTGGTTCACTCGCGATTTAGCACCAATACATTTCCGAGCTGGAAACTGGCTCACCCCTACCGGTACCTGATCCATAACGGAGAAATCAACACACTCCGTGGAAACCAAAACTGGATGCGGGCACGACAGGGACAGTTGGCATCTGAACTGTTCGGCGATGACCTGAAAAAGATCTTCCCGATAATCCAGGACGATGGAAGTGACTCAGGCAAATTCGATAACTGTCTTGAATTTCTTGCCCTCAGCGGACGATCTCTCCCCCACGTTATGATGATGATGATTCCTGAACCGTGGGAGAAACATAAAAGCATGGACCCCGAAAAGCGGGCATTTTACGAATATCACAGCTGCCTGATGGAACCCTGGGATGGCCCGGCATCGATCGCATTCACAGACGGAAAAGTTGTTGGAGCAACTCTCGATCGAAATGGCCTTCGACCTTCACGTTATTATGTAACGCGTGACGATACCGTAGTATTAGCATCTGAGGTAGGCGTGCTTGATATTCCGGAAGAGGACGTTGTTCAGAAAGAACGCCTTCAGCCCGGGCGTATGCTTTTGATCGATACGGAAAAAGGGCGAATTATCAGCGATGAAGAGATTAAGAAGAAGATTGCAACGGAACATCCATATGGAGAATGGCTCGAAAAGAACTTAATCAACTTTGATAAAGCCACCGAAAAGCTTACCTACGCTAAACCTGAATTATCTCACAAGGATATTGTACATCGGCAAAAGGTATTTGGTTACACATATGAAGATCTCCAGGTAAATGTAGGTCCGATGGCTGAAAATATGCTTCAGCCGGTTGGAGCGATGGGCAATGATGCTCCTATTGCAGTACTATCTAATCAACCCCAGCTGCTCTATAACTATTTCAAACAGTTGTTTGCGCAGGTTACAAACCCGCCAATCGATCCTATTCGGGAGGAGTTAATTACCTCAACTGAAACTATTTTGGGATCTCAGGGAAACATCTTAAAGCCAACTCCCGAAAGTTGTCGCCAAATTGAATTGTCATCTCCAATTATGACAAATGAGGAGATGGAACAACTCAGGGATTTAAAACTTCCCGGTTTCAAAACTGAAACACTTCCAATTTTATTTGAGGCAGGTTCCGGTGGTGAGGGGCTCGAAAAAGCGCTCGATAAACTGTTCGAGAGAGCCGACATAGCAATTATGAAAGGAGTGAATATTCTAGTTCTCTCTGACAAAGATTTTGATCAAAACCGAGTACCGATTCCTGCCCTGCTGGCTGTTGCCGGTCTTCACCATCATCTGATTCGCGAAGGAAAGCGAACCAAGGTGGGTATTGTTCTTGAATCCGGCGAACCTCGTGAAACGCATCACTTCTGTACACTTCTTGGTTACGGAGTGGATGCGGTTAATCCATACATGGCCTATGAAAGTCTGCACGACCTGATCCAGGAAGGATTTATTGAGAATATTGACTACAAGCGAGCTGTAAAAGGATACAATAAAGCTGTGGTAAAAGGCATTGTAAAAGTGATGTCTAAGATGGGGATTTCCACTATCAAATCGTACAGAGGTGCCCAGATTTTTGAAGCACTCGGTCTTGGAAAAGAGGTCATCGATAAATATTTCTCCTGGACAGATTCCAGAATTGGTGGAATTGGACTTGAAGAGATCGCCAAAGAAGCTGAAATGCGGCATAAAGAAGCTTATCCAAATGTTCAAACCAACGGACAGGTTCTGGATGAAGGCGGCCAGTACAAGTGGCGGAGAAATGGGGAGTACCATATGTATAATCCAAAAACCGTTCATACACTTCAGTTTGCAAGCAAAACCGGTGATTATCAACTTTATAAAGAGTATGCAAAGCTGATTGATGATCAACTGGATCCCCCTCCCACACTTCGTCACTTATTGGATTTTAACTTTGAGGAAAATCCAATCCCAATCGAAGAGGTGGAATCAGTAGAATCGATCTGTAAACGATTCAAAACCGGTGCGATGTCGTACGGCTCCATCAGCCAGGAAACGCACGAGGCACTGGCCATTGCAATGAATCGAATTGGAGGGAAAAGCAATACCGGCGAAGGAGGCGAGGATCCCAAACGTTATACACTCGATCCGAATGGAGATTCACGAAACAGTGCCATCAAACAGGTTGCTTCCGGGCGCTTTGGCGTTACCAGCGAATACCTCACACAGGGAAATGAAATTCAAATTAAAATGGCCCAGGGTGCCAAGCCCGGTGAAGGTGGCGAGCTGCCCGGACGAAAAGTGTACCCCTGGATTGCCAAGGTGCGATTATCGACTCCAGGTGTTGGACTGATTTCACCTCCGCCCCACCACGATATTTACTCTATTGAGGACCTGGCACAGTTGATCCACGATCTAAAAAATGCCAACAATAAAGCACGAATTAACGTGAAGTTGGTCTCTCTGAAAGGAGTTGGCACGATTGCAGCCGGTGTATCCAAAGGACATGCGGATGTTATTCTGGTCAGCGGCCATGATGGAGGTACGGGTGCATCACCCCAAACAAGTATTAAACATGCGGGACTACCGTGGGAGCTTGGACTTTCTGAGACTCACCAAACTCTTGTGATGAATAATCTTCGAAGCCGTGTAACACTCGAAACAGACGGGCAGATCAAAACAGGCCGCGATATTGCAATCGCAGCTCTGCTTGGGGCTGAAGAATATGGATTCGGCACAAGTGCACTGATTACACTGGGTTGTATTATGATGCGTGTTTGCCACCTCGATACATGCCCTGTAGGAATTGCCACACAGAACCCGGAATTGAGACATCAGTACAAGGGCGACCCCCAGTATGTGGTGAATTTCATGAAGTTTGTTGCACAGGATGTGCGAGAGTATATGGCGAAGCTTGGATTCCGAACGGTTGATGAGATGATCGGCAGAACCGACAAACTCAAACAACGAAAAATTGATCACTGGAAAGGAAAAAAACTGGATCTTTCACCGATCCTGTTTAAGCCGGAAGTAGGTGACGAAATAGGAATTCGAAAGCTGATTGAGCAAAACCATGGCCTTGAGAACTCCCTTGATGTTCAAACATTGATGGATATCTGTGAGCCGGCTCTTACAAATAAAGAGCCCGTAAGAGCAACACTGCCAATTCGGAATATTAACCGTGTGGTTGGTACTATTCTCGGAAGTGAAGTTACCCGTAGGCACGGGCGCGACGGACTGCCGGAGGATACCATTCACTTGAAGTTTAAAGGTTCTGCGGGGCAAAGCTTTGGAGCATTTGTGCCAAAAGGGGTAACTCTTGAACTGCAGGGAGACGCCAACGACTACTTTGGAAAAGGATTATCCGGTGGAAAGCTGATACTCTATCCGGGAGAAGGTGCGAAATTCAAACCGGAAGAAAATATTATTGTTGGTAATGTATCTTTCTATGGTGCAACCAGTGGAGAAGCATACATTCGTGGCATGGCCGGTGAGCGTTTCTGCGTACGAAACAGTGGCGTTAGAGCCGTTGTGGAATCCGTGGGTGATCACGCTTGTGAATATATGACCGGCGGGCGTGTAGTTGTACTTGGTTCAACGGGCCGAAACTTTGCAGCGGGTATGTCGGGTGGAATTGCCTACGTGCTCGACCAACAAGGAACATTTGAACATTACTGCAATACCGAGATGGTTTATCTTGAACGCCTCAAAGATGAAAATGAGATTGAGGAAGTTGAACAGATGATTCGAAACCATTCCGATTATACAGATAGTACAATGGGCTGGAAGGTACTTGCGAAATGGGACGAAATGGTTCCGAAATTTGTCAAAGTAATGCCAAAAGACTTTAAACGAATGCAAGAATCGATCGAGGAGTCCGAGAAAAATGGACTTTCCGGCGAAGATGCAGTAATGGAAGCATTCCTTCAAAATAAAGAAGATAAAGCCCGCCAGGAAGGTAACTGAGGCAGGCTTAAGTTCTCCCTTGACCGTCTACCAAATAATTAATGATGATCAGGGACTGTTTACACTGACTGAAAACATTAATGAATAGAAGCAGATTAGATTATGGGTAAACCAACCGGATTCATGGAGTTTGAGCGAAAGTCAACTCCATACCGAGATCCCAAAGACAGACTTGAAAGCTGGAATGAATTTTACGAACCGTTAACTGAAGAAGAGCTGCAGCAACAGGGTGCGCGTTGTATGGACTGCGGTATCCCCTTTTGCCAAACCGGTTCAGAAATTGATAACAAATCTCTGGGATGCCCGGTCTACAACCTGATTCCTGAGTGGAACGATCTTGTTTACCGCGGTAAATGGAAAGAAGCTCTCCAGCGTCTTCATAAAACAAATAATTTCCCTGAGTTTACCGGCAGAGTCTGTCCGGCTCCATGTGAAGGATCTTGTGTTCTTGGTATCATCGAACCTCCTGTAGCCATCAAAAGTATTGAACAGGCCATTGTTGATAAAGGGTTTGAAGAAGGATGGGTTGTTGCAGAACCTCCTAAAAAACGAACCGGAAAAACAGTGGGTATTGTTGGTTCCGGCCCGGCAGGACTTGCCGCCGCTGCTCAATTAAATAAAGCCGGTCACAAAGTAACCGTCTATGAACGAGCCGACAGAATTGGAGGATTGCTGACTTATGGCATCCCAAATATGAAATTGGATAAATCGATTGTGAAGCGCCGGGTGGATCTGCTTGCCGAAGAGGGAGTTGAGTTTATTACGAATACGGAAATAGGCACCGATATTCCTGCACAGGATCTGAAAGAAAAGCATGATGCTCTTGTACTTTGTGGTGGCGCTACCCGACCCCGGGATCTCCCGATTGACGGACGCGATCTGGACGGCATTCACTTTGCAATGGATTTTCTGCATGCCGATACAAAAAGTCTTTTGGATTCAGATCACGAAGATGAAAAATTTATCTCTGCCAAAGACAAAAATGTAATTGTCATTGGCGGTGGTGATACCGGAACAGACTGTGTAAGTACATCGATGCGCCACGGCTGTAAAAATCTAACTCAATTTGAGATTCTGCCGAAGCCTCCTGATGAGCGAGCAGATGAAAATCCATGGCCACAGTGGCCCAACGTGTATAAAGTGGACTATGGCCAGGAAGAGGCCGCCTCCATTTTTGGTGACGACCCGCGCCAATATCAAGTGATGACAAAGAAATTTGTTGGTGATGGCAACGGTAATGTTAAGGAGCTTCACACAGTTCAAATAGAGTGGGTAACCGACGATAATGGACGCAAATCTCCTAAAGAGATCGAAGGAACTGAAAAAGTTTGGAAAGCAGATCTCGTTCTTTTGGCAATGGGATTCCTCGGGCCTGAAAATCCGGTTTTGGAACAGTTGAATGTTGAACGTGACGGTCGATCGAACGCTAAAGCCGAACACGAAGAGTACGATACAAGTGTTGAGGGCGTTTTTGCCGCCGGTGATATGCGCCGGGGACAAAGCCTGGTCGTTTGGGCCATCAACGAAGGCCGTGGGGCA
Organism: Rhodohalobacter sulfatireducens; assembly: GCF_022012475.1. Classification (GTDB taxonomy): domain Bacteria; phylum Bacteroidota; class Rhodothermia; order Balneolales; family Balneolaceae; genus Rhodohalobacter; species Rhodohalobacter sulfatireducens. The sequence continues at coordinate 83,246 of NZ_JAKLWS010000010.1, forward strand.
GCCCGCGAATGCGACCGCTGGCTAATGGGAAGTACAGAACTCCCCTGATAACGAATTTTATGAAATATGCAAGTGAAGGGCGGACATGATTTTCAATCAAACCTTTTACGTCCGGCACTTGTAAAACTGTTTCCAAAGGCATGGATACTGGCAGTACTACTGTTTGATGTTCATGCCTTGATTCGTTTTGGCGGCCTCTGGAACTCTCTTCTGATTCCTCTCTCCATGATCATCATCTTGCCCCTCCCCTGGATTTTGTCAGATAAAGAGGGACGCCAAAACCTTGGACTAAAATCTCCAACATCCTGGAATTGGTTCGTAAACGGCTCATTTTTCGCAATTGGAGCCCTCATATTATACATTGGATCTGCGTGGGTAATTTTTGGCACTTCTGAGAATAACTGGTTTGTTCAGCATGCGTTTATGCTTAAAGATTCTTTAGGTTCAATACCCGGTGAAACCTCACTCGAAACCAAGTTTTGGATCGTTACAATCCCGGCCATGATTTTCAGTCCTATTGGTGAAGAATTTCTTTATCGAGGCTGCATTCAAAAAAGTTTTTCGGATGAATGGGGTCCTAAAGTTGGTCAGATTGTCCAGGCAGGGACTTTTGCTTTCGTTCACCTCGCACATTATGGCCTGATGCCATTCCAGCCATTACTTATACTCATCTGGGTTCCTTCAATGTTTCTGACCGCTTTGGTCTTTGGTTGGATCGTCCAAAAAAGTGACTCTCTCTGGCTGGCCGTAGCAGCTCATGCGATTTTTAATCTTGGGATGAATGCAGTCGTCTTCCTGATGCTGCCAAACCAGGTTGGAGTCTAAATTGAAAATCCGGCGTTTCCAACCACCCGATACAGACCAAATTGCACAACTCTTCCACGATACCATTCGGTCTGTTAATCTTGGCGATTATTCCGAGAAACAAGTAAAAGCCCGGGCACCGGATGATATCTATTCTCGCGATTGGAAAGAGAAATGTTCATCAACTTACACACTGGTAGCAGACAGCAATGGAATCGTTGCCGGATTCGCACAACTTGACGATGACGGCCATATTGACTGTTTTTATAGCCACAAAGATTTCCAGGGACAAGGTATCGGACGATTGCTTTTTGAAAAGATTGAGAGTGAGGCACAAAAAAGGAACCTTACAAGGTTATTTCTTGAAGCAAGTATTACGGCCAAAGTCTTCTTTAAGAAAATAGGATTTGCTGTTACAAAGAAACAGACTGTAAAGATAAGAGGGGCTAAACTCATTAATTATATCATGGAAAAAGAGCTATAAATAAGTTATTCCTCAAGTTTTCAGAATTATTACATTCAATAAATGACAATCAAGGCCCATTAATGATGAATGTAAAATTTACGATCTGTTTTTCGATCATCATTCTTTCTTTGAGTCCTCATCAAATTTTTTCCCAGGAACTTCAACCGAATTCTAATTCAAATCCACTTTCAGGGTTTGAAACGATTATTGGAGGTGAATGGCATCAGCAAGGAGGTTATCAAATATTCAAATGGGGACTTGGAAAAAAATCCGTGATTGCTGAAAACTATTTTATAGTGGAAGGAGAGGCTCAAAAAGTCTCTGAGGGAGTTTGGTTCTGGCATCCCGAAGAGCAACAGATCAAAGGCTATTTTACTGCTATCAACATGCCGGTTGAGTTTTTTGATTACACGACGCGATTTACAGATGATGGAATAGAGAGTGATTTATCCGCTTACAATTCATCGGGTCAATTAACTCAGTATTCTGAAAAATGGGTTTTTGATGATCAGAATCAGATTTCCTGGACACTTTATTCGCTGGAAGGCAATGAAAAAAAGCAGGTTATGGGAGGAGTTTTAAAAAGAGAGAATTAAATTAATCCATTAAAAACCGAACCATAGATTTTCATCATAAGAAGGCTAACAATCATTCAAACTTCAAACCATCTCTTAAGATATGGTTCAGCATAAACTTTCCTTAATTCTGTGCTTTTCATTTGGACTTCTTTCTATGCAAACTGTCGAAATCGAAACAAATAGGTTGAACTCAGCATCTGTTTCAATTTCAGACACATCTGATACCGGTTATAATCATGAACTGGCAGAGGAGCTTGGAGCTGACGATTACGGAATGCGTCAATATGTGATGGCATTTTTGAAAACGGGTCCCAATCCAAGTACAGATTCAACCGAAGCGATGAAACTTCAGAGGACTCATTTGGATAATATCAGGCGAATGGCCGAAGCGGGTGACTTATTATTAGCCGGACCTTTTATGGATGATGGTGAAGTTCGTGGAATCTATGTGTTTGATGTGCGCACCGTTGAAGAAGCCAGGAAACTTACCGAAACCGACCCTGCTATCCGGGCAGGTGCTCTTGAAATGGAGCTGCATCCTTGGTATGGTTCAGCTGCATTGATGAAATAAATGAGATTCACTCGCAGATTAGTAAGCAGAATCCGTAGCCTCGAAAAGAAGACATGGTTTTTTTTCTTTATGAGAAAAGATATTGAACTGATTCTCAAGACAGAGCTAATTGAGAATGTTTAATTGGCTTTAAAATACCATATCTATTGGAATAAACTGTCTAAAACGCGTTTACCAGTTAAGACCCTTCATGTGGCGGGGATGGAGGTCTTAACCACTCAATAACGTGAATAACCGAGGTGCCCACAACCCTTCTCGCAAGGCGATCCCTTTGGGAAAGGAACTTCGCTCCGCTGCGTACCTCAAGGTTGTTTGATTTGAGCCTCCTTGAAGAGTCCGCAGGACCTCCAAGAGTGGCGGGGATAGAGCTCTAACCGGTAAACGCGTGTCTAAACAAATATTGGAGACATTGTATTTTTTTGAGATGGCAAGTATTCCTAGCCCTTTCAAAATTTTGAAATGGTTTAGAAGTTTTAAATGGCATTAAAAATACAATGTCTTTAAAATCCTTAGTCAAGAGCAGACATGGTTTTTTTTCTATATGAAATAAGCTACTGAATTGATTCTCAATGCAGAGCTTGTTGAGAATGTTTAATTAGCGCTAAAAATACCATGTCTAAGTAGTCGCCTTTCTGACCTCAGGAGCCACTTCAGTCGCAAATAACTCAATAGATCGCATTAATTTTTTGTGAGGAATACTTCCAACACTCATCTGGATCGAAAAACGATCATGACCAAATATTTCATATTGATGCAAAATCTTTTCTATCACCTGCTGTGGACTTCCAACTACATTTGCTCCATGAAGGCCCATTGATGAATCAAACTGCTGTCGGCTCATGGGTGACCACCCTCTCTCCTTCCCGATTTTGTCCATCGTCTGTTTGAAAGCCGGAAAAGCGATATCGGCCGCTTCTTGAGAACTATCGGCGATAAAGCCATGTGAGTTGATACTTAAAGCCTTTGGCTGATGATCATTTTCCTTTGCACCTCGTTTATGCAGATCAGCAAAAGGTTTGAACTGAGCCGGTTGACCTCCAATTATAGCGAGTGCCATGGGAATCCCCAATGCCCCTGCACGATATGCGGACTGTGGAGTTCCACCAACAGCAATCCAAACCGGCAATGGATTTTGCATCGGGTGAGGATGAATTTCGCGACCCGGTATTGACGCTCGGTATTTGCCGCTCCAATTGACTTTTTCTTCTTCTCGGAGCGTTAGGAGCAGGTCCAGTTTTTCAGCAAACAATTCATCATAATTATTTAGATCGTACCCAAACAGAGGAAAGGATTCAATAAAAGAACCACGACCCACCATAATTTCTGCCCGACCTTCTGACAGCAGATCAAGCGTGGAAAATTGTTGATAGACTCGCACCGGATCTTCTGATCCCAATACTGTCACCGCACTCGACAAGCGAATATTCTCAGTTCGGGCCGCAGCCGCTGCAAGAATTACCGAAGGCGCTGATGAGATATACTCCTCCCGATGATGCTCCCCGATTCCCACTACATCCAAACCGGCCTGATCTGCCAATTCAATCTCTTCCATTAAGTTCGCCAGACGCTTTGAGGGATGTAGTTTTTCCCCTGTTTCTGAATCCGGTGTGTTTTCAACAAACGTGTATAAACCTAATTCCATAGTTTCTATCTTTCAGTAATGATTTCACTGTTATGCAAATGAAGTGAACAAAATGAACGGAATGCGCAATCTTCAAATGTTATTGCTGTGAATTTGTCGCAATCGCTGATACTTCTTTGCACTGACTATATTCAGTATTTATAAATCGTTCAATATTAAACAATTTTTGAATCAATTAATACTTAGATCAAAAATCAGAAAAAAGAGCAAGAATCAATATCTTAGCCGGAGAAACAATTCAAAATAAATCACAAAAAAAGATATGTCTGACCAACCAATTGCCGGACTTGTGATGGGCAGCGACAGCGACTGGCCCACAATGAAAGAAGCCGCTGAAATCCTTGATGAGTTTAAAATTCCTTATGAAAAACGAGTAGTCTCAGCTCACAGAACCCCCGATCTGATGGCTGAATATGGGAAAACGGCTCGTGAAAGAGGTTTAAAAGTAATCATAGCCGGTGCCGGCGGAGCAGCTCATCTCCCCGGGATGTTGGCTGCCTACACGACATTGCCGGTCATTGGTGTTCCGGTGAAAACATCAGCTTTAGGAGGAGTTGACAGCCTCTACTCCATCGTGCAGATGCCCAATGGTGTTCCCGTTGCAACGGTGGCAATCGGAAAAGCAAAAAATGCAGGATTACTTTGTGCTCGAATCTTAGGGGCTGAAAACAGTGATATTGCAAAGAAACTTGAAGATTATCACACAGCGATGGCAGAAGAATCCCTGGAGAAAACCAAGAATTTGACATAGCCATAGAAACATTTTGAGAGTTCTCCTGTTTCAATGAACTTGGAAAAAATCATTGCTTCTACATCTCATAGTTTTCTCCCTGTATACCTGATTTTGCTTTTTTTGATCTCTTGTAATCAACAAGAAAATCAAAAGAACAACGAACCTTCTGAACGAACAAAATCAATCTCTTCTACAGATGATATTGATTTGAATCTACCGGCTATGTACACGGGGACTCTTCCTTGTGCTGATTGTCCCGGGATCAACTATCAACTAATTCTCGAAGATGATGGATTCACGGAACTCTCTCAATACCGGGATCGATCTCCTGCAAAGTTTGAGGAAACGGGATCCTGGTCTGCTAATAAAGACACGTTAACCCTGGTGGGACAGGAAGATTTAATTCTGAAAAGATTTCTGTTTCATAAAGACAGCCTGACCTTACTCGACAGGAATAATCAGAAAATTAACGGAGATTTAGCCGATATGTATGTGTTAGAGAGAGTTGGGAATCAAGAATCGATTCGAAAGCACCACCAAAAACTTTCAGAACAGGGTTTTATATTTTTTGCAGCGGGAAATGAACCTTTTTGGTCAATCAAGATAGATTCTTTAAATCTAATGACATACGAAAAACCGGGTTCAACAAGAAACCTTGGAGAGGTAAGTCGATCTATGATTGAAAATGGAATACTCTTTGAGACATCGGCCGATTCTATTCAACTTTCAATCCGGGTTCAGGATAAATACTGCCGCGATTCTATGAGTGGCTACCTGTTTCCCGAAACCGTAACTGCAGTGATGCAATCATCTCAAGTGGATACTCTACGCGGTTGTGGACTTTTCCTGGAAAATTAAGATTTCCCCAATTCATTACGATTCAGGTCAATCACCTTTTCATAAGCTTCGAGAACAGCATCTGTTGTCTCACTTTGCAGGGTTTGGGTAACTTTTTTCACAGAGGAAATTGCATTTGAGGGTGAATATGGAAGTTTAACTTTCTCAAGAGCAGCGATATCTCCGCCTGAATCACCTATATAGGCAATCTCGTCCAGTGTTACATCCAGTTTGTTGCCCAATAATTTCATCCCCTGGAGTTTATTATTACCCGGCATTAAAATATTGACCGATACGTCGGTTGTATGAATTTCCAAGTCCGGATGATCGGACTCAATTTTGTTCTTCATCACCGGGTACATCTCTTCAACGACTTTCTTATCCGGGCATACAATACCGGCATCCATCATTTTTGTAAACTCAAGTTGTGCTGTAGGAAATGAATTCAACAGATCATTTTTTATCCATTTCTTCATTGCCCGAATCGGCTTTAGTGCACCATCAGTACTGCTCAATGCCGTTTCAATCTGATTCCCTTCCCAGATGTAGAGTGCAGCACTTTCAAACACAAAAGGGATTCGTACATCCAGCCATTGGGCCACTGCCTCGGCATAGGGGTAAGGACGACCCGTGCAAATTGTCAACGGAGGTACTGACTCATCCGTACGGCTTAAAAGATTCAACTCCCTGATTTTATTGATAGTCTCCCATTTTGGGGTCTGGAACGGGTAAGAGATACAACCATCAATATCGGTTACAAATAATTTTATCATTCCTAGTTCTGGTTTATTCACTATTTCTCAAAAATCCGGGGTTTTGTTTCGGGGAAAAACAAAGTGATCATCAAAAAGAATAACCCGATACCCAATAGCACCTGGTACTGGTTTTTATAGTCTGCAAATTCCTGGCTGGAAAACTCGCCTCTTTCCAGTTCATCTAACCTTGAAAAAAACGGTTCGATATTGTCACTGCCTGACCGAATTTCGTAGTACTCTCCGCCCCCTGCATTGGCAATATTTCTCATCGCATCTGATTCAAGACGAGTGGTAATCGTATTCCCGCTATTGTCGCGTTCGTAAGAAGCAAGCGTTCCATTTTCGTCATATACCGGAATGGGTGCCCCATTTGGTGTTCCAATTCCAATGGAGAATGTTACTACATTACTCTCCACCAGCTCTTCTAATTGAGCATCGTAACCTGGGCCATGATTTTCTCCATCCCCCACAAATAACAAAACATCAGCAGCATTTCCCTGTTCCTGCTCATCAAGAGAATTAAAACTGTCCTGTGCGGTTCTCATTGCTGCACTAAAATTCGTACCACCGGACGGCATCTGATCTGAATTGGCTATATCAATAAACAGCCGGAGTGCAGAATAATCTGTTGTAAAGGGAACCTGGAGAAACGCCTGATCGGTAAAAATCAGCAACCCGATCCTGTCGCCCTGAAGTCGATTAATGAGCCGATTGATCTCAAATTTGGCCTTTTCAAGACGGCTGGGACGGACATCTTCCGCATTCATACTGGTTGAAAGATCCAACGCCACCATTAAATTCACTCCTTTTCTTTGAACCTCCCGAACTTCTGTACCGATTTTTGGTCCGGCAAGTGCCACGATAAAAAAGAGAGTAGCTGCGAGGAAAGAAATCAGGCGTACCTTATCCCCGGTTTTCCAAAAATTCTTCCGGAGCTGCTGTACCAAGCGGTTATCAAAATACTCAGATCGCCGCTCCCCCTGCTGACGCTTATGCCACCAATATCCGCCATAAAGCAGCGGTATCAGTAGTAAAAACCATAAATAGAATCCGTCTTCCCAGATCATTTTTCACCAACTTTTTTTATGTGATTCAAAAGATAACATTATTACAATTATATATAAGGTTTGATTTTTATTGAATTCTAATGACTCAACACTCAGAGAATCAAACAAATTCTGCTATATTTTCCGGTGCGTATGAGTTCAATAAAATCATTTTTTAAATCAGACATCGCTCGGTTCCTTGTAAAAGTAGTTTGCATATACTTTGTTTGGTATATGGTTTATGAACTGTGGATACTCCCAAACGGGTATATTGACGAACCACTCTCCAAAAATATTGCCTCCATCAGTGCAGGAGTTCTAACCTTTATGGGTGAAGATGTTTTTTACTACGGCAGGGTTGTTGGAATTGTGGGAACGGCCGGGGGTGAAATTGTAGACGGTTGCAATGGAATTGCGGCAATTGGCCTGTTTCTCGGATTTATTTTTGCCTATCCCGGGGCCTGGATGCCTAGAATTTTCTTCTCTATTTTTGGGATTGCAGTAATCTACCTGGTAAATGTGGCGCGAATTGTTATCCTCTCCTACACACAGTATTACTGGCCCCAGGTGTTTGATTTCACTCATGATTACTCCACCACGGCCATCTTCTATTTTGTGATTTTTATCCTCTGGATGATCTGGGCGAATTACGGAGAGCCGATGGATTTAGACACCTCCGGCAAATCTCTTGAGTCTGCTGTTGTTACTTGATACTGTTCATTCTGAATGCAGTAAATGCAATGAACAGAATGTGGAAATCGCATTTCGATAATGTAGCTTCACAGATTATTAGGAGATTACGCCATTGGCATCCCTTCAAGGCTTCGTTCCGCTCGCAAAGACACTTAGCCTGCATTTCTCACCAAGAAATTTTGTTGTGAGCAAGGCGAAGTTCAAATTGCGCAGTGAGGCGTACATGCTGTACGTTGATCAAGCTATTTGAACTTCTGCCAAAGGCATGCCCTGGGCAAACGCAGCTCACGGGAAAATTTCGCCGAATTACACATTGCACTTTTAAAAATGAAATATAGATTATTCCAACTCTATGGTACTTAAATGGTTATAAATTTATAACATATATGTTTGTGAGAAATGCAGGTTAACTATGAAGAAGGCTTCAACTCAAGCCCATCCAAAACTTCGTCCGGTGCGTCTTTCTCTTTCGGGGCTATTTTTATGAGCCAAAATGATCCTGATAGAATCAAAAGAATAGCGAAAGCAAGCATACATTCTCTAATCGATAATAATTCGTATTCAAGGATCAGTGAAGCGATAGTTACCGATACGGATTGAGCCAATGTAAACAACAACCATTCGGTACTAAATACCCGCCCACGAAAAAGATCCGGCGAGCGGCGTTGAAGGAGAACCGTACTCATCACCCAGTTTGAACCGGATGCCATATGTGCAAGCAAAACAAAGATGCTCATAAATACAATGGAACTCAGCCAACTGGCTATGCAATACATTAAACCGCAAAATATCATAAAGAGGCCCATAGCCCGGATCCAGCCCGATTCTCTTCGAAATAGCCGGCGTCCCAAAACGGGCCCAATACCCGTCCCAATTCCGCGAGCGGCGTAGAGAATTCCAAGCCCCACGCTTCCCATTAAGAGAACATCCTCAGCTACAATAATCAACATGTAGACCAAAGCCCCGATACACATTGTGAATGTTCCTTTTGCCAGTGCCGGGCGCAGAACCGAACGGTTATCTCTTAAAAAGCGAAATCCTTCAAATATGCCGGTTAACGGATTCCGGTTCTTTCTTTTCTCCTCATCACTCATTTCTACCTGAGGAATCACGGCTCGATAGATAAAAACGGCAGAAACCAGGTAACTGATCGTGTTAATAATAAATACAAGGTCAGTTCCAAGATAAGCTGTAGCAAAACCACCAAATGCCATTCCGGTTGTAAAGATTATACTCCAGGATGCTGCCGATAAGATATTGGCATTCACCAGTTCTTTATCAGAAGTAACATTTGGGATGGATGATGTTTTTGCCGGCTCAAAAATTGCCGAAAATACCATCTGAACAGCCGTGATTACGTAAGCCAACCACAAGAGTTCTTCAGATTTAATCAGAATCAGTCCCAGCACAAGCACCCCCCTGGCAAAATCACAGATGATCATCAGGCGACGGCGGTTGAATCGATCGGTAATAAAGCCGGCAAGTGGTGACGAAGCTGCAAGACTGAGCATCTTCACCACAATTATCAAGCCCAAAAGCAGCTCTGAACCACTATATTGCTGAATCAATGCGTAAACGGCGAGAATACCAAACCAGTCTCCAAAATTGGAAATGATTTGAGCCAGCCATAATCGCCGATAATTTTCGTTTTGACCAACTAGGTCAATGTAGGGTTGTAACTTCTCTTTCACAGGTTAGCGATTATAAAACAGTTCTTGGGAATTTCACGTAATAACACCGGGTAAAAAACTGTTTTGTTAACGAACGCCGGTGCTGCCAAATCCTCCATCTCCTCTTTTTGTTTTTGGAAGTTCATACACCTGTTGGATCTCAATCTGTAGGATCGGCGACACGACCATCTGAGCAATCCGATCTCCATGATTGATTGTAAACGCCTCCTCCCCATGGTTAATAGCCAAAACTTTAATCTCTCCCCTGTAATCCGAATCGATTGTACCGGGAGTATTCAACATTGTAATTCCATTTCGATATGCCAAACCGCTTCGAGGGCGAATCTGTGCTTCATATCCCTCAGGAAGTGCCATTCTGAGTCCTGTAGGTATAAGCGCCCGTTTACCAGGTTCAAGAGTTATTGCCTCCGATACCGCAGCTCTGAGGTCACAGCCTGCTGAATCTTTTGTTTTATATTCAGGCAGCGGTAATCCTTGTGCGTGATCAAGTTGTTGAAAGTAAACCTTAATAATTACCTCCTTCTCTACTGTATGAAATTAGTCTGACTTTAACATTTCCGAAAATGACTTTCACGTGTGCTTCCACAGGAACTCGAAGATCGCCGGTAGAAAACCATGATTTAAAATTACCTCGAAAACCGAAAGGGCCATTAATATCAGCGTTTCCTTCACTCAGGTAAGTTTCAATTGGTTCATTAAACGCCTCATATTCTCTCATATAAGTCTTTTTACTGCTGCTTGATGTTACATATCCAAGTTCATTTTCGATATATACGGGAAGTTTGTACGGAGTTTCTTCTCCGGCAAACATTCTTGAATAATAAAAAATGATATCACCACCGCTTGCAGGTTCTTCCAAATCGAGTGTTTCTTCCAATTCCCCGCGCTCATAAAAATGGACTTTACTGCTATCGCGGTCAAAAATAATTCTTGTGCGGTTCGGCTCATTATCATGGAGGTCATCCCTCCAAAAAACAAAGCTATAAGGCCATTTCTCATTGAATTGGAATAAGTTTTCGTAATGCACCAGGTTTTTTCCAATCAAAATATTACTGCTGTTGGCCTCCATCACCGTTTGCAGGTGATATGCCTTCTGCCCATTGAACGTTGAATCAGGCAAAAGTTGAACATCAATCCATCCGAGAGTAAACCATCCGTAAGTTACTTCATATCTAAATACCTCTCTCGCATCAATCATCATCTCCATCGTGGGTGGTTCCTCCCTGTTGAATGTAAATTCAGATTGTGCGGAAAGCACAGGAACATAAACTACTAAGAATAAGCCAATACTAATCCACAAACGTTTCAAAAGCATCCTCATCATATCCTACTAATATTCCCTCTCCATTAATCAGTACAGGCCTTTTTATCATTGATTGATTCTCGAGTAATTGTTCGAAAAGTTCATCTTCGCTTAAATCTTTATCTTTCAAACCAAGTTTTCGCCAGGTCATTCCACGTTTGTTGACAAGCGTATCCAACCCTACCCTGTATACGAACTCTTCCAGTTCTTCACGGGAAAGGGGTTCCTTTTTAAGGTCAAAAAAATCAAATTCAATCTCGTTCTGTGATAACCACTTTTTTGTTTTTCGGATTTTATCACAGTTATTGATTCCGTAAACTTCAATCATAGAATTCTGCTTTTTAATTAAACTTCAAAATACAACTTTTCGAGCGCTTTTTTGAACCCGAATTTATTTTCACATATCTGTCTAACCGCTTAAAACTGCCTGACGGTTAGCTCTATTTACTTTCACTTGAATGGATCAAACATTGAAAAGTTTCAACTTCATTCCGGCACTGCTGATTGCACTTTTTTTATTTTTGAGTGTCTCTTGCAACCAAAATGATGAACAAAGGAAATTTGAGAGAGAAGCAATCAGTCTTCCACAAAATATTACCGAAACGAATGAAAATGGTAAAATAGTTGAAGGCCGGGAAGATCCGGACGACTGGAGAATTGGCCCCTTTTTCCAGGGGGTTGTGTATGTGGAGCCGTTGCCATTTCCAAATCCACTGCTTACAAATCAACGTCTCAACCTAAATATTTTTGTAACCGGTGTAGATGGAGTGTCTGGTTTGAGAGTTTTGGTTTTATATGCTGAAAGCAGTGCCAGGCCATTATATGAATCCAACACATCTCCCCTTCCTACGGGAGTAACCTCTATCTCATTAGCGGCAGGAGATATCGCCCGCTTTGATGAAAATCCGCAGGGACTCTACCGAATTATTGTTCAAGACCGCCAGGGTGTGATTATTACATATGGAGATGTGAGGATTGAGTAGTAAGCCTCAATTAGCCAATACGAGCTGAGCGGTTATTGTATTGTTAGCCTGCCGAATCAAACAACTCTCTAGCCGGTTCAAATTTTCGCCCGAAGAGACACTTTAGATCAATAGCAGCACAAGTTACAAACTTGCGCTAGTTGAGAGCCGATCCAAAACCATTTAGTCATCGGGTGAGTATTCCTGCACTTAATTTAAATTCTAACTCAAAAAACTCATCCGATGACTGTTCCATCGTACTGGTTCAAGTTTGCAACTTGGACCACCATCATCTGCACAAGTTACATACTTGCGCTAGTTGAGAGCCGATTCAAAACCATTTAGTCATCGGATAAGTATTCCTGCACTTTGACTAAATTCTAACTCAAAAAACTCGTCCGATGACTGTTCCATCGTACTGGTTCAAGTTTGCAACTTGGACCACCATCATCTGCACAAGTTTCAAACTTTCGTTAGTTGAGAGCCGATTCATAACCGTTTAGTCATCGGATGAGTTATCCTTCACTCTATTTAAACTGTAACTCAAAAAACACTCACTGGTTCAAGTTTGTAACTTGGACCCTACGATGCACAAGTTCCAAACTTGCGCTAGTTGTTTGAGTTTAAATTCTAACTCAAAAAACTCATCCGATGACTGTTCCAAAAAATCAGATAAATATTTCTTTTATTTTGATTGTCATTCGTTCTCAGAGCATCTATTTTTAAGTATGGCTAAAATGAAATTAACCAGTTCAGAAAAATCTATCCTTAGAGAGTTGATCTTTCCGGAACCATTCGAGCATATACAAGAAGAAACGGGTTTAGGCTTTGGAACCATCAGAGATGATCTGATTAAACTGATCAATCATGGATTTATTGAAGTCTATGAAAAATACTCCTCTTCCAGTGTATCTCCTTTTTATGATTCCGATAATATCGATCAATTCTCATTTAAGGCAACTAAACGCGGACTAAAAAATATTCAAAATCATGCAATTTGAGAGCGAAATTAACGGAGAGGTATTTGAAGTTGAACTTAATGATCAACTGACCGATGCTGTTGTTGAAGATACAAATGTACCCATCGAAATAATTGTTCAGAAATCCGGACGATTACTATTTCGAACGGGAACTAAACTGTATAAAATCGATAACATTGAAGTGAACGAACGGAATGTATCGTTCTCCATCAACGGCACCTATTTTGAAACGACGGTGAAAGATGAGCAAGAGCTCTTGTTAGAGAAGCTTGGCTTCCATGCAGGAGCAGCTGCATCTGCAGGGAGCTTGAACGCTCCAATGCCGGGCAAAATATTAGAACTACTCATCAAAGACGGTGATGATGTAGAAGAGGGCCAACCGGTACTTATACTCGAAGCGATGAAGATGGAGAACGAATTGAAATCTCCATCCAACGGTGTAGTATCAAAATTGCACATACAACAGGGAGATAACGTAGAAAAAAATCAACTACTTATAGACATAGAACCCAGTGGATAAATTTATTATTGAAGGACCCACACCTCTCAAAGGAAGTATACCCATAAGTGGATCAAAGAATGCGGCCTTACCCCTGATGGCCGCTTCTTTATTAGGCAATTCTCCATCATCAATAGATCTTGTTCCCCGCCTGGAAGATATCTACACATTTAACAATGTGATTAGAGTTACGGGTACGCAGGTAATTTTCGATGAGCAGGAGAATAAGCTGCATATAAACCCGGAAAACCTGGCTCATTTCGAAGCACCGTACGAATTAGTTCGAAAAATGCGGGCTTCTTTTTATATGCTGGGTGCCCTGATCGGACGAGCAGGGGAAGCTAAAGTTTCCCTGCCCGGCGGTTGTGCCTGGGGACCTCGACCGGTTGACCTGCACCTGAAGGGTTTTGAAGCAATGGGAATAAATATAGAACTGCACCAGGGGTATGTTCATGCATCTATTGAAAATAACTCAGTCGAGGGCGGCGAATTTACTCTTGAACCCAGCAGCGTAGGCGCTACCATCAACTTGATACTTGGCGCGGTTCTGAGAGCTAAAAAATTCACAATTAAAAATGCTGCTAAAGAACCTGATGTTGTTCTGCTTTGCAAAATGCTCAAAAAAATGGGCGCCGATATTGAAGGGATTGGTACAAGTACCCTCATTATACAAAAGGTGGATAAACTGGAAGGGATTGAATTTTCAAATGACCCGGACAGAATCGAAACCGGTACCTATATGATTGCCGCTGCCATGCATCCAAACTCAGATATCACTCTCACCGGTTGCAAACCTGAAGATTTGGGCAGATTCCCTCATCACTTCAAAAAACTCGGTGTTCATTTCGATATATCTGGATCAGATATCCGTGTGCAAACCAATGGCGGGATCAACCCGATATCTATCAAAACAAAAATCTACCCCGGCTTTCCAACAGACCTTCAAGCGCAATGGGCAACACTCATGACCCAAGCCCAAGGCACAAGTACTGTAACCGACACTATCTATTTCGACCGCTTTAGCTATGTTCCTGAATTGAAACGGCTTGGGGCCGACCTTTCAGTCGACAAAAATAAAGTTACCATCAACGGACCTACGAAGTTAACAGGCACATCTGTTATGAGTACAGATTTGCGAGCCAGTGTAAGCCTGGTTCTGGCTGCCATGGTTGCAGAAGGTGAATCGGAAATATTGAGAGTCTACCACCTGGACAGAGGATATGAACAGCTTGAAAACAAATTGAATAATGTAGGGGCATCGATCAAGAGAACCGAACAATAAGGTGCATTAAATTAAGATGTTCGTTTGATTAAAGTTACACTCCAATTACGGTGCAGATCTGCAATTAGCGGATAAAATCTCAACTCACGTAGAGAACTGATCTTCTATTTTTCAATCTCTTCCATGATTTGATTACGGCTTGCCATTTTTAATTCATTCAATATTTAATAATTCCGTAACTTTACACTATATTAGAATAGCTGTGAATACTGTGTGGATACAAGCATTTATGATTACTAAGCGAAGCATTATCAAACACTTATACCTTTTTTTAAACCCTTTCTTTTGTACTCTGAGGGCGATCTTTCGCTCAACAGAAACTGCTGATATTTCCAATAATCAAGGCGTTCACACTGCCAATTCATTAGATAACAAGAATTATAACACTGTAGCAGCTCGCACTGCTGTAATGAATGATTATTACTATATGATATTTTATTTCTCTCACAGGATGGAAGCGCTCCTATTAGTTGTGACAGAGAAGCTTGGCGAGTTGCTGATGAAATTCCATTTCTTACATGAAGAATCAAATTATAATCCATTCCTCGGGCAAACAGACCCGGGTGGCCCTGTTAGAAAACGGAGAACTTGCTCAGTTATTCATAGAGTCTGAAGAGAATCAACGTACCGTAGGCGATATTTATATCGCCAGAGTTCATAAAGTGATGAGTGGTATCCGTGCTGCATTTATTGATGTAGGCATGGAAAAAGACGCTTTCCTTCACTTTTCCGATGCAGGGGATCACCTTGGCCAATATATCATGATGCTTAATGGTGAAAATAGCATCTCCAATTCGGCCAAAAAAGAATTAAAGAACTTCAACAAACTCTCCAACAACGACAAGCAGATCCTGGCCGGCAAGCTTTTGAAAAACAACCAAAACTTGCTCGTACAAATTGTTAAGGAACCGATCGGCACAAAAGGCCCAAGGGTATCCACAGATATTACAATAGCAGGACGTTTTTTGGTTCTCATTCCGATGGGAGAGTATATTGCACTTTCTAAAAAAATTAACAACGGAAGAGAGCGGCGACGGCTGAAAAGCATTGTTGGTTCTATGCTTCCAGAAGGGTTTGGAGTGATTGTAAGAACAGTTGCTCAAAAACAGGATAAGGAAGCTATTGAAGACGATATGCGCAACATTCTGAAGAAATGGGAGCGTATTCTCAATAAGCTAGAAGATGCCAAACCACCAACGCTTCTATACAAAGATCTTGACATTACAGAGAGTTTAATCCGCGATCTTTTTGCGAAAGATTACGAGCGGGTTCTTATAGACGACTACCAGCTTTATAAGTCGGTAAAAAGCTATGTTTCACAAATCGCCCCGAAGAAGTTACCTGCCGTTCAACTTTATAAAGGTAAAGATCACATCTTTGATCATACAAATATTGGACACGATGTAAATTCTATTTTCTCTCCCCGTGTACGTATGCCATCCGGTGGTTACCTGATTTTTGAACAAACCGAAGCGATGTATGTGGTGGACGTGAACTCCGGCCCATACGCTGCAAAAGAAAAACAGGAAGACAACTCACTAAAAACGAATCTTGAGGCTGCACGCGAAGTTGCCAAACAGTTGCGCCTGAGGGATATTGGTGGAATTATTGTGGTTGATTTTATTGATCTCCGCGATAACAAAAACCGAAAGAAAATTTATGATGAGCTCAAAAAAGAGTTCAAAAAAGACCAGGCCAAAACCAATGTGATTGGCATGAGTGATTTCGGGTTGGTCCAGATCACACGGCAGAGAATTCGCCCAAGTGTGGTAAACTCAGTTTCCAAAGTTTGCCCTATGTGTGGCGGAACTGGTAGTGTTGTGAGCCAGGATACTATTGTTACAGATATTGAAAGCTGGATCAGCAAATTTAAGTACAGTACGGAGTATCGAGCCGTTGATATCTACGTCAATCCTTACCTGCGATCATTCCTTTGTAAAGGAGTTTTCAGCCAGCGGTGGAGATGGATGCTCAGGTACAAACTTAAAATCAGTTTCATTGCGGATGAAACGATATCGCTTAATGAATTCAAATCAACACTTGCCGGTTCAGACCTGGAAATCACAGACGTAGTTTTACAGGATCAATCCCTTGACGATATTATTGAAGCACACCATCAACAGATGCAGGAAGTTGAGAGTGAAGAGCAAAATACTCTCGACTATTACTCTAAAGACGACCGTAACGGAAACGGAAGTAACAACGGATCAAATAAACGCTCTAACTTGCCTCCCCGACCTAAAAGACAAAGTTACGGGTAAAAAAGAAATTCAAATTACTAGTACCCTTTTATAATGAATCATTTAAAAGATCTCCATGCAACAACAGTTGTTGGAGTGATACACAACGGACGCGTTGCTATTGGCGGCGACGGCCAGGCTACCCTCGATAAAACCGTAATGAAAGCAACGGTAAAAAAAGTCAGGAAACTGCAAAATGGCAAGATCCTTGCTGGGTTTGCAGGATCCACGGCAGATGCATTTACACTCTTTGAAAAGTTTGAGGAAAAACTAAACAGCTACAACGGTCACCTGCAACGTGCCGCTGTAGAACTGGCCAAAGAGTGGCGGAAAGATAAATTTTTGCAGAAACTGGAAGCATTATTGGTTGTTATGGATGAAGAACAATCCCTCCTAATATCAGGTCAGGGTGATGTTATAGAGCCAGACGATCAGATACTTGCGATTGGGAGCGGCGGATCATACGCATTGGCAGCCGCCAGGGCCCTGAAAGAAAATGCACCAGAATTATCTGCAAAAGAGATCGTTGAAAAGTCGTTACACATAGCGGCTGATATATGCATCTACACGAATAATAATTTGACTATTTTAGAAATCGAAGACGAGTAGTTCATGAATATTACACAACAACAAAATTTAACACCCCGACAAATTGTCGAGGAGCTTGATAAGTATGTTATCGGGCAAAAAGAAGCCAAGCGGTCTGTTTCAATTGCACTTAGAAACCGCTGGCGACGACTCAAAGCAGATCCAGAAATTCGGGATGAAATAATCCCAAACAATATTTTAATGATCGGTCCGACCGGTGTTGGTAAAACAGAAATTGCACGCCGGCTTGCCAAACTTGCAGGAGCGCCTTTCATTAAAGTGGAAGCGTCTAAATTTACCGAAGTGGGTTATGTCGGTAGAGATGTAGAATCGATGATTCGCGACCTGACAGACCTTGCCGTGAACATGGTAAAGGAAGAGATGCAGGAACGCGTGAAAGAAAAAGCTGCAGAAATTGTAGAGGAGAAGATACTTGACATCCTCATCCCTCCTGTTAAAGCAAAAAGCAGATCCAACTCCTCATCAAACCAAAAGGAAGTAGGGTTTAATGCAGACGAAGCCTCCAATGCAGAACTCAATGAGCGAACCCGCGAGCGTTTTCGCGAGAAATTGAAAAATGGGGAACTTGAGGATCGAAATATTGAGATTGAAGTTCAGTCCAGTAAAACCCCAATGATGCAGGTTTTTGGCCCCCAGGGAATGGAAGAGATGGGCGTGAATCTACAGGATATGCTTGGAAACCTTCGAGGCGGCGGCAAGAAAACGAAGCGAACTCTGCCTATCCATGAAGCACGAGAGGTATTAATTGACCAGGAATCTGAAAAACTGGTGGATCATGAAGCAGCTGTTCAGGAAGCGATTGAACGTGTTCACAACCAGGGAATTGTTTTTATTGATGAGATTGACAAAGTAGCCAGTGATTCCTCCTCTGGTGGTAAAGGTGGCGGAGGCTCAGCTGATGTGAGCCGGCAGGGTGTTCAAAGAGACCTCCTCCCTATTGTAGAAGGAAGTACCGTGAACACAAAACATGGAATTGTAAAAACCGACCATATACTGTTTATCGGTTCGGGAGCATTTCACGTATCAAAACCGTCTGACTTAATTCCCGAACTGCAGGGTAGATTTCCGATTCGGGTTGAACTGAACTCCCTCACAGAAGAGGATTTCTTTAATATTCTTACTCAACCCAAAAATGCTCTTACAAAGCAGTACCAGGCAATGTTGAAATCTGAAGGAGTAACCGTTGACTTTACAAAAGGAGCCGTTCGCCAAATTGCGAAAATTGCAGCCGAGGTCAACCAGCAAGTTGAAAATATTGGTGCCCGCAGACTACACACCATTTTATCTTCGTTGCTTGAAGAGCTTCTTTTTGCCGTGCCTGATGATATAGGCAGCGGTGAGATCACAATTGATGAATCATATGTACACAAACAGTTAGACGGATTAGTGAAAAACAAAGATCTCAGTCATTATATATTGTAACCAAAACGAATTTTTACACTTTTAAGAAACGTTTTCTCAATTCTTGTGTTAATAATAAATAGAAATGGCAATTAGAAATCCCAATTAGTATAATCTTTGGAACCGGTTTTCCGTTGAAGCAGTAACATTAACTTAAGCTTTTATGTCCGTGAAAAAATTTATCGCCCCGCAACTTGCCGTCTTGCTCATTCTTTCAGCAGTTTGGTTGGCAGGTGTCGACAGTGTTATCGTTAAAAATGATTCTCACCAGGACAACCTCCACAAATATTTACAGGTTCAGAGGCGGGTAGTCGATAACTATTTTGGTGAAACAGATCTTAATAAGCTATACCAAAGCAGCTTGGTAGGAATGGTAAAAGCTATTCAAGATACCACACTCAGTATTGCGGGAACACCTCTTGACACTACGGCTACAACGGATATTGGGAACCTGAGAGATTCCTACAATCATTTTGAGGAAGCTTACTTATATGTTGCAAATAATCATCCCGATGAAAATATGTCTTCGCTTGTTGAAGCTTCTATAAGAGGAATGCTTGGGACTCTGGATCCACACTCGGTTTATATTGAACCAGAGGAGAGTGAACAGATACAGGAACAGTTTGAAGGCAAATTCCAGGGAATAGGAATCCAATTCAACATTATTCAAGACACAATTACGGTTGTGACTCCAATCTCGGGCGGACCGAGTGATCAGTTAGGCATAATGTCCGGAGACCGTATTGTTGCTATTGATGATACAAGTGCCGTTGGTTACAACAACCAGCAAGTTGTAAATCGACTTCGGGGTGAAAAAGGAACAGAGGTAGATGTAACTATTCATCGACCCGGAAATCCAAAAAATATGGACTTTACGATTGTACGTGATGACATTCCACTTACGACGATCGACACAGAATATATGCTGGATGACAAAACCGGATATGTAAAAATAAACCGATTTGCGGCAACTACACACGACGAGTTTATCGAATCTGTGGAGGAACTTAAGGATAAAGGTATGCAACGGATTGTGCTAGATCTCCGTAACAACCCGGGCGGTTACCTGAGCCAGGCGATTGCCATATCGGAAGAGTTTTTCCCCAGAGGCACGAAACTTGTTTCTACAAAGAGCAGGCATAGTCGATTTAACTCTGAGGTTTATTCACGCCGAAATGGAGTTCTGAAAGATATGCCGGTCATTGCCCTGGTGAACGAGGGTTCTGCCTCTGCAAGTGAGATTGTAAGCGGTGCCATTCAAGACCAGGACCGCGGTTTAATTGTAGGACAGCGTACCTTTGGAAAAGGCTTAGTTCAGCAACAGTATGAATTGGTGGATAATAGTAATATTCGTGTAACGATCTCACGATACTACACTCCCTCCGGCCGGTTGATTCAAAAACCATTTGATAATGGTGCTGAAGAATATGTTTATGAAATAAGCCACCGTGCTGAAAACCCAACAATGGATGCCGTTCAATTTAAAGAGCAGGTACCGGATTCACTGCACTACAAAACTAAAAATGGACGAGATATATTTGGTGGTGGAGGAATTGTTCCCGATATCATCGTTCAGAGTGACAGTGTATCCTATCTTTATGGCTTTATGCTAAGTAACCGGGTTGATTTTAATTTCGTGCGAGACTACCTCGATAAAAATGGTGATGACTTCCGCGCTAAATGGGAAGACAATTATGATGGCTTCAGAGAAAACTTCACCTGGAATGAGCAAGCAGAAGACGATTTTCTACAGATGATGAAGGATGAAGGCATGGTTCTCACTGCAGAATCTGAAGAGATTTCTGTTGAAGGAGATACACTTCAAATTTCAGTTGATGAGTTTAACGAACTGAAACCAAACGCACTTGCACGCATGAAAGCTGAACTGGCAAGACAAGTATGGGGAATGGAAAACTTTTACCCGGTTATTAACGATCATTTCAATGCCGAGTTAAGAGAAGCAATGACCCTTTGGGATGCTGCCGAAAACCTCGAAACCTTAGTTCAGATTACAACCGGCAGTACAAGCTCCAACCTCAATCAGAATTAGATTTTTCCGCTAACTTGATTGAACTAGAAAGGCTCGATTTTTCGGGCCTTTTTTATTGCAGGCGGACAAATCGATCTACCATCACAATAGCGGCAGTTTCAGCTCTAAGACGATGGCCTCCAAGAGAGTAAAACGTAGGATTAAAATTCTTTAAATACTCTCTCTCACTTGAAGAAAAGCCTCCCTCTGGTCCTACCATCAAAAAGAGTTCACTGGGTTGACCCTTTTTATCCCGGTCAGATTTCGCTACCGTTTCATCCGCGAGAATAAACTTAGTATTTTCTGCGTGTTTTGAAACTGCATCGGATATATTTTTCTCAACGAACACCTCGGGCAAGAAAAATCTCAGTGACTGTTTCATTGCAGAAACAACTGTGCTTTCCAATCGATCTTCCCTCACTCTTCCCTTTTGGCTGTGTTCACCTTCAAACAGTACGATTTTCGATACACCCAACTCCACTGCTTTTTCCACCGCAAACTCTAATCGATCTCTCTTTTTTATGATTCCCATGCATAGCGTGATTTTCGGGTTTGTTTCAGTATGTCTCTCAGAGTTTACAATCTCCAGGTATACACTTTTCTTTTTTACATTGATAATTTTACAATCATATTCATTCCCTAATCCATCCGTAACGATTACCTGATCGCCTTCAGAGTACCTGAGAACTTTTGAGATGTGTATCGCCTCCTGGCCATCAATTACAATACTTTTCCCCTGTACATCACCCGGTTTTACATAAAAAAGATTCATCTCATCCTCTTATTTGAATCTTTTTGACTGAAAAACTGTCTCTCCGGTTTTAAGCATCTCACGTATGTAAGGATCACATAACTTGCAGTTGGTGCTGCAAATATTTTCCGCTCGAAGTTCATCAATCGATGAGAATTTACGAGCCTCGACAATTTTCTTAATTTGAGAAAAACTAATGTTGTGACAAATACATCGATCAACCTTCATCCTTATTTTTGTTTGAAATGCTTACCGAGTTTTAATCCCTGCCCCTGGTAATTACTTTTGATATCGGTTCCGTAAATATATTCAGGGATCTCAGTATTGGGTTCAAACTTCATGCTGCAGAACGTCTGACCATGTTCAATCAGAAAGGGCACATCGTGTGAGCGAACTTCCAAAACTGCTCGCGCCCCTTTATCACTGACGGATCCGCCAAAACCACTGTCAAAAAAACCGGCGTAATGTGTTCGCAACTCGCCAGAACCGGTGTCATATGCTATCATTTCAGCAGCCAGGTGTTTGGGAATTCGACATCTCTCCCTGGAAGCGAAAATGTAAAATGCTTCCGGCTCCAAAATCAGATGTTCATCATCCCGTGCCAGTATCGGCTCCCAGAAATCTGCAATTTCGTAGTGATTGATGTTATCCAGGTCAATCAGGTCTCGATGCTTTTTGGCCTTGTAGCCAAGGATATCATCCTCATCAGCCCGAAGATTTACACTCATAAAAAGGCCATTATTCACCTTGATTGCCGACAGCGGAAGAGGATCTCCGTCACCATCAAACAGAAGGGTATCACTCCCGTGAATTCGCAGTATATCCTGGTCGCTGAGAACCGTATGTCCGTGGCGAACCCGCAGTTGATTGAGCCTGTGCCCTGTTCTCACTTTGATCGGAAAAGATTTTGGAACAACTTCCAGATATAACTTTCCGTGATACCCCGGTTCAATCTCTTCAAAACGGTGGGACCGATCTGTAATCACGCGTGTAAAGATATCTAAACGGCCGGTCGTACTTTTGGGATTTGCTTTGGCAGTTAAATTCTCTTCCGAGTAAAGACGCAGTTCATCAGCTCCATTACCGTTAAAAAGATTCTTTTGCATAGAGTAGTGCGAATGTGGCAAGCGAACTTCCTCCAACAGGGGGATGATGTACACACAATTCGGTTCCAGAACAGCACCATCCTCAATTGAAAATGAATACTGGTGCAGCTTTTTGATCTTCTGATCCACCGTTTCATTTTCCGGCAAAAAACTGCTTCGCACACGGTGGGCTTTCGTTCCTAATCTCAGATCAATGGAGTTGGGTTGAAACTGATTCTCCTCAATAGGAAATCCATCTACTCCGGAGATGATACCTGCATTAACGAGGATTTTTAATTTCTGAACAGGCAAAATGCCCTTGGTCCTTAAAGTAACTTCGCGTATCGATTCACTCATGTTTATTCGTTTTTTTCTGCTTTGCGAAGTTAACAATTTATGAGCTGTTTTAAAGCCCCGATCTGACTTTTCAGTAATAAATCAAGACTCTCTATCCAGATCTGCTAAAAATCGTTCGGTTGATTCCCTGATCGCCTCTTTTTCCTGGTCTGATTTTCGGTTGTCAAACATATTTACCATAAAATTAACGCGACCGCTGTCATTAAATGTATCTCGTTGTTTATCTACAAAATTCCAGTATAGGTAGTTAAAGGGACAAGCATTCTCCCCGGTTTTTTTCGTGACACTGTATTCACAATGTTTGCAGTAATCACTCATTTTATTGATATAATTCCCGCTCGAAACATACGGTTTCGAAGCTAAAACTCCACCGTCCGCAAACGTACTCATACCCAGTACATTCGGTAACTCTACCCATTCATATGCATCTATATAGGCAAACCAAAACCATCTGTTCAGCTCGCGCGGATCCGTCTCAGTCAGATTACTGAAGTTACTCAGGATCATTAACCGCTGAATGTGATGCGAATATCCCTCCTCAATGACCGGCTTCACACTTTCTTCCATGCACTTTAATTTGGTTTTGCCGGTCCAAAACATTGAAGGTAGTTTGTTTGTAAATCCAAAATGATTGGCATCGCGAACATCAGGCATCATCGCTTCATAATAGATCCGAATAAACTCCCGCCAGCCGATAATCTGTCGAATAAACCCTTCCACGGAGTTTAACCTTGCATTACCCTTATGATAGGCTTCAAGTGCTCTCTCACAAACCTCAGCAGGCAATAACAAGCCGTTGTTGAGGTAAAGTGATAACTGAGAATGAAACAGTTTATGGTTCCCGGTTTTCAATGCATCTTCATAAGGGCCAAATTTATCCAAACGATTTTCGATAAAATCATCCAGTAAAGTGCATGCCTGATCACGAGTTACAGCATATTCAAATCTATTCAACTCACCGAAATGATCAGTAAACGTTTCATCTATCAATTGCATCACTTCTTTGGTGATTTCATCCGGCTCAAACAGAGGGAATTCAGGTAACGGATGATTCTTCGGAAGCGACTCTCGATTATCCTCATCATAATTCCACTCTCCACCTTCCGGGTCATCGCCGTCCATCAGGTAACCGGTTTGTTTCCTGATTTCGCGGTAAAAATATTCCATCCGGTAATTCGGTCCGATCTTATCTTTCCATTGATCAACATCTGCCAGGAAAAAGGAGTTGGGGATCTCCTGTACCTGATTCTCAAAATTTGATTTGACTGATCGAAGCCGTTCTCTTGTTTCCCACTCTGATGGAGTCATAAATGTCAATTGTCCATCAAATCCATCGAGGATTGCACTCAACCCATCATCGTAGTGACCTTCTGTGGAGTGATAGAGAACATTAAAACCGGATTCGGTACATTCTATGGCAAAGTGCCTCATACTGCTCAAGACATATGTCAATTTTTGTTTGTGATACGGCAGGCTCTCCCCTTTTTCCTTACTCTCTATGAAAATCAGCAGAGGTTTTTCTTTCTTGATCCAATCCGGCCAGGCTTCCAAATTCAATTGATCGTGGAGAATAAAAATAGCTTTATCAAAAGAATTCAGATTCGGTTTATGAATCGTCTGATCAATCTGTTTTAAGTAAGGTCTGGACATTTTTTCTTTCTTTTTAGCATCTTAATACAAATCAAACAAAACACGTTCCAGCATGATTGAAAATATAAACCAATTATCGGAGTGATGGGACCCGGAAATCCCAAAGATTCAGAAATATTGAAACACGCTGAAGAAATCGGAATGCAAATCGCGAGTAGAAAGTGGGTGTTACTCACGGGCGGACGAAAAGCAGGTGTGATGGATGCCGCATCCAAAGGAGCTTCCGAAGCCGGCGGTGAAGTGATTGGAATTCTGCCGGGTGATTCACATCGAGGCATGTCAGATTTTGTATCGATTCCAATTGTGACTGGTGTCGGTAGTGCCAGGAATTATATTAATATTTTATCATCAGATATAGTGATTGTTTGCGGAATGGGTTTGGGCACCTCATCGGAGGCAGCACTAGCCATGAAACATGGAAAACCTACCCTATTCACAAAAGTTGGAAAGTCTCAACTTGATTTTTTTCAATCGCTCACCAATAAAAAGATACTTTTCTTTGATGAATCTGATGCTTTGTTTGAGTTTATAGAGAAGAATTTAATCAAAGACTAAATATTGTATTTTTTAGCACCGATGAGAAACATGGTATTTTTCGAGCCATTTAATATGTAAGCATCTATATAAAAGTCATTGTCTCACTCACAACTTCTACTCAATTCTAAAAAATACCATGTTTTAAGAACTCATAATTTGACTTTAATCTTAAATACTATTTTATTAGTACTAATCAAATAATAGAATGAATGACTATGAGAAAACCACTTGATCCACTTGGCGAAACTGAAATGGAAATCCTGAATATTGTTTGGGATTTAGGCGAAGCATCCGTCGCGGATGTGCGGGAAAGAATCCTGAAATATCGTAAGGTTGCTTACACCACGGTGATGACTATTATGAAAAATCTTGCCGACAAAGATTATTTAAAATACAGAAAAGACGGGTTGAGTTACATCTATAGTGCAGCCGTTAATCCCGACCAGGTTCGCTACAGTCTTATTGACCGATTGGTAGATAAAGTATTCAAGGGATCACCGACAGATCTTGTACAAACGCTGGTAAAAAATGAGAATTTATCCGAAGAAGAGAGGAGAGAAATCAAAAATTTGATTGACAAACTTGAGGATTAAAAATGGAGACTTTTATTCAAGAGATCGCATTTATTGGTGAACAAATCGTACAATTTTCATGGCTTCCGCTTTTAATTTGGACGATCTTTAGCACTATTGTTTGGGTGGTACTTCGATTTGCTCCGGCAATTCATTCACAATATCAATATCACGGCCGTCTTGCACTTTTGTTTGCATTGCCGCTTGGTTTTGTAACTCTCGGTTTCATAGAATTCGCTAGTGGGCTATTTTTTACATCCACATCTACGTCAGGACTTACATTAATTTCTGTATCAGCGCCATTTCAATTGACTGTAACAGCGGCGAGCGCCAACGCAGTATCCACACTGGAAATATTATATGCGGTATCATTTCTATTTTTGTTGATCGGGCTTATTCTTTTTGTAATCCGGAATTCTTTACAGTGGTTTCAGCTTCGTCAGCTCCAGACAAATTGTGAGTTTTCTCCCATCCTAAAAGTTTCGGGACTGGATAATGAAACTCATAGTCTGATTCAGACAACGAATAGAACCGTTCAAATTACATTTCTTGATAAAGAAGTAATACCTGTCACATTCGGCGTGCGTAAGCCGGTGATAGTACTGCCGGACTCGATCAAAAAAGATTCAGAAAAGTTAAACTTGGTTCTACAACATGAACTCACCCATATCATCCAAAAAGATTTTCTATCAAACATCGCTATAGTTCTGACTCAAATAGTTTTTTGGTTCCATCCCTTGGTGCATGTTTTAAAACGGGAACTTATTGATTATCGCGAAATTCGGTGCGACAGTATAGTGCTTTCCAACCCATCCATTTCGAGAAAGAAATATGCCACCCTCCTGCTGGAACTATTGCCGATGCCGAATATCAACAAAGAACTTTCTGTAAATATGGCTCAGGAATCATCCAACCTAAAAAAGAGGATACAAATGATTACCCAACAATCAACTAATCGACCGATTCCAAAGCGGTCGAGCGCAGCCATATTTGCATTCATCATTCTTTGCACGGCCATTGCCATGTCTTGTACGGATATGCAGACTCAGGGAGAGGAACCATCATCTGCATCTATTCAAGCTGAATCTCAAGAAGGAGATTATTATGAAGTTGTTGAACAGATGCCTGAACTTATTGGTGGGTTGGAAAGCCTTCAAGACAAAATATCTTATCCTGAATTAGCAAAAAAAGCTGGTGTTCAGGGTCGGGTTTACATTCGCTTCATTGTGAATAAAAATGGCGATGTTGAAAACGCAGAAGTCATACGAGGGATTGGTAGCGGTGCAGATGAAGAGGCTCTGAGAGTTGTAAATGAAGCTAAGTTTACACCAGGTATGCAAGATGGTAATCCTGTTCGAGTACAATATGCTATTCCTGTTTTTTTCAGATTAGGAACCGATTCTGAAAACATCTCTTCAAAATCTGGTAAAGTTCACACTACAGCGGATGAAATGCCTAAGCTTAAAGGTGGTCTTGAACAGGTGATGAGGAATATCAGATACCCGGAAATGGCAAAAGAAGCGGGTATTGAAGGAACGGTTTATATCCAATTTGTAGTAAACGAAAATGGAAATGTAGAAGATGCTACAGTTATCCGTGGTATTGGCGGTGGTGCTGATGAAGAAGCGCTGAGAGTAGTGAGAGAAGCTATATTTGAACCTGGTTATCAAGACGGAAAACCCATACGGGTTCAATATTCAATCCCTATTCAGTTTAAATTATCTCAGGATACAGACCAATAATATAGTTTACATTACAACCGAAAGCTGAGCCATAGCTTTACGGAATCCGGCGGAATTCACGAAAGTGGATTTCGCCTTTTTTTGTTTACTTCATTCTGAATTTATTTCAGAATCTCCAGAAGATCAGAAAGTTCGGAGATCCTGAATCAAGTTCAGGATGACACTTCTCCTGTCTCACGAAAATCTATTGTTCTTTTTGAAACTTTGAAGTTATGTTGCCGTACGTACAAGAAATGCATTTAAAACTTCGAAGGAATTTGCTCATGCCAGCTAAGCTCAGAAAATCACGAACAGACAAGATGATCGCCGGTGTCTGCGGCGGATTCGGTGAATATCTCGGTTGGGATCCTACCATCATACGTATCATCTTTCTTATTCTAATGTTCTCATCATTCGGTGCGATGGTACTTATTTATTTTATTCTTGCACTCATCATGCCCGAATAATTTTCTATTTACAATTTGGAATAATGGTTGCTCCTCTCCATTTTCCCTGAAACGGCATTTAACAATTTCAGCCTATGAAAATTGCCATTGTGGGTGAGCGTGAGCGTGCAACTGCGTGGGAAAAGCATCTGCGTAAGTTAACGACTGTCAAAGAGGTGACTATAACCACATCCCTGTCCGACAGTGCAGGATTGGATGCTGTGTTACTGATTGACGATACTAAAGACAATTTACATCGACTTCTTAACTCAGTAAAAGCAGGTAATCATACCTACCTGATATCCAAACTTCCTACCGATAAAGCACTCCTTGAAAAATTGTATCACGTCTCTGAAGAGGCACATGTAAACGTTCAATTTTCTCACTGGCCGTCCATGTCTGAATCTATGAATTGGATTCATAAGGAGATCCCCAAGCCTGAGCTTATCCAGATCAAAAAGGAATCTGTTCCTTTGAACAATCGGGTTTTGAGCCCGGATGATTTTCATCACAATTGGGTGGATGAACTTGCACTCATCATTAAATGGATGGGAGGAAATATTCACCGGTATGAAGTAAAACCTGTCATTGTTGATTCTAACTATCTGGGATTGACTATTACTCTGAGATTTGAAAATGCATCACTGGCCTCCATGCAGTTTTTGGCAACCGCAGAGAGTGAAATTCATCAAAGAATCTTTTCCAATCGTACTTTGATGGCAAATTGCGATGTGACAAAACAAAAAGTAAAATTGTACAGGGGGAATAACGGTGACAGATTAACCATCCAGGAAAAGAAATTTGATCCCTCAGATACAGCTGAATGGTCAATTATGCAGTTCATCAAGTCGATTCAACTGGAGCAGGAAACAGTTTTTTCTCCCTACCAGGCTCTCCGAACAGCAAATGCATTAGATCAGATTAAGTCATTGATGGAGAAGGATTGACCGAGCGACCTTGAAGATTTTCTTCGCGCTTTTCGAAGAATCCTTCAAGAATCGCGCTAGGACTGTGTGCATCGAACTCTGCGATCCCGACGCTTCGGGAGGACTCTCGCAGGTTCTCGGATCTTAACTCATCTTCTTCATCATTTTGAAAATGGCTTTGAGTTTACCTCTGCTCATCATCGAATCCACAAAATTAAATTGCCCTCCTGAGAGTTTTTCGCCGCCATCGATAGTAACCGTTTCTCCTGTTATATATGGAGCCATATCGCTCATCAAAAAAGCGGCAAGATTGGCAAGCTCTTCATGGTTCCCATAACGACCGGCAGGTATTTTCTCCAAATATTTTTTCTCTACTTTTTTTGTCGGAAAGAGTCGTGTCCACGCTCCTTCAGTCGGAAACGGCCCCGGAGCAATGGCATTCACTCTGATGTTGTATTCAGCCCATTCAAAAGCGAGTGACCGGGTCATTGCTAAAACCCCGGCTTTTCCGCATGCAGACGGTAAAACAAATGCAGATCCGGCATCCTCTGCATAAGTCGTAACTATGTTCAGGATATTCCCTTCTTTCTTATTGTCAATTAAATAATTCCCGAAGTGGTGTGTACAGTTGAAACTCCCGTGAAGAACAATATCGACCACTGTTTTGAAGCCGTTCGGCGTCAAATCTTCTGAAGCACTGAGAAAATTCCCGGCGGCATTATTTACCAAGCCAGTAATCCCTTTAAATTCATTGATAATCTCTTCAAACATCTTTCCTACAGCTTCATAGTCCCGAACATCCGTTACATAGTATTGAACCTCCGTTCCGAATTCTGATAACTCCTCAACAGCATTTTGAAGCTTCTTTTCCGTCCGGCCGCAAATCGCAATATCTGATCCTAATTCAGCGAACTTCTTTCCCATAGAGAGACCGAGTCCGCTTCCGCCGCCTGTAATAAGTATCGTATTTCCTTTGAGAGTGTCTTCTTTGAACATGTTCTTTTAGTTGTTAGCAGATAGTAGGTGGTAGATAGTATAAAATCTAAATGGAAAACGGGATTGCGCAAGCATCATGCTTGTGCCCTTTAATTTCCGGAGCACGAGCGAGGCACTCGCGGCACTCCATCTTTCATCTAATAATTCAAATTTTCAAAAATTCCGGCAGCTCCCATTCCTCCGCCAACGCACATGGTAACCATGCCGAAACGTTTGTTGAGGCGTTTTAAGTCGTAAAGAATCTGAGTGGTTAATTTTGCTCCGGTACAACCCAAAGGATGTCCCATCGCGATCGCTCCTCCATTGATATTCACTTTTTCGGGGTCTAACCCTGTTTCCCGAATCACAGCAATCGATTGTGCCGCAAAAGCCTCATTCAATTCAATGAGATCTATGTCGTCCAGTTTTATGTCTGTTTGCTTCAAAACTTTCGGAATCGCCTCAACCGGGCCAATTCCCATAATTTCAGGAGCAACTCCGGCAACTGAAAAACCATGATATTTAGCGATTGGTTCAAGTCCCAGTTCCTCTGCTTTTTGGAGAGTCATCACCATCACACCTGCTGCAGCATCATTCATTTGAGAGGAATTCCCGGGAGTTACAGTCCCACCTTTTTTGAACACCGGTCGTAACCCGCTCAGTGCTTCTAAAGAAGTATCGGGCCTTGGCCCTTCATCTTTTTGAAAATTGAAAATAGATTTATCCATTTCGCCATCAGCAGTCACAAATTTGTGTGTGACTTCAATCGGTGTGATTTGGTCATCGAAATAACCATTTTCCCAAGCTTTCACACATTTTTGATGGCTCTTTAGTGCAAATTCATCCTGATCCTCACGACTTACACTATACTTCTCAGCAACATTTTCTGCCGTCAACCCCATACTTATATAGATCTCCGGCCGATCTTCAGCAAGTTCAGGATTGGGTTGAAAGGACAATCCCCCCATCGGTACTAAACTCATCGACTCTACCCCACCGGCAATAATCATATCTGCCCCGCCAGCCATGATTCGTTCAGCTGCCATGGCAATCGTTTGAAGTCCTGACGAACAAAACCGATTCACGGTCATCCCGGGGACCGAATTCGGAAGTCCACCCAGAATTGCACATTGACGGGCAATATTCAGCCCTTGCGATGCTTCCGGGAAGGCACAACCAACAATCACATCATCAATCATATCGGGTTCAACACCTTTTGAATTCTTCAGTAAATCTTTGATCACTTCACCCATCAACGTATCCGGACGAGTAAATCGAAGTGAACCCTTGTTCGCTTTCCCGCAAGCGGTTCTTTTGGCTGCTACGATTACAACTTCGGTCTCGAGTTTTGAGTTCTGAGTCATTGAATTCTGAGTTTAATTTCTACTTTTTTAATTTTTTGCATATGATGTGTTTGTGAGCTGTAAAATTCTGAGCATCAATATGAGTCGCACTCAAAACTCAGAACTCATCAACTCACAACTAGTTCCTTAATGGTTTCCCCGTCTTCAGCATGTGCTCCATTCGCTTGTGGGTTCGCTTATCCCGGAAGCATTCCAGAATCGCTTCACGTTCAAGTTTCAAAATGGCTGATTCAGGTACCTCCTGAGACTCACTGATATCTCCACCGGTCAATACCGTTGCCACTTTTCGGGTGAGCACTTTATCATAATCACTTGCATAATTTCCTTCACTCATGATATACAACATGATATTTAATGCACTAAACCCTGTTTTTCCGGTAAGTTTGATTTTCGGTTCAGCCGGCGGACGATATCCCTGGTCTGATAAAATTCTTGCATGATCCCTGGCCGTATTCAGAATCAAATCCCGATTCATTACAATCACATCTGAGGGTCGCAGGTACCCCAGCTCTATTGCCTTATGAGCACTGTCGGATACTTTGGCCAAACCTATAGTTTTGAATGCGTGTTTTAAATATGGTAATGGATCAGCATCTTCAGACACTTGAACCTTCTCCATCGCCCGCAATAAGAGCTCTTTTGTGCCACCACCGGCGGGTATCAATCCTACTCCAAGCTCAACAAGTCCGGCATACAATTCATGATGAGCCACTACTTTATCGCAATGCATCATAAATTCAACTCCACCACCAAAGGTTCGGCCGGAAACGGCAGCTACCACCGGAAAGGGTTGATATCTGAGTCCGACTGCCACTCGCTGAAAATTCTCCACCGCCTCTTTCACTCTGGAAAATTCTCCCTCTTTCAATGCATGGCCCGCTTCAGCTAAATTCGCCCCATAACTAAAATTCTCATGATCATGCCCGATAACCAGTCCGTCAAATTTCTCTTTAACAATTTCACACGCTTCCTCAACGGATTGGACCAGTTCAAATCCAAGTGTTTGCTGCTTGGTTCTGAACTCAAAAAGTGCGATTCCATCACCCATATCATACAAACCGGCACTCTTATTTCCCCAAACCTCTTGATCCTGATTCTTCAGAATATTTACCGTAATGGCATTGTTCGCCGGTGGCGGGATCGATTCAGCTTCTCCTGAAACCAGGTTATAAACTGTACCATCTACATAAAATGAATCGCGGCCACTGTCTAACATCTCTTTCACTGAATCAGGTACTTCTCTTCCTTCCGAGGCCATTCTTTTAACAGACTCTCGAATTCCAATTGCATCCCAACGCTGAAAGGGACCCAATTCCCAGTTAAAACCCCATTGCATCGCTCTGTCAATAGATTCAACCGAATCTGTTATTTCCGAAATACGATTAGCTGAATAGAGAAGCAAGTCACAGTGAATCTCCCAAAGGAATTTTCCAACTTCATCATCCTGATTGACTAAATATTTGAGCCGCTCTTCAGGTGTTTTAAACTTCTTCTTTGCCTCCTTAACTGAATCAAAATGAACCTCTTTCTGAGGTTCATATTCTAAATTATCCGAGTTGATGACATGATACTCTTTTCCATCATCGGTCTGCACTTTTTTGTAAAAACCATGACCCGTTTTATTGCCATGAGCTCCCTCGTCGACCATTTTTTTAAAGGAATCAGGTAATTCAAAGATCTCTCTTCGTTCATCATCAGGAACAGCGGGAAGCAGATTTTCAGCCACATGATTTAACACATCCAGCCCTGCCATATCTGCCGTTCTAAACGTTGCGGCTTTAGAATACCCGGTTAGAGTACCTGTTAGTTCATCAATCTCTTCAATTCGAAATTTTCCGTCAAAGAACCATGGCATGATGGAAGCCATCGAAAAGACACCAATTCGGTTTGCTATAAAATTTGGTGTGTCGTTGCATTGAACAATACCTTTGCCCAAAATCTTCTCACAGAAACCGGTCATGTACTCCACAACTTCTTCTGAGGTATCTTGGGTAGGGATAATCTCCAGAAGTTTCATGTACCGAGGAGGATTAAAGAAGTGAGTTCCCAAGAAATGACTCCTAAATTCTTCCGAACAATCTTCCCCAATCTCTGAAATGGGCAACCCTGATGTGTTGGAGCTTATAATCGTCCCCGGTTTTCGAACCTTTTCAATTTTAGACATCATCTCTTTTTTGATGTCCATTCGCTCTATAATCACCTCACAAACCCAGTCAGAATTTGAAATCCAATCCAGGTGATCCTCAAAATTTCCGGGGGTAATTCTGTCTGCCCAATCAGAAATTGTCAGCGGAGCAGGATTCATTTTTTGAAGTTTCTGAATCGCCTCCTCTGCAATTTTATTGGGTCGATCTTCATCATCGGATTTCAAATCTAACAATTTCACCTTTAGTCCGGCATTGATACAATGAGCCGCAATTTGGCTTCCCATCACTCCGGCTCCAAGAATTACTACATTTTGGATGTTGAATTTCTGCATTTGTACTCTTTAAATTTCAAATTTGTGGAGAATTCTCCTCCTTCTTAAGGAGGGGATTTAGGGGTGGTTCAATTATCTGTAATCTCTTTCGCTCTTTTCTTGAATTTATCTTCCAAATAGACAATTATACTTTCATAATCTCTTTTTAAATCAAGTGTTGAAATCCTAATTACTTTAATGCCACACTTTTTGAGTATCCGATCTTTTTTCTGATCCTCAACACATCTTCCATAGATATAATGAACATCACCAACCACCTCAATTCCCAGTTTTAGTTCTGGGCAATAGAAATCAATGACGTAATTATTTACACCATACTATCGTCTAACTTTGTAGCCCAACATTTGTTGAAGATCCTTCTATAAACGAATCTCCCATTTTGTCATATTATTTCGGTGATATTGGCGCTGCTTTTTTGTTCTGTTAGGATTTAACACTTTAAATTCTTTCGAAAGTTGAAATAAAAGGCTACATCTCCTAACCCCTTCTTGCAAAGGAGATGAACTCATCAATCACCTCCATTTGCTTTTACTTCATCCTCATACATAGACTCAATCTCCTCGCTGAATTTTTCATTAATTACATTTCGTTTTACCTTCATCGTTGGAGTCAACTCATCTGCTTCCACAGTGAGAGGTTCTTCCAAAAGCACGAATTTTTTGATTCTCTCCCAGGGTGATAGCTCTTTATTCACCTTATCCACTTCACGTTGAATAAGCTCACGAATTTTTCCATCCTCAGAGTAGGGTTCCTCAGGAGTATAGTGATCCCTCTTTAATCGTTTTTTCACATTCGAGTAATCTGGAATAATCAGGGCCGAGCAGAACTTTCGTTTGTAGCCTATGACAATGACCCTGTCGATAAAACCGGAATTTTGAAGTTTATTTTCAATGTTTTGCGGTGCCACATATTTTCCGGTCGAGAGCTTAAACATCGATTTCTTTCTATCGGTGATGTATAAAAACCCATCCTCATCAATTTTACCTACATCCCCGGTTTTAAACCACCCGTCATCCGTAAATACTTCCTTCGTTTTTTCTTCATTTTTGTAGTATCCCTTCATGATATTGGGACCGCGGGCGAGGATCTCTCCATCATCGGCAATCTTAATTTCAACATCCCGAAGAGGTTTCCCGGATGTGCCTATTCTCATTTCACCCGGTTTTTGCACTGTAATAACCGGAGATGTTTCGGTTAATCCATACCCCTGTACACATATCAACCCAATGGCATTCATGAACTTAAAAACTTCGGGTGATAATGCAGCCCCGCCACTTACCATCCCGCGTAAATTACCTCCAAAAAGTTCTCTTATCTCCTGATAAACAAATTTGTCAGCAATTTTGTGTTTCAGTGCACCAATACCACTCGGTGGGTTTTCAGGATTGTACTCTTCGGTTAGATAAATAGCCCAATAATAAATTGACTTTTTGATTCCCGAAAATTCCTGCCCCTTCACTTTTACACCGGTCTGTATCTTTTCGGGAAGACGCGGCACCGTTGCAAAGAAGAAAGGCTTGACATGCATCAAATCATCCCGGATCTCTTCGATATTTTCTGTATAAAAGATCCTGCAACCCATATAGATGTACATGTAGTCAATCATGCGTTCAAAAACATGTGAGAGTGGCAGATACGACAGTACCCTTTCCTGGTAGAACTCTTTCTCATCGAACGGTAATTTTTCCATTGATGCCAAGACATTCGATGCAATATTATTGTGGGTCAACATCACCCCTTTTGGCATTCCTGTGGTTCCGGATGTGTAGATCAACGTGGCAAGATCTTCTGATTTCACTTCGCTTTTAAGTGAATCAAACAGATCCGGTTTTTCTTTACGAAGCTTCTCGCCCCTTTCCAGGATACTTTCAAAAGGCTTTAACTTTTTATGTTTTGAGCCATATAGAGTGATAATTGCTTTAACAGTCTCGATCTCCTTTATAAGAGGTTTTGTCTCAGCAAAAATCTCATCATCCGAAACTATATGAACTTTTGAATCAGAATTCTCCAGGATGTATTTAATCTGATCCCCGGGTTGTGTTGAATAGATTGGAACATCCGCTGCACCGATTGACAGGATTGCGATATCACAAATAAGCCATTCGGCTGAATTTTCGGCATGAATGGATACCTTGTCCCCCGATCTTACTCCCAGATCGTATAAACCGAGAGCAAAATTGATAATTTTTTCACGAAAGTCTGAGACGTTGATTTCATGCCAAGTGCCATCTCTCTTCGATGAAGCGAATAATCCTTCCCCGTAATTTTCAAGTCCTTTGAATACAATTTCCGGTAGTGTGTGACTTGAAGAATTCATAGTTAAAAAACCGCTTTTTTAGTAAACTGAGGTTGGTTAACACCGTTACCTAATAAGTAACATTTTGCTGTGACTTTTAAAAATTTCTTTGAAAAAAATTTGATGATTTATCGATATTTTATTGCTAATCGTAGCTGACACTGATTTTTTCTATTACTTCATAGTGTTTAACTAATTTTCAAATCAATTCCAGATGCATATAGAACAGCAGATCAAGGAAAAGTTCGAGGGATTTTATAAACGACAGAAAAAAAACATGGCAGATGCACTGGGATTGGAGTTCGAATATGTAAGCCGTGATGAGATGCGGGCTTCTATGCCGGTAGATGAAAATACCACTCAACCGATGGGAATTTTACATGGCGGTGCTTCCGTCGCTCTTGCAGAAACGCTGGCCTCTGTTGGTGGGTATTTAAATCTAAAAAATGAAAATAAGATCGTTGTTGGCCTTGAAATCAATGCCAATCACGTGAGACCGGTTTCCGAAGGCAACAAAGTTGTTGGGATATCCAAACCCATTCATCGTGGTTCACAAACACAAGTTTGGGAAACCCGAATTAAAAATGAGAGCGGAAAGTTGGTCTGCATCTCCCGCTGTACTCTTGCTGTGGTGAATAAACGCAAATAAACGTCTATCCCGTAATTCGAAACACGCCCGGTTCCGGTTCGGAGTTTTCATCAGTTTGAACAAATGTGTTGGAAGGCTTTAACACTCGCTCAAATAAAAATAAGAGTGAGGATTTAGTTTGAAGCAACTCCTCTTCCGAAGTATCCTGATTGCTCTTCAATTTTGAGAGATAAAGATCTTTATGCCATTGCCTTATTTGGGATGAATGGGAAAGCGACATACTTTCCAAAAAATTACGGACGATTCGAACCATGGTTCTCTCAGTCGGGTACCCTGATTCTTTTCTTCGAATTTCAATTCGCAATCTCGAAAGTATCAATGATCGGTTCATAATATCTCCTTTTTACTTGTATGAACCGGATTTTCTAAATCCCTTACAGAATTTTTTTGAATTGATTATTTGATGGATTTCAGTACTATTAAAACATGAACAAATGAGAAAATTCCAATGACCAAATCACAAATAACAAACATTCGACTCATATTTTTGAAGTGCTTTAATTCAATTGCTTGAAAATTGGAGCTTGTTATTTGTCCCATAGGGATCACTTTGTGGGAGTTTTCTACTAACATCAATCAAAACAAATAACCAATATGGCAAATAAAAAACCTATAACTGTAGGATGGTTTGAGATTCCAACCGCAGATATGGAACGTGCAATCAGATTTTACGAAACCGTTTTTGATTGCAAACTTGATCGAAATGCAATGGGCGATTTCGACATGGCCTGGTTTGCCTGGGATGAAGATATGAAAGGTGCAGGAGGCTCACTCGTCCATCATGAAACTTACTCTCCATCTCAAGATGGCACACTGGTATACTTTTCTTCTGAAGACACAAATACCGAACTAAATCGGATTGAAGAAGCAGGCGGTAAAATTCTCCAGGAGAAAACAGAGATCAGCCCGGATATAGGATATATGGCACTGTTTTTAGATACCGAAGGAAACAGGATTGCGCTTCACTCAAGGAAGTGATTTTCTATATCTGTTTATCAGCTCAGCTTCGCCTTTCGTACTTCCTCCTCAATCAGAGCTTCGTACTTTTGTTGAAGGTCTTTTGTAATCTCTCCAAGAGAACCATTTCCGATCTTGCGGCCATCTACTTCCGGTACCGGAGTAAGTCCGCCGAACGTTCCGGTTACGAATGCTTCATCGGCGCCATATAGATCAAACAGAGAAAAATTCTTTTGATGACAGGGAATTCCGTAGTCATTACAAATTCTAATTACGTTATGACGCGTAATTCCATTCATACAATACTGACCGGTTGAGGTCCAAACTTCACCATTTGTCACCATAAAAAAGTTGGTGGCATTACAGGTAGATACAAAACCATTCACGTCAAGCATCAAAGCTTCATCTGCTCCGGCCTCCAGCGCCTGTATCAGTGCCTGCACTTCGTGAAGTTTACTATGGCAATTCAATCT
Source organism: Rhodohalobacter sulfatireducens (assembly GCF_022012475.1). Classification (GTDB taxonomy): domain Bacteria; phylum Bacteroidota; class Rhodothermia; order Balneolales; family Balneolaceae; genus Rhodohalobacter; species Rhodohalobacter sulfatireducens. The sequence continues at coordinate 121,605 of NZ_JAKLWS010000010.1, forward strand.
CGGATCTAAATAATCGGGGGAGCCTCTTCGGATTGTGCTGGTGAAAAGCGTAACTCCTTTATTTTTGGTCTCGGGTGATGCTTTTTTGAATTCGGGAATAATCACCAAATTCGGTCCGCTTACCGTTAATCGCGGATCTTGTGATGGAGTCTTTTTTATCCCTCTGGTGAGCATAAAACGAACATGAACTCCATCTTCCATTCCATTGGCATTCAGTGTCTTCCAAATTTCATTAGTCAACTCCTCTTTGGAAAATGGAAGATCCATACCAACCGTTTTAGCGGCTGTCCAAAGACGGTTCAAATGAAGATCAAGAAAAACAAGAACACCTTTATGTAGTCGGCAGGCCTCCCAGACGCCATCCCCTACTAAATACCCACTATCAAAGACAGATATTTTGGCTTCACTTCTTGGAAGGAGCTCACCATTGACAAAGATTTTTATGGATTCATTTCGCGGATCATCAAGAGCATTGTGGGTACCGTGAGTCATAATGTAAGCAGAATCAAATCTTCAATTTTCAAACAAATGGAAAAAATCATGCTAAACGATTTTATCGTAAGCATATTTAAATCACCCGGCAAAGATCCCCCAAAATTCCCATAAAACTACAATAGCATAAATCACAAAGGCGATAAACCCGGCAATATTCCACTTTCTTTGAATTTCTTTAAAGTGTTCAATACTCTCCCAATTCTTATTACCCCAGGCCAACTCATTTCCCTTTAATCCAAGGTAAATCATAACCGGAACATTAATCACCGGCACAAATGCAAGCAGGGCAATATATGTTTTGTTCCCAATTCCCCAGAAACCGTTTAAAAAGAATGCACCCCAATTCCACCCTTCAATTTCATGAGGGAATGAATCTTCGATATTATCGTCTGTAGTATGTTCCATGCTTGATGTTATTCAATGTTTCTTTGCATTCAATTTGCAAAATTATCACTTCTTAAAAAAAGCAAATTTACGGGTTTTATCACTTGGTACCGAATCGTTTTTTACCCGTCTGATTCCTTTCGAAATAAGAACAGTGCTTCCAGTACTATCCAGACAGCAAACGACAGAATAATAGCCCCAAAAATAAAAAGAAGCATATTCCCTTCCGTTGCTCCAAAACCGGACCAATCAAAGAACACCTGCTGTATCATTGCCCAAAGAGTCATAAAAATTAAAAACAACAATGGAATGAGTGTATAGATGTAGTTTCTGCCCTTTCGCTTGAGCCAGATAGTAACAATCAACAAGCTGATTGCCGCCAGGAGTTGGTTTGATGTTCCAAACAGGGGCCACAGAAGATAACCGCCTGAACCAATGCCTCTCGGGCCTTCCGGAATGAGAACTAACGCAGCACTCGCTCCTACTGCAATTGAGGTGGAGATATGCATCTTCGTTAGCGGTTTTACGCTGTACTCCTGTCCGAGCTCGTTAATAATGTAACGCATCAAACGGACGGAAGTATCAAGAGTGGTAGCTGCAAAGCTTATAACGATCACTGCTATTATGGTCTCAGCGGCTTGCAGCGGAATGTTCAGAGCTGTAGCTAATTGAGCCGCTCCCTGCACAAAAATATTGAGGCCTGAAGATCCCGCACTGGCAAAAGAGTGATAGGTATCAAGAAATTCACCTGTTGTGTTGAAGTAAGTAACCACTGCTACAATAGTAATCAGGGCAAGTGCTCCCTCTCCAACAGCTCCAAGATACCCGATAAAACGGGCATCAGTCTCTTTATCTAACTGTTTGGCAGTGGTTCCTGATGATACCAATCCGTGAAATCCGGATATAGCTCCGCAAGCAATTGTAATAAATAATAGCGGGAACCAACTGACATCAGTTGCGGCTTCATTGGTTGTAGGAGCAGTAATTTCCGGACTCATTACGAATAAACCCAAATATAGAATTACCAAACCAACAATCAGTTGGTGTGAATTAATAAAGTCTCTCGGCTGTAATAACTTCCATACGGATAATGTTGAAGCGATATAAACATAGATCATCAGGATAATAATCCACAAAAGGAATGAGATCTCAACACCGTTTAAGCCCATTATTACAGTGTTCTCCTCACCTCCGAAATAACGAACAAAATCTATCTGCAGCGCCGGCACATAACTGGCAATGATGGCTGCAAAATACATCACAAAAAGAACTATGATGGATGGAATGAGCATGCTGCCGGTTTTCCTGTAGGAACGATACCCGATCCATACAGCAAGTGGAATCTGAATAAATATGGAGAGAACACTTGCTGGAAAACTGATAAAAAGGTTAGAGATCACCCACGCGAACACGGCATTCACCATCAATACAAGAATTAAGATGATAAACAGGAATAGAATCTTCGCTCTGCGACCCACAATTTTATCAGCTAAAATTCCAATCGACTGACCTTTGTTTCGAACGGAGAGTACCATCACACCAAAATCATGAACACCTGCGGCAAAAATGGTTCCTATAACAACCCAAAGCATAGCCGGTAACCACCCCCAGTAAACGGCTATAGCCGGACCCACGATTGGAGCTGCACCGGCTATGGATGTAAAATGATGTCCCCAAAGGATATATTTGTTGGTAGGAACGTAATCCACTCCATCCTCGAACTTATGGGCAGGTGTTACATAATTGGGATTGAGCTTGTAGATCTTCTCTGCAAGAAATTTCGAGTAGTATCTATATCCTACGAAAAAGAGTACAAGAGAAATTGCCGCTACGAGACTACCGGACATAAGTTTACTCCGTTTTATTTTTTAGGCCAACGGAATATCTGACATGGAAAGTAAAATGTCGAATTTTTTTGTGCTCCCAAGTCATCGGATAAGTGGAAATTCCATAAAATTTGTTCATTTATCCAAAATCCTCATCCGATGACTCCTACTGCTACTCACGTTTTTCAAAGAATCTGTGTCCTACCCCGCCACTCTTCAAGGAGCTGGCGCACTCTTGAAGGTGGCTCTATACAATTATTTCCCAACTACCTGAACGATCACATGCCGCTTTCTTGATTGATTGTCATGATCGAGCACAACGATCTGTTGCCAGGTTCCGAGGATGCACTTGCCATCACGAATAGGAACTGTTATTCCGGGCCCCATAAAAGTGGCACGAATATGTGAGAACCCGTTGTCATCGCCCCACGTTTCTGAGTGGTGAGATTTCATATTCTGCGATGCAAAATCCTCCAGTTTCTCTTTGATATCTTTTACAAGGGCGGGCTCAAACTCCATCGTTGAAATAGAAGCGGTTGAACCGACTACATGAATGTGACAAAATCCATCATTAAATCCGGTCTCTTTTACAGTCGCATCCACTTTCGGTGTAATATTATGGATGTCTGAAAATCCTTTTGTCTTCAAGTGTAGATCTTTTGTGATGATATCCATAAAAGTTAATTTAACAGGTTAAAATAAATTGATGAGAATCACCACTAAATTAAGTTCTCTGAGATATTTAACCAATCATTGAACAGGATTATTTGTGCTGCCCCTTCTAAAAATCAGCTCACAATACATCTTTGAGAGAAACAGCAAGTTCTTTTCGCATATATTATAGTGTAAACTCAGTACTCTGATGAAATTTAAAGATCAGAAAAAATTAAAACGAAGCTTCCAATTGGATAAACACTAACTAAACAAATAAGCCATGAGAACCTCTCTACTCAAATATCTGCTAATAGTTATATCAAGCTTGTCTCTAATTTTTATTATGAATTGTGAAGGACCGGAAGGGCCAACCGGCCCGGAAGGACCGCAAGGGCCACAGGGTGAACTAGGACCCGAAGGGCCTCAAGGACCTCCCGGTGAAGATGGTAATGCTAACGTAATCTCTTCTGAATGGATTCGACTTGGTGATGTTGCAACTCCCGCCGATACAAGTCTAATAGGTCGAAATTACACAAGATATCATATTCCAGCTGATCAACTCACGCAGGAGATCATTGATGGTGGTACTATTATAGTTTACTATCAACTATTGGGAATGATAACTCCCCTCCCATATACATTGGCCGGAATCGGTGGAGATGAGGATAAACTGATAACCTTTGCTCCATTTACGCCAGAACGAATAACAATTTTAAGCCAGGAATTAGACAATACAGCTTGGCCTATCAACTTGAATACTGAATTCAGGTATATTCTTATACCAAGCAGTACACCTGCCAAACAAAAACTACCGGATTTTGCTGATTACCATGCAACCATGGATTTTTATGGATTAGAGTATTAGTAAAATAATATTATCAAATAAACCTGTTGGCTGTGATTTAACCAATCAACACAGTTAACAGGTTTTTTATTTTTAAACATTTTAATATTTGATATCTGCTCATTTTAAACAATGATGCTTTTAAGTTGATGTTTGACATTCCAGCACATCTTTTTTTTAAGTTAGATGTTAATTTCAATTAAATAAATCAACATGAGAGCAAAAAAAATAAAACTACTATCATCTATACTTTTAGGATTTATATTAATACTCGGTTGTGAGGGACCTGAAGGGCCAACCGGACCTGCAGGGCCAGAGGGGCCACAAGGTGATCAAGGGCCTGAAGGGCCGCAGGGGCCTCCTGGAAATGCGAATGTTACTTTGCATATTTTTGATGGGCATGATTTTAATTCAGATCCAATCTATACGGATACTGAAGGTCTATTTATAAATTTTGAGACCGAATCTGAAGCCAATCAAAATTCCTGGAATTATTACTTAAAATATCAAACGGGTTGGTTTCTCGATATACCTGGATGGGGTTTTGGTAATGCAACTGAATACTATACAGGCCATATCTGGCAAGAAAATGAATCTAGGATTAGATTTTATATTGAAGCTGTAGACGGCCCTGGTGAACAATATGAAGAAGTCCATATTGTTCAGATAGAAGCGAACAGTACCGAAGATCACACTTCAGCCAAGCAGAAAACCTCTGTTATTCCTGAAGATCTGGATATGTCTGATTACGAGGCTGTAATGGATTACTATGGTGAACAAGTTGAAGTGGTCCGCCATTGACATCTAGTTCTTATTCAAACAATCTAACCTGTTGGAAATGGACAATTTGACCATTTTTCCAACAGGTTTTTTTTTGAAGTATTGGCTCGACATCTTTCATTAAAAATCTTTGCAGAAAGAGATAATTTTATCTAAAACATGAACCATCTTTTACCTATGTTATCAGCTTAAACTGCTGAAATAGATTATTGAACATGGGTTCTAAGGTTGCGGAAAATAGGTCTGAACGAATTCTTTCGATTGATGCTCTGCGGGGATTTGATATGTTACTCATTTCCGGTGGAGCTACCTTTCTTGTTTTAATGGAAAATAAGACGGGTTTGGAATGGGTTGACTGGATTGCACTGCAGATGACCCACCCTGCATGGAACGGTTTTACTTTTTATGATTTTATCTTCCCCCTATTTCTGTTTATAGCCGGTATCTCACTTACTTTTTCTCTGAATAAGAGACGCAAAATTGGGTCAACCAAAAACGCTCTTTATAAAAAAGCTTTTTGGCGGATGATCATCCTGATCGTTTTGGGAATTTTCTACAAAAATGCACCCGTTCCTTTTTTTGAACCGTCTGAAATACGGTTTGTGAGCGTTTTGGGCAGGATTGGAATTGCTGTGATGGCAACTACAATATTGTACCTGAATTTTTCACAAAGAGGTCGCTTATTTTGGGTCGCAGGAATATTATTAGTTTACTATGCTGCTTTATATTTAATACCCGTTCCCGGTTATGGTGCAGGAGATCTCTCTTTCGAAGGGAATCTGGTTGGCTGGATCGATCGAAATTTCCTCCCCGGACGATTATTACAGGGTACATATGACGAACTGGGTATACTCACTCAATTTCCTGCACTCTGCATTACTTTGTTGGGTTCTTATGCCGGAGATATTTTGAGATCAGGTGCTCAGAAGATTCAGAAGTTTCAGTCTCTGATCATGGCAGGTATTATCTGTATGATCATTGGACTTTTATGGGGACTCCATTTTCCCGTGAATAAGCATTTATGGACAAGTTCATTCATTTTATTGACTTCAGGAATGGCTTTTCTTTTTATGGCCGCTTTCTACTGGCTGATTGATATTAAAAATTACCGGAGATGGGCTTTCTTTTTCCAGGTAATCGGTCTTAACTCACTTACGATTTATCTTGCCTATCGCTTCATCGATTTTGGAACTACCTCCCGTTTGCTCTTTTCAGGGCTCATTAATCCCCTTCCTGCACTTTGGCATGAAGTTTTTATTGCATTCGGTGCTATGATTTTAGTCTGGCTCTTTCTCTATTTCTTATATCGGAACAGGCTCTTTCTCAAAATTTGATTTCAGCGCAAATTCAAGAATTCGCCATAATTCCGCCATCTATGGTATATGCACAACCGGTAATCCAGGAGGAATCGTCACTAGCCAGGAATAGAGCCAGTTGGGCAATGTCTTTTGGTTTCCCTAAGCGGTTCATCAATGTAGCTTTTTCTGCTTCATGTACAGCCATTTCCGGGTCAGGAAATGCGATGGCAGAATCGTGTAAGAGCGGAGTATCTACAGGCCCCGGACAGATAGCATTGATCCTGATTTCCGGGCCATAATCTACAGCCGCTTGTTTGGTAAGTGCTAAGACTCCTGCTTTGGAAGCACAGTAAGAAGCATGTTTAGGAAATGATTTATACGCTGCAATAGAGCTATTAATTACAGCCACGCCTTTTCCTGCTTTCTTTAACTCGGGAATTGAATGCTTCAATAGAAAGAAAACAGAATCGAGATTAGTTTGAAATGTTCTGTGCCAGAGTTCTGTATCCAGTTCTGTAATAGAACCTAATCCCAAAAAGCCTGCATTGGCAACCAAACCATCCAGTTTTCCAAATTTTTCAACTGCCTTATCGACTAGATGTTTATTGGTAGCCTCTTTACCAATATCACCCTGGATGAACAGGGCATCTACTTCTCGATGCTTGACCTCCTTCAAAACGGCCTCTCCCCTTTCTGGATCTCTTCCGTTTAAAATCAGTGAAGCTCCCTCTTCAGCAAACTTCAGGGCAATTCCTTTGCCCATTCCGCTTGTGGCCCCTGTAATAATGAAAACTCTGTCTTTTAGTTTCATAAAAATAGATTAAAGATGAGAACCTGCGAGAGTCCTCCCGAAGCGTTTGGATCGCAGAATTCGGGTTTATGGCGATAATTTTCTTGAACAGGATTCTTCACAAATGTCAGTACTGGTCATCCCCCTCGATCCGTCTTTGACTGATCATTCCCACTTCGAAGGGGGAATTTCAAATATTCCACCAATAGGTGAATTTAAACAAGAGGGCGCGATTTTTAACATCAAATGAGCCGGGGATGTAGTTATCCGTATATACAATAAAAAGATCGGATGCAGGCTGGAATCTCCATTGCAGTCGGGTATTTATGTTCACATTATCAAACTGTTCATTATACTGCGTAAAACTGGTCAGGTACAGATTTTTTGTAAAGGTGATGTCCAGCCGGGTTCCAATCAGCCAAAAATCAAAATCTCCCCAAGGTTGTGGTAAACCAAGATCATTATAACTTGTGCTAAGTGATACATTTACATATGGTTGAAAACGATATCCAAGCTCACTTGCAAGTGTCAGTAGATCTCCATCTGCATAAAAACTCCCGTTTTCAGCGGAAAAGCTGTAAGTAAACGAGTTTTGAGGATGCGAATTAAACTCCAATCCATAACGAAAAGCTTCATGTTCGGTACCCGGCTGGAGAAATTCACCTGTCACATTGGTAGGATCGAAAGGTTCCTGAAGCTCAACAAAATAGTTACTGACAAATGCACTAAGTTCACTTCGATTTCTGAAATTAAGATTATAGGCAAATCGATTTTCATAATCTGTCAGCTGAAAATCTTCATTGAAATAAACGGACGATCGAACGGATGGACCGTGACTCAGTACTGAGCCTCCACCGGAAGGAAAGAAAAGGTATTGCAAGTTGGGATTCCAACGGACATACCCCCTTCTCGGTACAAAACCAACCCGGGCAGAGTAATCTCTTCCAACATATTCTTGAGCCCATTCTGCGCGCCAATTCCCGTCTGAATACAGAAGATTCGCTGCATGACTAAAGCTTCGGTCATTCTCGCCGGGTGCAAAAGATTTAAGCATCATAAATTTCCCGGTCCATAAATTGTTTGCTGTCGCAAGGTTATACTCCACACCTACATTCCGATCGTATTCAGGTGCCATATATTGAGTATCGCTTTCATCAAAGAGATCTCCGGTTGATTCCATGTTTACAAACAAAAATCCAATATTTGATCGAGAAGAAACTCTCCTTTTTAAGGAAACAACTGAAAAGTTTTGACCCGGTTTCTGAATATTATCAGCGGATCCCGTCTGCATATTCATAACTCCCAGTCGCCAGTTTTGATTAATTTGACCGCTTAATCGCCCTCCGGCATGAATAGGAGCATCCAATCCAATTCTCCTGGAAAAGAATGGACGGATATCTTCATTCCCGAAACTGGCAAAAAGATCTTCATTCTCGAGGAAAAACTGCCGTTTTTCAGGGAAGAAAAGCTCAAAACGTTCCAGGTCAACGATCTGTTCATCCACTTCAACCTGGGAAAAGTCAGGATTCACGGTTAAATCTAATGTTAAAGATGAACTCAAACCGATCTTGGCGTTTAACCCTGCATCGCGTTCGTACGATCTTGAATCCTCTTTCTGAAAGTCATGATTAATACCTCCTAATACATGAGGAATGATAGAGATATTCGAACCCGCAGGCGGTGGCGGTTCATCCCATACAAGCACACCCGTATACGCTAATGATACAGAAGGAAATTGACGAGGCACCGGAGCCCATGCAGATTTCTCCGTTGAAGTAAGATCAAATCGACTGAAATTGATTCCCCATTCGGTAATTTCATCATCGTATCGTATAGATTTAAATGGAATAGCAGCTTCAAACACCCATTTATCTTCGTAGTTTACTACAGTTGATATCCATTTGTTATCCCAGCTCAGGTTCATCCTGCCACCGTTATACATCATTCCATCCCACTCTGCACCTGCGGCGTTGGCTCCAAATGAAAAACCATTGGTTTTATCATCGAATGTATCCATAGCGAGCAAAAAATTATCATTGAGCGGAAAGCTAAAATCTCTTCGAAGTGATTCGACTACATTCTCTGTTCCCGGTTCAGCACGATAATTTTCAACCAACAGGTATAGATATTCTTCATCATATGTCATGCGAACATCAGTTTGGAGCTCGGCATAACTGGTATCCATCGGGGTAATCATAAAAAAGTCTGTGGCGATCTCAGCCTCTCTCCAGGCATGTTCATCAATCACGCCGTCAACCTGAATATCCGAAGAGGCTTTCTTTATATGCAGCCGATAATCTTCGTTAATTTTTTGTCCATTCAAGAAGCCAATCCAGGCAAAGGACAAAATTATTGTGATTAGGATTGTTTTAATTGATTTCAAATGGCAGATGATATTCATTAAATGTAAACGATTGAGCAATATTCTATTACAGTTAATTTACCCCTGTTCATTAAGGAATTCCAATGTGTTTTTGATGATAATTGAATTGCAATTAAGATTATATTAGTGAGATATAATTTTGATATACTGCTGCAATGATTAAAAAATATTTTTGGCTCATTCCCCTGCTATTGGTGTTCTTCATCTATGGGGTTTCCGTTGGAACCTACAGAATGTTTCCTTTTCAACAGATCAAGCATGCCAAAGACATCCTGGATCGTACTTTTGAAATGGAACTCTCAGCTGAGAATATTTCGGGTTCAACTCAATCCACAATTCTTCAAAGGCTTCTTATTAAAAAAGTAAAAATTGGAGATCAAATTGGAAGTGGCGGCGGAATCAGTAATAGCGGATCTATCCTTTTTTTGATCACGAATAAAGGAAGCATACAGGCTTTTGATATTGATAAATTCCGGGAATTCAATGTAGAGTCAAAAGATGTGCCTTTAAACCTGGAGGAATTATTTAACTCAGGTATTTTTACTAACGATGACGTCGAGTTGATCTGGTACCGGGTAAATGGTGTTTATTCTGAGCAGGTTGATTCTACAACTTATCGGCTGTTTGTATCGCATAATGGGTTTGATTCAACTGAAAACTGTATCACCCATAATATCAGTTCAACAGATTTGAAGCTTACCGATCTAACCGTGAATCAAGTATCAAATTGGAACACAATTTTTACAGCGGAGCCCTGTATTGATCCCAATCCGGAGCACTATCTTTCTTCACACCCGTACGAGGGTTCAGTTTCCGGAGGTACTATTATTGAGTTCAACGAAAACCAGTTACTTGTAACCATCGGTGAATATATGCGGCATGGATTAAACAATGCGGAAGCCTACTCCATGGATCCAGCAATTCCATATGGTAAAATGGTAGTTGTGGATAAAAAAAGCGGAGACTGGTCAATCTATTCAACTGGACACAGGAATCCCGCCGGTTTGTTTATAGATGAAAGCGGAACAATCTGGTCAACTGAAAATGGACCTTTGGGTGGTGATGAACTCAATATCATAAAGCCCGGTACAAATTACGGCTGGCCATTGGTTTCGCTGGGTGTTTGGTATGTTCCAACATATAGATTAACAGGCGGCCGGGATTACGGCCGCCATACAGGATATCAGAAACCGGTGTTTTCCTGGCCAAATTCAATAGCACCTGCGGCATTGTTAAGAATTCAGGGTGATAAATTTCGATATTGGTCGGGCGACCTCATTGTTGGAACAAGGGCGAATCAAAGTTTGCGAAGATTACGGTTGGATGATTCACTCCGGGTTATCTATGATGAACGAATAGATTTGGGGCACCGGGTAAGAGATCTTACTGCTCTACCGGATGAATCAATTGCCATTTTTACGGATGACGGGTATCTGATTTTCATTGATGATGGAGGAAGCTCTTTTCACCAGATGGGCCCAAATGAACATCAAAGGCTTCGAAAGCTCGAAAATTACGATCGCTTCCAGGTCACATCAAATCGAGAATAATTCTGGGTGTAAATTAACCTGAAGATGTTAAAAATGGACGGCTCAATAGTTTGAGTAAATATACCACAATACTTTCTCCATCTCTTCCTTGACTACGGAGGATGAAGTAACATAGTGATTGTTCATAAAACTGAAGATCAACTTGCGTCCGCTATTGGTTGCAATAAAACCAGAGAGGCAGTGATTGTTCATCAAAGTTCCTGTTTTAGCATACACATAGGGCTCTCCCCCATCGCGATGGGCATACCAGCTTTCGATAGTTCCCGATTCCCCTCCGGCCGGAAACAGCTCGTACATCTGTTCATCAGTTTCAAACTCATCATCAATTTTTTGAAGCAGGCGAACAATTGACCTCGGCGTAAACATATTGTATCGGGAGAGGCCGGACCCATCTGCCCATTGAGGTTCATCCGGGAGATCATCCAGGTAATTATCTTTGATCTGTCCAATTACATTTCCTGTATTCATCGGCTCACCCCGTTCAGAAGCAATCATCAGTAAAAGCTGCTCGGCAATTAAATTATCACTGGGCCGGAGCATCCGTTTGTAAACCGTATCTGCAGAAATACTATAGAGCAGATTGGTATCAGACGGCTTTTCAACCTCAATATAATCTACATCTTTGCCCAGCGTATCAGTCAACATCTCTGTGATTAATTCCGGTGTCTAATGAAACGGTTTGAGATATTCATAACTGGTTGTGTCGGATTTTGGATAATATTCAAAACGATTCCCGGTCCGATCCCTCAACAGAATTTGTTGTTCATCTCCAGTTTCCTCCTCAATGTTCTGTTGAAACAATTCAGGTTCAATCAATAGCTCTCCATCAACCCGTTTAATTCGGTTGATTTCAATGCTCTCGATCGTAAACTCAACCATATTACCATAGATTGGGAATGGAGATTTTTCGGCTGAATAATAGGAATTATAATCATCCCAGGACCAACCGGCACCCAATGGTTCATCATCGAAATGTGAATCGGAATAGTATAATTGCTGAGGACTTTTTTTCAGAAAATTGTACACCTTATCTGAGCCGTATTCCCGATGGAGAAATGAGGGATCACCTGTACCCCAGAAAATGAGTGAATCCCCATTTATTACATATTCGAGCGCCGGTAATGTATCCGGCAGTGCTTTCAGCCCTGCATAAAACGTAAACAGTTTGGTATTGGAGGCAGGTGTAAAATATTTATGGCCGTTGAGAGAATAGAGCGTTGAATCTGCTTCAGGATCATATAACACAAATCCGGTAACATTGGAGGAAAAGACATCAGAATGCTCAACCATCATCTGCAGTTGTGATTCTGATTCCTTCACTATCATTTGTTTGGAATCCACCATCTCTTCTGTTGATTTACAGCTAAGCAGAAAAGAAACCGAGAGAATGGCTAAAAATGGAATAAAACAGATTCTGTTTTTCATCAGGCAATTAAAACGTTCAAAAAGGTTAAACACTGAAAATAAGCTACTTTTTAGAGATAAGAATTTGGAGATGAAATTAAAACTATTTCTCTCGAAATAGATGAATTTAAACCGATTTAGCTTTTGGAATCAGCTAATTTTATTAAATTGTAACAATGGGGTTCAGACAGAAAAGAGAAGCTCAAAAAAATTATTTCATAAGTCTGAAAACTAATTATCGACTTAATCCAGAGGATAACTATGATTAAAAAATTTTCACTTCTATTCGGACTATTGCTTGTATTTCTATTTGTAAATAAAGCCTCTGCTCAGCTACAGGGAACGGGTATTTTAAATGAGCCAACAGATATCTCACCCGATTTTACAAATTTCAAAAACACATACTACCTGGCGGATGAACTGACTTCATTTGACCCGGAAAGTGCCTCCGGAACGTTAAAATACAACCGGTATGAGTATTCCACCCGAATGGCTTTCAATAATATGCTGGCGGGCCTCAACCCGGTGGATCCCAACGAATTTCCAACCACAGAGTATGCCGCGAGCCCGGAACTGCCGTTTTCTATTCAATTTGTTTCATCCAGAACAGTTCGAATCAAACTTTCGTCGGGTCCGCAGTTCGTGGAAAGGGAATCCCTGATGCTGGTAGATGGCGAGGCTCCGAATGCCGGAGATGCATGGCAATACTCCAAAGTTAAAGACGGACATCAATATACAAGTGAGCACGGCCGTGTTTTAATCACAGTGAAGCCCTGGCATGTATATATTTATGACGATGAAGGAAAACTACTGACCAGTACGGTTCACCGTTCAGATGTAACCGATACATACACGCCGGTTCTGCCCTTTTCCTATGTTCGAAGGGCAAGTGACTACTCCAGGAGTTATGCCGCGGTAATGTCTCTCCAACCCGGTGAAAAGATTTATGGTTTTGGTGAATCATTCACGCAGTTCAACAAACGGGGAGAGAAAGTTGTGCTTTGGGTTGATGACTCAAACGGTACCCAAAACGAGACCATGTACAAACCGATTCCATTCTATATGAGTAACCGCGGCTACGGCGTATTTATGCACCACTCCACCCCTATCTCCGTTGATGTGGGTAAATATTACAATGCTGTCAATTCTATGATGATTGGGGATGATGAAGCCGATCTCTTTTTCTTTATCGGTGAACCTAAAGATATTTTGGATGAATACACCGAGTTAACCGGTAAGGCTTCCATGCCACCGCTGTGGTCATTTGGATTCTGGATGAGCCGCATCACCTATTTTTCTGAACAGGATGGGCGTGATGTAATCAATCAACTACGGGATTTGGAGATCCCCGCAGATGTGCTTCACTACGATACAGGCTGGTTTGGCGTTGACTGGAGAAGCGACTACAAATTCCCGGAAGATCGATTCCCCAACCCCGAGCAAATGATCAGTGATTTTAAAGATATGGGGTTTCATATCTCGCTGTGGCAGCTCCCCTACATGACACCGAAAAACGCACTCTATGATGAGTTGGTAGAAAACGACCTCGCAATAAAAGATCGCAAAGGAAATATTCCGGTGGAAGATGCCATCATCGATTTCTCCAACCCGGAAGCGGTCGATTGGTATCAAAACAAATTGGAACCGTTAATGAAAATGGGGGTCGGCGCCATTAAAGTTGACTTCGGAGAAGCCGCACCGGAAGATGGTTTATATCATTCCGGACGAACCGGGTGGTATGAACATAACCTTTACCCACTACGCTACAACAAGGCTGCTGCGGATATAACTGAGGAAGTTACCGGGTATCCATTCATTTGGGCAAGAAGTACCTGGGCGGGAAGTCAGCGTTACCCGGTTCACTGGGGCGGTGACGCGGCTACCACAAGTACGGCGATGTCTGCAACACTGCGAGGCGGACTCTCATTAGGGCTTACCGGTTTCACCTTTTGGAGTCATGATATTGGCGGCTTCACTACGGCAGCACCTGAAGATGTTTATCGACGCTGGACCCCCTTCGGAATGCTGACCTCACATGTTCGTTCACATGGAAATCCGCCAACGGAACCCTGGGAGTACAGCGATGAATTCCTGGAAGGCTTCCGCAGGGCCGATAACATGAGATACCGGCTGATGCCATACATCTACTCTCAAGGCAAATACAGTGCTGAGCGCGGCCTGCCGATGGTACGTGCACTATTCGTGGAATACCCCGATGATCCCGGTTCATGGCTGATCGATGATCAATACCTCTTTGGATCTGATATGCTGGTTGCCCCTCTTTTTGAGAATGTTGAAGAGCGCCATGTTTACCTGCCACCCGGAACGTGGATCGATTATCAAACCGGCGAAACGTACGAAGGCGGCTGGCATACTATTGAGGCCAGTGACATACCTATTGTAGCATTGGTAAAAAGTGGAACAGTAATTCCACATATTGAGCTTGCACAGTCAACCAAAGATATGGATTGGTCGAATCTTGAACTTAAAGTGTATTCAGCCAATGGTGAGCCGGCATCAGGAATCGTTTATCTGCCAGGCACTGATGAGGTGCAGTCTGTGACCGTTTCTGCCGATAATGGTGAATTTATACTTGATGAAGATCCTTTTAATGGAAGTGTAAACCTTGAAATTAATTCAGGAATATAATTCATTACCTGCTATGAACTTTTTCCATGGGTTATTGATTCATTAATGCATGTGAAGTTGGATAGCAGGTTTTCTTATTCTATATTCATTTAACATTAAATTATAAATCATTAAAAAATATGGCTGACAAAAAAATTGTAGTATTTGGAGCAACCGGTGCACAGGGAAGCGGATTAGTTCATTCAATTCTGGAAGATCCGGATGGCGAATTCTCAGTTCGCGCTGTAACAAGGGACCCAAGTTCAGATAGTGCAAAAGCCCTTGCCGATAAAGGTGCTGAGGTAGTAAAGGCAAATATCGATAATTTCGAAGATATCAAAAAGGCTCTTAACGGTGCTTACGGAGCATTTTTTGTAACGTTCTTCTGGGAGCATTTTTCACCGGAGAAGGAGTTCAACAACATCAAAAATTATGCGAAAGCAGCGAGTGAAGAGGGATTGGAACATGTGATATGGTCCACACTCGAGGATACCCGGGAGATCATTCCGCTTGACAGTGATGAAATGCCGACTCTGCAGGAGAAGTATAACGTTCCGCATTTTGATGCAAAAGGCGAGGCCGACAAGTTTTTTGAAGAGTATGACGTACCAACCACATATCTACTTGCTTCTTTCTACTGGGATAATATGATCCACTTTGGGATGGGGCCTCAGAGAGGAGAAGACGGCAATCTGGCAATTGCATTTCCAATGGGTGATAAAAAGATGGCAGGTATTGCAGCTGATGATATTGGCAAATGTGCATTCGGAATCTTTAAAAAGGGCAAAGAGATGGTTGGCGAAAGAATCGGTATAGCCGGTGAACATATTTCGTTTAACGATGTAGCAAAATCTCTGTCAGATTTTATTGGAGAAGATGTTACCTATCATGCAGTGACTCCCGAACAATATCGAGGATTTGGATTTCCCGGTGCTGATGATCTCGGCAATATGTTCCAATTCTATCGCGATTATGACGTATACAACTCAAGCCGTGATGTCCAGCGATCGAAAGAACTCAATCCTGAATTGAAATCTTTTAATGAGTGGCTTGATGAATATGGAAGTAAAATTCCTGTTGACTAAATAAGGCATTTTTCTGTCAATATTCTTACCGGTTGAGATATGGAAATTGTTTTTTAAGTATCTCAATCGGTTTTTTATTTACAAACCCTCTATTCAGTTAATGGTAAATTTTAAAACTTTATTACAGTTCAGTTTGGCAATAAGTATTACACTATTATTGTTTTATATTAAATTCTGCTCGAATGATACCTACTATTAATATCCGGTTAATTTGTTGTCTGCAATACTCTTACAATTAGCTGACTAACGGATAAACTTTTTGGCTGAATCTGAACACTCTGAACATACTGCACAAAATCCCGGGAAGGAGCTCTCTCATCACGGTCTTCTTCTTCTTTTTACCTTTTTTTGGGGAGCCAATTTTATACTGGCAGAGGTTGCACTTCGAGAGATGGCCCCAATCTCATTCAGCGTCTCGAGATTTGCAATGGGCGGTATTGCCATGCTGGCTGTTTTATATGCACAATGCTATGCAGATGCCAAACAAACGGGATACTCATTTCAATTTTTTCCCAAAATTGACAAGAAAGACTGGATGCGGCTTCTTTGGGTTTCGGTGCTTGGAGCAACCCTGGCTCCCTGGTTGGGAATCGAAGGCCTCGGTCTGACTCACGGTGCACGGGCTTCAATCTGGCTGGCATTGGGCCCCGCGGTAAGTACAGGTTTTGGATATATTCTAAGCACCGAAAAAATGGGAAAAATAGGATATCTTGGAGTTGTATTAGCTGGGCTTGGAACCCTCACTCTCGCCTACGACGGTCTTTTTGTTGAACAGGGCTACTGGACCGGCGATCTGCTTCTTTTTATCGCATTAGTACTCACTGTGGTTGAGTTACACCTCATCAAACCTCTTGCACGAAAATACGGATCCGTCAGCATGGTGGCGATGCGAACCGTTATTGGTGGTACCCTGTATCTTTTAATAGCCTCCCCCTCTCTTGTACAAGAAAATTGGCTGAATCTTGGTATGTGGACCTGGATCGCCATCCTGGCCGGTGGTGCTGTTGGAGTGGGTGTAGGTCAATGGGTAAAAGTACGTGCGCTCCGGTTACTGGGGCCTACCCGGGTTGTTATTTATGGAAACCTGGTCCCGATTGCCGCATTGTTGATTGCTTGGTTATCCATTGGTCAAAATCCCTCATTGTATGAAATTATCGCCGGTTTGCTGGTTATCGTCGGGGCAATTTGTATACAGGTGATTGATGCCTCAAGAACACCTCACAAACACACTCAGCAAGACGATGAGCTGTCAGTAGTTTCTAGTGCTAAGCAGGATTGATTTTTAAAGTCATCGGATGAGTCTTTTGGGATTTAAGAAAAGTAAACTGTACGACCACTCATCTGGCGACTCTTTTTTCAGAAATTCACTCTGAACTCTTTGAGTTCTTCAATGAATCAAAGAGTTCTCAATACTACATCCCGGTAATTTTTATCGGTGTCATCTCATAGGCGCTTAATGAAATTCGATTCTTCAAATCTTGATCTTTATAGAAATGAGGGAAGACCTGGTATCTTACATTTGATGAGAATTGGAGTTCATTCTTATCCTGTATCAAATAACCCGGAACAAAAAGCTCTTTCTCTTTACCGGATTCTATAGAAATTATACAGATGCAATAACATGGGTTCACGTAGACAGCGGATTCATTTATTTCAGAGCCCACCAATTCCTGAACTCTACCGTTGCCGCACGTTGAATAGTAGATCGTATTGGATGACACATTTTCTATCTTCAAACCAATAGAAGTCTCTCTATCAAGAGTATAACTGTTTTCCATTGCCTGAACCCGGACTATAGTTTTCTGGTCAGAATCGGATGAAATAATACTACAACTGGAAAAAATTAAGAGCAGAACAGATGCGAGAAATCGATATTTAATAGACATTTTATCCTATCTGAAAAGTTTACCTCTTCCTCTGTTTAATATACTTCTGACGAACAGTTCACCTATCTTAAATTTCTCCCCAACTGGCGAAAGTGTCCACTTGTGCCCCTTTTCAACAACTATAAATCGTTCCCAAGCTCCTGCTTTCATACCGCCAGTTATGAAATTCATGCATTTTTTTTTTGCGCTACCCCTCGAATGATCTCCTGCTTTTTCAATACCCACCGCCTCGGGGTATTTGGTTTAGAGAGCCTTCCCATCCCCGGGCTGCAGCCTCTCTTCAGAGCTCCGCTCTTCACGAGGCCTCCACCCGGGGTTACAATACCATTCACCCCGCTGGGGTGTGATTACGCAAGCGTAATCCAGA
>NZ_JAKLWS010000110.1 GCF_022012475.1 Rhodohalobacter sulfatireducens
CGTTTGAACTCACTCTGTTTGCACTCTTCGCTGCAACAGCCGTCCATTATTTTGGCACCTTCCTCTGAGCAGACAAACAGTTTATTACACTCCATGTTCGCACAGTTGATGTAGCTGTCAGCGGGCTTGCCGGTAATTTCACACCTTGCGATCGGTTGTAAATTATCTTTATTGACCGGTACCACGAGACGATCATCAAACACAAAGCATTTGCCTTTGAAATGTTCACCGCCCTCCTCCCTGGCATATCGTAAAATTCCGCCGTGCAGCTGATTCACATCCCCCCAGCCTTTCTGCTTCATCAACACCGAGAATTTTTCACAACGAATACCGCCGGTACAATACATCAGTACTTTTTTATCTTTGGGAATCTCCTCTTCAGCCTCTTCCAGCCACTGGGGAAAATCATAAAAGTTATCTACATCGGGCGTCATCGCTCCTTCAAAATGTCCCACTTTTGATTCGTAGTTATTCCGTACATCAATCATCACATAATCATCCCGATTTTCCATCACCTTTCGCCACTCCTCCGGTTCCAGGTAATTTCCGCCGTTTTCCGGATTCAGTCCATCCATATGAATAGCCACAAGTTCATCGCGCACTTTGCAGATCAGTTTTGCGAATGGAACAGTGTCATCCTCGTCGGTTTTAAACTGTGTATCTTCAAAACCCT
>NZ_JAKLWS010000111.1 GCF_022012475.1 Rhodohalobacter sulfatireducens
CACCAAAATGGATATGAAAGAACGACAAAACCCTATCGACCTTTTAAACTTATCTATTATGAGTCTTTTCCAGATCGGAAGAAGGCACGAAATCGGGAGAAGTATCTAAAATCGGCAGCGGGGAAAAGATTTCTAAAATCGATGTAAAGTTAAGTGTTGGTTCGACCCTGCCTGACTACATCTCGATTGATGATTATCAATGATTATGATGTAAGGTTAAGTTTGTGAGTGAGAACAAGTTGGGAACGGCAGGCAGGTCCAGTCCAGGGCACTTAAAGTTCGCAATTTAATTATTGCGGGCTTTTTCTTTTTTTAGGGTATGATTTATGTCTATGCCATTGAGAGTAAGGAGAGAAATTATATCTACATACATAGCTGCCCAAAACGTTTCTAAAGTTGGAAAGAATCTTTGTTTTTCGAATGTATGGTTAGATTTGGCGTAATTTTCAAAATTCAACCCCTGCTTGAACAAACAGACTCTACGTCTTCTGATTTCAAAAACGTTTTGGACAGATATGATCTACGTAGGTATGACGAATGATCTTGGTCGACGTTTTTTTGAACACCAAAATGGATATGAAAGAACGACAAAACCCTATCGACCTTTTAAACTTATCTATTATGAGTCTTTTCCAGATCGGAAGAAGGCACGAA
>NZ_JAKLWS010000112.1 GCF_022012475.1 Rhodohalobacter sulfatireducens
ATGAAAAAGACTGTTTTAACTCTGCTCGCCACTGTTGCCGTTTGTGTCGTTGTTGCATTACTCATTTTAAGGCTATTTAATACCCAGAAAATAAATCCATGTTCTCCGGCGACTTCAAACGCATACGCCGCTTTTTCTGATTCACTTTCCCAGAATCTGAATTGGCCTGATGACCTTGATATCACAGTCTTTTCCGGACCTAACCTAACCCCCAGTCCCGCTTCATTGGGGGTTGCTCCAACAGGTGATGTTTATGTCGGTGTCGACATGCAGGGTTCGCTGGGTAAAGAAATGGGCAGGGGAAAAATAGTACGATTGGTTGACTGCAATAATGATGGGATTCTAGATTCCAGTACTATTTTTGCTGAAGTGGATAACCCGCGGGGAATTCTACCTATGGGCGATAAGGTGTTTGTGCTTTACACTACTTTTTCTGCGGAAGACAGTTTGGCCACCGGCCAGGATCTCGTCGTTTTTGAAGATAAAAATGGAGACGGAGTGGCAGATGGTTCTCCTCAACCATTAATTGAGGGTATTGGTAATCCAAATTATATACAGAGCAGGGGTACCGACCATGCCACGAATGGTATCCAATTTGGTATCGACGGTTGGATCTATATCTCTGTGGG
>NZ_JAKLWS010000113.1 GCF_022012475.1 Rhodohalobacter sulfatireducens
CACCAAAATGGATATGAAAGAACGACAAAACCCTATCGACCTTTTAAACTTATCTATTATGAGTCTTTTCCAGATCGGAAGAAGGCACGAAATCGCGAGAAGTATCTAAAATCGGCAGCGGGGAAAAGATTTCTAAAATCGATGTAAAGTTAAGTGCTGGTTCGACCCTGCCTGACTGCACCTCGATTGATGATTATCAATGATTATGAAGTAAAGTTAAGTTTTTGATTGAGAACAAGTTGAGAACGGCAGGCAGGTCCAGTCCAGGGCACTTAAAGCTCGCAATTTAATTATTGCGGGCTTTTTCTTTTTTAGGGTATGATTTATGTCAATGCCATTGAGAGTAAGGAGAGAATTTATATCTACATACATAGCTGTCCAAAACATTTCTAAAGTTGGAAAGAATCTTTGTTTTTCGAATGTATGGTTAGATTTGGCGTAATTTTCAAAATTCAACCCCTGCTTGAACAAACAGGGAACTGTCTCAGGCTTTCAGCCTGCTTGCAGGATGCCGCATGTAGACTTGGGGCGTTGCCCCAAGCTACGTTGTAACAGGCTTTCAGCCTGAAACATCACAGCCCGGGGCCTCGCCCTGGGTGGAAGAAC
>NZ_JAKLWS010000114.1 GCF_022012475.1 Rhodohalobacter sulfatireducens
ATCCATACAAAATTAATGGAATGCCCGGGAATGGCCACGTTCGGGTGATACCCTTTTTTGATGACCACCGCATCGTTGTTGTAGACCGGGCCCAGGTACTCGGGTTTCTCAATATCCTCATACACCAGCTGAATGCCGAACGACGGCGGGGGCATTTCGAAGTACAGGTAGATCTCCTCCTTGGTGGCCGCATGCTCGTGCGGGGCCCAGCTGGTCCAGTTCCCCTCCTCGCTGAAGATCAGCCCGCACAACAGCCGCCGGGCCGGTACATTTTCGTCAATCAACCGGTGAATCTTCCGGTGGCACCCCTCAAAGCCAAGATCCTGGGTTAACTCGGGATCCTCATTCAGCTCATCAAAGGCGACATACACGGGCCGGCCGGTGGCGTCCGAGGGGGCCGTACATTCCACCAAATCAACATTCCCGCCGGTTTGTTGGATGGTCCCCTCATTGCCCGGTGGCACAAACAGTGTGTCGTAAGGGCCCAGGGAATATGAATCCCCGTTCAGGGTCACTTCGCCTTCACCCCCCAGACAGATCAACGCAGACTCAAAATCAGGATTACTATACTCAACTTCCGGTTC
>NZ_JAKLWS010000115.1 GCF_022012475.1 Rhodohalobacter sulfatireducens
TAAAACGCTTAAAAAAAGAGAAGCAACCAATTATACTTACTCAACATGGCAAAAGTGCTGCTGTTTTGATGGATGTATCAGAATATGAACGCTTCACCAAAAAATTGGAAATGCTCGAGGATTTACTCGAAGCCAAGCAACAGGTCGAGCAAGGCAAAACGTATACTGTG
This sequence comes from Rhodohalobacter sulfatireducens, assembly GCF_022012475.1. Taxonomy (GTDB): domain Bacteria; phylum Bacteroidota; class Rhodothermia; order Balneolales; family Balneolaceae; genus Rhodohalobacter; species Rhodohalobacter sulfatireducens. Next base: position 171 of record NZ_JAKLWS010000115.1, read on the forward strand.
GATCAGGCAAGAGAAAGAATTGAAAAGCATCTTTCTAAATGGAAATAGTTCTAACGGATCGGTTTTTAACTCGGGTTGAAGAGTGTACCGATTATATTGCACTGGATCATATACCAACAGCTATTACATGGGCAGAAGGTGTATTCGAACATTGCCAAAAACTAAGCGATCTACCGGAAAGGGGAAGGATTGTTCCTGAGTTTAGACGGCCTGAAATTAGAGAACTTATACATGGAAATTATCGACTGGTATACGAGTTAAAAACCAATCAAATTGATATGTTGACCATTTGGCATACGAGATCCCGAATTTCGGGACCAGATGATCCGCACAAGGTTGGTTAACAATGGCTTCGTGCTGACCAGGTTGGTCTTCGGAGTCAACTAAATAGAAACGGGCTGGCAGCACAA
>NZ_JAKLWS010000116.1 GCF_022012475.1 Rhodohalobacter sulfatireducens
TCAATTTTACTGAGAGAGGTGGAATAGGTTGCTGGAATTCAGTCCAACCCCAACATTCCTGTTCTTTACCATAACAAACCCCTGTGGTACCGGACGAGCTCTCCGGCGTACATTGTACAACGGGCTGCCAGCCCGTTACTGATAAACTCAAATTTATTGAGGGAAGTGGAACAGGTCGCAGGAATTCAATCCAACCCCAACCTTCCTGTTCTTTACCATAACAAACCCCTGTGGTGCCGGACAAGCTGTCCGGCGTAAATCGTACAACGGGCAGCTTGCCCGTTACTGATAAACTCAAATTTGTTGAGGGAAGTAGATCAAGATGCCGGAATTCAATCCAACCCCTACTTCCCCTTTTTTTACCACAGCGAAACCCTATGGTGCCGGACAAGCTGTCCGGCGTACATTATACAACGGGCAGCTTGCCCGTTACTGATAAACTCAATTTTACTGAGAGAGGTGGAATAGGTTGCTGGAATTCAGTCCAACCCCAACATTCCTGTTCTTTACCATAACAAA
>NZ_JAKLWS010000117.1 GCF_022012475.1 Rhodohalobacter sulfatireducens
AGTATCCCATTTCGGGTGCGAAATGATTGAAAGTTGATGGTAATACTGGTGGAAACTGAACTGGATGAATCCCCGGTGTCTGCCTGAGACGTTGTGGAAGGTGTAACTTTTGAGATTTCTATCGAATCCGGCAATTGTTCCAGGCAGGTTTTGAGTTCACCAGCCAATTGTTCTGTATTCGAATATCGTTTAGCCGGATCTTTTTCAAGTAGTCGATTTACCAACAGTGAAAACGAATGTGGAGCATCCGGCATGAAGTCTTTGAGCGACGGCGGATCTTCATTCACGATCGCATACGAGAGAGCCGCATCATACAGTCCGCCGAAAGGACGCTGACCGGTTAGCATCTCGAACAGGAGGACACCAAAGGAGAACAGGTCTGCGCGGTGATCCACTGGCCGGCCCTGGATCTGCTCGGGGGACATGTACGCCATCGTGCCTAGCGTGGTTCCGGTTTGTGTGATGGGCGTTGAATCCACCAGTTTCGCCAGTCCGAA
>NZ_JAKLWS010000118.1 GCF_022012475.1 Rhodohalobacter sulfatireducens
AAAGCTTGATTGGAATCGAGGGGTGGTGCGAAAAATGATGAATGGATTCCTATCCGTTGGAATGGAAGCTGGTCAACTGCGCTAAAGCTTCGATGGCCAAGGTCAACTGCGCTAAAGCTTCGATGACCAGGGAGCTTGGAAACGAGTAATAACTGGAATCTGGGAAAGATTAAAATGGAAACAGGTCGGGAAAAGGGCACAAGTGACGCTGCGCTTAACACATGCGCCAGTTGGGGGGGACCGATTTTTCTTCAAGGTCGGTGGATTAGGTCATTGACACATTATTGTTTTAGCATTTAATTGAGATTAGGAGAAAGCGGGAATAGCGGGAACGATTATCGAGGGTCACGTACAGACTGAAATCTCGTCATCATATAGAAACCGCAGAGCATGGCTATCTCTATTCCCGATGTGCTTTTTGGTACCTTTTTTCACACAAAAAAGGTACTACCCTTTAACTTGAGGATT
>NZ_JAKLWS010000119.1 GCF_022012475.1 Rhodohalobacter sulfatireducens
CTGGGTTAAAAAGTGGCTATAATAGAAACCCCGAGTTGATGAATGTGGATAGGTTTAAATCGTAATCGAGGGGTTGCTGAAAAGATTGATTTTTTTGCAATAGGAGAAGCGGAGCTTCCGGTAGGCGTTGTCGAAGGAGGTCAACTACTCTAAGGCTTTGTTGACCGAGGACCTTCGCAACGAGTATTGATCTGCGCCGTTGTTTAGCTTCGGTTCATTGTTCTCTGCGTTACACAGCGCCATCAGCGGTTAGAAAAGAATAAACCGCCAAGTTCGCTGAGGAGCGCAGAGGATTATTCACTTCAGTTCATACCAATATGTGTAAATTTAACAGAAGGAAAAGCTCTGAAAGAGCTAAGATAAAATAGCCCGGGGTGAGCGATTGAAATGAGCGTAACCCTGGGTTAAAAAGTGGCTATAATAGAAACCCCGAGTTGATGAATGTGGATAGGTTTAAATCGTAATC
>NZ_JAKLWS010000011.1 GCF_022012475.1 Rhodohalobacter sulfatireducens
CTGTCTCAGGCTTTCAGCCTGCCGGCAGGAATTGGTTCTTCCACCCAGGGCGAGGCCCCGGGCTGTGATGTTTCAGGCTGAAAGCCTGTTACAACTTAGCTTGGGGCAACGCCCCAAGTCTACATGCGGAATCCTGCAAGCAGGCTGCACCAAAGGTATCCCTTGGGGAAAAGCCTGAGACAGTTCCCGGTTTGTTCAAGCAGGGATTGAATTTTGAAAATTACGCCAAATCCAACCATACATTCGAAAAACAAAGATTCTTTCCAACTTTAGAAACGTTTTGGACAACTATGTATTTAGGCCTGTAAGTGACAAAATTTAAAACCAAAAGACAAGTTTGGAAATCCTCACTGCTTCATAAATTTCAGATTTGTAACCCGCCCTGCGTCCAAACGAAATCCTTCCAGTTCTCCATTTTGATCCCGTTCAAATCGCAGCATTCGGTTACCCACCAGGAACTCATCATTGGGGATCGGGGTGAGCTCTTCCGGGCTGTTGAATCCGATTTTCAGGTGAAGCTTTTCCTCCTTAAGCATGAGTTCATAATTCACATCCAGTTCCGTGCTGTAGTAAAGACCGCTGTAGCTGAGAAGGTCGTCGGTAGATAGGTCCTGAATATCTGCCCGCGTACCGCGCATCTGATTCCCGTTCACATTGATCACAAGATCGGAGGTTTGCCCGTCCTCAAGAGATTTAAACGTAAAGGTGACCTCCGTTCCGTCGTTTGCCAGGTAGGTGTTTCCCTCAACATGGGAAAGGGAGTAGGCAGCATCATTCCAGTGCTCGTAGCCCATCAGTGAATCCTGATCCACCGAAAAGGAGATAAGCAGGCTGGCATTAACCAGGTAGTCCCCGGCGACTTGATCGAGGTTTAACGGCTCCGGTATAGGTGCTTCAATGGATTCCGTCTGTTCAGAAGATAGCGGTTGTTCGGTTTCAAGCTGATCAGACAGGTACAGGTCCGCGATTTGATACGCTTTGCTCGAAGGATTGCCATCACTGCGATTGGAAAGAATAATCACTGAGAATTCCTGGTCCGGAAATCGGGTGTAATAGGCACGATACCCGGCCAGGCTTCCACTGTGGCTGACTGTTTTTAATCCCCGGTAAGTGTCGTTAACCAATGCAAAGGCATATTCACTGCTCTCCCCGTTGTTGAGCTTTCCATCTGTCTGCATGGTGTCGATGATTGCCTGATACCCTTCGCCAAGCTGGTTATCATAAAAGTTCTGATCCCACAAATAGAGATCTTCCACCGTGGAATAGATACCGCCGGATCCGACTAAATCAAATCGGGAAACCAGGTTATCGAAACCATCGTCATTGTTTGAATAACTAAAGGCCCGGTTTTTAACCAGGTCGGTGATATCATCATAAAACTGTGTATCATCCATACCCAACGGGCTGAAAATCTCTTTTTCGGCAAACTCTTTGATACTCATGCCCGCGGCTTTTTCAACAATCATGGCCAGCATCAGGTAGCAGGAGTTGCTGTAGAGGTAACGCTCACCCGGAGTGAAGTTTAATTCATCCTGGTTTTTGATCAGTTCGTAGGCTTCTTCCATTTCGGTGTGATCGAGATAGCTGCGCCCCTTTAGGTTCATCAGTGTGAGGTAATCCCGAACACCGCTGGTGTGATGGATAAAATGCCGGATGGTCAGTGGTGCTTCGTACTTCGGGAAGTCAGGGAGAAACTCCTGGATTTCATCATCGAGATCTAACTTGCCCTGCTCTTCCAGCAGCAGAATACTGAAGGTGACAAACTGTTTGGAGACCGACCCGATATAAAAAACAGTAGAGGGATTGATAACAATATCGTGTTCCATGTCAGCCAGTCCGTAACCCTCTGAAAAGACAATCTCACCATTTTGAATAACGGCAACTGCTCCCCCGGGAACATCCGTTTGATTCCACTCGGAAAAAATAGTATCAATTGATTCGGGCGAGATCTGCTGGGCAAAGGCAGAGGAATTTAGAAGCAATAGGGTGAGGAGGAGCAGGTGCTTTTTCATGAAAGTAAGAAGGTTTAATGGAAGTAGGATATAGAGGTTGATAGAAATAGCGGAATTAACTGCAAGGATTCAAGCTAAACTTCTATCCATTCTGTTTATCGATTTGAAGCAGAAAACGACTCAGTATCGGGGCAATATCTTCTGATTCGGTCAGCCACGGCGTGTGTCCTCCTTCCATTATTTTCAGCGCTGCCAGTGGCATAATCTCTACGATTCGCTCTACAACTTCCGGCGGACAAAAGGGTCGTCATTACCCTAAAAATAGAAGCACGAGCGAGTCAACTACGCTAAAGCTTCGTTGATCAAGGACGCTCGCGCTATCCACGAATTCTCAGCGCTGACGCAAGTGTCTCACTTGTGCCCACATAAAAAAGATTTAACTGTTTCAATTTTCAATCACCGTTTATGGCCGAATCGGAGTCCCGTCAAGTGCGCGGACTTGTGTCCAGGTGTTGAGTTGCTTATCGGGAATCGGGAATTTTTTGGCTTCTTCCTCATTGAGGTCTACACCAATTCCCGGTGCTTCATTAATTTTTACGTAGCCGTTTTCTACGCGGGGTGCTCCCGGAAAAATTGCACGAAGCCGGTTCGTCATATTCGGTGCTTCCTGGATCCCAAAGTTCCATACGGCCAGGTCAATATGAGCGTTGGCGGCATGTCCTATCGGGGATACATCACCCGGACCGTGCCACGCAGTGCGAACATTAAAAAATTCACCCAGCCTGGCTACCTTCATGGCCGGAGTGATGCCACCGATCTGTGAAATGTGAATGCGGATGAAGTCGATCCAGCGGTTTGTCATCGGTTTGGTCCACTCGTGGGGATTGTTATATAGCTCTCCCATTGCGATCGGGACAGACGTTTTCTGTCTCAGAAGTTCAAACCAGTCGTTATTTTCAGGAGAAAGCGGATCTTCAATAAAAAACGGCCGGTATTGTTCCAGGTCTTCGCAGAGCTGAATCGCATCACGTGGCTGTACCCGTTCATGCACATCGTGACAAAGTTCGATCCGATCACCGCAAGCTTCCCGTACTTTCTCAAACAGATCCCGTGTGCCCTGCAGGTAGGTATGGGTATCCATAAAACGATCTCGGTCCATTCCAAATCCCGCCTTCTTGAAATCGGGCTCGCCCGAAATGGCTGTTGAACCGTATCCTCCAAGCTGAATTCGGCAGTGTCGAAAGCCCTGCTCCATCGCTTCTTTTACATTATCAACGACCGCTTCGATCGATTCATCCCCGCAATGGGTATATGTATCCACTGCAAAACGTGTTTTCCCGCCCAGCAGCTCATATACCGGCATATTAGCGCGCTTCCCTTTGATATCCCACAAGGCCATGTCGAGGCCACTCAGGGCATTGTTCAGTACCGGCCCATTCCGCCAGTACGAGTTCTGGTAGGTCATCTGCCACACATCTTCAATGTTATTAACATTCATTCCCATGCAGAAATCAGCCAGGTAATCGTTGACTGCCGAAAGTACAGGCTTGGCGCGTTGCCTGAAAGTTGCACATCCCAGTCCATAGAGTCCCGGCTCGTTTGTTTCCACCTTTACTACAATCAGTTCAATACCGTGTGGAGCCGTGGCAATGGCTTTGACACTGGTGATCTCAAGGGGCGGCAATCCGTTGGTTGCTTTTGAGTAGCGTTCCTGTTGACCCTTCGAGCTCCAGGAATTATTTTTTAATGAAAATTGACCCAGTGCACCGGCTGAAAGGCCCATACCCATATTCTTAATTGCATCACGTCGATCCATAATCTATCCCTGTTTTTTCGTGGTTGCTGTTTGAACGAAAGCTTCTGAAATATGTACAAATTATTGCTTTTTTTCTTGGCAAGACCAAAGGGTGGAATGATAACTGGGAAAAGCGGAGAGATTCTGTGTGTACAAGTGACGCTTCGCTGAACACTTGCACCAGAGAGGGGGAAGAATTATAAGAAGTACGGTCAGTGGGTAGGGAAAAGTAGATATGAAATATTTTCAGTTTACTGTTATCGCAATCGTAGTCTTCTAACGAGATGATTTTCCCAGTCTGAGATGTAGAGGAAGGTTTCTGCCTTGCTAAGTACCAGGTGATAAGGTTTGTTGAATTGAGCCTCTGTACCAACGCCATCATTCGAACCTATGTTTCCATTACCGGCTATTGTGGTGACCGTATTATCCCTGATCATTCGAATTGAATGATTTTCAGAATCAGAAAAGTAGATAGTACCATCATTTGCTACATCGATTCCCGCAGGCCGGTTCAAACGTGACTCCTGCAAATTTCCATCTGCAAAACCTGCTTGTCCATTTCCGGCAATTGTACTCACGTTACCTGTAGATATTTCAACCTTTCGGATTCTGTGGCCAATGAAATCTGCTACATAGATATATTTTTCATCAGGCCCCAAAGCAATACTAACAGGGAGTGCAAACCGGGCTCTGTCCGGCGGACCATCATTGTATCCTGAAATCCCCGAACCTGCAAGAGTCGTAACCTCCCCTGAATTGCTTATTTTCCTGATTTTAAAATTGAGTCCATCTGCCACATACAGAGTCAAATTAGAGCTCACGGCTATATCCACGGGGGAACTAAACCTGGCTTGTTGCCTGGGCCCATCAATATCTCCTGATAAACCGACTCCCGCATATGTTTCAACTCTGCCATCTAAAGTAATAAACCGGATGGCATGGTTCGAACCATCCGCTACGTACAAAATACCATTGAGTCCCATGTCTACACCCATGGGCCGAGAAAAGAGTGCTTTATTCGACGGTCCATCCACAAAACCACCTCCAAAGTTCCTGCCGGCAAATGTTCCTACTGTACTATCTCTTGCGATAAACCGTATCACAAAATTGTTTGAGTCGCCAATATATATTTCGTTTTTGCTGTTTACTGCAATTCCCCACGGATTATTGAATTGAGCTTCCTCGATAGCTTCATCTATGTAACCCCTGGAGGTTCCGGCGATGGTTTCTACCGTTCCTACTTTCTTAACCGGTGACCTGTTTTGCTCACTCTTTTCTGATAGGGAGTTATCAGAACAACCGGTCAGAAACATGAGTCCGAATAATATTGAGAGTTGCAATAGTCGCATTGTGAATGTTCCAAACCTGCTGATAAACATGAAGAAATTCTCTTTTTACATATAAGAATACATTATAAACAAATTGAAAGAGATTTGATTGCTTCTGTGCCTGTTGAAATAGAACAGGCAGAATTTCATGATTAAAATGATGTTGAAACTATTGCTGCCTGTACTCACTAATTTCGAAAAGATGACCATCCGGATCATGAAAAAAGCAACGTGTTTCTGCACCATGATCAACCGGTGGAGTTATAAATTTTACTCCGCGTTCTTTTAATATTTCAAATGACTGTTTACAATCCTGTACACGGATGGTGAAGGAGTGACTGACTTTATGCTTATTGATTGGAGGTGTAAAATGCGTTTCCGGTTTGTCTTTTGTAGGGCCTCCGGGCGTAACCAGCAACAGCCAATTACCGAGGAATTCAAGTACAAGAGAGTTGCCACCATATTCTCGGTAAATTTTAGCACCAAGTTTTTTTACGTAAAATTCTTTAGCATGCGCCATATTTGATATAACAAGTATCGAAGTTAATGCTGAGTTTTTGAAGGGATCCATCTATGATTCAATTTGATTAGAGTTGGTTTCTGTCATTCTTTACGATTGTAAAAGTAATTTCTGAAGTACTTTTCGCTTTTACACTTATTTGTAAGCGGTTGCCGATTCTGTGTTACACCTTACAATAGCAGGCACTTTATGGATTAAGTTGTCGTTTTTATGAGCTACAACCATAAAAAGTGCAAAATCGATGCGGCGGGTCAGGTTGCTTTCCAAGATGGGATCACCCACCTGCTCGCACCAAAACGGCATTCCCTGAATTACTCCCACTTCGAAGTCGTTTCCGGGAACAATGGTCCATTTTTTGTTACTTTCGAAGATTAAATCACAAGCCCGAACTTGATCCCGGATATTGACAAGTCGCAGGGTTTTGCGATCCATCCCAAAAGATTCACAAGAAACTTTATTTTCAGGGAGTATTTGCCCCTTCCATCTTTGGTGATATGGCAGCCGCAGGTGAAGATAAGGTGGCATCGGGTTCAGCGAAGTCCAATAAAGCTTTTTTAATGACAACACGATCGGTTGTATGGCCTGGAACAATCGTAATTTGGTCTTTAGATTTATCCGGTTTTGATTCACTTTACTTTCGGCAAACAACCACCATGTCATAGTTTCTGCCCACGCAGTGCTGGATCATATATTTGCACAACTATCCGGATGCGCCGATACTGCAAACTTTATTCAGGGTCGATATTTTATTAATTCAGGCGTTCCGTTATAATCGATTCAGATCAGCCAATATATGAGCAGAAGTCTCATACGTAAACTGCTGTTTACAAAATATATGTGTTAACGTGTAGTTAACCGGCTCACTAAAATAAAACCAATTCCTGAAAGTATGGATGTAATGTCGTAAGTCAGGACTCTTGAGTCATCAATAATATTACCAACTCCATTGAGGATCAGCAAAATACCGATGACCAAGAGTGCGATTTTTAGCTTTTTACCCACTATAAATCACCCAAAATTACTAAGATTTAGCTGATGATTGCTGCCGTATCAACTGCCTGGAAGAAGTGCGTGACCTTTCCATTTTTCAGGGTCCAGATATGAGTGGCATTCGCCTTGAAATCCTTGCCGGTTTCTTTCCAGGTGCCTTCGTAAAATCCCTGCATGATCACCTTATCCCCACTGGCCATTAAATCGGTTATATTGATATTAAATCCGTCATAGTGTTCAGGAATCATCGCAAATATATTCTGTAATATCGATTCCGGGCCAATGTAGATCCCATCACCTTCAATAAATGGGAAACCGTTACACTCGTGCCATTGTATTCCCTCATCAAATTTTGCCAATACCCCTTCAATATCCTGATCAGCAAACTTTTGATATCCATCTTGTACGTTTTCCAGGTTTGTCATAACCCCTCCTTTCTATTTTGTTGGTAAACATCTGTTTAGATATATACGAAACTTTTCCCAACAGTCTAAAAGAAAAGAAAAAAGGGTATAAAAATTAATACTAAAAATTGAAGTGAGGGTCATCAAATAGTGGTTTTCGATCTCTTTAATCTATTTAACGTCAGTTCGGGGCAGGCAGGCTCAAACTGACGTTATATATAAGATTCTTCTTTTGAATTCAGGTTATTTATGGATAATAATCCGAACTCTATTTATTACATGGTTTGAAAAGGATTTTAAAAGTATGAAAACTGCCCGATGGCGATAGGGGCCGAAGAGTATCCACCTCTCTTTACAGGATTTCCATCCAGTCTCCGCATCATCGCGATTTGTCCGATATGGGTCAGTATATCTGAAAGAGGTCCTTGCAATAAACGATAAGCAGTTGGCATATCTAATTCTTCTTCGATGAGAATCTTGTCAAAATTCACCAACTCCTCAGAAAACCTTTCTATTTCAGGTTGGTATGTCAGTTTTTCCGATGGGTTGCTATTGAAACTGCCCTCTTTAATTAACATCCCGGAAGATCTCAACAGTTGGTACATATGGTTAATGACCTCAGACACTGTTCGTGTATCTTGTCCGGGTGAAAAATCTCCAAAGTCATCCGAAGTATTATGCGTAGCATTTTGGAACCGGTAAGCAATAGTAGCTAAAGTGTGTCGAAGGAAATGGTTGTTTTGCCTACTCATAAATTTTTATGTAAAGATGTGATGATTTGTAATTACAGTATATATAATCCGGGAATTAACTTAACTGCCGATAATATTTTGACGAACAAAAGCATTCTGAAATTTACCGGTTGGATCATATTCTGCAAGAAGATTCCTGAAATCGTCTATATGATCAAAAACTGACTCCAGGCGGGAGGGGCTCATCGTAAACATTTTTCCCCAGTGCGGACGTACGTCGAAAGGGCGGAGTTTTTCTTCAATAACAGGTAATACCTTTTTCAGTTCTTCCCAGTTTTGTTGACATGTAAAATGGAATGCCACTGAGGGTCGTCCGGATGCTGTACTCATCCACAGATCATCCTCGGCAATGGTACGTATCTCCGAAATCATAAGGAGAGGTTCAAGATCTGATTTCATGCTGCTGATCTGTTGATATGCTTCCACAGCGTGATCCTGTGGTACAAAATACTCGGCCTGGAGTTCTTTTCCGCTGCTTGGGGTAAACTCCAAACGAAAATGAGGAAGGCGGTTGTACCACGGACCCGTTATACCCATCTGGCGTGTACAATTCTCTGCAGATATTTCAATAATCGGATGAACGTGCCTGTCTGCAAGAGTGGCACCGAAAAAGTTCTGCCCGGGATCAGGGAGTGCAGCTGCGTCTCCCTCAATTTTTTGCTTGACCCAAACCTGGTTTACGGAATCGGACTGGTAATCTGTGAATAGGCTTACACTGTACCCTGCGGACATAATCTCCTCAAAGTTATTTTCCAACTCGGAAACGGGCAGCTGCAGGTATACAAATTGGCGCATCTGGTAGGCCGGTTCTACATTGAGTGTTAATTTTGTAACGACTCCCAGGCTGCCAAGCGCAACAACTGCACCGTTGAATTTATCGCCATCCTCCTCCCGCGTAAGATGATGAAGTTCGCCATCTGCATCGATAAACTCGATTCCGCTTACAGCAGTGGCCAGGTTTCCATTTTCCACACCGGAACCGTGAGTTGCCGTGGCACAGGCACCCACTACCGAAATGTGTGGAAGCGACGCCAGGTTGTGAAGGGCGTATCCGCGTTCATCGAGATATGGGCCGAGCTCACCATAGGTAACACCGGCACTAATGGTTACGGTTTCAGCCTCTTCATCCAGCTTCATAATATGATCCATCCGATCAAGGGAGATCTGATTTTCCGTACTGTCAGCCACGGTGTTAAAGCAGTGGCGTGTACCGAGTATTCTCAGTTTTTCAAGACGTGATACGAGCTCCTGCAATTCGTTGAGAGTCCGGGGCTGGTAATAATTGGACGCGCTGTACTCCAGGTTGCCGGCCCAGTTGGTTCGAATTTCCTGCAGGTTTTTTGGGATCATAGGTTTGAAGGGTGTCAAAAAACTGCCTGCCAGAAGTGCTGAGGATGTTTTGAGGAAGGTTCGTTTATCCATGTCTGATGGTAGAATTAAAGAGAAATGACGTGAAAGAATGCATCAATATGATAAATTCGGCAGGTTTCTCAAAGTTTGGTAGTCATTTCTACTCTTCTGTCAATTGATATTTTGAATAAAACAGGTTGGCTTTTACAAAGAAGTGGTTTCCCACTTTTCTCAAAATCTCTTCCAGTTTATCAAATGGATTTTCGGTTCTATACTTTTCCGCGATTATATCATATCGATCAGCATCAGAGAGCAACAGATGAGCCAACTGGGTACCGGTACATTCAATTGTGACCTGTTCCCGTTCGCTAATCATCTCTTTAAAACCATCCATTCCTGAAAAATTGATTGTATGATCATATTCTATTTCAGTTTGTGGATGATCCAAATCAAGCATATTTATCGGTTCATCCAGCAAAAGTTCAAAATCATAAGGAATAATCAAGGCATCTGTTTTACAAACTCTGCGAATCTCAACCGAAATATGATTTCGATCAGTATAGAAAAGTGATCCGGCAAAAGTGGCAATATCTATTGAATGATCGGGAAGCGGTATCTCCTCTGCTGATCCCTGTAAATAGTTGACCCCGGGATGTTGCAGAGATCTGGCAAGCATGGATTGACTCGGATCGATCCCTGTAACCGTTTTGCAGTAATTTGCCAATGCAAGCGTTGAGTATCCTGTTCCGCATCCAACGTCCAATCCCATTGCAAACATTGAATCCTCAGGTAGCACTTTTTCCAAAATTATGGAATGCAGCGGGGGACGATATGCAGCATAGTGATGTGCTGTCGTTTGATTATAGTACGCATTCATTAGAACCTGATCCTATCGCATTAATATCGATTGTCAATTTAACTTTTCCACCTTACGGATCATTAACAAAATTCCCCAGGCAATGAGAAATGACACAACTGCAAAGCCCAGGCTAACGAGGGGCATCGGGGGTCCCCACACTAAAGCTGAAAGAGCTGCGATACCGACAAAAGAGATTAGCCAGGCGAGCCGAATTGGACGAGCCGAATCTTGCCAGCGAAACAGGGTGAGAATGATTAGTAAACTCAGTATACCACTACAGAATTGCATAACGGTTTCGATTTGCTGTCCAACGGTTTCTGAGTGATACCATTGACGAGTGCTGCCCTCAATTGCCCACCATGCAAATATCGCAAGAAATAAAATTACGATACCTGAGAGAAGAAGTTTTATAACTTTGTTATTGCCCATTCAAACAGGTTAGCTTTTGTATTTGAAACTCACAAATGTAATGTCATCGTCTTGTTTTGTTTCTCCCTGCCAATGATCTCCCTCAGAGAAAAGCTTCTCAACAATTTTATCAACTGACTTGTCGGCATTAACTCTTAAACACTCTTTTATTCTCTCTCTTCCAAATGTATTTCTATTATTATCAAAGAGTTCCTCCAACCCGTCCGTCATAAGTAACACGATGTCGCCATCATACAATTCTGTTTCTGCTATTTGGTATGGGAAAGATGTTAACGAACCCAGCGGCATTCCTTTAATTGTAATCTCATCAATCTCACCGGTTTCTTTCCTATAGATTAACAGGGGAGGTATTCCGGCAGAAGAGATGCGAAGTTGATTTCCGTTGATTTTAACAATCATCAACGCCATAAACAGGTTTTTTAGATTCATCATCTTGATAATTCCGGAGCAGTGATTCAGAAACTCCCGTATTTCCATCCGGTTAATATGAGAGATAAACAGGCTTTTCATAATGGAGACCATCATGCCAGCTTTCATACCGTGATTGGTAGCGTCTCCGATTGCAATAGAAATTTCACCTGATTCAGAGAGACTGTAGTCGTAGTAATCACCACCAACTTCGGTAGCGGGACGCATCTCAAAGCAAAAATTATAGTTCTTCAGGCCGGTAATACAGGTTGGCAAAAGAGATAATTGAACTTCACGGGCCTGTTGCAGCTCAAGGGCTTTTCGCTGATCTTCGGCTTCAAGAACTTTCCGTTCAACCTCCAATTTTCGGGCCTCACGTTCTTTTTGGAGAATGGTTCTGTTTGCCCTTGAAAAATCTCTCGCCAGGTAGATCGATGCACAAAGCATTAGCCCCATGAAACCAAACGGGTAACCATTTACAACTCCCGCAATGGGAGAGATCAGGTTAAGATCCATAAACACATCATAGGATGAAAAAATAAATAAGAGTATAAACCCTGTCGTTAAAATCCAGGCATCATTTTTTTGACGCTTAACGGCTGCAGCTAAAATCCGTGTACCTTCTGCAATTACAGCCAACAATGGAATCTGTACGAAAATAAAATATTGAAGAGGTTCAATTACGGCGAGAATACCGGTTACAACAAGTGCTGCAGCAAGCCCCCAAAAATATTTTGGAATGCTCAGATCAAACGCATAATACAGGAACAGCAATGCAAAGAGAGAATTATAGGGCATTACAAGGCGATGCAATCGTAAATAAAACAGGTGATACTCTGCTTCTGCTAATGATGATTGGTAATCAAAGAATATGTTCAGTGCGTACAGAAACAGAAATATGGATAGGAACAGGTTACTCTTGAATTTCCGATTGTAGAGATAGAGAATGATGTGCAGGATCCCGAATGATGCCGCAAGAGTGGTAAAGAATATCTGTTGAACTAATTCCATATAATCGGTTCTCTATACTCTTATCAATATACAAATATCTAAAATTGTATTACGAGTATGAGGTTTTTGATAACCAGCCAGTTTTGAATCTGATTTTATATTTTTATGAATATTTAAGTACATAGTCTACGGCCATCAGGTAAAGCAAATTTTGCAGCTATCGGTCCACGTTTCGGCCGGACCCATATAGGCGATGAAACCAGTAAAATGATTACAAAGAAGAGTATCAATTGAATGGTGTGATCTTGTTTTAAACGACTTTCGATCATTTAATGATTGCTTTCAATGTCTCCAGTACTACGAAATACTCTCATTTTGGTTTTCGGGTGTGAATTATAAGCTTAGTATAGGAGTGAAGGTATTTGTAAGTTACAGTTTGAAAAGAAAGAGAGCTCAGCAGCTTTAAGAATTGTTTATGGATACTGTTTTTACTATTGGGATATTTCTGAGTTTTTTCCTTCAGTTTCTGCTACTGTCCAAACCGGATAAATCTTTATCTGATAAGATACTTGCCGTTTGGATGTTCATCATCGGCGTACATCTCTTTTCGTACTATATCTACTTGTTGGGCTATTGGGACCTTTATCCCTTCCTGTCAGGTGTTCATCACCCGTTGCCGCTATTACACGGCCCGATGCTTTACCTTTATGTTCATTTTTCGATTAAACAAAACCAGGATTTCAGATGGCAGGACTACCTCCATTTCCTGCCGGCAGTGGGTTTCTATATCTATATGATTCCATTTTTCTTCTATTCAGCAGAGCGACAAGCAATGATAAATGCCGGCTTAACTGATGCTTATTCGGGTTTTATTGTTTTCTCTTTAGCAGCATTTCTTATTTCCGGAAATGGTTACACGATTTTTTCTTACCGTCTTCTAAATAAGTATCAAGAGTTAACCGATCAGAATTTTGCCTACCGTAAATCGATTGACCTGAACTGGCTGAAATATTTTATTTGGGGAATTGGTGTCGTTTTTACAATGGCTATATCTGTTTCCATTGCGGTTGAGTGGATTGGATTCGATTTTGGATTTAATGCCGATCTGATCTTCTATTCAATGCTTATCCTTTTCATATTTTTCCTGGGTTTTTCTGGTATCAGGCACAAGAATATTTTTTCTGTTGATGCTTCTGAGAAAAGCCGGATTGTAGAACCAAAGAACACAGGTGAATACAAACGATCCGGGTTAAAAGAGGATGATGCATTGGAATATCACCAAAAGCTCACAGAATTGATGAAAAGCCAAAAACCCTACCTGGAACCGAAACTTACCCTGGGAGAACTTGCTGATTCTCTTGATATTTCTGCGAACCATCTTTCACAAATTATTAATCAATACGAAGAGAAAAATTTCTACGATTATATAAACGGCTACCGGGTGGAAGAGTTTAAGGAGAGAGCGCTCAAACCTGAAAACAGAAACTACAATATCCTTTCTATTGCCTACGATTCAGGGTTTAACTCCAAATCTTCCTTCAACCAGGTGTTCAAAAAAAATGTCGGGAAAACTCCCTCTCAGTATTTAGCTTCAGTAAAAGCTGAGTCATAACTAATAGAGCTATTCAGAGAATAAACTTCAGGGAAATTTTTTAATAAACTGCCTTTCTGACTATTTAGCTCCCAAAACTGGAATTCACCCCGACTGTTTGATGAACCGAGGTAACATCAGAATCTGGTGGGCCTGAACGAGTCTGAACAGCGATTAGACGTTCAATCCTACACGACCGGACCTGAAATTCGTTCATGCATACATGTTTGGACGATTGATAAGTGCGACCTGCCCATCTTTGAGTAAATCAATCATCACAATTATGAAAAGATTCAAAAAACAGATCCGAAAAATTCTTCAAAACCTCGGTTTTGGAGTTTTGATCATAATAAGCATAGCAATCATGGCACTGGTTATTTGGATCAATCTGAACAGATGGTTGAAATGATTTTTGATACTCAGAAAACTAAACCAACAGAATTATGAAAAAAGCAATATCACTTATCATCGCAGTTATAACTTCACTGTTATTTATGATACCTGCGGAGATTTTTTCGCAAACGATAACGCAAACAATTAAAGGAAATGTATATGATATACAAACGAAAGATCCACTTCCCGGCGCATCCATTATGGTACTTGAAACGGATCCATTGCAGGGAGCTGTGACGAATATGGATGGGAGTTTTTCAATCAATAACATCCGCCTGGGCCGGCAGTCGATCCGGGTAAGTTATATTGGTTATGAACCTGTAATTATCCCGGAAATAATGGTCACTTCCGCCAAAGAAGTTGTACTGAATATCGGCCTTGAACCCTCTTCCACTGAGATGGAAGGATTCGTAGTAACTCCCAAAATCCAAAAAGACCAGCCGCTAAATTCACACGCAAGCGTTAGTGCACGTTCATTTTCCGTAGAAGAGACCCGGCGGTATGCCGGTGGATTGGATGATCCTGCAAGACTGGTTTCTGCTTTTGCAGGAGTAAGTGTGGGTAACGTACAGGACAATGCAATTATCGTTCGCGGGAATTCGCCCAAAGGTGTATCGTGGAGACTGGAGGGAGTAGAGATTCCCACACCCCATCACTTTGTTGGAGGTAATGTAACGGGCGGTGGGATGGTCACCCTGTTCAGCAGCCAGATGCTGGCAAACTCCGATTTTCATACAAGTGCTTTTCCCGCAGAGTACGGAAATGCCCTGGCAGGTGTATTCGATATGAATCTTCGAAATGGAAATTTTGACAAGAGAGAGTACACATTCCAGGCCGGAACCATGGGGCTGGATTTTGCATCCGAAGGGCCGCTGGCTTCAGGTTCAAATGCATCCTATGTATTTAATTATCGCTATTCAACACTTGGATTATTAACGGATCTTGATGCGATCCCCACGGACCAGGAGTTTAGATACCAGGATCTCTCATATAAATTCAATGTTCCGACAAATAAAGCAGGGACATTCTCTTTTTGGGGAATTGGCGGATTGGATCACAGTACTGAACCATTGGAGACAGATTCAACGTCTTGGGAAACAGACTGGGACAGGGTTACCTACGACTGGAACATTGCGATGGGAGCAGCAGGAATTAGCCACAGTATTACTCGCGGGAAGGACTTCTATATCCAAACAACTTTTGCAGTGACCGGGCTGAAAAATAGTATGGAAACAGAAAGACAGGATGATCGACTTGTGCCACGGCCGGATCTGACTGTATCTGATTATTCAGGAAAATTGAGCCTTGGTTCAAAAATCAATTATCGCTTTAGTCCTGCACACTCCAATCAAACCGGGATCACATACAAAAAACTTCTTTACAACCTGGATATCAACAGTACGATTGATAATCAACCCGAAACCTACCGGAACATTGTGGACGAACGCGACGGTAGCGATGCTGTTGAACTCTATACACAGTCAAGCATCGATCTTTCTGATGAGGTAACGCTGAATGCCGGTATTAATGCCGGGTACTTCGCCTTGAACGATGAATATTCTGTAGATCCCCGTATCGGTATGAACTGGAATTTTAAAAATAATCACACAATTAGCCTGGGATATGGCAAACACAGCCAGATGGAGGATCTCAAGATCTATTTCATCAAAACGGAAAAAGATGGAAAAACTGAATACCCAAATAAGGATTTAGGATTGTCTAAAGCTCATCACTTCGTACTGGCGTATGACTGGCAAATCAATGATAATCTACGATTTAAAATTGAACCCTATATTCAGTTGCTCTATGATATACCCGGTATTGCCGACAGCTCTTTCTCAATGATTAATTACAAACAGGATTGGGCTTTCGATGATGCTCTGGAAAACAACAGTATCGGCAGAAATATGGGGATCGACGTGACTGTTGAACGTTTCCTGAACAACAATTACTACTTCCTGGTTACCGGTTCTATTTTGAATTCACGATATAAAGCAGACGATGGTATCTGGAGAAACACGCGATATAACAAGACATTCGTTGGCAATGTATTGGTTGGCAAGGAGTTCTTTTTCGGTGATAATGGAAGAGTGCTCGGCATCAACGGAAGAGTTAATTTTGTAGGAGGTGAACGGGTCAGCCCGGTACTGGATGCAGCATCCGAACGAGAGAAGAGAGTGATATTTGATGATGATCGAGCCTTCAGTGAACAGTTATCATCCACAATTTATGTTGATCTGAGTTTGACGTATCGAATCAACAAACCCGGCCATTCAAGTGTATGGGCACTGCAAATTAAAAACCTTTTGGGGGAAGCAATGCCGGAGGGATATAATTACAATTACAGAACTCAAAATGTGCAGTTAGACAAAAGTGTAGTGATGGTTCCCAGCTTGAGCTATACAATTGAGTTTTAACAATCAATACTGCAAAAAATCTTTCAGGTAATAGATCTTATTGTGAGTTCAGGATCAGATTGATGAGACATAAAATCATGAAAATCCTGAACTCACATTTTTTTACTAATCTATACCAGCCATTGAATCCAGGTAAAAATCAGCCCGGCAGCGAAGAGAGTTCCGAAGATCTGCTTGTTATAACGTGCAAGCCAAAGCGGTAGATAGATATCAAAATTATCTTCTCGATTATCTGTGTAACGAGCTGCAATATCGGTCAGGGGACACCGCCACTTGTTAAACAGGATGATAAAGACCTCTATGAATACAATGCCGATTAATAGTGCGGCAGTTGTAAATTTTTCCAGCCAAGCAAAGATTGGAATGGCAAGTATGCAACCGGCGAAAAATGCCCATGCGATCGTATGCAGAATTTTGATAAGACGAAGAGAAGAATTTGGGTGCATTATATCTCTTTATGCTATATCAATTTCAACCCGCAATGAGTATCAGATCAGATCCGAGTTTTAGAACGCACGGTTCGTTTCAGTTGCAATGGGTGCAATAATCATTGTGATCCATAATAATCACGCAGAAACTCATATACGGCCCGTGCTTCATCTTCTGAAACATCCCTGTAAGGCATCTCTACATTATGTTGTGCGAGCAGATCCAAACCTACCGGGTGATTTAATACGTTCTCTCCGGGATTCAGAATAAAATTCATGATAAATTCTGGGCTTCTTCGTTCTACGACATCACCAAGCGAGGGACCAACTTCATTTTCACTAAGTGAATGGCAATCCTCACATTTCATTTCGTAGACATTACGGCCTCGCATCACCATCTCTTCATCTATTTCATCATCAATCTCAATACGTTCTGTTATTGGACCAATTCCATGCTCTTGTTCAAATGGGGTCAATCGATCCTGTAATTCTTGTAGATAAGGATCCATATCTTGTTCTTGATCCGCCATCGATTCTTCTCCATTGCCGCCACACCCATGGAGTGAAAATGAAATTAAAATGATTGCTGACAGTAATAATGCAGGTAAGAGTGCAAACTTTTTCATAATCTCCGAACTTTTATTCTTGTTCCCTATGATTGATAGTTATGAAAAATTCGTGATTTATCAAAGACACTATGCGTATTTTTAAGCCCAAAGGGACTTATTTAAACAGGGATGGAATCATTTTAGGATCGGAAGGAGCTCCCAAGGCTTTAAAAAATAAGTCCCGTTCTATTTGCACTGCTTTTGATTTAGTGGAATGTTGGTTCCGAGGTGATTATAATTTTTACAAAAACACTCTAATTCTTTTCTAATTCTCTATAACTGTGACCCAAAAATGTTGAAGAGGAGCAATATGCTTATAGAAAAAAATCGAGTCCAGGATCTTCCAAAATCAGGTGTGATAGATTGTTATGTCAGGCCAAGATTAATGCTACAAGATGACCAACCCTCAGCCGAAAGAGATTGCCTCTCCGAGGCAGAAACCGGATTTTTAGATATTGTATTCATCATAAAAAAATGTGATTTGCGAAAAAATATTTATCATTATAGTGTAGAATCATAATTATCTAATTCCAAGATTGAAATAACAATCTGAAACAAAAGACTAACCGAGATTTTTATGGTAAATAAGCAGAAGCTTTTGCAAGTATTTCCACATCTGAATTCTGAATTGATACTGGAAATTGAAGATAACGCATTGAAGAAAGATATACCCAAAGGAACAGAAATTTTGCGGGAGGGACAATATGTATCGGTTGTGCCGATTGTTATGGACGGGCTTATCAAAGTATTTAAACAATACGAGGAGAGAGACCTGCTGTTATACTACATCAAACCAAACGAAAGCTGTATTATGTCGTTTGCAGCCGGGTTGAAAAATGAGCCGAGTAATGTGTTTGCGCAAACTGAAGAAGATACGACGGCATTGTTGTTACCGGTAAAAAAAATATTCAGCTGGATAAAAGAGTACCCGGAACTGAACTCACTGTTTTTTCAGCAGTACAACATTCGTTACAGTGAATTGCTTGAGACTATACAACACGTCTTGTTCAATAAAATGGATCAAAGATTGTATGATTACCTGAGAGAAAAAATTGATCTCTTGAATAAAAATCCGTTAAAAATTTCTCACAGGCAGATTGCCAGCGATTTAGGAACGGCAAGAGAGGTTGTGAGCAGGGTTATGAAAAAGCTGGAACAAGAGGGAAAAGTGAAACAGCAAGCAAACGGCATAGAAATTTTAAAATGGTGACTACGGTCACTGAAATGAGAAATAATGTTGTTTAAGTTAAGTGAAGAACAGTAAAGAATTCTGAATCTAAGGTGGACGATATCCGTTTTCAGCAGATTCAGCATCGCTTAAGTATCACTATAAACCTTAAACAAACAGAACCATGAAAAAGAATATGGGTACGGCAGACAGAATTATCAGGACCATTCTCGCTGCTTTATTTGCAATACTATACTTTACAAATGTAATAACAGGAACCGTGGGTATCGTGCTTATGGTACTTGCAGGTGTTTTTCTGCTTACCAGCTTAATCAGCTTTTGTCCGCTTTATGCACCTTTTGGTTTAAGAACCTGCGCAACGGAAACATAAATCCTGTTTTCTATTTACTGAGTTTTTGTAAATATAACTTATCGAAAATCGCTACGTCGCTAAATCGAGATTCGAAAATCTAATCTTACGTTGAATCCGGTGCTCTTTTCTTGATGTAGCGATTTTTGAGATATGCGAAGTCCGATTTGACGATTTTAGTGCAGTCCAAACCCAGATCGAAAATCGTTACGTCGCTACATCGAGAATCGAATATCAGGTCTTACATTAGAACCGCAGGAATTTTTGATTTAGCGATTTTTGAGATACCCGATTTAGCAAACGTGTACTAAAAACGTCTAAGATCCATATACTACAACTCTTCCCGCAAGGCGATCCCTTTGGGAAAGGAACTTCGCTTCGCCAGGTTCTCTTGAAGATTGTTTTTTAATGAGCCACCTTAAAGAGCCCGCAGGTCCTTCAAGAGTGGTGGGTTGAAGTCGCTGAACTAATATTATTTATTTACAGAAAAATTAAATACATCAGGTCTGGAGTAGTGACCCACACAATCAAACATCCGTTTGGAAGCTATGATCTGTTGAAGATCAATATCAGCGTAAAGAATTTCCTTTTCCGCTTCCAGGGGACCTGCTAAAATTTGTCCAGTTGGAGCGATAATGCAGCTGTTTCCTGTATTGATCCACTCCCTGTCATCCGGATAGAGATTTTTAAAATCGTAATCATCAGGAATGTCATCTATTTTAAGAGCCATACACGTACTGATGACAAAAATCCCACCTTCTCTTGCGATGTGCTGCATGGATTGCAACCATTTGGGGCTTTTATCCCATGTTGGAGATGCAAGTATTTGCACTCCGCTTTCATAAATGGCCGTTCGGGCAAGGGGCATGTAGTTCTCCCAGCAGATTAACCCGGCAAGTTTGCCTGCTGAGGTATCGTATGATCTCAGCGTATCTCCTTTTCCCTGTGCCCAGATCAGACGCTCGCCACCTGTGGGAATCAGTTTGCGATGAGTGCCTATTATCTCCCCCTGATCACTAATAAATAACAGGCTGTTGTACAGGCTTGCCCCGCTGGTCTCGGAATTCCGTTCGTTCATACCCATCACAACATTCACCCCGGCTGTCTTTGCAGCTTTGCAAAGCTGGTTGGTCGATGAATCAGGTACAGAAACGGCATTTTCGACCAGTTTTATATAGAGCTCATTAAGAGCAGCTCCTTTACTGTTCGGAATCAGCCATACCCAATCCGGGTAACCGGAAAGAAACGCTTCGGGAAAGACAATTAACTTTGCACCATTTTTTCCGGCTTCCAGAATGGCCGAGCAAGCTTTTTCTACTGTTTTTTCTTTATCCAGAAACACAGGTGAAAGTTGTGCTGCGGCTACTCTGATAGTTTCGGTCATTAATTTATATTTTCAGGTTTTTTCTTGGCCCGGTCAAACCATTACTTCACTGATTTGAATAACAGGTTCAATATTGGTGAAATTTGGTAAATCAGCCATTATTTGTTCAGCATTCGGTCCAAATGAATTTTGAAATGAGTCCATTGATTCAAAATATAGATTTCCCATTGCAGCGAAAGTTGCCATAGATCCGGGTGCACCGCCTCCGAGGCCTTTTTCAACCGTTGCTCCTTTTATCGCATCGCCTAGTAATCCGGCTACCATCGATACATGTTGATTGCAGTAGTAATCTATATCAAAATTCTTCCCTTTTGCATTGGGGTATAACACACTTACTTTTATCATGCCTTTTTTCATATCACTTTATTTAACTATTATTATTTACAGAGCATGCAGGGACTTCAGTATACAATTGCAACTAAAGTCTATCTTTAGTGGCTGAACCACCGGTTTCTATCTATAATCATTCCATACATAATCCAAAGGCAATTCTGGGTAAGCAATTTGCCCAATTAGATTTTAATTAAGGAGAAATGTAGACACTACTTAAATACAAAAATTCTACTCATCGATTTATGACTTTTAAACCCAATGTTTGGATTTATCGATCAAATAAGTGAAAAGGTTATTTATATACTGAATTAATAATGTCTTTTAAGCCGGCTTTATATTCTGATTGATATGGAAAAAGTTGTTCGGATCATATTTGGCTTTTACCTTTTTTAATCGTCCGTAATTATCTCCATACGAAGCTTTAATCCTGCTTTCTCCCTCCTCCATCATGAAGTTCACGTAGGCACCGCCATCGGAATATGGTGTAATGCCATCATAGTAATTTTTGCACCATGTTGTAACAGTATCTGCGTTTTCAGGATCAGGAGAAACCCCAACAATTACCTGCGACCATCGTGCATCTCTTTTTGCCCAAGCAGTTTCACCGGGTTTCATATCATGAACAGCTCCGTCAATAGGATACAGATGAGTAGTTGAATGCATTGTTGGGATGTTGGAACCATGTCTAATATTTTCGCTAATGGCGTCGTCGGTTAGTTCTTTGATAAAATGGGCTCTCCAATACCACTGCATTCCGGATGGGTACAGTTCATCGAACATTCCGTTGAGATCGGGCATGGGAATTTCGCCGACAAAGTCGAGAATGGGTGGCCCAAATTCCCTGATCGGTTTGAACACCTCTTCAGCTTTTTCCATGGGTCCGGTGTAACACCAAACGATACCACAGACATTTTTTGAATGGAGGTGTTCGGGAAATGGATCACCGGGTGGGACAATCAGAAATGCAAAGAATCCATACAAGTCATTCGAGGCATTTTTTGTGATCTGATCGTAAAATTTCATTGCTTCGTGAGCTTTCTCCAAAGGCCAAAACATCGGACCAGCGTATACATTTTTAATTGGTAAAAGATTGAATGTAAATGAAGTTACAACCCCAAAATTTCCACCACCGCCCCGGATTGCCCAAAAAAGATCCGGATCACTATTTTTACTAGCTGTAACTATTTCGCCTGACGCCAGTACGACCTCTGCTTCTATTAATCGGTCAACCGTTAATCCACCTTTTCTGCTCAAGTATCCGATACCACCTCCCAATGTAAGTCCACTCACACCTGTAGTGCCAATAATTCCACCTGGCAGAGCAAGACCATACTCATGAGTAGCGTTGTCTACTTCTTTCAGTAAGCATCCTGCCTGAACAACAGCTGTTCGATTCTCGGGATCAATTTTAATGTCCTTCATCAGAGATAGATCGATAACCAATCCACCGTCAACCAGTGCCAGCCCTGCCCCGTTATGGCCACCGCCCCTAACAGAAACTTCAATTCTCTCGGTTCTGGCAAAATCAACGGCTGCCTGAACATCCTTTTTATTTTTACATTTTACAATCAACGCAGGGCGCTTGTCAATCATAGCATTGTAGATACTACGCGCATCATCATAAGCATCATCATTGGGCAGAATAATTTTTCCGTTTATTTTTTCCTTCAAACTGCTTGTTGATATAGGAGTTTTCATAATGTTATGGTAGGTTATATTATTTTTTGAAGCACTTCATTCATTTGCACCCTACAGAAGTTGATAAAACCTAAAAGTTCTCTTCATTTCATTTTTAGTGTAGGTATTATCGGTACTTTCAATTCAACCGAGAGCAGCATTCACATACATCATTATAATCCCTTGTCTCACTTTTTTTGGGACTATGATTCAAACTTCCGAAAAATAATATGTAGGAGCAGACAGTAGAAGTCTTGTAATAATGATTCAATAGTTTGTACTTTTGAATCATATTATGCTCAACAGAACAAAATCAGAAATCTGACAGGCACCTGAAAGGAAAAACTGCTCTGTCAGATTAATGAAAATTCGCTTACCCTTCATTTAAGGGTGAGTGATGCTCATGCACAATTTTCCAGTCTCCTTGATTATTTTTAACAAAAATAAGGCTGATCTGATCATTCACTACAGCCATCTCCTCTTCAAACTGCAGATGAAAATCTGAATGAAAGGTTACTACAGCTACATTGCCGTGATATACAGCTACCTTCATATCATTCGCGTCCATTTTTACAGCTTCTTTGACACTTCCAAAAACTCCGCGTTCAAAAGCTTCATTTTCCTCTCCGCCATTGCGGGGTGCGCCCTGCTTGAATTCCGTGAACTTGGGCCCGTATGCATGGAAAGAGATTAATTTGTCTATGTCACCAGCTATCACACTTTCAGTAATTTCCTCCATGGTTTGCAATACTTCGGCTTTTTCTGCCGGGTATTCAGACATAATGCCATCATTGGATTGAGCCTGGCAGGCTGTGAATGCCCAAACGAGGAGCAGGATACAGATCAGGAAAACTTTATATAAACTGTTCATAATAATCACCATTTTTAAGGTTAAATATTGAAGTCAGTTTATAGATAGTGCCGCGTTTGTTTCTCTTCCACCTCATTTGTTCCAAAAAATGCAACATATGTTGCATGCATAAAAAGAAGCAGAAAGTTCTGGAAAAAGTGCCTTAAACTTCGTTTTCTGTTGTGTTAACTACACTTTAACTTTGATTTTAGAAGGAGATATACCATACTTATTTTTGAAGCATTTGGCAAAATAGGATGGGTTGGAGAACCCCAATTCATAAGCTATTTCAGAGATTGATAACTCTCTCTCTTTAATCAAGTTGAGTGCATATCTGAGCCTGATGTCCCTGACAAATTGAACCGGAGAGGTGTTAGACATGGAGTTTAATTTCCGATACAACTGCGCCCGGCTTAATCGCATCTCTTTACTCAATTTATCAATGGTAAAATCAACGTTAGAAATATTCATGTTGATATGATCAAATAACCGGTGAATAAAACCCTGGTCTGATTTGTCGATAATGCTGATACCGGGTTCGTCCATTTCTGTTTTACATAAAATGCTTATCTCCTCAAATTCAATAGGTATTACAATCTTTCCATTTTCAGCAATTTTGCAATACCACATACTTTCATTTAAAGCCTTTTGGAAAATTTGGTCATCCGTTGTTGCAACCGGTTCTCCAATGCACAAGCCCATAGTAAACTTGAAGTTCCATTCATTAGATGTGTATTGAACTTGATGGGATTGAAATTCCTTCTGGATCTCTTTAGCACAGAGAATACAGCTTTCCGGTGTTTTAAAAACAGCAATGACTCGATCATAAGACAATTGGTTAACAATATTACCATTGTTTTTTAAAATGAATCGTTCAGCAGCTTCAAGTGGTTGCTGGGGCAGTTTTAGTTCATCAAAATCAATAAAGTCAGTCAACCGTGTAACGGCGTAAATATCCAGGGTAAGGATAAATCGAAAACCACCATCTGGATTTCCATTTTTATCTACAACTAAATCATCTCTGTCTCTCAGGTCTTTCCCCATAAAGGCTGAGTAAAGACCTCCCTCCACTTCCACAATATTGCACGTTTCTATCCCATTAGCTAAAAGATGTGTCTTACGAATGGCTTCCTTATTTGGGGCCTTCATCAAGCAAAAAACTTTACCGCTCTCTTCATTTACCCAATAGGATATGTACTTTACATCATACTTTTCCTGAACAGCCAAATCTTTCAGATGAGCTTTTTCAGCTTCATGTATTTTTATTCCCGGCGTATCGTGGCAATCCATGTATAAAGGCATAGTATAATTTATTAGAAGAGTGAATGTTATAGAATAAATGCGATAAAATTACCATTAATGCCTCATTTAAAGGCTAAAAAGCTTTTTAAAATTATTATTGGAGTCTCTTTAATTCCTATAAAAACGGTTAGCCAAACTATACGGCTACATTCGAAGCCTTCACTCCATATTTTTCACGGAAACATTTTGAAAAGTACGAGGGGCTATTGAACCCAATTTCCAGGGCAACTTCAGAAAGGTTGTACCTGTTTTCTTTTATGAGCGAAAGAGCCTTGATCAATCGTATGTCTCGAATAAATTCAACAGGTGAACGACCGGTAACTGCCTTGACCTTTCTGTAAAGTTGAGACCGGCTGATCCCAATATCACGACAGAGTTTTTCCACGTTAAATGTATGATCGGCACAATTCTTCTCGGTGATATCAAACAATTTCTCAAGAAACTCTTCGTCTTCCGATTGTATTGATTTTAAGGCTGAACTGCTATATTGCTTCTCCGGCAACTCACTCAATTTACTAATCATGTTTGATGCAACTATCTCTCCATCAGACGCAATTAAGCTAAGGCGTTTTGCAAGAAGTATGGTATCCTCAAAAAATTGATCGCTCATCGTAACAGGTTGGCCACCACCAACCCCGATTTTGAACCTGATATTCCAGGTTTCATCATCCGGATTCTTCATCCTTTTTAATAACTCTTTTTGAATCTCGATAGCACATCCTAATGCTTCTTCAGCTTCTGTAAATACACACAGGATACCATCATAATCTCCGCTTTTAATCTCCCGACCTTCGTATGACGGGATAATTTTCTGAATCATTTTTTTGGGCATACCAGGAATAATCAACTGCTTCAGATCATCTGATCCGGTAGCTGTTGTAATTCCCAGGATATCAATCGCAAGAACAAAGCGGTAAGCTTTATCTAAATCACCATCTTTAGCAAGTACAATTCCATGATCAACTTTGGGCGATTCACCCATAACCAGTTTATAAAAACCGCTCTCAACCTTTACAATATTACAGGCAATATTTCCATGGGCTTCCTGGTGAACGGCTTCACAGGATTGCTTATCAGGTGCCTCAATGAGACAGAAGATGGTTCCGGCTTCCTGGTTCACCCAAAACTGGATATATTTGACCCCGTGCTTATCCTGTACGGACCTGTCTGCCATATGACCCTGTTTCACTGCATCGATGCTAATATCAGAAATGATATGATAATCCATGAATAAGGGCATAGCAGCATTTTTTTAATGAGTAAGGTTTACTAATGTATAAAATTAGCTTGAATCATACTTTAGTATTCTGATTACGATTTATTTGATATACCGGTATTTAGAGCTATTGCCAAATTATTCCAGTTATTTATAAAATTGATAACCGTTATGATCATGATCCTGCAAGTGGAATTCATAGGTACCCCAGGCGGTAGTAAACGGTTCAATTCCATGCATTTCACTATTTGTTAGCTCATTAGCCAATTCATCCACATCATCTACTAAAAATCTGAGTGTGGGCCGGTCAGTTCCGGTTGGTAGATTAGACAGATCATTCCATTGAATATGAACCTCAACCGAATCACGAGACACGCCTGCATATGTTGTATCATCCGGATTATCCCGGAACGTTACTTCAAACCCCAGGACTGTTAAGAAATGAATGGTTTTGCTAACATCAGAAGACATGATTACTGGGTGTATTTGTTGAATTATTGCCATTCTGTCTCCATACTTTATTTGTTTACTTGGGTATAATCACTACGTACGAGAGGTACAATGATTTGTTTTCATTAAATTTAATTAAGTACAATACAGTTCTTGGCGTTAATTACATCAGACATACAACTTTCCTACAAAATTAAATTGTAAGTTCAGAGTGTGGTATTGGCACTAGTATAAAAGGAGAGAACAGATGAAAACAACGAATTTATTCACACTCGTATTTTTAACTGCTTCATTGGCGGTCAGCACGTTTGGCCTTGAACTATCAGCACAGGAACTGAACAACAATCCCGAATTGGACGAACAGGTTCAGACTTTTCTTGATGAGAACCGACGTAGCTGGCGCGACATGAATATTCCCGCGATAGATGGGCAAATCCTCCATGATATCATTGTTGAGAACGGCTACACCCGGGCGCTAGAAATTGGGACTTCAACCGGGCATTCAGCGATCTGGATTGCCTGGGCACTCAGCAAAACCGGCGGAAAACTGATCACCATCGAGATTGATGAAGATCGTTACAATGAAGCCCTGGAAAATTTTGAGGAAGCCGGGCTCTCAGAATTTATCGATGCAAAACTCGCAAATGCCCACACACTTGTTCCCGAACTGGAAGGTCCATTTGATTTTGTTTTCTCAGATGCGGACAAAGACTGGTACACCAATTATTTCAAAGCGGTGGATCCTAATCTGGTAGTTGGAGGTTGCTTTACTGCTCATAATATTGGCAGAGGCCGTGGTGGTACTACTGAGTTTTATGAACATATATCCAGTCTTTCAAATTATGAGACTACGCTGAACAGCACCGGGAATGGGGTTTCGATTAGTTATAAAAGAGGGGAGTAAACCTTTTGTTGGTTTTTGTATTTAGAAAATCTCCCCTTGAGCTGAGTCCGCCTTGAGGCGGGAGGGGTGTAGCCTGCTCCTGTATTCTGTAATCAGATCGTTAAATCGAATATCGGACATCTCAAAAATCGTTCAATCAAAAAAGCACTTCCGGTTTTATAGATAGGCTTGATATTCGATTTTTGACATAACAACGTAGCGATTTCCGATCTATAAATTGTAAATCCCTACATCGGAAATCGAAAATTTCATTTCGCTTAATCATGCGAGAGCTACAGCTTTATAAGCTTTTCCACTTTAAAATCAGCTCAAAATCAAAGAAAATTTCATCTCATCATTTTTTTGCAAGATTTTTTCGTCTCGATTGTCTAATTAGTAATAGATTGATTAGCAGCAGATTTACGATGCTTTCATGGCTGAAACAACAGATCAAAAAACATTGAACTTTGATGAGCTTTATGAGGAGTACGGCGATCGAATATTAAATATGGTATACCGTATGACCGGTGAAGAAGAGGCTGCCAGGGACCTTACGCAGGATATCTTTATGAAGGTTTATGAAAACCTTGAGGATTTTAAATATCAATCCAGCGCATATACCTGGATTTACAGAATTGCCACAAACCATACGCTAAACTATCTGAAGAAAAGAAACAGGTATAAGTGGTTGGATCTGTTAGAGCGATCTGTTTCGGAAGTGATTCAATCGGAGACACCCATATTTGAATTTTGGGGTAACGATGGATTTGAATCGCCAGATATGAAATTAGAGAAGGAGGAACGGGAGGTGCTGGTCTGGAAACTCATTCAAAAACTCCCGGTCAAATACAGGCTGCCGCTGGTTCTACAGAGGTACGATGAAATGGGAAATAAGGAGATCGCGGATGTAATGGATCTCAGTATCAGTGCCGTTGATTCCAGGATTTATCGAGCCAAAAAGAAATTATTGGATCTCATGAAACCGCATCTGGAGGATTTAAGAGGTTAGTTTAAAAGAAAAGGTGATAACATGATGAGTAACAGAAACCACGTAAAAAAATATTTCCTTGATTGGTTGGAAGGACACCTTGATGAAGACAAGGAAAAAGAGATCAACCGGCATTTAAAACAGTGTGAATCTTGCCATTCATACTTTCAAACCATGCAAATTATCATGGAAGAACCGAGTCCCGAACGGCTGCCAGATTTAAAGAGAGATCCATATCTGCCTGTTCGGATTAAACAGAAAGCATTCAAGAGTTCTGAACAGGATTCGGTTTCAATTTTTGGTCTTTCGAAAGCACTAACCGGATCACTGGTTGTGCTGGGACTTCTCCTTGGATTTTTAACGGGACAACTGCTGGTGTATCACACTGAAACTTCACAAGATGTTTCCGAACAAACCTCGGTTTCAGAACTGTATTACGAGGGGATGGTTCAGCCGAGCTTAGGATCAAATTTTGAACAAGTATTAACAGAAATGGAAGGTGATCAGCAATGAAAGTAAAAACAATGGTCGGTACACTCATCTTTTTAATTGTTCTGAATATTGGGGTTTTAGGGACGATCGTGTATCTGAATGTAGCCGAACGTGTGCCTCCAATTGCGAGG
Organism: Rhodohalobacter sulfatireducens; assembly: GCF_022012475.1. Lineage (GTDB taxonomy): Bacteria > Bacteroidota > Rhodothermia > Balneolales > Balneolaceae > Rhodohalobacter > Rhodohalobacter sulfatireducens. Next base: position 28,420 of record NZ_JAKLWS010000011.1, read on the forward strand.
TTTTTAAATCCCGAACCCCGATTTGAACCCCCTTTTGCCGGCGAAATGAAACGTATTGATAATCTAACTCCGGAACAGCAGCAAAAGATGGTTCAACTCGTACAATCCTATCAGTCAGAAATAGAACCTATGCAGGAAGAGATCCAGGTTCTTGAACAAGAGATGTTTCAATTACTGGTCGATCAGGAGGAGGTTGATTCCATTGGGACTGAAAATATCTTGCGTGAAATTGCAGCTATTCGATTAGAGATTAGTAAGCATGCTTTGGAGAGTCTGCAACGTTCAAAAACATTTCTGACTAAAGAACAACAGAATAGCTTTATAAGGAGGATTATGTCGACTGGCCGCAGGCCCAATTTTGGTCCTGGGCTCAATGGCCCCAACCCACCTATGTTAAACAGGCCTTTTGACAATCAGTAAAGGAGTATTCGTAACTGCGATTCATGCCTACAAAGAATGAGTGTAGCCTAAATTGATTCTCCGTAACAACTCTAACCTTCTATAGAACCGGAAATTTTCGATATAGGTCGCCCGGTTCCAATGTGGACAATTTTCAATCTGATTTATCCCATCCTGCTGTCCAATTCGTATCCATACAAAAAAATCAAATAATTTTGCAAGGAGTTGGAGTTGCTGTTGTCTAAAGAAATAAGCAGCAAACATTAACAAAAGAAAAAAGAGGAATAACATGGTTAAACGAATATATAAAACTGTTCTGGTACTTTTTTTATTAGGCACAACCTCATGCTCTGATGCATTAAACTCGACTACAGATACAACAGCCGAACTGGAGTTTATGGAACCGATGACTTCGGCACTCATGTCTCTTGAAAGTAATGAGGCAAGTGGAAATGGCATTTTTATACTGAACTGGAGTGCTCTGAATCCCCGGTTTTTAAAAGACAATGAAAACAAGTTGGGATTAGCGATGGCCATCGGTTTTGATGAACAAGTTTCATTCAAGCCACCCTATCATACCAGCACCGTGGATATGGGATCTGTACGCATAGAATCCGCTCAAGGGGAATCGGTTGGATTGAGTAAACAATCCAGTCGATTTTCAGGTGAACATACGGTCTACAGCCATCGATCTTTCGGTCCGTTTTCAAATGAATCATCTCTCAGTTATCAAGCTGACGCTGAGTATACGATCAGTACAACGGGTTCAGAGACTTTTCCGGCTCTCAACCTCAAAGCGACTACACCAGAGAAGCAAGTGTCGATTGTTACCCCCTCCTCAAATCGCATGGAGAACCATTCAGGGGGTGTTGAATTGAGCTGGGATGCGGTATCCGGAAAACCTGTGGCAATCCATATTCGTCCTTCGTTCAATCCAAAAGAAGGTGAAAAACCGGGGAAATTCAACAGGGAAGATTCAGAAATGATCCTGTTGGAAGATCAAAATGGAACATATACGATCTCGGGAGAAACCCTGTCTGAAATTGCAGATCGTACGGGAGCACATACACTTCACATATCAGTCGGACAACTCCATGTGAATGATGTTGAGTCCGGTGGCCAAACATACAGGGTTATTATGAGATCATCTGATCATCTTCGAGTTGATTTAGATTGATATCTATTCTGGCTGATCTAAACTGGCAGAGATTCTGATGAATTCCTGCCAGTTTTCTATTTGATGAATGTATGATGAGGATCAACAAGGTCTCTAATTAATGTGAATTAATTTCGTTCTCTTAATCTCTCATAAGACTCCTCCAAATCAATAATCGGCTCAGGATAATCTTCTCCAAGTACTACATCATACATCTTCATCTCTTCGGAATTTTGCTCATGAAATTCCGGTAGCAGTTTGCCGGGAACCTTGCTCAATTCGGGGAGCCAATGTTGCATGTATTCGCCGTCGTGGTCGTATTTCTTGGCTTGGTTTACGATGTGGAAATAGCGATTTCGGGGATCTGTGCCTACACCGGCAATGTATGCCCAGTTTCCGTAGTTAGAGTACACGTCGTAGTCAATCAGTTGTGATTCAAACCAGGCCGCTCCCCAGCGCCAGTCGATACCGAGATTTTTGGCCAAAACGGAAGCAACATTTTGTCGTCCGCGGTTCGACATAAAACCGGTATGTTTGAGCTCACGCATGTTGGCATCTACAAAGGGGAAACCGGTAGTTCCATCTGTCCATCGATTAAATATTTCGGCATCATGTTTCCAATCAACTTGCTTGTCTTGAATTCCACCGGGATAAAAAATCTTCGGATCATGCTTCACAAAAAGGAATTTCCAGTAATCCCGCCAGATCAGTTCAAAAATCATCCAGTATGTCGAGCGGTTATTGACCCGTTCGTGTTCATATTTTTTGACTTCTTTGTGGATCATTCGCGGTGAAAGAGCGCCAACTGCCAGCCAGGGAGAAAACTTGGAGGAGTAGTTCGCACCTAATAATCCATTTCGGGTTTTCTTGTAATTTTTCAGGTGATCACCCTCCCAAATGTAGTCGTTCATTCGCTTGATACCTTCCGTTTCGCCGCCTCTAAATCGAAGGACCGCACGGTCGTCGAATTCGGTTTCTCGATCGTATCCCAAATCTTCAAGTGATGGAATCGTGGACTCACCGGACTCAAAATTCTGAGGGAGTGGAGGAAGCTTGTCCGGAATAGATAGTGGATCTCGAACAACAGATTGTTTCTCACACTTCTTTCGGAATTTCGTGTACACATCCGGAATTTCAGACCCTGAAAACGGTATATCACTCAACTGGTAAAGCGTGGAGCCCCAATATGAATGGACATCTACATCGAGTGTGATTTGGTTTTTGATTTTATTCCGAAGTGCCCGCTCTTCATAAGCCGGCTCCGCCTGGTGATAGAGATCAGTTATTTGATATGTATCGATCAATTCCGGTATCAGTTTAGCCGGATCACCGACAAGCACAAGAAGTTTTGAATTTAGGGACCGAAGCTTTCCATCCAGATCTGCTAATGTCTCCAACAGAAACTGTGCCCGCCGAATCTCCATTTTTTTAAAACCGAGTTGAGGATGGGGTTCAAAGAGAGATTCATCGATCACATAAAGTGGTAGTAGTGTATTGGAATCCAGTGCTTTTGAAAGTGGAATGTGGTCGTGGAGCCGCAGATCGTTGCGGAACCAAAGTAAACTGTTCTTCATGGAAGTTGTGCTGTTTTTCGTATCAAACGGGCAGAGTGTTGTTCAGCGTTCCTATCCTTATTGTCCTTAATCTCAATCATCAAACAAAGCCTCTGAAAAAGCGTTTCGAAGAAAAATGAACCACAACATTTTGAATGTAGACTGAATCTAAGTTTCCAAACGGTTATCAAATGAATACGTCTAATCATCAAATAAATAGACTTTAAACGGTTAAAAAAGCGAGTGAACAGATGGCTAATAATCATAAAAACAATAAGAAAAGCATTCACTACTATATGCGCGTTCTTCACCGGGATATTGGATTTTTAATTCTCGGACTGATCGTAATTTATTCAATCAGCGGAATCGTGCTTACATTTCGAGATACGAATTTCCTGAAAACCGAGAGACAAGTTGAGCAACAACTGGAACCCAACCTGCAGGCGAATGAGTTGGCAGAAACACTTCGGATGAGAAGATTTAGCGTGGAAAGCGAAGACGCAGAGATCATCGATTTTGGAACAGGTACCTATAGTAAAGAAACCGGTTTGGCTACGTATTCAGTATATCAGTTACCGGTGATTCTCGAACGGTTTAACGATCTGCACAAAACAATGAGCAGCGGGGCCGCCAGTCCGTTTACCACAATGCTCGGCTTTTTACTGCTGTTTATGGCGGTATCATCTTTTTGGATGTTCAAAACAACGACAGCTCAATTCAAACGAGGGATGATTTTCACGGCGGTTGGAATAGTAGCCTCCATTGCTCTGTTAATATTTTAAAGTGAGGGTTTGGCTTAGGGATTCAAAGAAAAGCAACGGGATGCGTGTAAAGAGATCAAATTTGATGTAAAAGGAATCTGCGATCTCTGATATGGGTAAGTGATCTAAGATCTTTAGAAAGATGCAATTCACTATTTATCAAGCATCAACGAGAATCATCACTCCAAACCATAATCTCCGAAATACCGGTGTATCCATCTGGTCGATGGGTTAACATCAACCTAATTTTGTTACTTACCACAGGTTCTTCAAGAATAAATGTATTTAGTGCCATTGGCGTCGGTTTTTCTGAACTGCGTCTCTGTACCTCTGCGGTATTCCATTCTCCCTGATCTAAGTATTGAATTTCAATCGAGGCAGGGGCACCGGCGCGTCCACGGTCTCCGGCAAAAATTATATCGATCCCTTGGATCGGTTTCCTGGGGCCTAAATTGATCTCAATCCAGTCAATTTTGTTGGGTGAGTTTTCGGATGTCCATGCCGGGCTGTTGTTATAGGGAATGAGGTGCATCATATCACTCACATTTGTTAGACTTGAGCCGGGACTTGTATAAGATGCCGAGAAGATCGGGTAGAGTTTACCATCGGGGTTGTACGCCAGGTTTTTTATTTCATCAGTTGGTTGAGCCAGTGGGAATTCAGCAGGCCCCCAAGCTTCAAGTTCGGTGAGTCCGACCGCTTGATTGGGTTGAGGGGTGAGTTGGACTCGGATTCTTGATGTGTTTTGTGGCTCGGTAAAAGTGATGATGTTTGGTTTCTTTCCAACAGGGGATTGTGGAGTGTGGTTTGTGGATGAATGGGATTGCCATTTGTCGTCATTCCAGGTTTGGATTTCATAACCGGTTGGCGGTACGATCTCTTCGCCGTCATCTAAAAAGTAGAGTTTGATCTCGTTAATCGGGCGCTCCACGCCAAAATCTACTGCAATCCACTCTTTGTCGCTACCCGATTCTGAAACCCATCGATTGGCCGGTGTTTCGTGGTACCAATAATTTCCTTCATTGGCATAGTATGATGAATGCCCGGTTTGATAGGATGACACGGTGATATGGGGAAAGAATCCGCGTCCGTTGTTTACTGCATAGTTGACGGGGGGTTGGTGTAGAGTCTGATCTTCGACTGGCTCAATCGATACTTCCAGTTTCTGAATGGTTTCAGAGGATTTCACTTTTTCTCCATCCACAAAAATCATCAAACCTTGTCCGCGATTGTAGTGAGACCCATGACGATCCCAAACAATTGACAAAGAGTGACCGTGGTAGTCCACATCTTCAAGGGCAAAATAATCCCAATCTTCAGGAATCAGCGGATTGAGAACGAACGAGTTTTCAGCCTGCGGACGCAACCCAACCAGCCCGGTAATCACATTATTGATATACCCTGAATGCAGATAGTGCTCACTGTGGTAGTGGTCATCGTGGCCTTCCCATGACCCGGTAAATGGATCGGCAGCTTCAGCGATATACGGCCTGCCGTCTTTTTCGTGTGTTTTTGCATAGATTTGCAAAATGTCGAGATAATCATTGTTGTCAATCACATCCTGATCATAGTTGTTCAAGAGGTTAGCCATCGCAACCAAAGTTTGAGTATTTGCATAGGGCCAGGAGTTTCCGCTCCAAACACAGCAATCATCGGCAACCAAGAACTGTGGATCGTTTCTTTCAGTGGTTGTAGGTCCATATTCCGAGTAGAAATAATTCTCATCCATCAGGTATTTCCAGGCTTCTTCATATCCCGGATCTGGCAGATTGAATTGCCATGGGACAAATCCAATCGCCTCTCGCCCGTGCGGACTGCCGGCATAAAGTCCTGTTTCATAGGTAAGTGAATACGCTTCGATTCCGTCTTTTTCATCAAACGCAAACTGGTGGAAAAAGAATTGGCGATCTTGATTCCAAAGTTCTTCCTGGACTCGCTCTTTTAGTTTTTCGGCTTTTTTGGTGTATTCTTTGGTCCGATCGGTTTCACCAAGCAGGGCAGAGGCTTTGGAAAGTGCTAAAAGATCGGCGTACATATAACTGTTGAGGGTGGGACGGAAGCCATCTCCGCCGTCAAATTCCCGGTCAGTTTGCCGCCCGTTGATGTTCAACTCCATTCCATCGTGCATGCCATCCCACATAAACATGCCATGGCCGGGTTCAAAATGCTCCTTTTCAAAACCGTTGTACTGCTGAATCATATAGGGATAAACAGTCTCAAGAAAATTCTTGTCTTGATTCACTTTGTAGACCGCCCACATCGAATCGCCGTACCAGTTGCTGTAACTCCGCGGTTCTGCACCCGGAACTTCAAACCAGTATCGGGCAAAATCATTAACAATTTGTGGATTTTTTAACCATCTCACCTCGTAAAACTGGTGCCCCAGCGGGCAACTGATCGCACCATAAGTTCCGGACCAAAATGGCCGATTGATAAACTCGGTAAAGGTATACCCGTGTTCAGGCGAACCGTAGATCAGGTGTTTGGTCATTACCTCCCAGCGGTAGTAGTAGATTTCGGTAAATGCTGAATCCGGAGAATCAAAAAAGGGAATATTCTCTTTATACCAATCCCAGTCTTGATTATCCCACCAACTGTATCGGTCCAGGATTTCCTGTTTATCTAAAATGGAGGATTGCTTTGTTTGGCAGTGAGCAATTGAAATAAAACCCAAAAGCATAAGAGCGGCTGTGGCAATTCCAAACGAAGTTCTCATAGAAGGTATTCAGGTTTTTAAATGAGAAGAATTGCCACGGAATCTCAGAAAGTCTTAAAAAAACGGGGAGTTCTTTGTTTCTATGGCAATGATATTACTGGATAATTTATGGATGAAGAATCAGTCGTCAAAATATAATCAGAGAAATGCATATACCAGGAGAGCACCAAGGAGAATCGCCAAAATCGCACCAAAGTACCGGAATGGTTTAATAAAATTTACAGCCCAATCAATCAATTTCCGGAAATTGTTATGCCCGATCAAGATTAATGCAATAGCAGCGATAATTGCAAACCAGCCTAAAGTTTATATAGCAATAGGGTAATGAGAGATTGAAGCATAATAGATCAACAGAACTCCAAGAATCAGCCGAAGTGTAATTGCAAAGATGTGGAGCTTATAATTATTTGATTCACGTTTGAGGTAATCAAAAATGGAGTCCGGTTTAATTAGTATCCCAATTCCGGCGAGGATGATCAGAACTCCGAAGAGGATGATAATTAGATCCATTGTTGGATTAAAAAATTACCTGCTTGTCTGCGATAAACCACATTTGTTTTGGATCGACTGAATATCCTGATCACTGAGTTTAAGTCTCTCTTCATTTTGCAGACGCATATTATAATTCATAATAGAAACGGGATTTTCATTATGGCTTAATCCCAAAACATGGCCAAATTCATGGGCCAAGACTAATTTCAGTTTATCAAGGTTTTCGAATTGATAGATATTCACTTTTTTTTGATTCCCGACATTGGTATAAAACCCCTGGAAAAATGTTCTCGACTGCGAGTAACGGTTTCGATACTGGAAAACATATTCATTCACTTCATCAGCATAATCATTCAGTTCTTCGGAGAGACGATTCAGATTCTGTTCCTCAGCCGTTAACTCTTCCTCCAATGGATCGAGTTTTTTCTCCAGGAACTCCATCTCTTTCTTCAAATTCTTTAAATTTTCATCATCATCCCGCGAAACAATTCCGTTGTTGGTTAACCGGGAGAGACGGAGATTATATTCATTTACTTTGTTTGCATATTCCGTAAATGTGGTGTTGTATTGATTTAATTTTTCCCGAAATCTTACTGACTCCTGCTGGTAGTCTACCCTCATGGAGTAGTATTTCTTTCTCATCTCGTTGATCTGTTCGGAGAGCTTTTGTTCATTATCGGTAAATTTTTGCTCTTCACTGTAAATTAGGTTAATAGCAACTTCACCGCTGTCACTATACTGGAGCAGATTTTTTTCAACCGCATCAGACCAAAGGTTCTCAATATTCCTCATGATATTTTTTAACTCAGTTTCCTTGATATTGAAACGAGAATCTATGGTACCAATTCTCCAGGTAATCGGTTCTGAACATTCCGAAGAAATTGTATCGAGTGGGGCAGGGGGGGAGTTTGCTGAAACAGATAAGCCGGTGCTCTCTAAGAATAGCAGAAGTGAGATCAACAATATGGGCAGCGTAAGTCTCATTCTCGAATCATTAAGAATTTTCGGCTAATACAGTAATATAACGATTTGATGAGCATTCGATTTTATTTTTTTGGAGTTGCTTATTGAATGGCTTTCACCTCGACGCTTAATGGTTCAGCATTACCCAGTGGTTTGATGAACAGTGTTGCTTCAGAATCACCTGATCTGTTTCTAATCCATGTTACATCAATGGGAATATCCTGCCCCGGTGCAAGGATGAATGGAGTTTTCATTGGCAGATCAAGCTCAAAATCTGTGGTATTATCTAACTGGATATAACTGATTAAACTGGCTTGGTTCCCATTTTGACTACTCAAAATAACTTCTTTTCCACCGCGCTCACCCCCGGAAAATGAAATTGATTCAGACGAAACTGTCAGTTCAGCTTTGGTGAGCGGATTATTAGGGAACTCAGGATTTTCTATGTTCGAAAAAACTTCAAATGAAGTAAGCTCCGGTCCGCCTCCGCGATCACCACTTCCTGCGCCAACCACAAGCATATCCCCAACATTTATTGCTTGCGTGCCATGTCGTCCACGGTTCAGAGAGGGAAGAGATTCCCAGGTTCCGTTTGATATATCCAGGACTTCCACTTCGTTGTGAGCAGTTTGCTGGCTGCCACTTTCCCCGCCAATAATTACCACATTATTTTGGTGAACGGCGGCAGCAATTCCGGCTCTTTCAGTTGGAATATCCCCGTCGGGAGATGGAAGTTCTGTCCACTCTCCGGTATCGAAGTCATATATATTTGTTTCGCTGATGGTTGTTTCAAACCCTCCGCCGCCGTATCCGGAGCGGCGCCCGCCTGCAACAACAAGTTTGTCATCAACCACAGCAGCATGAAGATGATCCCGTGACCTGGGTGCATTTGGCAATTCACGCCATAAATTGGTTTTCGGATCAAACTCGTCCAGCCAGCTCACCCAACCGGATGTGTGGCCATTGATAATTCCACAGGCTACATAAATTTTACCATTGTACACTACGGTTCCGGCAGCACCACGTCTGCGATTTTCTGGAATTTCAGGCCCGGTACCCCATTTATCCAAAACCGGATCGTAAATGAGAATATGAGAAAGCGGTGTTTCATACGGCCATCCACCGGTCATTGCACCAACAACGTACACAAGGCCATGCAACTCTACAGCCTGGATGTGATGAATTTCAAACGGCGGTTGAGCTCCCTCTGTCCACTCGTTCGTTTGGGTGTCATAAATATCTACCGGCTTCATTCCGCGTCCGCCAATCAAAATAAACTTATTGCCGGCTTGTACCAATGCATTCTCGTGCCTTTCGGTGGCACTGCCATAGGCTTCAAGTGTGTGCCAGTTGTAGGTTTGTGCGGTTACTTGGGTAGGGAAAAATGCTAAAATTGCAAAGAGCAAAGAAATAATAAGGCTTTTGAAATCCATTTTTAGAGGAATGATGTGGAGAATTAATAAACGTTTTTAAAAGTATAATGAATTACAGTTGAAGCTTACAACTACAAGGCTCAAAAGTCTCAAATGATTTAGAAATAGGTATAAAGCCCTACCGCGCGGTTTTTAATGCGTACCATTGAATCTTCATTATTCGATATGTTTGGAGGCCAGCCGACCGTTTTATTTGCATCCAGTAAAACAGGTTCTTTTTTATATATCACATAGTCGAATTTACCATAATCGAACTGTAACTTCTCTCTTAAGGAAAGAATATCTGGATGTGGGTCAACAGTTCTCTCTATGTCGGTAACTGTGTGGTCCTTAACAATTGGATGTTCACCTTTGAGGCGTGCACAGCTCATCTGATCACCGAGGAAAAATAGAGTATGAACACAATACAGTTCATCTTCCATTTCCGGTAAAAATTTTTGTATTACTAAACCAGGGTGGTGAAAATAGATGCGGGGGACCTCACTCAGATGATCATATACTTTATAGTCGAGAGCGGTTCTAATTGCAAGAGGTGACTTCTCATTGTTGAAACGATGAATAGCCTTTAGAACTTTGTCATGAATTTTGCCGACAATACCACCACGAGTGCGTTCAGGAATGCCGGCGCAGTTGTGGTCCGATTTAACAATGACCGGGCCATCCCAGTTGTCCTTTTTATTTAGCAGATGAGTACCGTAGGTGGATTTTCGAATATCTTTAATATTCCCATTAATCACTATTGGATATTTTTCAGCAAATTCAAGATACTTGTCCGGAACAATGGAAAGATCAACATGCATGAATAAAAGATCAGCCGGTACAAATCGATCTGTTCCAAAAAGGAAGATCACTTTATGACCATCTTCGCGCCAATATTCTGCAAGCAGAGATATTAGATGCTTTATTTTTTCGGAAATGTGTGTACGTTGTCAGTACAAATTCAAAATAAAGTGATATAAACTATGTCTGTTAAAAGTAAAAGCTTAAATATGAGGATCTCAGAATCCGATAAACAAACCTTACATAGAGCTGCAAGTATTTTGGGGGTTAACTTAACTTCTTTTGTATTGCAGTCAGCCATGAAAAAAGCTCAGGAAACTTTAGATCATGAAAAGCGGATTGAACTTACCAAGCGTGATATGAAAAGGTTACTTGAAATAATGGATTCTACAGAACCGGATGAGAATCTGTCTGAGGCATTTGCTCATTACAACGCGAAGATCAGTTAGATGGCAGACATCAGATTTGAGAGGCTTACAAGGGGGCATAATAGAAAAAAATTTGATTGCGGAGAGGAACATTTAAATACATACATACAAAGATTTACTCGTCAGAATGCGGAAAAAGACGTAAGTAAAACGTATGTATTAACCAATGATGAACAAGACATATTAGGTTTTTATTCAATAAGTACGGCGAGTTTGGAGTACGATGCATTCCCGGAAAATGATGGGTTGCCGAAATATTCAATTCCAAGCGCATTAATAGGTCGATTAGCAGTTAATCAAAACCATCAAGGAAATGGTTATGGAAAATTATTGCTGATTGACGCTCTAAAAAGAATAGTAGAGATATCGGAGGAGGTTGGTATACATTGTATTACAGTAGATGCAAAAGATGATAATGCTAGGAAATTTTACGAAAATTTTGTTTTCGAAGAGTTATTGGTTGAAACAAATCATCTTTACATCTCTATAGAAAAGGTGAGAAATTCAATGTTTTAGTTTCTTACTTAACAGGGGTTATCGATCATTTACAAGGGGTTTTTGGATTAGCGGCTCATACAGCAAGAGAAGTAAAAGCATCTGCTAATTATTTTGATCTGTCATTATGAAGAATAATGGTTTGAAGTTTATCCAAATTTTGGGTTTTGGACATCATTGATCATCCCCCATTACCCCCTGAACACTGGATAAAAAGTTCAAATTTGAAGAAAGGATATGGATTATACATTGGTACCTCGTGGCTCTGCCACGGGGTAGTTCATTTTTAGAGGAATCATCATGATGGCTTACAACCCAATTCATCATACCGTTTTCTAACTTTCTGTACATCTTCCCAAGTAGGGCGCTTCCACTGGGGATTTCTAAGCAGAGCAGCGGGGTGATATGTGACCGTCAACTCAGCTCCGCGGAAAGGGTAAAACTGTCCTCGTAAGTTTCGAAGTGAATCCTCTTTTTTAAGAAGTGTAGTTCCTGATACTTTGCCTACACACAATATAATTTTGGGATCGATCAGGTCTATCTGCCGCATCAGGTAGGGCAGGCTTCGAAGTCGTTCATCCGGGTTAGGATTTCGGTTGCCCGGCGGACGGTGTTTCAAAATATTGGCGATATATACATCCTCCCTGTCAAAGTCGATCGCCTTTAAAATCTTATTTAACAACTGGCCGGCTTTTCCAACAAAAGGTTCACCTTGACGATCCTCTTCTTGTCCCGGCGCTTCACCTATAATCATTAAGTCTGCATTTGGATTCCCAACACCAAAAACCAGGTTCGTATTTTCGAGGTCGGTTTTAAGTTCTTTGGCACTTTTGCATAGATCCCGAAGTTCTTTTAAGGAGCTGCAAGCCTCCAATTTTTCTTCCAAAGATGTTGGTTCTTCAGAGACTTTTGTGGAGTATCCCTCTGCTTCTTCCTCTACTATTGGTTTGCTCTCCGTTTTTACCTCTTCGTGATTGATTTCATCAGCTTCAGTGATTGTAAAAGCCCCATAGACTTCTTTCTCATATTCAAGAAACCTGAGAATATCTTCGTAGAGTTGTTCTTTTTTATCGCTCATTGGAATCCATTTTATAAGAAGGTAATTGGTGGCTGGAATGGAATCAAGTGCTTTGACCCATCCCCTCAGTCCCCTTGCCTATTCCGTAAAATAACGAAACAAGGAAGGGGAGGTAAAAGTCCCTCCTTGTTTTTACGGTCATTTGCGGAAAAATGGGGAGAGATTTAGGGTGGGTCCGAAAAGAGGTGATCAAATGATGAGGCATAAGCCATAGTCATCCCCCTGAATCAACGATGTTGTTTCTTTCCCCCTTCGAAACGGGAGTTTTTGTAAATCAAGGCAAGCTTTCCTGTTCTAGTCGTCTCAACCGCTCAAAGTATTGTTCAATAAGCCGCTGGTATTTTTCAGAAAAGCGAGTAAAATTTGGATCCTGCATTCGGGCACGGATCTCCTGTTGCAGTTCCTCAAGTGTGATATCGGGCGGCAGGATACGTTCAAATTCAGAAGCACTGGTGCCTTCGCGCTGATCCTCCTCACCGCGTTGCTGCATCGCATCTTCTGCACTCAACATTCGGGAAAGAATATTTTGTTGTCGTTCAATCATCAGCGGATCTGTCACGCCACCCCGCATATCATTGATGGAATCCTCCATATCCTCCATCATTCTTTGGAGCTCACTCAGCATTCTGTCCCCCTGTTGGAGAGCTCCGCTTCGCTGTAGCTCTTCAAGCTGCTTGCGAATCTCATTTTGCTGCCTTGCCATCTGGTTTAACCGTTCCGACTGTTCACGGTTCAATCGATCTCCCTGGACGTCATTAATCATCTGCTGCAGTTGTTGGTTGAGCTGCTGCTGATTTCCGGACATATCTTGTAACTGCTGAACCATCTGCTGCATGGTCATACCACCACTTCCGGCTCCACCACCTCCCTGTTGATTCATCAACTGGTCGAGGAGGGATGCAACCATCGAGGTCAAATCGTTTATACCGCCCAATGCTTCCCGCGAAGCTACCGTTGAACCGCGTTGACTCCGCTCCACCATTTCATCCATCGTACGGTTAAGCTTTCGTTCAACATCCTCTTTTTTTCGATTAATTTGATTGGGAATCCCTGGAATCTCAGATGAAACCTCAAAAAGTGTATCGGCAACAGCAGTAAACTGATCATTTACGTTTTGTTGAACTCTTGCAAGCTCAATGTACCCCTGGCTTCGGCTGCGTGTGTCGGTAACTGTTTGTGCCAAATACTCTTCCATGTTTGACAATTCAAGCAGTGTATAGAGTGATCGCTGAAGGGCAAGAATGTTAACCTGCAGCTGCTGTCCGCTCATTTGCTGAATGGATGATCGGAATTTGTCTGCCTCTTTTTGAAGCGTTTGACTAATCTGCTGCTGTTGCTGCTGCATCTGCTCGTTTGGAGAATTTTGCCCCTCCTGCATCTCACTTTCGCTTTTGTCCTGTAATTGATCCATCTCCTGCCGAGTAGAATCCAGTTGTTGTTGCGAACTTTTCTTTAATTCTTCCAGTCGTTCTCTTGCGTTTTCAGGGGGATTGCTGTCCAGGTTTTCAAGCTGTTCCTCAACAGAATCCATATCCTGTTTTACAGTTTCCATTTCGTTTGAAAGCTGCTCGAGAGAGCTATCCTCTTTCGGCTGCATACGTTCCGCCATATCTTCATATTGGCGAGCCAGTTTGTCCAGGTCGCTGTTCATTTTAAGTCGTTTGAACAGCTCAACAGTTCGCTTTAAACGCTCCTGGTACAGATTTTCATTGAACGAAACGTTTTCAAGTGCCTGCTCCAGATCCTGTGGCGAGAGGTTTTCTAAAGCCTGCTGTAATTCTTCCATCGCTTCTTGAAGGGCCGGGTCATCCAGTTCTTCCATCAACTGTTGAAGTTCCCGGTAAGCCTGTTGAGTCTCCTGGGATACTCGATTGCTTTGCTCCATTTCGCTGCGAAGTTGCCGGAATTTTTCATTCAGGTTCTTAACAGTTTCATCAATCTGTTGCTGACGCTCCTGAACCTCTTCCAGCATCTGTTGTTCTTCAAATCCACCCTGCGGGTTTTGACGGAGTTTGTCCAAGAACTCCTGGTATTGGTTCTCCATATCATCAAACTGCTCGGATACCTCATCTAATTCACTTTGAACGTCTTGTTCCTGCTCATCCAATTCATCAAAATATTCGGTGAGTGAGGGAATCTGCACAATCACTTCAGATGACTCACTCATCTTAGCACCAGAAATTTGGTCATTATCCCACACTCGAATACTGAATGCCAGTTGATCGCGTGGCTTTAGGTCAAATTGTTCAAGATCCCATTGAAAGCGCGTAACTCTTCCGTTTGTTGGTTTGTTGAGCCGGATTGATCCTGTTTGAGGTTCTTCTGTAAATGCCTGTTGATGGCTCCAGGTCAGGTCTGCTCGCGACAAGCCAAAATCATCCGTTGCCTGGAATATAATTTCTAATTCAGTCGGGTCGGTTTTCATCACCGTCCCGGTTGGTTCCTGGATTACGATGACGGGATATTGGTCTTCCTGAACATTCAAAATGGTTCGGAACGGATTCCTGTTTTTTAGCCCCTCCTCATCCGTCATTGCAAAGATAAGCGTATCCGTTTCTTCCGGGTTGATAGATACCTCAAATTGGCTTTCAACCGAACCCGAGTGCTGCATTTCAAGAGTATCACTCAGAGTAATCATTTCTACAAATTGCACGGGTTTGTTGGTAGTACCCGTGAAGCTAAGTTCAGAGCCCGGATATAAACTAATCTCTGAGAATGGGTATTCATTTTCGGAAACCGGTAACCCGGTGTAGGGGGGAGGTGTGACCGATGCTGTTAACTGATCAAAACGAGGTTGAAGTTGTACATCAATTCTGTAATCCTGACTTACAAAATCGTCCATCACTAATCGATAGGTTACATCATTCGTCAACTCTATTCCGGACGATTGAAATACACCATTTTCTGTTTGCTGCATCTGCCTCTGCCGATAGTTTTCTTCAACATCTGTTTTAAACTCAAGGACGGATTCACTTGGGAGATAACCATCCTCAAACCGGATGGAAACAGTTGCTTCAGATCCGTGTTCGATCGTTGTATCAGCAGGAGAGATTGTAAATGAAAAGGGGTTTGGCTGCTCGTAACTGTTCCAAAAATGGAGAGTACGTAAACTTTCAGAAGGCAGAGAAAATGCCACAATAAGTGCAAATACAGTGGCCAATCCCGAAGCCATTAAACTAAGTTGTGACAGTTTATGAACCCTGGACCGATTGATGAATTCCTTTAAGTTTTTTCTGAGACCCCCCAATTCTACATGTTTCAAATTGGCAGATATTGCAGCGGCATAAAACCTTGATCTCTTCTGTTTATCATCAAGGTACAGGTCAATTGCGCTATGCACTTCATCTTGTCCGTAGGAAGCAAAAAAATCTTCAATAAACGACTTAAAAGAATCAGTACGAACGGTTTTGGATAGATGATAGACCGCAAAGGATGAGCCGGCTATCAAAACAAATAACAGGATCGATTTTACCATTGCAGAGAGATAGAAACTGCTCTCTATAAGAACTACGAGAAACAAAGCAGCTAAAAGAATGGCTGTAAACGTAGCAACTTGGGCAGTGCGCTTTTTTCCCGTTATTTTTTGGTGAAAAGACCGCAGAAGAGATACTATCTCACGCGCTTTCGATTCTGTCTTTTTTTGGTTGTGCATAGTTGCACTTTTTAGTCTGGGTTATATTAAAATACAGGTCACTAACGGATAAAATGCCAATTTATGAGAGATCAGCAAGTGATAAAGAATCTTTTAATAAAAATTTCCCGTTTTCCTTCTGAACAGTAACGATTTCATGCTCAGCATCGTGCTCAAGAAAGAGATACCAATTTTTTTCAACCGCCTCATTTAAGAACGTCTCTTTTTCCGTGAGCGTTTGCAGCGGTTTCATATCATAGCCCATGACCCAAGGCAGGGGGATATGAGCGAACGTGGGAATAAGGTCAGCTGCATAAACGATTTTTTTATCTTCATTTGTAAAGACAGGTAACTGCTGGCCTTCAGTGTGACCATTCATTGGAAGAGTTGTAAAACCAGGCTCAAATTCGTGGTGATCATCGAGAAGGTTTAGACGCCCGCTGTTTTTGATGGGATCAATATTCTCTGAGAAGAAACTTGCCTTTTCCCGTTTGTTCGGATTTGTAGCGGTCTTCCAGTGTTGTTTGTTGACGTGATAGGTTGAGTTTGGAAAAACCTCTTTTATCTCACCATTCTTATCATATTTGGTTGTACCGCCGCAATGATCAAAATGGAGGTGAGTAAACACCATATCTGTAATATCCCGGGGTTCAATCCCACATTTTTTTAGTGATGATTGCAGATCACTGTGTTCATAATCAAGGCCGTAAATAGAAGCCATTTTTTCGTTAAACTTGTCTCCGCTTCCATTGTCAACAAGGTAGATTTTCCCGGTGTTTTTTGATTTGATAAGCAGGCATCTCATGCCCATAGGAATTCGGTTTTTTTCATCCGCAGGAATCTGCTTATTCCAAAGCGTTTTAGGAACGACTCCAAACATGGCTCCGCCATCTAACTTAAAGCGTCCGGCTTCTAGGCTATAAAGTTCAAAATTTCCAAAAAAAGTGGGTTCTGTATCTGGCATAACTTTTAAAATTGATTCGTATCCCTAAAGAAAATACAAAAACTATGTTCAGAATTTGATTTTAGATTTAAAACAAAAAAAGCCGGCTTCATATGAAACCGGCTCTCTTCTAAGTTTAGAAAATAGTATCTAAAACGAGGGTACAGGATCTATTCTGTACAAGGTATCTAAAAGTGTGATACCTATTAAAAGCATAAAAAACAGAGCCGACATGATTAATATCATGGTGTTAAACTTACTATCCCAAAATAGATTCATAAAAAATGCGGCTACAACAGTGGCTTTCACAACGGCAATTGCTATAGCAACAACCACATTCCATGGCTCAGGTATTTGAATCCAGGTTACAGCCACAGTTAGCACCGTTAAGATGAAAAGAGCGATTCCAACGCCCCATAAAAATTTTGCTGAAGATATGTGATGTTCGTGTGCAGACATAGTCAGTTAGAATTTTCAGTCGTTAGTCGATTAAGTAAAGAAGAGGGAAAAGGAATATCCAGATGATATCCACAAGGTGCCAGTACAGGCCTGTAATCTCAACGGGAGTATAGTAACCGCTGTGAAAAGCTCCTTTTTTGGCTTTAAAAACCAGCCAAATCATCAAGCCTATTCCAATCAGAACGTGAAGGCCATGAACACCAGTCATCATATAGTAGATGCTGAAAAAGATATTAGCTTTTTCATGTGCAATTCCTTCAAATGTGTAGTACTCGCCGGGATATATTCCAAGATGGAATTTGTGTGTGTACTCAAAGTACTTAATCACCATAAACACAAATGCCAGTGCGATCGTGATGTACAGGTTATAAATAAGCCCTTTAATCTGGTTTAATTGAGCCGAGCGAATAGCCATGGCTACAGTTAATGAGCTTCCAATCAGTACACCTGTGTTTATAGCCCCCCAAAACGTATTCAGTTCAGTTGATGCCTGGATATAGAGTTCGGGGTACCAAGATCGATAGACAATATATGCCGCAAAAAGCCCTCCAAAAAAGAGGATCTCGGTTGCAAGAAAGATCCACATTCCAAGTTTAGCAGATTCGAACTGTTGATCCGAATCTATAAAATGGTGTTGGAGATGATCTAAACGTTTTTCGATTGTTGCTGAAGTTCCGGACATAATGTTTTTGAATTTTACGCTTTTTCTTTTTCGGTTTCAGCTACGTCCATACCCTCTTCTTCGTGGTGGCCGTGGCCATTATGTGGTGTTGCAATTCCAAGTTGAAACTCCGACATCGGTTTGTGATAGTCATAAGGACCGTTAATTATAACCGGAGTATGCTTAAAGTTATGCAGATCCGGTGGAGATGATGTTTGCCACTCAAGAGCACGACTTCCCCACGGATTTGAGGATGCTTTTTCACCTCGAAGAAGTGAGTGCAGAAGATAGGCCGCGATGATCACGAAACCAACCCCCATTATATATGCACCAATCGTAGAGAATTGGTGGAATGCTTGAAACTGATCGATGTAGTTGTAATATCTTCTGGGCATTCCCTGGGATCCCATAATAAACTGGGGAAGGAACGTCATATTAAATCCAACAAAAATAATACCGGCAGCAATTTTACCCCAGAACTCACTGTACATCTTTCCAAACATTTTAGGCCACCAGTAGTGGAGTCCACCGAGGAATGCCATTACCATTCCACCCATCATAACATAGTGGAAGTGGGCAACCACGTAGTAAGTATCGTGGAGATGAACATCTACAGAGAGTGCTCCCAGCATAATTCCTGTAAATCCACCAATGGTAAAGAGAAACAGGAAGACCAAAATGTAAACCATTGGGGTTTTCAGATCGATCGAACCTTTGTACATGGTGGCAAGCCAGTTAAATATTTTGATACCGGTTGGAATACCCACCAGGAATGTGAGGAATGAAAACACCATATTGGCCAGAGAAGATTGACCGGCTGTGAACATGTGGTGTCCCCAAACCAAGAAACCGATAAAAGCAATTGCTAATGAAGAAAGTGCAATTGCCCAGTATCCAAAAATTACTTTTTTCGAGAATGTTGAGATAATTTCTGAGACAATTCCGAAACCGGGTACAATCATAATGTAAACGGCTGGGTGTGAATAGAACCAGAAAAAATGCTGGTAAAGAACAGGGTCTCCTCCAAGTGCGGGATCAAATATTCCAATACTCAAAACTCTTTCCATCGTGAGGAGAAGAAGTGTGATTGCAAGAACGGGGGTTGCAAGAATCTGGATCAAGCTTGTTGCATACAATCCCCAGAGGTTAAGAGGTAACTTATTCCAGGTTATACCGGGAGAACGTAACTTGTGAATGGTTACAATAAAGTTAAGCCCGGTTAAAATGGATGAAAACCCGAGTATGAAGACTCCAAGTGTCATCATCGCTACGCTTCCACCCGTTGTTGAACTGTATGGCGTGTAAAAGGTCCATCCGGTGTCGATACCGCCTGTAAAAATTGCAGTGATCGTGAACAAAGCGCCAATTACATAAATGTAGAAACTGGCGAGGTTTAAGCGGGGGAAGGCAACATCCTTGGCGCCTAATTGTAGAGGTAAGACAAAGTTACCCAAAGCTGCAGGCACGGACGGAATCAAAAAGAAGAAAATCATGATTGCGCCATGCAGGGTAAATACCTGGTTGTAGACATCGGCGGTCATGAAGTTTCTTGCAGGCGTTAGTAGTTCTGTTCTCAACAAGAGTGCTAAGACTCCGCCAACTAGGAAAAAGAAAGCTACAGACATGAGGTACATCAAGCCAATCTTCTTATGATCAACCGTTGTAAGCCATGCCCAGAGTCCTTTTTCCTGGTTTAAATAGTGTTTCTCAGGATACTCTTCCGGCTTGAACCGTTTAACCTGAATTTTTCTGGTTGGTGTTTCTTCTGTCGTAGCCATTTGCTGCTTCTTAATCTAAGGTTTTGATATACTCAATTATTGCGTTTATCTGGTTATCATCCAGAGTTCCGGCATAGGAAGGCATAACAGGTTGAAAGCCTTCATGAATTTTTGCCTGGGGTTCTAATATACTTTCGCGAATGTAGTTTTCATCAACTGATACTGTTTCTCCGCTTTCAAGCGGGGCTTCAGATCCAAACAATCCCTGGAAGGAGGGGCCTTGCAAGACTGATCCGTCAACTGAGTGACAGGTTGTGCAAGCATTTCGGGTTGTCAGCTGTTCTCCAAGTTCAACAGGTGTGAGGTTCTCATCAGCTGATCCAGCTGTTTCAAGCCAGGATTGAAAATCTTCCTGTGTATGAACGATGGTTGTGGCCATCATATTGGAATGAGCGTTACCGCAGTATTCAGTACAGAAAACAACCGATTCACCGGGATCCGTAGCCTCAAACCATAAAGATGTATATCGATTAGGGAGAACATCCTTTTTAACTCTGAAATCGGGGATATAGAAAGAGTGTATTACATCTGTTGAACTCATCACCAATTTCACAGGCCTGTCTTCAGGAACATGAAGTTCACCAACACTGACATATCCATTGGGATAATGAAATTCCCATAACCAACTTTTTCCTACAACTCGAATTTCGTAAGAGTCGTTGGGGGGAGTGGCTTTGTTCATGTAGCCTGTAAAACCCCATCCGAATACAATAATTACCAAAATAAGCGGGATAACCGACCAGGTTATTTCAAGTTTATTATTATGGGTGATTACAGGTGTTACATCATTTTCAGAACGTCGCCTGTATTTCCATGAAAAATATATGATGGCAAAAGTAATCCCGATCAGGAAGATGAGACTAGTAACATTAATAAAGTTGAATAGTGCGTCCGTTTGTCCAGCCAGAGTACTTTTGGCAGGGGGGAGCATAAAATCGCTAAGGCTATTCATCGATCAATTTCAATTTTTGGTGGTTGGGTAGAATTTCGTTCTCGCTTCCAGAAAACGCCAAGAAATATACCCAGAATAATCACGGTAGCCAAGCCACCGAGCTTCATTATGTTGAGTGCAACAGGTACATAACTTTGAGAATCCGGATCGTACGAAAAACAGTATAAAACGACCTTGTCAACAGCAGAACCGATTTTTCCGTCGGCTGCTTCGTAGAGTGCATTTCGTAAATTAAATTCACTGAATGTTGCACCGTAGAGATACCTTACTACTTCGGCCTGTGGGCTGAGAAGCATGATACTTGCAAGATGGTAATACTGATCATTCGATTCGTCGTACTTATAGCGAAAGCCGATCGCTTCCGTTAGTTTATCAATAGACTCTTGTGATCCCGTTAAAAAATGCCAACCTTCGCCTGCGCCGGGTCTGTCCAAATCGCTTAAGTATTTGTTTTTGGATTCAGCTGCAATTGCCGGCGTTTCTCCGGGATCAATACTAAATGAAATAATTGTGTAGTCTTTACCGGGTGTCCATTGGAGTTCATCAACTACTTTAAAAACAGCATCGAGTACAACTCCACAGAGTATCGGACACTCATAATAAAGTGGATTTAGTAAAACAGGTTTTCCCTTTTCAATAAGGTCGCCAATACGAACGGTTTCACCCTCGGAGTTAACAAACCGTAAATCTTGAGGAATTTTATCTCCAAGATTTTCGTCAACACCAATCTCATTGAGAATGGCGGGTTTACCCTGATTTAATTGCGCATGTGAACTATCAAAAAGAAAAAACACTGAAATGAACGTCAGTATGCTCAGTGCCAGGTGTTTCATCTTTGATGTAAAACTCTATTCATTTGCAATGTCTGTAATTGCGCTGTCTATGGGAATTCTGTAAATACCGGCTTCGGCATCAACAACACCAAACGAGTTTAATGTTTCTTGGTCGCTTTGTTGAATCTCTTCGATGTTGTAAAATCTACTCTGTTCGGATTGAAGTTGAGTAGACGAAGACGTTGTATAATCATGAATAAATATGATTGACTGTATGAAAATTAAAATTACTGCTATTCCAAAAACAGTCCAGAATACTAATCTCTTGTAATTGAGATTGTCGAAATTAGCTCCATAGGAGACAGAAGCAATGAAGTTTTCGGAAGCATCCAAAGAAACTTCCTCCTCCTTCTCTTTAACGGGTTTAACACCTGTTTCGCGTATCCAGTTCCTAATTTCTTCTTCAGAGATGTTATGCTTTTCCGAAAGTTCTTTTATGGCATCATCACCACCAGATACAGCTTTTAGAGCAATGCTGTTCTTCTCTTCATCGGTAAATTGTTTTTGCTTCTTACTCATACGGGTAAAATTTACAAATGGTGATTATTGGTGATAGGTCTTGTGCAATGAATCTGGAAGGTTTGGATCATTTACAGGTACCAGCTTATGTTTTTTGAGACGCTGGAAAAAGAGCCCCATAAATATTCCGCCAAGTCCAATCAGCGTGGTAAAATCGAGCCAACTGATTGAAACTCCGTGATGATGCAACGTTGGCATAACTATCCAGTAAAGTTCAATAATGTGCATAGCTATAACCAGAATCGATACGGAAATTAATACTTTGTGATTGTGCTTTGTATCGCGGTTCAGGAGTACAATAAATGGAATTGCAAAACGGCATATAATCAGTGAATAGCTGACATAAGCCCAGCTTCCTTCCAACCTATGATAAAACCACAATGTCTCTTCCGGTATGTTAGCATAATAGATCAATAAAAACTGGCTGAAAGCGATGTATGCATAAAAAATGGTAAAGCCAAAGAACCAGGCGCCAAGGTCGTAGATATGAGACTTTTGAATTGTATTCTCGAGGATGCCTTTTTTATGCATCCAGAATATGATTAGAATCAAAATCGGAAAAAGTGCCTGGAAACTCATTGCAAAATAGTAGATACCGAACATGGTAGAGAACCAGTGCGGATCGAGTGACATCAACCAGTCGAAACTTGCAAAGGCTATTGTAATCGCAAAAATTAAGATTCCCGGTGCACTCAGTTTCTTTAAAAGCTCCATCAAACCCCAGTCGTTCGTCTTATCCATGTCCACGGAAATTTTATGGAGTTTGTACCCCAAGAAACCCCAGATTCCGAAATAGATAAATTGCCTGATCACAAAAAAGGGCGTATTCAGGTAGGCTGTTTTACCAGCCAGTATTGGGTCCTGGGCAACGTAGTCTGCGTGTGTCCAATGGTAAAGTGAATGCATTCCCAGTAGTATAGGAATGATAAATATTGACCAAATCCAAAGATTTGAAGCAAATGCTTCAGGAATTCTGCGTATTACAACTCCCCAGGATGATCGTGTAATGTGGTGGATCATCAATAAAATAAGAGATGCCAGACCAATACTAGTAAAAAAGGCAAAACTGGTGAGGTATGAGAAAAAGAACTGTTCAGCATTCAAAAAATACCCAACACCGCTGGCAATTAAACCCACTGCACCAAACCCGTAGAATGTTTTGGTAACATCCAGGTTATCAGGAAATTGGAGTGAATCTGTAATTTTTGGACTTGTTGAAGCCATTTATTTTATAATTTTTTGATCTAAATTATTCCTCAGATGCTGATTGATCAGATAATGTTTTTATAAATTCAATAAGAGACTGCACTTCACCTTCACTCAGGTAATCGTAAGGAACCATAGCGTTGTCGTATCCTTCAACAACTTCTGTACCGGGCTCTCTTATGGACTGGACAAGGTATGCTTCATCAGCCACACGCGTTGATCCGTCATTAAATGTTCGTTCGCTTCCGAATAATCCCTGGAAGGATGGGCCAACTAAACGGGTTCCATCAAGTGAATGGCATGTTTGACATGCATTTTGTGTGTAGAGTTGCTCACCCCTTGCAACAGAAATTTCTTCCTCACCCCTGGCGGCGGCCCGTTCTGCCTCAAGGGCAGCTAACCGTTCCTGCTCAGCCTGGTAATCCGCTTGTAACTGAGCCAGGTCTACGTCATACTGTTCCATTTCCGACTCGGGTACATTCTGACTTCTTTGAAGCGCACGAACATAAGCAACAATAGCCCACCTGTCTTCTACTTTAATTTGTGTAGCGTAAGACGGCATATTCCTGATACCGTTTGTGATGGATGAATAGAAGTGACCATCCGGCATCTGGCGTATGTTTTCGGTATGGAAAGATGGGGCGGGTACATATCCGTAATTTCCGGTCATAATTACACCTTGTCCGTCGCCTGTTCCACCATGGCATACACTGCAATAAATATCATATCGTTCTTTACCGCGGTAGATGAAGTCTTTAGTTACTTCGACCGGAATTTCTTCTACCAGGTTGCCTTCATCGTCTAAACCTTCGTAGTAAGCGTCATCTTGTTTAAGATGTCCGCGTGCAACAGTTCCCTCAACAGGCGCTCTCATGGCCATGTTGTTTTCAAAAAAAGAGTTTGTTTCCTGCGCATTGAACCGATTTTGGAAATCCATGTTTTGATTTGGATGAACCGGTGGTTTTTCCGAAATCTGGCCGCGGCACGACAACATAAAGAGCCCCGATAGAATCAATACGCTTATATTTGTTTTCGATAATTTCATAGTTGAGAAACTATTCCTCATAAATGGTTTCAATATTGGTGGCACCAGCATCTTTTAGAAATTTGGATACTTTCTCTTCCTCAAATTGAGGATCTTCGGATTCGATACAAACGAAAAATCCATCATCGGTGGCCTTTTTAAAATTTTCGGAGTCAAAGAGCGGATGATTGAATTTTGGAAGTCCGTTTAAAAAGAACATCCCAAAAACAGCACCGAAGGCCGATAATAAAACTGTTAATTCGAACAATACCGGTATCCATGCCGGTACATTTATTAAAGATTTACCACTAATATTCATAGGATAATCTACGACCATTGTGAAATATATTAAAGCTACACCGCCAAGAAGTCCCAGCAGTCCATGTCCTGCTACAATCCACCCAAGTTTAGATTTATTGAGATTCATAGCCTTGTCGATCCCATGGATCGGAAATGGACTGAACGTATCGAAATTTCGATAACCACTTTCAACAATTGTCTTCGACGCATCAGTCAATTCCCTGGGATTCTTAAACTCAGCAAGAATTCCGTATATCGTCTTATCTGAATGTTTTTTATCCATGACCTTATTGATTCGTCTGATTTTTATAGGGTTCAGGTACTTCAACCTTCGGTGGTACAAATTCACCGTCTTCATCATAGTTATGTGGGTCAGCCTGTGGCATTACACCTTTCAATTCGGCAACGGCAACCATTGGAAGGAAGCGCAGGAAGAGAAGGAAAAATGTAAAGAACAGGCCAAATGTTCCAACATATGTGGCTACGTCCCAGATAGTTGGAGAGTAGTATCCCCATGATGAAGGTAAAAAGTCTGTTGAGAGTGATGTAACTGTAATAACAAATCTCTCAAACCACATCCCAATATTCACAATAATTGAGATGATAAATGTAAATGTAACGTTTCGTCGTAATTTCTTAGACCAGAAAAATTGTGGTGAAAAGACATTGCATGCAAACATAATCCAGTAAGCCCATGCGTAGGGTCCGGCTGCACGCATCATAAAAATGAACTTCTCATATTCAACACCGCTATACCATGCAATAAATTGTTCCATGATGTAAGCAAAACCAACCATTGTACCGGTAACCAGTACAACAATATTCATTTTCTCCATATGGTCGATAGTCATAATATCTTCTAAACCGTAGATCTTACGGCAGATAATCATCAGCGATAATACCATTGCAAAACCCGAAAAAACGGCTCCTGCAACAAAATAAGGTGGGAAAATAGTAGTGTGCCATCCAGGTATGATGGAAACAGCAAAGTCGAACGATACAATGGTGTGTACGGAAAGTACAAGTGGAGTTGCAAGACCTGCCAAAATCATATACGATTTTTCGTAATTCCACCAGTGCCGGTTACTTCCTCTCCAACCCAAAGCAAAAACACCATAAGCCATTTTACCAATCTTGCTTTTAATTCTGTCTCGAACAGTTGCAAGGTCAGGTACAAGACCTACATACCAGAAAAGGAGTGATACAGTGAAGTAAGTGGATACTGCAAATACATCCCACAAAAGCGGACTATTAAAATTAGGCCACATTAACATCTGGTTGGGAAGTGGGAACATCCAGTAGACAACCCAAATACGACCTACGTGAATAGCCGGGAAAATACCCGCACACATCACGGCAAAGATGGTCATTGCCTCGGCAAACCGGTTAATTGCTGTTCTCCAGCCCTGCCGGAAAAGAAATAGAATAGCCGATATAAGTGTACCGGCGTGACCGATACCGACCCACCATACAAAGTTGATAATAGCCCAACCCCAACCAACAGGTGAGTTTAAGCCCCAAATTCCGGTTCCTTCCCAAACCAGGTATCCAATAGATCCAAGCAGGAGAAGTAATAACATATTCGCAATACCAAACGCAACATACCAACCCTTTGGGGTAGGACGGATATTAATATCCGTAATCATTGCGGTTATATCCTTAAAATCATGGTTGCCCTTTACAAGAGCGGGCTCCGGAACGTATTCGTACGTTTTACTCATGTTTTATTAATGTTGCGAGTGATTTTCTTGATTGGAAGGTTTCAATTCTGTGTGAGGATTACTCAACTTGGCCAGGTATGAAGTTCGAGGGCGAACGTTTAACTCCTCAAGCATCGTGTAGTTTCTACTGTCCATTTTATGCTGAGAAACCGTACTGTTTCGATCTGTTAAATCTCCAAACGAGATAGCTTTGGTGGGGCAAGCCTGCTGGCATGCGGTTTCCACTGAACCATCTACCGGTTTAGGAGAACCTGTTTCGTTTTTCGCCTTAATCTTTGCGCGGTTAACACGCTGTACGCAGTAGGTGCATTTTTCCATCACACCACGGAAACGAACTGTAACGTCCGGGTTCATCGCCATCTGGATAATTTCCGGGTCGTCTCCTGTTGTTAAATATTCTTTACTGTAGTTGAAGAAATTGAATCGTCGAACTTTGTAAGGACAGTTATTCGCGCAGTAACGAGTTCCGATACAACGGTTGTACGTCATCTGGTTCATACCATCATCACTGTGGGTCGTTGCCGCAACCGGGCAAACCTGTTCACATGGAGCTAATTCACAGTGCATACATGGAACCGGCTGGTGATACGCATCGGGATTCTCTTCATCACCTGCATAATAGCGGTCGTTTCGAATCCAGTGCATGACACGTCGTCGTGCAACTTCACGTTTTCCGACAACCGGAATGTTATTTTCTGCCTGGCAAGCTATTGTACAGACTCCGCATCCAAAACAGGAGTTCAGGTCGATTGCCATCCCCCATTGTGGTTCATAATCAGGGCCGTAGCTTTCATCAAAAAGTGATATTGGGCCTTTCGAGTCACCTTCGGCCTCAGCTTCCTCCAGCCCCGGTACTTGATAACCGTGAACACTTTGATATGTAGCGAAGTCAGGATTTTCCTTGTATTCCTCAAGCGATGCCGTACGGATCATGTCGCGGCCTTCAAGGCTTTGATGGTCCTGTGTGCAGGCGATCTCATATGTTGTTCCTGTTGCCTCAACTTCGGCAGACTGGAAAAACATGTTCGAAGTAGTTCGAAGCGGATAGGTATCTACACCAACTCCATCTGCTACCCGGCCAATGTTTTCACGTCCGTAGCCGGTTGTAAGTGTAATAGAATCATCAGCATGACCGGGTTGGACCCATGCAGCAATTTCAATTGTGGTTCCGTTGGCTGTAATTCGCACAACGGGCACATCGTCACTGCTGAAACTACGTTCGGGATCTATTCCAAGGTTTCGGGCTGTTGCCGGGCTCATGAGGGCCACGTTATCCCACGTTACTTTCGTCATGGATTCCGGCAGTTCCTGCAGCCAGCTATTATTGGCATATCGCCCGTCAAAAAGCTTGTTGTCTGGTTTGATGGAAATTTCAATTCCATCAATCGGCCCATTGGCAAGATCATCCTGTATAGCTGCTGACAGATCTCCTGTTAATGAGACGGAAGTTGCTTCAAATCCGCTATCAGGATCAATTCCATCGTGGAGTATTTGCTCCCACTGATCTTCGAAATCACCGTCAATAACATCAGCCCATGTTTCTCTTACCAGGTCGTATCCAACCGGATCGTCGCCGTTCAGAATTATGTCTAAGAATTCAATTTCGCTGATTCCGCCAAAAAGAGGCTGAATCTGCGGCTGAATGATAGATCGTTGACCGGTGTAAGAAAGGCCATCTCCCCATGTTTCAAGGAAATGAGCACGATTCACATGCCAGTTAGAAAGACGTGATGTTTCAGTTACGTAATCTGAGAGGTTAATTGCTGTCTCAACACTCTCAAGAGCTTGTTGAATATTCAGATTCGCGGGCGCCGTGTAAACCGGATTCGTTCCCAAAATGACTGCTGTGGAATACGTACCTGAATTCAAATCGTTAATTGCAGCAGTAAATGATTCATTTTCATTTCTGTCGCTGCCAAAAGGTAATTCATGATAGGTAACCGTATTTCCAATGTTACCAAGTGCCATATTAATAGCAGCAACAGCAGCGTGTACAGCCGGTGAATGTTGCGAACCGGCAGTTATCACAGAGTTTTCGGTATTTTCTAAAAGATCATCAGCGAGGATATCTATCCATTCATGGTCACTAAAATCATTTGAAATTTCTTCAAAAGAGGAAAGGCCGTCTACATCTTGAGAGAGTCTCGCTGCAAGTGCATATAAAAAGGAAGGAATTTGTGATGTTTTGACACGCAACCTGTGATCTGCAAAGGATCCCGTATTGCTGAAACTGTTTTCCACACAATAGATTCTCGACATCTCATCGTCAGTGGAAGATACTTTTCGAGTTTCTGCAATTTTGTAAGTGTCCTCAACACTATTTTTGTTGTTTTGAGGACTCATAAAATCATTATCCAGCGATAAAACAATATTTGCGCGATCATAATGGTTGACCGTTCTCAATCGCTGCCCAAAAGCAATTTGGGTTCCTTCAAGTGCATTATTATCACTAAAAGGTTCATAAGTGACCCACTCGGCATTTGGAAATTCTTCTAAAATCTGTTCTTTCAGCCGATGGTAGGTGGGTGAGGAGCTGGCCTCGTCAATAAAAAGAATCGGTTGGTTTCGATCTGCAAAATGTTCTTCAGCGAACAGTACAAAATCGGCCAGAGTAGCTTGTTCACCACCACGAAGCGGTGACCGTGATCGGTCAGGATCGTATAGATTAAGAACAGATGCCTGGTGATATATATTTGTACCACCACCACTCGATGGATGCTCACGATTTCCTTCCACCTTTCGTGGCCGTCCCTCATTATTTTCAACTAAAAGCCCGGTTACAGAATCCTGAAAGGGCATGGCTGAAGCATAAAAGAGAGGTTCGCCCAGTACGATATCTTCCGGCATCCTTGAGAACGGAAGAATCTTCTGAACCGGTTTGCGGCAAGATGCAAATCCCGCAAGGGCGATAGAAGCTCCCATTACACGTAAAAAACTTCTCCGTGAAACCTGATCAGTCATCTCAGAAGCATTCTCAGGAAATTCACGTTCTACATATTTTTCATACTCTTTATTTTGAGCAAGCTCGTTTAAGCTTTTCCAGTATGTAGTTTGATTTGACTGATCACTCATTCTTTACAGAATATTTTGTTTAAAACTCATAATTATTAAAGGAGCGAGTCGACATTATTAATAATGACATCCCTGGCAGTAAGTGGGGGCACTGATATTGTGCTTAGAAACAAGATCAAGCCCAACTTCAATTTGATTTTCAACTTCGTAGCCCATTGTTGTTACCTCCGATACAGGACGCAGATGTTTTTCCGGTTCACGATGACAATCCATGCACCATCCCATGCTTAATGGTTCAGCCTGGTAAACTTTCTCCATTCTGTCAATACGTCCATGGCAAGATTCGCATCCAACACCAACATTCACATGTGCTGAGTGATTGAAGTAAGCGTAATCAGGAAGCATGTGAACACGCGTCCATTCAATCGGTTCTCCGGTTTCCCAACTCTCAATAATCGCTTCTACATTTTCAGGATTTTGGACCTGAACCTGGTTATGACAATTCATACAGGTTTGTGTAGCCGGAATATTTGCATATTTCGATTCCTCAACCTGTGTGTGGCAGTATTTACAATCCATCCCCAACTGTCCTGCATGTATTGTGTGGCTGAATGGAACCGGTTGTTCGGGGGCATAGCCAACATCAGTAAATTCAGGAGAGAAAAAATACCAAACAGAAAAAACGATGGCATTTAAGAATATGATAGAACCTAATAAAATTCGTCTGGGAGCGTCGTTAGTCCACTTAGGAAAAATCTGAGCCATAAATGAATTACATGTTACCTGTTACAAAAGATGCTTTGGCATTCAGCGTGAAAAGGTACCGAATATATTGAATTCTGCATACCTGATTCTGAGTCAAATCCTAAATTTAAAATGATTCTAAATAACTTCATCGTAGTTTTTTTGTTTGCAGGATTTGATAGCGGAAGTAAGATAGGGCACAGCGCATATAATTGCTTATAAAAGAGATATTTTTTTTGATTCATTATTTACCCGTTTTTTTTTAGACAATTTTGATCATGACTACTTTTCTAAAAAATATTGTATGATAGGAATTTAGCTTCCTGAATACGGGGAATGGTTCGCCTGGTTTGAAATGTTTTGTAGATTCATTTTACTTATCAACCCGGAAAATTCACTCATCAAAAAGTTTAAAAAGCCGTACTTTTGTGCGTCAAACGAGTGATTAAAAAATTTTTAATTAAATGGATTCTACATTAAGTGAAGAGTTGACCGTACAATTTCTAAAAGAGATTAGCGTAAAAAAGGCAATTACTACCATTCTAATTGTAAGTGGGGCAGCTTTTCTTTTCCTGCTATACCTTTTGTATGTGAATGAATCGGAAGGAGCTTCTGCAAATTGGGTAAAGGAGTTGCCGGCGTTGAATGCATTTCTGAATAGTGTAAGTACTCTTTTGATTTTATCCGGCTATGTTGCCATCCGTAAGAAGAAGTTCAAAGTACACATGAGGTTTATGCTTACAGCCTTTATCACGTCAAGTTTATTCCTGATTAGCTACCTTGTTTATCATCATTACGCAGGAGATACCCCGTTCCCGGGACAAGGATTTATACGTCCGATCTACTTTACAATCCTAATATCGCACATTATTCTCTCCGCTTTTGTGGTTCCCCTGGTGTTGACGAGTTACTATTTTGCGTTTTCGGGTAAATTCAAAACACACCGGAAAGTATCGAAGTGGACATTTCCGATTTGGCTGTATGTGTCTGTGACGGGTGTGACAATCTATTTTATGTTGAATGCTTACGTGTAGAGATTGTAAATCGGCTCGCTGAGCCGATAAGTCGGTAAACACCGATTTGAGTTTAAAAAGGGGGGGGTGAAAGCAATTTAAACCTTTCCAATAAATATTTCGCAGCATTGGCAAATCGCGGTACGTTAATAAACTCATCGGATGAGTAAACAGTACTGAAATATTATGAAAGTCAATACACTCATCCAATGAATAGTATAAACGTCAGTTCGAGCGCAGTTCA
The DNA here is from genome assembly GCF_022012475.1 of Rhodohalobacter sulfatireducens. Classification (GTDB taxonomy): domain Bacteria; phylum Bacteroidota; class Rhodothermia; order Balneolales; family Balneolaceae; genus Rhodohalobacter; species Rhodohalobacter sulfatireducens. Next base: position 59,714 of record NZ_JAKLWS010000011.1, read on the forward strand.
AAAGTGAAAGCGAATGTACAAAGTCGAGAACTTCTCGTCTCCACTCCGTTGCGCTCGAAGTGACGGTAGTATTAATTGTTAAAGTGTGATTGATTCAGGTTTTCAGTCACCCAAAAACTGCTCACCTGGTTCGGGAATTGCCACATCAGCGTCGCTATACTCTTTCACGAACTTCTCAAATTCTTCAGGCTCGCCGGTCAGTGGCGGGAACGTCCCGTAGTGAATAGGAAGAGTCAGTTTTGGATTTAGCATCTCGATGCACATTGCAGCTTCCTGCGGCCCCATAGTGTAATAGTCTCCCATCGGAGCGGCAACCACATGCGGTTGATACATCGCTGCGTAAAGTTCAAGATCAGTAAAAATGTTTGTGTCACCCATGTGATAAAAGCAGATATCATCCTCAAATGAGAGAACAAGTCCACCGGGTTCGCCTGCATATTCTCCTCCAAAGGATGAACTGTGATTGGCATTTACAAGTGTTACTGAAAAATCATCAAAATGCACGGATCCACCTTTATTAATTTCAACTGCCTGGTCTTCATTCAAACCGTGCTTTGTCAATAACCTGGAGAGCTCTACCGGAGCTACAACTTTACAACCGGTATTCTTTGCAATATCAAGTGTATCTCCCACATGGTCTTCGTGTCCATGGGTTAACAAAATAAATTCAATATCATCCGGATTTTTCTGATCATCGGGAGTGGAAGGATTTCCCGATAGAAATGGATCTATGTAGATCACTTGTCCGTTTGGGGATTCCAAGCGAAAAGCAGAATGACCTAACCACCATGCTTTAATTTTTGTTTCCATCCTAAACCTCTTTTTTGTTATCATTAATTCAACATGTGTAACACAGTTTTTTTTTGAATCGTTGGAGTGAGGGCAGATTTAGTGCCATGCAGCACACACGCTTATGAAACTTTTCTTCTTAATACGATTCAATTGTGTACACACTCATATCTTACAAATAAAAAATGAAGGTATTTATGGCAAAAAGAATTAAAATTCATCCCGAGAACCCACACCGAGACAAAATTTTTGAAATTAGCGACGATCTGCGAGATCAAGCCGTGGCTTTGTTACCCACAGACAGCCAGTACGCACTAATCTGCGATTATAAAAATAAAAAAGGGATGGACCGAATTCGTAAAATTCGCCAGATGGGAAAGAAAGATCACTTGACGGTGATGTGTCATTCCCTTGAACATGTGTCCACTTTTGCGCATCTGAATGACGATAATTTTAAATTGATTAAACGCCTTATTCCCGGTCCGTACGCATTTATTTTACCGGCCACAAGGCAAGTGCCCAGACTGTTAACACATCCCAAAAAACGTACAGTTGGCATTCGGGTTCCTGATTACCCAATCTGCCTCGACCTAATTCGTGAACTTGGGCGGCCTGTACTGGCAATTACGGCAAAATTGGATGGAGTTGAACATGGCCATCCGGATGATGGTGACCGTGAGTTGTTTCTTAGCCGGTTTGAAAAAATTGTTGATGTAATTATTGACAACCAGGAACCTCTACGGGCAGAAGAAACAACAGTGGTGGACCTTACCAATCAACCTTCGGAGTTAATTCGCAAAGGATTGGGAATGGGTCGGCTGGAGGAAGCCCTGGCTCTGGAAAATCGAGAACTTACGGTTCCGGAAAGTGTTTAGCCAAGAAACCCCTCAAAATTTTCATTGAATTCTGGTTTGATGATCCCCTTTTCGGTGATGAATGCCGTAATCAAATGATGCGGAGTGATATCAAAGGCAGGGTTGTAAACGTCTACTTTGGCGGGAGCTGTTTCTTTATTTGCGAAATGGGTTACCTCATCCGGTTCTCGTTCCTCGAGTTCAAATTCACTGCTATCTTCGAGATCCATGTCAACTGTGGAGAGCGGAGCGGCAACGTAAAATGGAATGTCATGGGCATCTGCCAAAACGGCCAGGTTGTATGTTCCGATACGGCTGAATGTATCTCCCCGGCTTGAAATTCGGTCGGCACCGACAATTACAAGATCAACCTCTCCATTTTTCATAAGACTGGCCGCGGCGGAGTCTATATGTAATTTTTGCGGTACTTCCGATTTTTTCAGTTCCCAGGCTGTAAGTCTTGATCCCTGCAAAAGAGGACGGGTTTCGTTCACCCACACCATTTTAACTTTGCCATCCTCATGTGCATGTATAATAACTGAAAGTGCTGTTCCATACTCACCGGTTGCAAGTCCGCCGGTATTATCATGTGTTAGAATTCCAGAATCTTTCTGAACAAGTTCTACACCATTTTCTCCGATGGATTTGCACGTACGCCGATCTTCATCGTGGATGGTGATAGCTGTTTCAAGCATCTTTTGTTTGATGTCGGCAATCGGTTCCTCTTTGAGTGCATAGATGGTTGTGAGCATTCTCTTAAGCGACCAAGACAGGTTCATCACTGTTGGTTGAGCGGTTTTGATATAATCGGCAATTCGCTGAGCCTCACTATAGAATGTTTGAAAGGTTGAGTCGGCCAGATCCTGAACTCCAAAATAAAGTCCATAAGCTCCCGCTATGCCAATAACGGGCGCCCCGCGTACTTTTTGTTTTTTTATAGCGTCCCAAACCTGACCCACAGAATCTAAATCAATATAGACTTCACGATCGGGTAAAAAGGTTTGATCGAGAATGGTTAGATGATCGTCGTCCCATCGAATGGATTGAAATGATGAATCTTCTTGGCTCATAAATATCTATTTCCTTAAAAATTTACGCTCTTTAAACATAAGTAATTCAAAAGAGAGTATCGGAATATTCCTCACTCTGTAATAAGGAGAATCATTACAATAGATTCAGGTTAAGACTATCTGTAATGGTCATGGGGTTTTGTAGTTTATAATAAAGTAATTCATTAAAGAGCATTGAGTTACAAAAGCGTTTTGGTATTTAACCTGGAGAAAGTTCTTGAGGTGATTTCCATGATTATGAAGAAAAATGTAGGATACTGGGATTCAATAATCAGAACCATTGTAGGTGCTGCAGTTGTTAGTTTAGGAATGTTTTATGATAACTACTGGGGATTACTGGGAATAATATTGGTATTCTCGGGTGTTGTTTCCTTTTGCCCGATTTACCAGTTATTTAAAATTGGAACTGTTAAAACAGGTTTAGAGAGAGAGAATTAAGAGAGATCATGATTGGTTCACGGAGACCATTCATATCATAACCTGAGTTCAGTCATTAGGATAGGAGCCGGACAGATAAAGTTCGGCTCCTTTTTTTTGGATTAAAGTTGTTCACGAATAAAAAAATTCTTACTTATCTCCCCTAAAATTGGAATTCTCTATTTCTGTGGTATGAATATTAATGGCAAAGCCCGCCAAAACAGAACATTTGACGCAATTGTAATTGGTTCAGGAATTAGTGGTGGCTGGGCAGCAAAGGAATTATGTGAGCGCGGATTGAAAACCCTGGTACTGGAACGGGGGCGGCCTGTTAAACATCGAGAAGATTACCCAACAGCAACGAAACATCCCTGGGAGTTCCCGCATCGAACAAGAATACCTGAAGATGAACTGCGGGAAAATCCAATTGTGGCCAAGTGCTACGCTTATGATGAAGCTACCAAGCACTTCTTCGTGAAAGATGAGGAACATCCTTACATCCAGGAGAAACCGTACGATTGGATTCGCGGATACCAGGAGGGAGGTAAATCTTTGATCTGGGCACGGCAGGGTCAGCGTTGGAGTAGTTATGATTTTGAAGGACCGGCTCGTGATGGTTATGGAATTGAATGGCCAATCACATACGATGATGTTGCCCCCTGGTATAGCCACGTTGAAAAGTTTGTCGGTTGGTCTGGAAATAAAGACGGACTCGATCATATGCCCGACGGAGAGTTTTTACCGCCATTTGATTTTACATGCGTTGAAGAGCACATCAAAGAGCGAATTGAGAGTGAATTCGCAAACAGGTATGTAATCCAGGGGAGGTGTGCACATCTGACCGAGTTGAAAGAGATCCATCGTCGACAAAATCGAGGTCAGTGCATGGCTCGTCATTTATGTTACCGCGGATGCCCGTATGGTGCGTATTTCAGTTCGAATTCATCTACACTTCCCTGGGCGGAGCAAACCGGTAACCTTACAAAACAGACTCATGCTGTTGTAGAATCAATTTTATATGATGAAGAATCAGGTAAAGCATCCGGTGTCCGAGTTGTTGATGCGAATACAAAAGAAGTGTCTGAATATTATTCAAAAGTGATTTTTGTAAATGCAGCCTGCCTGAATTCGAACTTGATTTTATTGAATAGTAAATCAAATCGTTTCCCGAACGGTTTAGGAAATGACAACGGTTTGTTAGGCCGGTATGTGGCGTTTCACAATTACCGAGGGACGATTAATGCATCCATAGATGGTTTCGAGGATGAATATTACTATGGCCGTCGCCCTACACAACCGATCATGCCATCCTTCAGAAATGTGTATCAACAGGATGATGTAGATTTCCAGGGAAAATACCTGATCGCTTTTGGAGCGGCTCGATCTAACTGGACCCGCGGAGCATTTTCTGAGAATATTGGCTCAGCACTCAAACAAGAGATGCAGGAACCCGGCAGATGGGGAGTGTTTATGATGATTCAAGGGGAAACCATTCCACGCCATGAAAATCATGTTCGACTTAGTGAATCTGAAACCGATCCGTGGGGTGTTCCTCAACTTATTACATCCATCGATTACACAGAGAATGATGAGAATTTATTACAGGATTTCCTGAACGAGGGAGCTGAGATGCTCGATAGTGCCGGATGTAAAAATATTGGTACGTACGATTCACAGCAGGCTCCGGGGCTCGATATTCACGAGATGGGGGGTGCAAGAATGGGCATGGATCCTGAGACGTCTATTTTGAATGGCCAAAACCAGGTTCACACGTGCAAAAATGTCTTTGTGACGGATGGGGCGTGTATGACATCTACCGGGATTCAAAATCCTTCGTTGACGTTCATGGCATTGACGGCACGTGCAGCAAATTACGCAGCTGATGAGATACAGAAAGGAAATCTTTAAGAGAAGTTTGAAACGAGTTTTGCTGGAATCTAAGACCTGTAGTCATCCGATGAGTACATTTAGGCAAGATCTTTGTTTTTTAATTTCTCCACTCGTCGGATGAATATTGATTGCGTACCTGTATCGAGAACTGTAAAAGACCTCATTTAACCCTTTCAAGGGTTTTTCGATGTTTAAAGATCAATATCCAAACGATCCTTTCGTTTTACAAGCGTTAGAATGGTATACTCGGCAACTAAATCGTTCTCTTGATTCGTTACTTCCACATCCCACCAAACCATTCCGAATGGATGCTCATCATCTTTGCGCTGCTGACGAACTGTTTTTCTTTTTACAATTAGCTTGGCTTGAATAGTATCTCCGGGAGCGACGGGAGCTGTGAACCGAAGATCCTCCAATCCATAATTGAGTAGAACAGGACCCGGATCGGGATGGACAAACAATCCGGCAGTAATTGAGAGCACCAAATAACCATGAGCCACACGTTCTCCAAACAGTGACTCTTTTGCCGATTCGTCATCTGCATGGGCGTAAAAATGATCTCCGGTCAGATCGGCAAATTCTGTGATATCCTCATTTGTAATGGTACGTTTTTCGGTTGTCAGTGATTCTCCTACCTCCAACTCTTCAAAGTATTTTTTGAAAGGGTGAGTATCGGATTCCTTGGTATTTGCACCGCTGATATGCTGACCGGTAATATTCATGAGTGTGGTTGGCGATCCCTGCAAAGCAACTCGCTGCATGTGATGTAAAACAGCCCTCGCACCTCCAAGTTCCTCACCCCCGCCTGCTCGTCCCGGTCCGCCATGAACAAGTGATGCAATCGGTGAACCGTGACCTGTCGATTCCTCAGCACTGTCCCGATTCATGATCATGAACCGCCCGTGATAAGGAGCACAGCCAAGAGTGATTTTTTGAGCGATCTCACCATCAGCCGTAAAAAGAGATCCAACCAAAGATCCATCCGCTTTATTTGCAATTTTAATCGCTTCATCAATGGTTGAGTAGGGCATGATGGTAGTCATTGGGCCGAAAGCTTCCACCGTATGGACCTCATCAATCTCAAGAGGTTTGTGGCATTGTAGGATTCGTGCTTTGGTATAAGCATTTTTGAGATCACTGTTTTGATATTGATAAACTGAATCTGTGACCTCCTCTAGTTTTTGAAGCTTATCCTCAAACCGTTTTGCTTGAAGTGAACTTGCAAGAGGGCCCATTTTGGTATTCACATCAACAGGATCACCAATCACTACTTCAGAAAGCCGCTCCTTTAGCGCTTCAATTACTTCATCCGATTTACCCATAGGAACAATTACGCGACGAATCGCCGTACATTTTTGTCCCGTTTTTACGGTCATCTCATTGGCAACTTCTTTAATGAAGAGATCAAACTCCGGCATGTCGGATGAGACATCAGGCCCCAGGATGGAGCAGTTCAGTGAATCGGCTTCCATATTAAACCGAACATTGTTGGCAACTATATTCGGATGACTTTTGAGCTTTCGGCCGGTTTCCGCTGAGCCGGTAAAATCCACACTGTCCTGGCTGGTCAGATAATCGAAGATGTCACCTGGTTTATCAGCTGCAATGAATTGAACCGAACCCTCCGGCAAAATTCCTGATTCTATAATATCCTTAAAAACTTCAAACGCCAGGTAAGAGCCAAGGGGTGAGGGTTTGATAATGGACGGCATTCCTGAAATAAAAGAGGGGGCTAATTTTTCCAGCATATTCCAAACCGGGAAGTTAAACGCGTTGATCTGAACAGCTACCCCATGTCGGGGAACACAAATATGCTGACCGGTAAACGTTCCTTTTCTAGACAACCTCACTTGCTTTCCTTCCACATGCCAGGGTAGATCGGAAAGGTTTTGCCGGGCCTGACTGGAAATACCAAATGCGGTTATGATTCCACCATCAATATCAATCCATGAATCTCGTTTTGTAGCACCGGTGTGAGTAGAGATTTCATAATATTTTTTCTTCCGATCCAGCAGATACTTCGCCAAATACTTGATCTTAAACGCTCGTTCATGGATGGACATCTTACGCAGCTTCGGCCCTCCAACCGTTCGGGCATACTCACACATCGACTTATAATCGAGATCAGCTTCAATCAACGTACCGACAGTCTTTCCGGTCACAGCACTAATCAGGTCAGATTCATTTCCTGTAGTGATCCAGTTGCCTTGGGAGTAGGAAGATACTTTCATTTCTGGATACTGGTTTCTGGTTACTGGATGTTCGTTACATTTATTAGTTATTTTTTTCGACCGATTGAATAAAAAGATTAAGCTTTTTCCCAACTATATCACAAAGTGAAACTAATTCTTGATATAAGCTTTGATCTTTCAAAGACTTTGTTTCAAAAAGGGAATCCAAATGATCACGTGTCTCATCGTTTGATGCCTGAGCAAAAACTAAAAATCGTATGTATTCTTGTTTATAACGCCTTCTCCCATAGCCTTCAACTATATTTGACCTCACCGACTTTGCCGAACGCCTGATCTGACTTCCAGTTTCATACATTTCGAATTTAGGTAGTGTAAGTGACATGGCATGTATTTTATTTGATTGTTCTCTCGCTAATTTCCAGATTTCCTGATTCCTGTAACTCATGATGATTGATTTTATTCAGATTTGACATAAAATCTAAATGATCTAATGATTACTATCCAGTTTCCAGTTTCCAGTTTCCAGTTTCCAGAATCAACCTTTCTGCTTCTCTCTCCAAGTCTCATACTCCCTTGACTGATCATCTCTATCCTCAGGAATCTCTCGCAGCGGTTCGCACTCTTGCCACTTGTTTTTCATATCTGAGGGAAGTTTTTGATACCACTCTGTTCCCTCCGTTTTCCACTTCAGCATCTCATCCGAAACGTCTTTGATGATTTTTGCCGGATTTCCTACCACCACTTTTCGATTGGGGATCTCCATTCCTTCCGGTATAAACGTCAAAGCGCCGACGATACACTCATCTCCTAGATTTACATTGTCCATCATAACGGAGTTCATCCCAACAAGGCAGTTTTTGCCAATTGATGAGCCGTGAATAATTGCTCCATGGCCGATATGCGCTGATTCTTTCAGTGTAACGGTTACTCCCGGGAACATATGAATGGTACAGTTTTCCTGTACATTGCAGCCATCCTCAATTACGATTTTTCCCCAGTCTCCACGAATTGCCGCGCCGGGACCGATATATACACGCTTGCCAATTATCACATTGCCCGTGACTGCTGCTTGCGGATGGATAAATGCACTTTCATGAATGACAGGTTTATAACCATTAAACTCGTAAATCATATATTTAGAATCTTATTTATACATCTCATTCAAACCAACCCCTTTCCGAATCAAATCCATGGATTTTTTTAGGCGACGTTGCTTTGTGGTATCCCGTTTGGCTGTTTCAATATATTCAATGAACTCCTTCTTTTTGTAATCAGTGAAATTCTCGAATTCAGCTTTCGCTTTGGAATCTTTAGATAAAGCCTCCTCCAACAGATCTGAATACAATTCTTCTTTTACTGATTTGTTGGGAACCACTAATTCCGCATCGGATTCCTGGTATCGAATTGCTTCCCGAATCAATCCTTTCAATCCATCTTCGTCCAACTCATCTATGCTCCGAAGAATATATTTTCTCATATATTTTGTATCGTCAGAGCTGGCTTCGAGCAGATTTTTAGGATCATCAAAAAAAGCTCCTCTGTGAAACCAGACAGCCGCAAATTTTTTGAATTTTAGTGTACTCATCATGAGGCCATTGTATTCATAAGAGGGGGCTCCCCATTTAATTGCCTCAGCAACTTTTGGGACAGTCTCCAGAACTATTTCATGAACTCTTGTTAGGATTGGATGCGCGAACGTACCCTCGGTTCGCGCGATATATTCATCGATGGTTTTGGGTTTTGCCATGATTACTTGATTTATGTTCGTTCCAGAATGGTTGCATATCCCTGGCCAACACCTACACACATGGTGACCAAGGCATATTGTTTATGTTGTTTTTGAAGCTCAATGGCTGCGGTTTGCAGAATTCGAGCACCACTCATTCCCAGTGGGTGACCAATTGCAATCGCTCCTCCATTCGGGTTGATTCGGGGATCGTCATCGTCAATTCCCATTTTTCGGGTGCAAGCTAAAACTTGTGCTGCAAAAGCTTCATTGATCTCGATGATATCCATCTCATCAAGAGTGAAACCTGCGCGTTCGAGAGCAATTTCGGATGCATATACCGGTCCGATTCCCATAATCCGTGGCTCAACACCAGCCACTCCTGAGGATACGATTCGGGCCATCGGTTCTAAGTTTTGATCCTTAACAGCCTGTCCCGATGCGATGAGCATTGCTGCCGCACCATCATTCAATCCGGATGAATTTCCCGCCGTAACACTTCCATCCTTTTTGAAAGCAGGTCTTAATTTGGATAAAATTTTATTGGTGGTTTTGGGTTTGATGAATTCATCATCCTTGAAAATTATTGGATCGGATTTTCTTTGAGGAATCTCCACCGGTACAATCTCTTCCGCCAATCTTCCGGATTCCTGAGCCTTTCCGGCTTTATTTTGAGACCATGCTGCAAATTTATCCTGGTCTTCACGGGAAATCCCGTACTTCTCAACAAGATTTTCGGCCGTATTTCCCATGCCATCTGTTCCGTACAACTCTTCCATTTTTGGGTTGATGAACCGCCAGCCAAAACTGGAATCGTGCATTTCGGAGTCATTGCCAAAGGGTTTAGATACTTTTGAGATCACCCATGGGCCGCGCGTCATATGCTCAACACCACCGGTGATAAACAGATTTCCTTCTCCGGCGGCAATGGCTCTCCGCGCATGAATGGCAGCCGACATACTCGACGAGCATAATCGATTCACAGTCTCACCCGGTACTGTAAATGGTAATCCGGCTAATAAAAGAGCCATACGTGCCACGTTTCGATTATCTTCCCCGGCCTGGTTAGCACATCCAAGAATCACATCGTCGATGGAGTCAGGATCGATAGTCTTATTTCGTTTCATCAACTCCTTGATTGGCAACGCAGCCAGATCATCCGTTCGAATAGGTGAAAGGCTCCCGCGAAAATTTCCAACCGGGGTTCGAACAGTGTCTATGATAAAGGCGTCTTTTAGATTAGACATGAGATGTGAGATTTGGTTTCTGGTGTGAGGAGTGTGGTATGTGGAGGCGGTTCAACTATTCAAATTTTGTAAGGAATTCAATTTTCCAGGTTCATACAATTACAACTATAACAATGACTTAAACTTGACTATATGAGCTATCGTAATTTAGAAATATGGAAACTTGCGAGAAAACAATCTATTCTCATTCACACAATGACACTTTCTTTGCCTAAGTTTGAGCTTTATGAGACTGGAAGTCAAATTCGGCGATCCTCCAAATCAATTCGGTCAAACATTGTTGAGGGGTATGGCAGAAGACGGTACAAAAATGAATATATCCGATTTCTGATCTTTTCTCATGCTTCAGCTTTAGAAACCCTTGACCATCTTGAAACTCTTATGGAAACCGGATCGCTCAGCAATAAAGATCACTATCAAAAAATCTGGATTATTGTCGATGAATGCGGAAGAAAGTTAAACAAGTTTATTGCCGGAGTAGAACGGGAGTATTAAAAGGAATTTTCACACTCCACATTTCACAGTCCTAAAGTCTAAAATTCATCATCTGTTTCAGCATCAACTTCAAATTCCTCAGTTGGATCTTCATTTCCACTGTTTTGCTGATTTTCCAAATATCTCAAGTACCTTGGTGGTAACTCAAACGGGCGTTCTTCCGGGATCGGTGGGAGACGCGGTGTTTGAACCTGAGGGCGCTGCGGTCTTTGTTCGGGATTCCACTGAAAGTTGTCGAGTTGTCGGTTGATGTTCGTTGAGTCCTCAGGCAGGTAAGAGCCATTGATACTTCGCTCCGCTTTAAAATCGTCGAACTCTCCCTGTTCAAAATGCATGATTGACGGACCGGCAGATATCAGTTCAATGAGTCCATCCGGCTGATCATTCTCATCACGTTGATGGAAAATAATCTCCGTATTGTTAAACATTCTCAATCGATCCAATTCGCCATCCTGGAAATATGCATTTAACGTATCTCCTGTCATTTGATGCAGTCGTCCGGTTAATGAATCCTCCTGCACCAGAATTGGACGGGGATAGGAGGTGAGAAACCGAATGTTATCGTCTTCCATGTAAGCTTCTGTATATGGACCACTTAGCTGAATTCTTTCATGCCAAAGTTTTGGTGAGGAGCGCAGGATAAATTGATCCAAATCATCCCTGTAATTTGCTGTATCTGCAATGGCGGAAAAGTTTGAAGACCACATCCGTACATCATGAAATGCATCCATGTAGGAGACGGTATCCGTTTCAGTGATTTCGATCGTATCAGCATAAAGGTGGGTGGTATCTTCCTTCGATTCACTGACCTCCATCAGCCAGGCATCTTCCTTCAGCAATCGGTAACCGGTAGAATCAGCATACAAGTATTCACCTGAAAATCGGACATCATCTTCATAGTCATTTGCATAAACCTGACCGTACATCTCGTATAGATCTTTCTCACGATTCATAAAGAGTGAATCGGCCTCAATGTATTGAGTGGTATCGGACAGTTGTACATCTCCTCGAAAAACAGCACTATCCACATCTTGATAATACAGACCGCGTTGAGCAATCAGGGTTCCATCCTCATCCTCAAACCGAACGGGCACATTGAAAGTAGCAATATCGGTCTCCATATCAACATCTATAGAATCACTAAACATCATATTCTCCTCAGACTGTACAATCACACGACCCCGCAGGCGACTTATTTCCAATTCTGTATTGTGATAAAGAGTATCCGCCCATATCATTTCATTTTCTGTTTCAATCTGGATGTTGAAAGCTGTCAATAAATTCCGCTCGGTATATTGGTAAACACTGTCTGTTTCAAGTACCATCTCTTCGGTTGTAAGAATCACATTACCCAAAATTTTCCTCACAGATTCGCCGTCAATTGTAATCCCTTCAGCCTGGTCGGCCTGGTTGATGATAACCCGATCCTGTGCATGAAGAGTTCGTCCGCCGGTTAAAAAGATCAGAAATAATAAACCAAGGAAGGCTGTATATGTGGAAATCAGTCTTATCATTCTACAATCAACCTGCCTCGTGGTTCGGTAATTGTATACGATGTGAGATCTGTCAACCCACTAAACCCTCGCCCTGATATACTGTCTGTAGGTGTTATAATTGTAACAAATTGCGGGGATGATATTCGGTCTGAATCTTGGATGTATTTGAGGTAGTCTGTATAAAGCTGGCGATCATCCACAGTTTGAACCCGGACAGAGTCCAGAAGTTCAAACTCTCGAACATCGTCATAGTAGATCGCTTCCTTGCTCCATGCTTCGGTTTCTAAATTACCGGTTGTGTCGAATAACTGAACATAAACGGGGCCGTCAATTGTGGTGCGTTTATTCTCTTCTGATTGATATTGAACGGAATGAGAACCGTCGATAATCATTCGGATTCTCCCTTTTCTCATCAGTGATATTTCAACATCCCAGCTCTCGGTTGTCGTGATCAGGGAATCATTTAATGCAGCCTGTACTTGTTGGGAATCATATTCTGAGAGCTCTGTACAAGAGATAGAGATGAGAGCAATCGAGAAAGTCAGTACTAACTTATGAATGTGTTCCAAAATAGCGATCTCCCGCATCACCCAACCCCGGTACAATGAACGCATTGTCGTTAAGTTTTTCATCCACTGCTGCTGTAATAATTGGAACATCGGGATATTTGTTTGAAATTCGCTCCAGTCCCTCGGGTGCAGAAATAAGAGAGATAAACCGGATATTTTCTGCTCCACTATTTTGAAGAAAATCGATGGCATCATCTGCACTGCCACCGGTCGCCAACATGGGATCAACAAGAAGTACCAGGGCTTTATCCAGGTCTTCAGGCATGTTGGAATAGTAGTCAACGGGTTGATGCGTTGTTTCGTCTCTGTACATACCAAGATGTCCTACTTTTGCGTCCGGCACAAAATCAATAATCGCATCAACTAGACTCAAACCCGCTCTTAAAATAGGAACAATCACAATTTTTTGGTCGATCTGATACCCGGTAGTACGGGTAATGGGAGTATCCACTTCAATTTCCCGTAGAGGAAGATCTTTGAGGGCGTAATAAGCTAAAATTGTGGCAATTCGGGCCATAGCTACCCGAAAATCTGCAGTCTTAGTAGTCGATTCGCGGAGAATAGTCAGATCCCTGGCAACAATGGGATGTTGTATAATTGTCGGTTTGTTTGAATTAGTCATTGTCTTCAGATTCTTCCATTCGTTTGAAGTAATCTTTCGTGGTTCCGTAAACAACACCGGAGAGCGCAAAAAGGGCGATCAGGTTGGGGAATGTCATCAGTCCAAGAGCGATATCACCAATAGCCCAGATTGTACCTAGCGCCGTGATGGCCCCGACGAAGTGGAGAACAACATAAACCGCCTTGTAGTAAATAATGGATTTATCACCAAGCAGATACTGAATGGATCGATCTCCGTAATAACTCCAGGATATGGAGGTTGAGATCGCAAAAAGAAGCACTGAAATTGTAACAATATATTTACCACCGGGGAACAAAGGGGCAAGGCCATCTTCAAATCCCTGGGAAGTTAACGTAGCACCGTTATAAATTTCTTTACCATAAACAATACTACTTACCTCTCCACTCGGTTCATATGTAGCTGTATAACTATCGGTGTCGATTGTTCCGCTGAACAGTTCGGTCTGCTCTATGTTTGCAAAGACTGTGTCGATAGCGAAATCACTTCTCAACATAGATCCATTTTGGATAATGCCATCTTCAACAACCAGTGTATTGGGTTGATCCAGTGATTGGCTTATTTCAAAATCGAGATCGGGAGAACCCAGGTTTACTTCAGTCATATGTTTTGTATCCCAAACCCCGGTTGAGATAATCACGAGACCTGTCATGGTACAAACCATAATGGTATCGATGAAGGGTTCCAAAAGAGCTACAACTCCTTCACGAACGGGCTCTTCTGTTTTTGCAGCACCATGTGCAATTGGGGCTGAACCCTGGCCTGCTTCGTTCGAAAAAAGTCCCCGCTTGACACCCCAAACCATGGTGGTGATGAATAAACCTGAACCCACTCCCCAGGCACCTGCTTGTGGATTAAATGCGTAGGAGAAGATTTTTCCAAAAGAGGGAAGAACCTGGTCGTAGTTAATCAATAATATTAAAAGAGCTCCTAAAACGTATACAATGGCCATTAATGGGGTTAGACGGGCAGTTACATATCCAATCCTTTTAATTCCACCAATGATGACAATTCCTACCAGTGATGCCGTGATAAGCCCCGTAACATAAGGTGGAACAATAATGAAAAAAGAGTTTTCCATCACATCAGCCACTGTGTTGGCCTGGATGGCATTTCCTGTAAAAAAGGAACAGATAACTGCAAGTGAGGCAAAAATTACAGCAAGCCATTTCCAGTTTTCTCCTAAGCCGCGTTCAATGTAGTACATCGGTCCGCCCGATACAGAGCCATCGGCATTCTGAATTCGGTATTTAACGGCGAGAGTACATTCGGAATATTTAATAGCCATTCCGAAAAAGGCGGTAACCCACATCCAAAAAAGTGCGCCGGGTCCTCCATAATGAATAGCGATGGCAACTCCGGCAATGTTACCAATGCCAACAGTAGCTGACAGAGCAGTTGAAAGAGCCTGGAAGTGATTTACATCACCTGTGTCATCGGGATTATCATAAAATCCACTTACAACTTTAATTCCATGTGTAAAACGTCGAATTTGGATGAATCCCATCCGAAGTGTAATAAAAATGCCATACCCCAAAAGAAGTATGACCATTGCAGGTAGCGTTTCGGGGGTATTCCAAACAAGATTATTTAAAAACCCTACGACTCTTTCTAAAACTTCCATCTGTTCTGGTTAAATTCTGTGTTGAATTCAAAAACGAAGGTATAAAAGATTTGACAAAATTTTTGAGTAAATTTTAGAATAAAATGAACGATTTGAGGGAGCATTCACATTTGCACTATAGATTAAGAAGTATATAGTTAATTAAATCACATGATAAAAAGTTGATTAAACGAAGATACTATGACTAAAGCCGATATAGTAGATGTTATTTCATCATCCACCGGACTAACTAAGGTTGAAACCGAAGCTGTTGTAAATGGTTTTATGGACACTGTCATTGATGCCATGAAACGGGGCGAAAATATTGAACTACGCGGTTTTGGAACTTTTAAAGTAGTAAAAAGGGCTCAACGGGTTGCAAGAAATCCAAAGACAAATGAAGAAGTTATTGTTCCTGAGCAGTTTGTCCCTCAATTGAAAGTTTCGAAAGATTTTAAAGAGCAGGTAAACGAAGCGAATAGCTAATTTTGCAAATCCTCAACAATCTCTCGGAGGGGTTAATACAGCCTGCAATGTAAGTAGTTACTTTTGATAAACTCTTACATAATCCACGACGAAAGCTTGTGGGAATTCAGTAGATTCGTCCGGATTTGGCAGAAAATCACCGCCAACGGCAAGGTTTAAGATGATATAGAAAGGAGTTGAAAAGGGATTGAATTCAGTATCAAACTCATCGAATCGAATTCGCTGAAATATCTCATCTTCAAAATACCAGGTTAGTTCATCTTCAGTCCACTGCAGGGCGTAAATATGGAACTCCTCACTGAGTTTGCTCTCTTCAGTTGTAAACTCTTTCACAAAAAATCTTCTGCAGTCAAGAGTTTCGCCTTCACATCCGCCTCTCCAAAAATGTATCGCACCGCTGGTGGTATAAGGTTCATTTCCGCGATATTCCATAATGTCTATCTCGCCACCCTTTGGCCAGTCAATGTCGCGAATGGGCATCAACCAGAACGCAGGCCAAAATCCCTTTCCTTCCGGCATTTTCAATCGTGCTTCGAAACGACCATACTTCCAGCCGATTTGGGTACTGTCTGTTGATATTCGTGCTGAGGTGTATTCCATTCCCCGATAATTTTCCCGGTGGGCTTCAAGGTATAGTTTGCCCTCCTCGACATAAGCGTTCTTCGATCGTGGAGTGTAATATTGCAGTTCATTATTGTATGCCGTTCCCTCCCAAAAATTCCAGGTGTCGGAATCAATAGATTCCCCGTTAAACTCTTCCGACCAAACCAATTTATAATCCTGGGAAAAAGCAGTTTCAGCGATTAGATTTGCGATGATTAAGAGTGTGGCAACAGCAATTATTTCTCTCATAGATGATAAATAAAAAAATCCCAATGACTCTAATAAATTATGAGCCATTGGGATAAATCAAAAGAGTGGATAAGAAATATTTAAAAATCGATACCTATTGTAAAATAATGAATCGGATCTCCCTGGAATCCATCTCTGCCATACGGCCATCCAATATCGTATCTGACCGGAAGTCCCAAAAGAATGGTTCGGAGACCAAATCCGGCGCCAATAAGAATATCTCCGTCAACAAAGGTTGTTTCCAGGTCACCGTCCTGAGGTTCGCCTTCGCGTAACAACCCGGTTTGTGGGTTGATGTATTCGGTACGCTTGTTCCCGATTCGCCAGTCGAGTTCAGAGGGGTTTTCATAGTAAACGATTGGATTTCCTCTCTCATCGCTATATCTGAAATACGGTACATCGAATCCCCACGCAGCACCAGCATCCACAAAAGCAACGCCGGTTAAGTTATATAGTGGCAGCAAGGGAATGGGACCCGGAAGTACGGCTGCAAAAAGCGGGAACCGAAATTCTGCATTCACCATGGTAAATCTATCACCGAAGATTGTGTTAAATTCGTGCCCCCGAAGCGGTGTTGCCGGGAGAGTGAAAAAAGTATCGGCGAGCCTGTCGAACGGAATTTCCGCATCCGACCATTTTTGGTTGATCCATCCAAGCATACCTCCCATAAAGAATGTTTGGGAGTCGCGGCCAAATGAAGCTGACCCCGAACCTCTCAGGGCAAAAGAATATCTCGACCCCAAATTGAAATACTTGCGAAAATCACCGAGTACTGTTGCAAATTGAGGAATCTCACTTCCCAATGGAGGGCTGCCCGATAACCGAACGGAGTACCGTGTTCCCCCGGCAGGTGTTATGAATCCCGGTATGGTGTAATCACCCGTGAATGTAACCTGTGGGTAGAGGAACCATGTGTCTTCATTTCGTGTATTTTGACCTCCAAAACCTGAGACAGTGCTGAAATCCCTGGCAATACCAATGGCTGATACGCCGTAATCAAACCGCTGGTATCGGTTCAATGGATATTGAAAATCAATAGATCCGCCATAGGTTCGGAATCTCAGAAGCTCACCAAAAAAGGTTTGATAATTCCTGGATTGGTGGAAATATGATAATAGGAAATTGGTCCTGTTCTTGAAGTATCCGTATTGAAAACTGTAATCACTGTTTCGGAGGTCAAACACCAAGTTCGAACCAAATGAGATTCGATGGTCGCCAAACAGATCACTTAGCGAAATGTAAGCGAACGCAGATGTTCCATAATACGTACTCACTTGAGCTGCCGAGTAACTGAATATTGGTGAGAATTCAAGCTTATACTCTTTGGGCTGAAATAATCCGTCTGCAGTTAAATTATTTTCAGGTTCAAAATTACTTGGGTCATCTCGAAGTTCGAGAGTTGAATCTCGAACTACGGATTCACCAAATTGATAATTTCTGAAATCGATTCTGTCTGATTGTTCCTCACTATCGGCTGTATCGGGTTCACTGGGTTCAATATATCGATTTTGACCGGATGTGGATGCATCAGCCAGGAATCGCGATGAGATAGCATTTCCCTGCGGCCGTGATTCAATCATCTCCTGCACATATTGTATAGCAGGAACACGATCTCCGGGGCGTTCTTCGGCTCGTTCTCTTGCCCAGGTATTTGGCTCTAATGGCGCATCCCTTCGTTGTGCAAGGGGGGAGCGCATCATAAAAATGTCGGGGTAGCCTTCGTTCAGGGCATTAAATGCAAGCCGGGTTCCATCAGCTGAAACCGACATCTGCATAAGTCCGGTTTGCAGATCAGTCAGTGGATAAACAGAGCGGCTTTGCAGATCATATTCGTAAATATTTGGGATTCCATTCTGATCGGAAACAAAAAGCAGTTCTCCGTTTTGGGTTAACTTTGGATTTGTTTCATCCCAATGAGTATTCGTTAATCGATTTATACGCTGCTCTTCAACATTTATTGAGTAAAGATCATGCTGAAAGAACGAATCATCTTTCATGCCGGAAAAGCCAGCGAGATAAGTGTTCGGTTGGATATGTTCGCCACGATTTGAAACAAAATAAATTGTTTCTGAATCAGGGCCCCACGCCGCTTCAACATCCGTAAAGATATCGTTTGTTAGATTTACAAAATCCTGGGTTTCAAGATTGTACACAAAGATATCCTGATAGGGACCAATGTTGCCGTCGAATGCAATTTTATTTCCATCGGGTGACCATGCTACGGAATTGATGGCATCTACTTTTGGAAATCGAATTGTTTGTGTATCCAGAGTTTCGTAATCAACAATAGCCAGGTTGTAAGATCCCTGAGATTTACTTGAGAGAGCGATTCTTGATCCATTTGGAGACCAGGATAGGTTTGGATTCAGGATATTTAACTCCTCAAACATTGGATTGTCTGCACCGCTTACAATTGTTTTCAATCTTTCACCGCTGTTTGCATCAACCACGACTACGTCAAATACACCCCGCCGATTGGTAATCATCGCAATTCGATCGCCACGAGGGGAGATAGATGGACTGGTATTGTAAGAACCGGACCGAGCCCTGTTTGTAATTTGTGTTGCAACACTGTTCAGTGACTGGCGATTGGCAACTTCCGGAAAGTACCTCTGCCGATAATATTCTTGCCATCGCTCCGAAATCTCCTCAACATTCAAACCCAAAGACTGAATAAGAGATTGCTGGATATTTCGAGTGGTTTTAATTCTCTGAAGTATCTCCGTGATTTTCGGTCGTCCATATTGATCAGCGATATAGTACCAAAATGATTGTCCACCGCGATAGGCATAGAAACCTCTGAGCTGACTAATAGGTGGAAGGTAATCATTCAACACCGCATCGCGCACATACATGTCTGTTTGTGTATCCCATTTTAACGCCAGGAATTCAGCAAGGCCTTCATCAAACCAGTTAGGAAAAACAAGCTGAATATTATTGTTGATGAGCGATTGAGCAGATCCGCCATAATAGATGTCATTCACGTAGGCGTGTAACAACTCGTGATGGATCGTTCGCCGGAAATCAGCATAATCAGCCATGAAGGGCTGTGTCATCCGGTTTTGATATAGGTCTGTCACACCGCCAATTCCTTGAGCGTCAACAGGAAGTGCAACTACATTTGTCTGGGAAAAATCGCTGTGAGAATCGTAGATAATGACCGGAATACGGGAAGTTATCTGATCTCCAAAATCTTCATTTAGCTGTTTCAGGCTCGATTCAACTGCTTCTGCCGTAAACTGGGCGAGGTGGTAATTCTTGGAGTTATAGTAGTACACATCGAAGTGGTCGGTCTCAATAAACCTCCAGTCGAATTTCTCGTATTGAACCCGGTTTTTCCCAAAATTGAAAAACTGGGCATAAAGATTTTCAACCGCTGATCCTGCAAGCAGAAAAGCGATCAGAGAGGTAAGTAAAATTTTATACGTTACGCGCATGTTTATAAAATTGTAGTTAAAAATCAGCGATCACCAGATCAATTTGCCTTTTGTCAAGGTCGGTTCGTGTTACCTTTGCATTTATGCTATCACCGAGCCGGAATTTTTTGCCTTTCGACCTTCCCACAAGGCAATGCAAGTTAGGATTATAGATGTAATAGTCATCCTTCAAATCACTAACGCGAATCATACCTTCGCAGTATATATCGTCTAGCAGAACATAGATACCGTTTTCGGTTACCCCGCTGATTGTACCCCGGTAGGTTTCTCCAAGGCGCTCAGACAGATATTCAACCTGTTTCAGTTTTACTGAATCTCGTTCTGCTTCAACGGCATAACGTTCTCTTTCGCTGCAATGTTCACCTGCATGTTCTAATTGAGTAAATGTATACTCTTTTGAACCGGCATTGTACCTTTTAAGGAGCCTGTGAACAATTACATCTGGATAACGGCGGATTGGACTTGTAAAGTGTGCATAGTTTGAAAATCCAAGCCCAAAGTGGCCAATATTTTTCGGAGAGTACTCTGCTTTGGACATTGCACGGAGCATCAAACCGTTAATAATCTTTTCAATTGACGTATCTTCAACTTGCTTCAGCAACTCGTTGATATTTTTGGATGAGATTGATCCGTCTACCTCAAAATTTATACCCAGTGGCTTTGCTGTTTCGCGAATATTATGGAGTTTCTCCAGGTCGGGTTTGTCGTGAACACGATAAAGAAAGGGGTGGTCATTCTTAGCCGTTCTTCCGCCTTTTTTCCGTAGTGAATCCACATGTTTGGCTACTGTTTTATTCGCCATTAACATGCACTCTTCAATCAGTTTGTGCGCGAACAACCGCTCTTTTACGATAACATCTATGGGTTTACCATTATCATCGAGCACAAACTTTGGTTCCGGAGTTTCAAAAGCGATGGATCCTTGTTGAAATCGTTTTTCGAGCAAGGTATTGGCCAGGGCCTGCAGGGTTTTTAACTGAGTTTCAAGCGGATGCGATTTTTTACCGTCCAGGATCTCCTGCACCTCATCGTACACAAAGCGTTCGTTCGAGTGAATGACCGTTTCTTCAATGGAATAATCTACCAGTTTCCCATTGGGAGCAATTTCCATAAAGCAGCTGTATGCCAGTTTATCCTCACGAGGGCGTAGGCTGCACATGTTATTGCTGAGACGTTCCGGAAGCATAGGAATAACCCGATCCACCAAATAAACGCTGGTTCCGCGATTGAAAGCTTCATCATCCAAAACGGTATTTCGCGGCATATAATGAGTAACGTCGGCAATGTGTACTCCCAGGTAGTAATTCCCATTATTGAGAACTTCGATACTCAATCCGTCGTCAAAATCCTGGGCATCAGCCGGATCAATTGTCAATACAACTTCATTTCGCATATCCCGGCGGCGCTCAATTTCCTGTTCGGGAATTTCATCGGGAATATTACCTGCAAACTCCTCGACTTCGGGAGGGAAGGCTGCTTGGAACTGCTTTTCGGCCAAAATAGATAATACATTGGCTTCGTTTGAACCGCTCTTTCCAAGAACCTGTACAATACTGGCTTGAGGGTATCCGCGTTCATCATCCCATTGTATCAGTGTACAAGAAACTTTGTCTCCGGGTTTTGCCTCATGCAGATGGTCACCTTCAACGAAAAAATCAACACGGCTGGAATGAGAGTCTGTCTTTATGATATAGGTGTTTTTGGCAACCTCTTCAAGTGTTCCTACAAAGAGTGTGTTTGCCCGTTTTTCAATACTCTCGATCTTTCCGAGAGGTTTATTACTCTTCCTGTGATACCCCAACAGTTTTACAGTAACAATATCACCGTCGAGAGCGGTACTCATATTTTTTTGGGCAATTTTGATATCCTGGTCGCGACCCTCTACAATCACGTAGCCATCACCATGACTGGTTACATCCAGCTTTCCTTTCACTATATTTTTATCGCCCGCAGTCGTTTCATTGAGTCGTACCAGGTTTCCTTTCGATACCCTGATATGACCAAGCTGTTTTAATCGATTTACTGCACTTTTGATTTTCCTTGTGCCCTTCTTTTTTGACAGGCCAAGCGCTTCGATTAGCAATGGCACCGGGATAGATGCATCCGGGTAGGATTGTAGGATCTCAATTATTTTCTTTTCAAGTGAACTTAAATTGTTATCAGACATTAATTAACTATGGTTTAAAAATTCGGTCATCAATCAGTTGCTTTCTGCAATTGTTGATTCTTGATCATCATCTTCAGTTTTTTCTTTAATTCCAAATAATGACCGAAATGCATTAGAAATTCTTGTTTTTAATTCTTGCCAGGTATTGTATTGCACTTGGGCTTCTACGCCCACGCCGTTCATCTCCTGGGCTTGTTGTTCCAAACTGCTTTCATAATTCAGAGTTGGATCTCGCCTGTGAAAGGCAGTCAGAGAGAATGTTTGATTGATGCGATAAGTTGCTCCGATATCGCCAATATCACTCTGTTCACCGGTAATTTGACCTTCACGGCGCAAAACAATCCTGTCATCAAAAAATCTGAGCGCAACTCCTAAATCAACTTCATTGAAGGAGTTGAGGTTTACGTCAATATCAAATGTGATGTCACTTCTCAACAAAGAGTTAATCTGATTTGAAAGTAACGGATTTATCAATTGACTCGTCAAGAGTGGATTTACAACTACCGCCGTGCCTGAGAGACTTTCCGTGAGACCGAGTCCCTGTGTTTGTGAAGGAGGCAGAAAGTTTCCGCTCAATAAAATACTGGTAGCCTGGATTAACTTCTCATCTTCATTTTGATTCAGATTGCTGATCTGTGTAGCAATTCTGGGATCAACATTAGTTTGAATACCTGTGGGCACCCTGAAAAAGAATTCATTTTCCACAGAAGTCATTGTCCCGGTAATTTCAAGTACCAATTCTATCGGTATTCGTTGAGCCGGCCCATCAGGAGTTGCCTCATTTGTTAGCAGTAATGTCCTGATGTTCGGCCGTGCCCGATAGGTGGCTGTTACATTCAGATCTGCATCTGTTAAATCTCCCGACCAAACGATGGAACCTCCCGGTTCAAGAGAAAACCTTCGGGTGAAAATATCTCCACTTACAAACTGGTAACTACCACCCGTGATGTTAAACCGGCCGAACATGCTTACATCCTGGTCAGCCAAAAGAATACGAATCTGACCTGTTCCATCAGCGCTAATTGCATCATTCGTTACGCGATCAAATATCAGGTCAATATTAATAGGATTATTTGCCTGGAACTGAAGATCCATCGTAAATCGATCCATAAATGAGAACTCCTCATCAACTTCTCCATTTCCATTTTCACCATTTGCATTTGCCAGGGGCCCCTGCCAATAGGGCAAATCAAATGATTCTACAAACCTGATAAACCGTTGATCTTGTTCATACTCTGTAGTGGGTTCAAGTGGAACTGAAATGCTTGAATTCGAAGAAACAATGAGCGGACGTGTAGTACTCAGCACCGGTGCAAAATTAGTTCCAGTAATTTGAGCCTGGCCGGTTCCGAAAATACTACCATAAAACGGAATATCAGGATCATAAGGATTGTTCATGAATTGAAGTTCATCCATATCCAGCGTCAGATCAATATCTGTGGTTTCAGAAAAATTATTCAAATCTACCTGCCCGCTGAGTGTGCCATTGCCATTGAATTGGTCTTCTACCCGGATATCCTGGAAAAGTAATCCGTCTGATTTGTTGAACCGGATATCGCCATTCAGGGTATACTCCACATTAGTAAATGCGGGTACACCGTACACATCTGAGGTGTTGAATGTTGCATCAAAGTCAAAATCGTTAGCTGTTCCAAAAATGACTCCGCTACCGGTTGCACTTCCTTCCATCTCTGTAATGATATTAGGTACGATTGCGGTTACAATCCACATATCTATCTGGCGGAAATCTGCATCGAAATTAAAGAGTTCTTCATCCTCAGCTGTATTCTCGTTGGGCAGTTTAAAATACCCGTTTAGCCGAATATCCTGACCAATTCCTTCATTCCTGTTGTAATATCGCTGATATTTGTCAGGGTTGGTGTAAATTCGGACATTTGTATCGAATCGTTCCTCTTCGCTATTAAATGCACTGCTAATATTTACATCTCCAATAATTCTTCCCTGCATTCTGCCTTCTTCAACACTCAAATTTCCTTGAACGGAGGGGATTTGTGTGAGTGTACGGGTTTGGAAATTTCCATTCAATAATCCTGAAAAAGAAACTCGCCCCCCGATCAGGTCAGAAATTCGGCTCAGGTCAAGGTTCTGAATTTCGTAATTGACGGAATCCTCAAAATTACCGCTATAGGTGCCGTCAACAGCAATGTAATCCGCATCGCTAATCAGAACGAGACTATCTATCACAAAACTTTCACTGCTGGTATATGCCAATTGCGGATTATTTTGAGCTGTCCATCGATAATCAGATGTACCGATTTCGAACTCCCCGATAGAAACCTGTACGGAATCGGGTTGTAAACGTCCTGTGAATGATGATTCGAGAACAAGCTCGTCCTCAAGGCGGGCAAAATTTTGCTGAACTCGGAAAGAGTCATCCCTCATGGTAAAGTCTATGGAGCCCTCCCTGAGATTGAAATTTCTAAAACCGGCTTCAGCACTGTTGATTTGAAGATCGATCGTGCTGGATGATTTCAAGTCTGCGTCATGGCGTAAGCTGGCGGTAAATGTGGTGTTAAAATCATTGGCACGGAGTTGTTCCGTGTGGAAATCCTGGTCAGCAAAATTTCCGGTAATAAGTAATCTGTCCCGTGACGAACTGACTGTAGCATTGAAACGTGCCTGGCTTTCAACCTCGGGAAAATCCGGGTAGTATTTTCTGAAAAGTGACAGGTCTTTCACATTCATCTGTACGGATACATCAACGGAACTGCTGTCCGATTCATTAAACTCCGGTAATAGTAGCTCCCCAAAGTAACCCGGATTAAACAGGAATTCTTCAGAGATTCGCTCTTTCAGATATACATTCCAATATTGAATGTGATTTCGAATGAGGCTGTGATCGAGCGTACCCTGCATCTCGCCATCAAAAAATGATGAGGTAAATCGAAACGTGCGGGTTCCGTCGGGGTTTGGGTTGATGTCTGCATAAAACTGATGAGGTCGCAGAGTGTCAGCATTAATAGTAGATTGTTCCATCTCAAAACTTACACGGCCCACCAGGTCATCCAGGTTTGAGGCTTCAATATCTGCGGAAAAAGTACTGTTGAAACTGGTGGAGTCGGAATGAAATTCAGGATAGAATTTTTCGATATCCAGGTTTTGTACCGTACCGTCGCCGGTAAAAATGTGCTGAGCTTCATTTCGCCTGTAAGAACCATCTGCTGATACAAAAAACTCGCCGTCTCCGCCATTGATGTCGTAATCGAGGTGGCCGGTATCATAATCGAAGTCGGCTACAAAAGAGGTCAAATCTACTCCCATAAGTGTGCTGTTGCTCAAATCGACCGAGCTTGCAAATTGTGCATTGGTTCCGGTTCCCGTACCATCAAGATTTACATTTCCCTGGATGATGGTACTCTGAGTTGTATCGTTCATGAATGGAGTGATATCAAGTGAATCGACCTCAAACAGAAGATTGTAATCCAGCGGTCGATTAAGTGAAAGGGAGCCATCCAGTGCAAACGAACCAGCTTGGGTTTGAGCTTCAAAATCACTCGTCAATTTTTCCCGGGTTCCATCCAGCTCCCCGCGAATAGTACTAAGTTGATACCGTTGCAAGTTATACTCATTCTCGAAATAGGTTTCTGAAATCCAATCGAACATCGAGGGTTGAATGACCACATTATCCAATTGAGCGTGGTAGGAGAAATTATTTGTGAACAGATTTTGAGCATTTGCAGTAATTAAAACAGAAGATTCCCCTAGATTGGCCTGAAGCCGATCCAGAAAATATTCCTCTTGAGAACCTTCAGACTCTAAAATGATATCAAGATTATTCTCAAATGGAGGATAATTTTCAACGAAAAGCTGAACAAATTCAGTTTCAAAAGAACTTTCTGTTACGGAAAATCGGTATGAAGCATCTTTAAATTGACGGCTTAAACTATCCTCAAAAAGAGTCACCGGCGAGGCTTCAAAACTGAAATCTGCCTCACCGATATCTGTACTTATTCGAAACCGATTTAGCTCAAAAAATTCATCATCATTGTAAAACTGCCCGCTCATTTGGAAGAATTCGTACGGCGTTCCGGGAATTTCGGCGATAAAATTTGGCAGGTCGAAATAGATCTGCGAATCGGTAACCTCCAGGAAGAGGTCAAGGCTTACATTTTCTACATTCAAAGGGGCCTGAACATGTAGTTGACTCGGCAGGTTGATCGATTCATCCACTTCAGCTCGTCCGTTCACTACTGAAATCGAAGGTGCAAAGATGTTAATTCGCTGCAGCAATCGAATTTCGCCACCTTCAATGAAATTTGTTTCCTCTTGTGTTTGAGTTCTGCGTTGACTGAGTGCGTGAAAGAACGTGATTCTGTCATCTCTTTCTGTGAGATAAATGGTGGGTTGAGTCACTTCAAATGTGGTGATCGACAAGTTTTGCTGTAAGATCTCCCACAGGTTCACCTGAACTTCAGCTCTTTCGAATGAAAAAACAGGATTTATTGAATCGGAGGGAGCATAAACACGACCGTCATTAACACTTGCTGAAAAAGGGAGAAATCCACCGATTCTTCCGAGTTCAAGGTTTCCCTGAAATTGATCATTAAAGGCTATGATTACCTCATCTTTCATATAATCCTGACTGGCGGGTAACTGCAGTAAACCCAAAAGCACCGGCACTGAGATTAGCAAAACGGCAAAGAGCGCAAACACCGTTCGCCAAAAGAAAATCCAGATTTTATGTATATATCTAAGTAGCAATCTCGGTCAGGGTCGTTGAAATTTTATGATAATTCGTTTGAAGCTGCATCCCATGCCTGGTTTATGAGTGTTTTATCTTTTACGGTTTTTACTTCCGGTTCTTGCCAATTATTAAGCAGAACAAATTTTATATGTTCATCAGTTCTTTTCTTGTCCGCTTTCATATACTCATTGAGTTGATTGTATGATAACTCCTCTTTTGATATTCTGAAGTTATACAAGGAACGATATGCAGACAGTTTAGTTGTTTGAAGATCTGCCCCCGTTAAATTCGATAATTCCTGGGCGGCAAGCATCCCGAGGTACACCGCTTCACCGTGGCTTATGGTATCAAAATCACAGGCTTTTTCCAGTGCGTGAGCGAATGTGTGGCCATAATTCAAAAAGGCGCGGATGCCTCCCTCAAACTCGTCTTCTTCTACAATATCGGCTTTAATCTTAATACACTTCGCAATTAGGTGAATCAGTTTCTTTTTATTCATGGACTGGAGGTCGGGTTCCATGAAAATTTCCGCTTCAGAAAAGATCGCTTCATCCCGGATGGCCGCATATTTAAGAATTTCGCTTAGACCATTGATCCACTCAGTTTTTGGCAAAGATTCCAGGAACCGGGTATCGGCAATAACTCGGTCCGGTTGATAAAATGACCCGATCAGGTTTTTACCGGTGGCATGATTCACGCCTGTTTTGCCGCCAATAGAGCTGTCTACCATTGCCAAAACAGTTGTGGGCACATGAATCAGCGGAATTCCCCGCAATGCCGTGGCAGCTGTAAATCCGCCGAGGTCTCCGGTAACGCCGCCCCCAATGACTACAAGAGGCACATTTCTGCGGATCCCTGCATTCAACAAAAAATCGAGAGTCTTGCTCCAAAAACGAACTGACTTGCTGCTTTCTCCCTCTGGTACCTGGAGAAAGTGAACATTTGTTACGAGTTCAGATAAAATAGGCTGAATGGTTTTCCAGTGATGACGGAAAACATTTTCATCAATCAATACAAAGAGTTTATCGGCCTGTTTCTGACTAAGATAATTAGCAAGTTCTTCTTCAAATATATTTTCGCCAACGGCAGCTTTGTAACTTCCGGAGGATGCGTTAATGGTAATCTCGGCCTTCATAGATAGTCAGTTTTTTCACAATTTCGGTTGTAATCTCATCGACTGATTTGTTCTCCGTTTGAACGGAAAAGTGTGCCTGCTCATAATACTGCATTCGTTCATCAAACAGGGAATTGATCCTCTCAGTCAGTTCATCGGCAGTCTCAAGCATCGGCCTTCCTGTCGGATCACTTAATCGTTCGAAAATATCAGCCCGGGATGTATCAATAAAAATAAGCCATCCATAAATTTTCAGGTGGTCTACAATCTGTTGGTTTTGGAGTGATCCGCCACCGAGTGCCAGGATACCTTCGATCTCTCCGGCCAGTTTTATGAGCTGATTTCTCTCGATTGCCCGAAATCCTTTTTCCTGTTTTTGTTCAAATATTTCGGGTATGCTCATGCCTTCAGATTTCTCAATCACAGAATCCAGGTCTGCAAATGCTACCCCAATTTTATCGGCAAGCTTTTCTCCAATTGTGGATTTACCGGATCCCATCATACCACACAAAAAAACAGGATGCGAAAGTTTGGGTTTGTTCATGAGGGCATTTTTTGAGGTTTCACCATTTCAACTTCTTCACGGTTTACGCGAACTGTTCCGGTGGGAGCCCCTTTCGGTTTAACTACGTATTTTCGTTTTGTAATCATCACAGGAGCCAGTCCGGATCCCCGTGCTTTTGAGTTCCATGCTGCAACTGAAGCCGCTTTCAAAAGCGTTTTCTTTGGGGGCATCTCTTTGTGGTTGTCCATTCGAATCACAACATGAGAACCGCTCACTCCGCGGGCGTGCATCCAAACATCTTCTTTATGCGCATCGGTGGTTAATTGGTCGTTGCTCTTTGCGTTTTTCCCCACCCAAACGGTGTATCCGTCGATTTCAAGAATACGATAGGGAGGAGCTTTCTTTTCAGTTTCAGCTTTCAACACGCCTGCTTCAAGAAGTGCATCTTCATTCTCTTTATACCAATCACGGAATTCGTAAATCTTATCAATGTCATTCAGTGATTTTTGAAGCACTTTCAATTTTTTCAATTTCTTTTTGATTTCCCCGAGCCTGCGTTTCGACTCCTCCACATTCCGCTTCGATTTATTAGCTTTCTCATAATAATACTGAGCATTTTCAGCGAGCGACAATTTTGGTTTAAGCTGTATTTTTACGTTTTCGTCGGGATTGTAAAGATCGGGAAATGTAACCGATTCATTAAATTCATTTTTTTCGTGGGCATGCGCCATCAAAATATGCCCATATTTTTCATATTTATCGGCTCTTTTTAAGCCTTTATCAGCATGCTTCAATTGGTCAAGGGTAGACTCATACTTATTGATGATTCGGTCTATTTTCGGTTTGATCGACTGTCTTCTGGATTCAAGACGGCGCTCATTCGAGGTTTTGTAGTAGGCATGCCGTATCGCATCATTAACATTATCATATACTTTTAGATTGGAATACGGCAGCAGATCTTGGGGGACCAGGCACAAGTTTCCGTTCTCAAGGACTCGAAATTCCGGACGGTTGAGCATTGAATCGATCAACTTGTCTATAACCTCTTTGATCTCGGGAATCGATTTTTCGTTCAAATCAAACTCATCAATAATCAACGGAATCAGGTGGCGCGGAAACTTTTTATCCAGCTTTGTGATGACCCTCTTTACAGAATCGTCAGGATTGGGGGTTTGTGGCTTTGATCCCTTTCGAGGTTCAGGAGGTGTTTTGCCTTCAAAATCATCTGGAGATTTGAATGATTCGATAATAATATTGTCTCTGACTAAAAAAACGTTGGGCGAATTTCCAAAAATCTGGAACATTAGCGAGTAGTCTTCATCAAAGCAGAATGTGATGAAACGATCGTTCTCCGCCATGGAAACTTCCCGGACAGATTTATCGGATAGAACTCCAAAAAAAGGAGTAGTATTTGTTTTCTTTGGTGGTCGGTCGGAATCAACAAAGAGGGCCGTTTCCTCCGGGTTAGTTGAAAACTTTAATCGAAAACGAGAACCATTCCCGGAGAGGTAACAATCCCAAACATCTTTATGCGGTGAGGTACTAAACTGAAAGGTTTGACCTTTACATTTGTTTTTTAGTACCTCCGTTAAATATATTAAAGCATAGAAGTTATTCATTGGGATGAGAAATAAAGAAAACCATTTTCAAATTAAATTCGAACATGCAGTATCCAATTTTTCAGTCGGTTGTTAATAAAATTAGCAGTTCATTAAACAAGAGAAATATAAACGTTGTTAAGTTTAAAACGTGGGAAGAATCAAACATAAATGCAGCAGGCCTCGAAATTTTAATTGATCTTAATGATTCAACAGATCACCTTACTCATTTGTCGATCAATTTTGATTGGGACAGGTTTCGAGAAGCTGCTCTTGCCAATAAATTAGAAGGTACTGATGATCACCCCATGTTAAAATCAAAGCGCTTGATTGAAGCCAATGTTGCTCCCTCCATAGACATTGAATTGGTATGGCATTTTGATGTTGAAAGCTGTCAGCCAAAAACCGGAACGGAAGATGATAATTTTAGGATTCAAATGGCCAGTGAGTGGATGGACCGGGCCAGTAAGAAAGTAAATGAACTTTTAATTTCTGATGACATCATTACGCGCTGGCACATAGAGATTGACGGCGATGAGTATGGAAAATATCTTACAGCCATCAACCTGCTCTCCTATTTCCAATTCTCAATTGGAGAATTAAACAGCCTTAATCAAGTACATGAATATATTGGGAGAAAACTAACTCATCTTCTTTATAAGGCAAATAGAATTATCAAAATTGCTGATAATTCTGTGGTTGTCCAGGCAGCTTAATTGGATTCATAATTCACAATTCGAGGGTGCGCTAAACTATTTTTGTGCCAGTGACGTTGCATTCCGCGTAGATTACCTCTTGAAACCTGAATGTCGATCCATAAAAAAAGGGCACAATTTCTTGTGCCCTCAAATACTTTCAACCTGAAATTACTTTTTCTTTTTATGCCTGTTTTTTCTCAGACGTTTTTTACGTTTGTGTTTCGCGATTTTAGATCGTTTTCTTTTCTTTCCGCTTGGCATAAAATCACCCGCCTTTGTTTAATTTAGCTTATAATTTCGTCTGTCATGTTGAGTCCTAATCTCAAACAGAGTTACAAAATACAAAATGTTTTTAAGAAATCTATAGCTATTCTCCACGCCAGGGAGGAGTAAAAGATCTTATTTGTTGGGGCTCAATGGATCATAAATAGTTTCTTTGAAAATAAAATTAGAAAGAATCCTGCTAAAGGGCTTAAAATTTCGTTATTTTCAATGCTCAATTTTATTCGAATAAAAACATGCCAGATTTAATAAAAGTAGCAAAGTTTGGCGGCACCAGCATGGCAGACCTTACAGCCATGAGGCGGTGTGCGTCAATCGTATCGTCAGATCCAGACAAGAAAATCATCGTGGTTAGTGCCACCGCTGGGACTACCAACCATCTGACTGAATTGACCGTTGAACAATCAGTCGAAGAACGCAAGCAGATTTTTATTGCCATTCGGAAAAAACATCTTTCGATTTGTAAAGACTTGGGAAACCCCGCCTTGCTAATTGATAAGGTGGAAAATCTGTTGGATGCCCTCGAAGCCATAACTTTGCGAAAACAGATTATGACTCCAATGCTTCGCGATGAAATTTTATCATTTGGCGAACGGCTTTCCTCAACAATATTTACGGAGGTGTTAAAGCAGGAATCCGGTGATGAGGTTGAATGGCTTGATGCCCGCAGAGTGATCAAAACAGACGATGATTTTGGAAATGCCGAGCCCGATATTCCCGCAATATCCGAGGCAGCATCAAAAAATCTTCAACCACTCTTGGCTCAATCAAGAATTGTAACTCAGGGATTCATCGCATCAGAACCAAATGGACATACAACCACACTTGGCCGAGGGGGTAGTGATTATTCAGCTGCACTTTTTGCCGAAGCCGTTGATGCAGATGTACTGGAGATCTGGACAGATGTAACCGCAATCTATACAACGGATCCAAGAATAGTATCAGATGCGCGACCCATTACAGAAATCAGTTTTGATGAAGCGGCTGAGCTTTCTGTTTTTGGGGCTAAAGTTTTGCACCCGGCAACGATGGTTCCTGCCATCCGAAAGAATATTCGTGTTTATGTGGGTTCCAGTATTCACCCGGAAAAACCGGGAACCTGGATTGTGAGAGACACAAAGGATAAACCAATCTTGCGCGCTATTAGCCTCCGGCGCAATCAGACTCTCGTGAAAGTTCACAGTCTTGATATGCTTCACCGATATGGTTTTCTTGCAAAATTGTTCCAGGTTCTGGCTGAGCACAAAATCAGTGTTGACCTTGTAACCACGAGCGAGGTAAGTGTAGCACTAACTCTTGATACGGATGTAAACAAACCGGATAACTCGATGCTGGACTCAGAAGTTCTAAAGGAACTACAAAAGTTTAGTGAAGTAGAAATTGTGAAGAACCTGTCGCTGATCGCTTTGGTTGGAAATAATCTGGATGCAACGGCCGGGTTAAGTGGCCCGGTTTTTGGATCTCTTCAGGAAACTAACATTCATTTGATATGCCACGGTGCCAGTTCTCATAATCTCTGCTTTTTAGTTGCAGAAGATGAAGCAGAAGACGTTGTCCGTGTATTGCACAAACGATTTATAAAATCATGACCAAATCAAACCAACAAAGAAAATTTGCTGTAATTGGAACGGGTAAAACAGGTGGAACTGTGGCAGAATTGCTCGGAGAAGCAGCTATTCCTTTTGACGAGTATAATAAACCCACCCCTGAAAAATTAGCAGAGGCGGATTCTGCCATCATTTTCGTTCCGGGAACGGCTGCTGAAGAGATCATTGAAATTTTACTCCAAACTGATTTACCGGCAGTTTGGGGAACTACCGGTTATCAATGGCCGGAGGAGTTACCTGATCAGGTAAAAGAGATCGGAACCCGGTGGGTGATCGGATCTAATTTTAGTTTGGGAATGAACCTAGTTCGAAAATCTCTAAATATTTTGGGGAAAGGATCAGAATT
Organism: Rhodohalobacter sulfatireducens; assembly: GCF_022012475.1. Taxonomy (GTDB): domain Bacteria; phylum Bacteroidota; class Rhodothermia; order Balneolales; family Balneolaceae; genus Rhodohalobacter; species Rhodohalobacter sulfatireducens. The sequence continues at coordinate 92,499 of NZ_JAKLWS010000011.1, forward strand.
TTTAGATGAACCGAAATTTCATATTCACGAAGTCCACCACGAACACAAACAGGATGCCCCCAGCGGTACGGCATTATCCTGGAATGATTGGCTCGGGAAAGAGGCGTCGATCTCTTCCGACCGTCAGGGAGATGTAAAAGGTATTCATGAACTGCATCTGAAAACAAAGGGCGAATCAATCTTTTTGAAACATGAAGCTCACGACCGATCAATTTTTGCTGAAGGGGCAATTTGGACGGCGAACTATATTTTGGATCACCCGGAAATTGAACCGGGTGTTTATCCATTTTCAGAACTTTTTGATCGTGCATTTAAAGAATTGTTATGACTGATATTCAACTTTGGACAGCACTTATCACTCCCATGAAAGAAGATGGGAGCATCCATTTTAAAAACCTGGATGAGATTATTTCTCGACAGGAAGAGGCCGGAAACGGGATTCTCGTGCTCGGAAGTACGGGAGAAGGTTTGGCCTTAGCGCATAATGAAAAAAAAGAGATTGTTGACTTTATTTCGGACCGGGGTAACTCGGTACCCATTATGGTGGGAGTTGGTGGATTTAACCTCAAGACGCAAACCGACTGGATCTCGTACTGCAATGAGAAGAATATTGAATCCTTTTTGTTGGTGAATCCACTTTATTCCAAGCCGGGCTTAAAAGGACAGTTCGAATGGTTCAAGTCCCTGATGGATGTATCAGACAAACCATGTATGATTTATAATATTCCATCAAGAACCGGTGTAAAACTATTTCCGGAAGTTCTGCAACAGCTTAAACATCACGGTAATCTTTGGGCAGTGAAGGAAGCCAGCGGAAGTATCAGTGAGTTCCAGGAGTTCAGGAAAGCTGTTCCATCCATCCCCCTTTTTAGCGGAGATGACGGTCTTATGCCATTTTTTGCAACAGCAGGTGGAAGCGGACTTGTATCGGTTGCATCGAATATTTGGCCGAAAGAAACGAAGCTTTATGTTGAGAAAAGTTTGAAAGGCGATACGGCCTCACTTTTTCCAATTTGGACCGATGCGGTGAAAGCACTCTTTTCGGCATCAAACCCAATTCCTTTAAAAGTATTGATGAAGGAGAAAGGATTGATTGAGAGATCCGTTCTTCGATCTCCGTTGACTAATGAGGAGCTTTCATCAACGGATCATTTGCGTGCTTCGGATGAGGCAATTATTAACTGGTACCAACTGAATAAATGATAGATTTTAAAAAAGAGGCAACTTGTCAAAGTCCGTTAGGTATTGACAGAGTTGCTTAGCAAACTCTGGCGGGAACCGAAAATTCGCCGGTACTCTGCCAGGTCTTTTACAGTATTAACAAATAAATTTTAACCAAGAAACACCCTATGAGCTGGGAAAAAATTTTAGATCAACTTGAAGAAGGAACTATTCGTGCGGCCAATCCCGATGGGGATGGATGGAAGGCGAATGTAGACGTTAAGGAAGCAATTCTCGAGGCCTTTAAAGCAGGCAAAAATGTAAACTACGGTGGTATCTACGAAGGATTTGTTGATAAAGAAAACCTCCCCCCGCGAATGTTTGATACAGGTGATGGTGTACGACTTGTTCCCGGCGGATCGTCCGTACGAAGAGGGGCATATGTGGCTGAGGGTGTTATAATCATGCCGCCAGCTTACGTTAATATCGGTGCATATGTTGATGCAGGGGCCATGATCGACAGTCACGCTCTTGTGGGTTCTTGTGCTCAGATTGGGAAGAATGTTCATCTGTCAGCCGGTGTGCAGATTGGTGGAGTGCTTGAACCGGTAGGACTCAGCCCGGTTGTTATTGAAGATGACTGTTTTGTTGGAGCCGGATCTGTGATTGTTGAAGGAATTTTAGTGAAAAAACGAGCCGTCATTGCACCGGGTGTAACACTTTCGAAGTCAGTACCCGTTTACGACGCAGTAAACGAACAGGTTCTCGGAAAAGGAGCCGCAATTCCCGAAGGAGCGGTGGTTGTACCGGGCACCCGGCCGATTAATACTGATTGGGGAATCGAGACCAAATTGTCTGTTTCTTGTCCTATCATAATAAAGTACAGAGATAAGGGTAGCGATGCCTCTTTAGTGCTTGAAGATGCCCTTCGATAAAAAAATTCTGTAAGGGATTGCAAAATTTCAGTTCTTACTAATAGAACGATAACAAAAATCAAACCCAACTTATTATGAGTTCATTAAACAAAGCAATGATAATCGGCAGGCTTGGAGCTGACCCTGAAGTACGATACACACAGTCAAATACAGCTGTTGCAACGTTAAGTGTTGCAACAACCGAACGATATAAGGACCGAAATGGTGAACAGCAGGAAAGCACTGAATGGCATAGAATTGTGGCATGGGGGCGTCTTGCGGAAATCTGCCAGGAATATCTCAAAAAAGGCTCATTAGCCTATTTCGAAGGGCCGATTCAAACACGTCAGTGGGAAGATAAAGATGGTCAGAAGAAGTATACAACTGAGATTAAAGCATTGAATATGCAGATGCTCGACAGCAGGAGTGATTCAATGGGAGGCGGAGCTCCTTCAAAACCGAATAACAGTTCAGCAACCGCTGAAATAGATGATTCATTCGATGATATGGATGACGATCTCCCATTTTAAAAGAGAAGTTTTGTACATTTAAAGGTGGCGGTGGCTTTCATCGTCACCTTTTTTTATTCATATTTACAACAGGTTTGTAAAAGTCCCGTCATAGTGAATGAAGCAATTCCGGTTACGGCCGGGAGAGGAGAATGTGGCAATGAACCGGTTTTAGGTGTTCGTCACACTATCCAGAATGTGCGGGATGATAACAATTTCGATGAAGTGGCTTTACAGATCTATCATAAACAAGTAATTCTCTACAAATCAACAAATTTTATTTGGAATCTTTAGACGAACCTCCGAGTCGTAGTTTCAGGGTTTTCCTGGTGTTTACCGCTCTTTTCTTAACAGCAGCTGAAACAGTTGGGACTCTACAGTTTGGAGAAATCGCTGTAGAGGTGGGGGTTATGATCCTTGGTCTATTTTTGAGTGCATTATACTCAGGGTCAGAAGTAGCTTTCTTTTCGTTGGTCAACAAGTTGGAGGATCTTCATCTTACAGGGGCGCATTCCAAGACGGATAACCGAATTCTCACCATGCTGAACAAGCCGCGAAGGTTGTTGGCAACGATCCTGATAGGTAATACATTTGCGAATATTGTAAGTTCTGTTCTGGCTGCCGTTTTAGCTGGTAAAATCGCCATAGTATTCGAGCTGTCCACGTTTGTGATTTATACGATCCAGATCTTTGTACTTACTTTCATGATTTTGATTCTGAGTGAAATCACTCCTAAAGTGATTGCCATTAATAATCCTTTAAGGGTTTCGCGTAACATGAGTGGTTTTGTTTATTTTAACTTTATTTTGTTTACGCCTATCTCTAAACTGATTGCAAACAGCACGTTAAGTCTCGAAAAAAATCTTCCAAAACCTGACAACCGGATGACGGCTCAGGATCTTAAAACAATGGCGGAGATGGGAGAGAAAGAGGGCTCCATAAAAGGCGAGGAGCGGGAAATTATTGAGAATGTCATTGAATTTGGGAACACCACAGTTAGAGAAATTATGACTTCCCGGGTCAATATTGTGGCTGTTAACGTAGATTCCACTTTGCCGGAAGTAATTTCTCTCATCCAGGATAAAGGACTCTCCAGGATGCCTCTTTATGAGAATGATCTTGATACTATCCTGGGCGTCATCTACTCGAAGGATGTATTGCCATACATCAATACCAATTTGGAAAAAAGTGGCATCAACTGGAAAACCATCGCACGAAAGGCTTTGTTTATCCCGGCTACAAAAAAACTGGATGATCTGCTGCGCGATTTCCAGCACGAAAAAACACACATTGCCATCGTGGTAGATGAATATGGCGGAACCGAGGGAATTGTAACCCTTGATGATATTTTAGAAGAAATAGTCGGAAATCTGAGCGATGAATATGATGATGAAGAGGAGAAGCTCTATACAAAATTCAAAAACGGAATTTATATTTTTGATGCCAAGATAGACCTTGACGACCTGGATGAGATACTTGGAACTTCTATCTCTGCTGCTGATGATGAGTTTGAAACACTCGGAGGGCTCGTATATCACCTAACCGAGCGAATTCCAAATGTTGGTGAGCGCATGACCTATAAAGACTTAGAGCTTACCGTTCATTCCGTAAAAAACAACCGAGTGCGAAAATTGAGAGTCATGCCCCCTGCATCCGTTAAAAATCAAAAGAGTTAAAGCGTAATAGTGAACAGAAGTAACCCTCAAAAAAAAACAGACGTTGATTTAACCTCTTTCAATACACTTGGGGTTTCAGCGGTAGCAAATAATTTTGTAGATGTTGAGTGTCCAAAGGATCTTTACGAGTTATATGAAGGTGGGTTTTTTGAGCATGATTGCCCGTTTGTGCTTGGCGGTGGGAGTAATATTCTATTTCTGGAGAATCCGGCTCAACCAATTTTGAAAGTTTCTATTAAAGGAAAAGATATTATCGAGGATAGCTCCGGTAGACTGAAGGTTAAAATTGGAGCCGGGGAAAACTGGCACGAATTTGTAACCTGGGCTGTGAAGAATAATTATGGAAGTGTTGAGAACCTTGCACTGATTCCCGGAACGGTTGGAGCTGCACCTATACAGAATATCGGGGCTTATGGTGTGGAGTTGGATGAAGTATTTGATTCTCTTGAATTGTTTGACATGAGAGATGGAATCTTCAAAACCTTCCAAAAGGAAGAGTGCAGATTTGGGTACCGTGATAGCATTTTTAAAAAAGCACTAAAAAGAGTAGTTGTTGTAACCCGAGTTACGCTAAATTTGACGACAGAAAATCACCAAATTGAAGACAGTTATAAATCACTTCAATCCTATTTATCTGAAAAAAGAATTACAGAACCTTCTATCAAAGATATCTACGAAGCGGTTATTGATATTCGAAGGTCGAAACTCCCTGATCCGAATTTAATTGGGAATGCAGGCAGTTTTTTCAAAAATCCTATTATTAACAGGAAACAGTTTGAAGAACTTCATAAGAGATATGATGAGATGCCATTTTACGAGTTGAACAGTGAGGAGATAAAAATTCCGGCGGCTTGGCTGATCGAAAAAACCGGTTGGAAAGGAAAACGGATTGGAGATGTGGGAACTTATAAAAACCAGGCCTTGGTGATTGTCAATCACGGGAACGCAACCGGATCAGAAATTTTTAGCTTTTCAAAAAAAATTCAGCATTCGGTATTTGAGGAGTTTGGTATTGAGTTGGTTCCCGAAGTGAATATTGTTGAATAGATATGAGTGAGAAAGCTCCCATTATTATCAATGATGATCTCTTTTTGAATACGGTATCTTGTCCTCTGAAGTTTATCCATATTACGAACGATTCCCTGAATCGCGATACCTCAAAACTATATTTCAGGCAGCGAAATAAGTTACACATCCGGGATGCAATATCTTTACGTTTTGAAAATTGCAGGCATACATCCAATTCTACAAAAAAAGCGTTCGGTGAGACAACAGAGTTACTGAAGGAAGAAACGGTAGCTATTACCGGTGCGGTTATTCAACAAGATAAGGTTTTGACCCGAATACCGATTCTGGTTAAGAACGATAAAAAACTGATTATCATCCAGGTACATGGAAAACTTCGCAAACAATCGGAAGGAGATGAAATTCAACCGGGAATAAAAAAAAGAAGTATTGTTCGATATCTTCTGAAAGCAGCCTATCGGTTGGATGTGTTAAAAAGACAGTTTCCGGATTATGATGTTGATGTCCATCTCTATTTTCCGAATAAACATTTCAAATCTTCAATAGATCATCTGCACCTATTCGATCAAGCAAGTTTTTTTACCCGAAAAAAAATCAAAAGAGAACTATTAGAGCTTTTTACAAAAGTCCGTGCCACAAAAGCGGTGGAACAGATTCGGCAACAAATTCCTATTGAGCAGTCTCATCAATACTTTCATAATGAGTCTGTTTCTTCGGCGATTGAAAAAATAAAATTAATGATCCATCAACCACACGAATTTCGTGGTATTGATCGGCATAAAAGTTGCAAATATTGCGATTTTAGATTGTCAAGAAATGAGAGTACTGAAGGTTGCTGGAGGCAATTTTTTTCATCAGAAGATATTAATCACACCGAGAAACATGTTTTTGAGTTGATTGGACATGGGAATAGCGCAGAATCAGAAAATGGTACCTTTTACCAGGAAGAAGCGGAATTCTCCAGGGGTTTTGATTCTCTCGAGAAGATGCTTCATCAGAACATTGCCACTATTCCGATTTTAAATCGAAGAAACCTGCAGATTCTAAAGGCCCGGGACCTGGCTGTTCCAAGTTTATGGATTAAGCAGAGTATGAAGTCAATTAATGATCTGAAATACCCCCTGCATTTCCTGGATTTTGAAGCGGCAACATATGCTATACCTATGAAGAAAGAATCCCGGCCCTATACGCCGGTTTACTTCCAGTTTTCCTGCCATACGCTTCATCAATCCGGAAAGATGATTCACACAGAGTGGCTGGACCTTCAGGATAAAACTATTCACCCTCATAGGGAATTTGTTTGCCAACTGGGAAGGATTCCGGATATTTTTGAGGGAACAATTATGCAATATTCACCCTTTGAGAAGCAGGGTGTAAATCGATTGATTGCGGATTTCAAGCGTGAGCAAAAAAAATATAAGAAGGAGCTTGAAATTCTTGAGAAGATCCGAACGTCAAGAACTGACAAGTATGAACATCGTTTTTTTGATGTAAGCAGAATTATTCGAGACTACTATTTTAATGAATATCTAAAAGACAGCCTAGGTTTGAAACAGGTTTTGCAAAGCATTTTAAAATGGGAACAGTCTTCGGAGTTCTCAGACTTCTTTGATAGCCAGGTAAATGATGTATTGTTTGGTGAGAAAGGAGAAGAAAAAGGAAGCAAAACTTTTGATCCGTATAAGAATGTGAAAGATTCCGATTTTTCAATTTCGGATGGATCTGACGCAATGAATGCATGGCTTTCCTACAAAAACGGTTTGATGACTGATGAAGAGAAAAGTGCTGTCCCCGAAGTACTTAAAAAATATTGCACTCTGGATTCATATGCCCTCTTCATTATTTTCAAGCACATTAAACGGTTTACGGGTCTTCTGGACAGTGAAGATTATATCCTATTAAACAGAAATAATCGTTAAAGTTGCATGAAAATCTTACCTTTTAAACACACTTAAATTATTTGGATATGCGTACTCTAACATCCTATCTGCTGATATTTTTCTCAGTTTTTATTTTTTCGAATTCCTGCACTGTTCAAAAAAGTCCCGTGAGTGGAAATAAACGGGCTTATGCATATTCGTGGGAGGAAGAAGTTCAAATTGGCAAGGACGTGGACAATCAAATTATTGCCCAATATGGACTTTACCAGGATGAAAACTTGAGTGAATATGTGAAGAACCTCAGTGAGGAAATCCTGGCAAACAGCCATATGAGACGTGAGGATACTCCCCAGAAATACAGCGAAACAGAGTTTACATTTAGAGTACTAGACAGTCCTGTAGTGAATGCTTTTGCTCTGCCCGGCGGGTATGTGTATGTAACCCGCGGACTGATTGCTCACCTCGAAAACGAGGCTCAACTCGCCGTAGTTATAGGCCACGAAATCGGGCATGTAGCGGCAAGACATGCCTCACAACGCGGTCTCACACAAACAATTGGACAGGTTGTGGCTGTGGGCGGCGCAATTCTTGGCCAAGAATTTTTAGGGATGTCCGGAGAGAATCTACTGGCATTAAGCAGCCAGGCGGCACAGTTACTTTTCTTGAGTTACAGTCGCGAAAATGAACGCGAATCCGATGAGCTTGGTGTTGAGTATGCCGCAAAAACTGGTTATGCGGCAGCTGAAGGTGCTGAATTTTTTAATAGCCTTAAACGAATATCAGAGAATTCCAATCAATCACTGCCAACATTTCTCTCTTCTCACCCCGACCCGGGAGAACGAGAACAGACCATTCCAAGAAAAGCTGAACAGTGGGCTGAAGAAGGTTATGAACAGACCATTTATGATGCTGAAGAATATATGAGTCAACTCAATGGAATCGTTTATGGTAATAATCCGCGGCAGGGTTTTTCTGAAGATGGTATGTTTTACCATCCTGATTTAGAGTTTCAATTTCCAGTACCGGAAAGCTGGCAGGTGATCAACCAGGCACAACAGGTTGCATTGGTTAGCCCGGAACAAAATGCCGTGATGATTTTCCAGATCGATTCCGAAGCATCAAATCCGGAGCAAGCTGTCAGAAATTTCTTGTCGAATAACGAATTACAGGCTGAAACTCAGCGGTCTACACAAAGTAGCGGACAATGGAACGCATATGTTGCAAATACTACGGCACAAGGAGAGCAGCAAGATTTAGGTGTTTATGTGTATGCGGTGGAGTTTGGCGGCAATATTTACAGGTTTATTAACTACAGCTCTGCGGATCAATATTCTACATTTGAACCTGATTTTGAGGAAACAACTACAGAATTTGATCGCCTTACAGATCAGCAGATATTGAACATCAATCCGGTCCGGCTCAGCGTCATACAGACAGATAGAAGGGCACGGTTTAGTGATCTTCTGCCGAGTTCACTTCCAATGGATATCCAGCCGGAGGAAATTGCCATTTTGAACCAGGTTCAACTGGATGAGATGATTGAAGCCGGCACCACGATAAAAATTCCAACTCAATAAAGATTATTTCATGATAGACAGATATTCCCGAGAGGAAATGACCAACATATGGACCGAACAAAACCAATTCCAGGCATGGCTTGATGTTGAACTTGCTGCTTGCTGGGCGTGGAGTCAGTTGGGTAAAATTCCCTCCGAAGATGTTGACAAACTTTACGATAATGCAACATTCGATGTCGACAGAATCAAAGAGATTGAGAAGGAGACCCGGCATGATGTGGTTGCGTTTACTCGAACCGTTTCAGAGAGTCTCGGGGATGAAAAAAAATGGGTTCATTACGGCCTCACCTCAACTGATGTGGTAGACACGGCCAACGGCTATAGGCTCAAACAGGCCAACGAGATATTAAGAAAAGGGCTGGACCGATTTTGTGAAGCTCTCGCTGAAAAGGCTCAAGAACATAAATTAACGGTGATGATGGGGCGAACTCATGGTGTTCATGCAGAACCCACAACATTTGGATTGAAGTGTGCACTTTGGTATGCAGAGATGCAGCGAAACCTCGATCGATTTCAGAGAGCAGCCAAAGATGTAGAGTTTGGAAAGCTTTCAGGTGCAGTTGGAACCTTTGCACATATCCCGCCAAAAGTGGAAGCACTAACATGCGAGAGGCTTGGTATCCAGCCGGCGCCCGTTTCAACTCAAACCCTGCAGCGAGACCGGCACGCATATTACCTGGCAACCCTGGCTGTGATTGGTTCAACCCTCGAGAAGATCGCAGTTGAAATACGTCACTTGCAAAGAACCGAACTTCGGGAGGCGGAAGAGTTTTTCAGTAAAGGACAAAAGGGATCATCTGCTATGCCTCATAAACGAAATCCCATCAGTTCGGAGAATATTTCAGGATGTGCGAGAGTGCTCCGTGGATATATGGTTTCCTCTTATGAAAATATTCCACTGTGGCATGAAAGAGACATTTCTCATTCGTCCGTTGAACGAATTATTCTTCCCGATGCAACCATTTTATTGGATTACATGCTCCACCGTTTTTCCGGGGTGGTAGAAAAACTGATGGTCTATCCTGAAAACATGAAAGATAACATGCAGAAAACGCATGGTCTGGTTTTCTCGCAGCGATTATTATTGATGCTGGTTGAAAAGGGGCTATCGCGTGAAGTTGCTTACGATACCGTTCAGCCGCTGGCTATGAAAGCCTGGGAAGAAAAGCGAGCATTTCGCGAACTGGTTGAAGCAGATTCCACCATTCAGGAGAATCTATCTCCGGAAGAAATTGAGAATGCTTTCGATCTCAGTTATCACACAAGAAGAGTAGATGAGATTTTTGAGAGAGCTGGTTTGGAATAGCCACGAATACAGAAAAATACAAAGAAGTTTTCTCGAATCATGCAGAATTTTCCCAAAGGGATCTCTTTGGGGGATTCAGCATCTTCATAATTGAATCGCGTTCGGGAATTTTGAATCAAGCCTGCCTACGCTAAAGCTTCAGCAGGCAGGTTCAGAACGACATTCTTTATATAATTTTTGTGTTTTCGTGCTTACTGGCGAAAAATTAAGCCTCTTTTTTCTCCTTCATCGATTTGATTTTGTCACCGCTTTCTCGCCTTTTTTCACAGGCTTCGCGGTCGTTACATCTTCCAAATAGATGCAGAGTATGGCCTTCGACTTCAAAATCATGGATTTTTTCCATCAGGTTTTGAATTTCCAGAATTCTTGGATCGCAAAATTCAATCACCACACCGCACTCCTTGCATATCATGTGATCGTGCTGCTGGTATGCATACGATCGCTCATAATAGTACTGGTTTTTGCCAAACTGCTGCCGTTGTACGAGTCCGCACTCAATTAGAAGGTCGAGTGTGTTGTACACCGTAGCACGTGATACGCGAGTTCCGGCATTCTTCATGTTGAAAAAAATATCATCGGCATCGAAATGGCCGTCTGAACGATAAATCTCTTCCAGAACCATGAAACGTTCGGGTGTTTGTCTTTGATTTCGTTCCTTTAAATATGTTCTGAAAATTTGCTTAACCAGTTGTACGGTTTCTTCTTGTGCTTGGTGTGCCATTGGTAACGGATTAAATTATGAAACTTAAGATAGACTGAACGAATTTAAAGGAATGTTCTTACAAAAATTATTTACTTACGTTTACAATAGTATATTAAAAATGCTTGAAAATTTTATCTTATTTATAATCTACCATTTTAAACGAATCTGATTAACATGCCTACTCTCGTTGCATTTGAGACTTTAACTGAACTTTATCTTAATCTTGCAAAAAAATACGAAAATTCTGATAAAACAGCTTTTGCATATAAACCCTCTCCCAACGGTGAATACAAGACTGTAACTTGGGATACTGTAAAACAAGACGTTACAGCAATTGCCAGTTATCTGCTGGAACGAGGAGTGGAAAAAGAGGATCGGGTGGCGATTCTCAGCGAGAACAGGTATGAATGGATGGTTGTAGATCTTGCTATCCAAATGGTAGGGGCTATTAATGTTTCATTGTACACAACACTACCGCCAAATCAGTGCAAGTATATTCTCAAAGATTCAGAATCAAAGATCTTTTTTGTTTCAACAGGTATTCAACTGAAAAAGGCGGTTAAAGTCTTTGACAACTGTCCGGATTTAGAAACAATTATTGCCTTCGACGAACCCAAAGTGAAGAAATATTTGGAGGGCGACCAGGTAAAACTATTTGATACCATTTGTGCGGCCGGCATGAAGGCAGAAACAAAATTTCAGCATGCGTTAAAAAAACGGGTTAAAAACATAAAACCTGAAGATGTTGCAACCCTGATCTACACTTCGGGTACTACCGGTAAACCTAAAGGGGCAATGTTAACTCATCGCAATATCGTCAGTAATATTAAAGCGGCTCACGATGCTATAAATATTAACGAAAGCGACCGGTGTCTCTCGTTTTTACCGCTCTGCCACTCTTTTGAGCGAACTGCTGGTTATTATGCAATGATTGCCGGGGGAGCTGAAATCTACTATGCCGAGAGTGTGGATACGGTAGCACGGAATATGACGGAAGCCCATCCTACCATCGTTGTTAGTGTACCAAGATTATTTGAAAAGATATTCAACCTGGTGAACAAGAATGTGAAAGAGGGTAGCGCTATACAGCAATCGATCTTTTCCTGGGCTCTGAATGTGGGGAAACAATATTGGAATGGGAAACGGGGGTTGACTTCTGTTCAGAAAAAAATTGCCGACAAACTTGTGTTCGATAAGCTCAAAGAGCGTACAGGTGGACGCATACGGTTTTTTGTGTCAGGAGGCGCAGCATTACCTCCGGAGATCGGGATATTTTTTATGGCGGCCGGACTAAATATAATTGAGGGATACGGACTTACGGAGACGTCACCCGTGATGTGTTGCAATCCTTATGGGGATGAGGTTATCGGAACAGTTGGGCAGGTAATAAATGGGGTAACAGTTGGCATTCAAAGCCTGGAGGACAACCGCATTCTAGCCCAGGTTAGCGGTGAAGATTATCCGACAAATGTAACCTGTGAGGCCGGCGAGATTTTAAATCGAGGCCCAAACACCATGAAAGGTTATTGGAAAAACGAGGAAGCTACTCGTGAGATGATCGACGAAGACGGGTGGCTCCATACCGGTGATGTAGGGCGATTTGTAAACGGCCGGTTAAAAATAACGGATCGGATCAAACATATGATTGTAAATGCCGGTGGAAAGAATATATATCCCGGACCGATTGAGGATATGTTCAAAACCAGTCCGTGGATTGACCAACTGGTTGTAGTTGGTGAGAGGAAAACGTTTATGGCAGCATTGATTGTCCCAGATTTTGAATCTCTTGAGAAATATGCCAACCAGGAGAACATTAAATATTCAAACCTTAATGAACTGCTTCAAAAAGAGTTCATCCAAAATATCTACAACAAAGAGATCCGAACCTTTTCAAAAGAGCTGGCATCACACGAAAAAATCAGAGATTTCCGATTGGTTTCTAATGAGTTTACGGTGGAAACCGGGGAACTCACACCCACACTTAAGGTGAAACGCCGAATTATCGAGGAGAAATATAAACACCTGATTGATGATATCTTTTCGAATGAGAACTAACGTTCATCAAAGACCTATTACTCTGCTTGTTTCTTTCGTGCGTCCACAAAAGATTTGATACCGGCAATCAAGAAAATGATACAGATTACGGCCATTATGGATTGACTCACTGCTGCTGACATTCGTTCGGGCATGGTTCCCGCAAGAGCACCAAAAACCGATATTAAACCACTAAAAGAACCCCCTAAACCAAGAAGTGCCAACAAAAGTGCAGCATGCATGGTGTGCTTTCGCATCGATTCACTTCTAGTTCCCCAGAAGCCGAGTCCCGCAAATACAATCCCGAAAAAGGCGGGGATCAGAGCAGTGACGCTTGCAAAATCTGTGAGGATGTAGGACAGAATTCCAAGAATTGTTAACAGGATTCCAATATTGATTGACATTTTTGGTATGCTCATAACTTTAAGAAATTTGTTGTTTGATTGTTGTTAATATACGTTTAATACGCCGTCTGTTTACTCCCAGGTCACTCTCGCCAACCCGGCTTGAACTCTTAATGTGAAGGATACTTTTCTCGTGATCAACCGGTTTGACAGCTATTTCCACATCATCTTTAAATCCAAATATTGGAATACGAAATACGGCATCTATTTGAAGGGATTGTGAATTTGTATTTATTTCATAAGGTTCAATCCGATTTATCGCTGAAGAAACGATCTCAAATAGATCCTCCGCTTTTTCATTAAATTCTACAGAATCAAAGGTGCAATTGGGAGAATCAGGACAAGGTTCGAAGGGTGAAGTGTCGGCGGCTTGATTAAAATCGTCAGGTTTAGAACCAAAAAAATAGGTGATGATAGATTGAAGCAATGGTCAACAGTTTATTCCTAAAAATAATCACATTTTGTTTACTGATTCACAAAACCTCAAACATTCCTCAAGCGTTTCAGCTACTTGTAAAATTTTCCTGTTTTTGGGCCTGATGAAGCCAACTTCAACCGCATGATCGATCATGTTTATAAGTGAATCGAAGTAGCCATTAAAATTATAGACAACAACAGGTTTGTTGATAAGGCCAATTTGATTCCATGTAATGATCTCAAACAGCTCCTCAAGAGTACCAAAACCACCGGGCAGTGCAATAAAAGCCTCGGCACGATCAGCCATTATTGACTTACGCTGATGCATACCATCCACGGCGATAAGTTTGGTGATTCCCTGGTGAGCAACCTCTTTTTGAAATAGATTTTTGGGGATCACACCAACCACTTCACCGCCGTTTTGCATTACAGAATCAGCCAAAATCCCCATGATGCCACGGGAAGCTCCGCCATAGACAAGATTGTGTTCTCTTTGGCACATCAGCTCTCCCAATTTTGTGGCTTCTTCTTCGATCGCAGGGTCTTTCCCGGAAGAAGAGCCGCAGTAAACGCAAATGTTCATATTTTGAAAAAGTTTTCGTCAGATCGGGCGCACTCTGAGCGCAACGAAGTGAAGCCGAAGAGGGAGTCGAAATGTCGCATATTGCCAAAGAATAGTTCTCGACTTTATTCCATTCGCGTTCCGTTGCGCTTGCCTGTGCTCAAGCTTTTGAAGGCAGGCTCGAAGTGACGGGTTAGAAATCAATTTATAATCCCCACCAGGAAAATACCATCCAGCTTTCGGCAGAATCTGCATATTGAGAAACCAACTCACGATTCATTTCAGGTACTTGTTGTTCCATCTCGGACTGTTGTTGTTCGAACTGCTCAAGGTTCATATTGTTAAAATTACCCTCGCTGGCAGCCTCAGCTATTTGGTCGATGTTGTAAGAAAACAGCTCCATACCCAGTGCACTGTAGAAAGATTGCTGAACATACCGATATTCCTGTAGAGAGAAATCGTGATCATTCAGTGCATCCACCTGGATCTGTTTGGCATCTGAATAGAGGTTGATAATATCTCCCCAGGCACTCATGATAGCAGTTAAACCGGGTTCCTGGTTCTGATTTTGAAGCTCCTGTTCAAGCTCTTCATACTTCTGCTGAAACTCATTCAAACGTTCCTCAACTCCACTCTGAATCTGCTTCTGAACAGCTACAAAACGTTCTACCTGTTCTTCGGTCATTGCATTGTCAGCCGGTGGCTCATACGTCGACTGATTATCAATTCTATTATTTGTTTCGTGTATCTCCTGGAGTGATTCCACGCTTCCCATCACCGGTTTGTAGATATAGTTGTAGGTCAAAAACCCACCGCCAATCAGTATTAAAAGGCCAACTCCCAAACATCCAAGTGCTATTTTCTTTCCCATAGTAGATTACATTTGTTTATTTATTGTGAATGTGTAATGTCCCCTGTAAACCTGTCAGTTTGCTTTTAGATAATAGCTAAATCAGCCCGCCATTGCCAACATCCTGTCCAGGATTCCCTCAAGTTTATTCACTAATAAGGTCACTTCCTCTTTAGTATTATGCTTGCCAAAACTGATGCGAATACTTGAATTGCAGTGATCCTGGTTCAAACCTATTCCGCTTAATACATGTGATGGCTCCGTAGCTCCCGATGTACAAGCTGATCCATTTGATACACAGATCCCCTCAATATCCAGGTTTAAGAGAAGCATTTCACCGTCTAAACCCTTTTCGTCAGGTGATAGAAATGCTACATTCAGAATATGTGGAGCCCCACCGTTACGAGGTCCGTTAACATAAAATTGTTCGTCGAACTTTTCATCGAGTTGTTGAATGGCGAATTCACGAAGCGAATAATAATGGCTTGCATTATTTTCCAGCTCATCAACTGCAAGTTCCATCGCTTTGGATAGACCTACGATTCCGGGCACATTTGATGTACCCCCTCTTCGTTTTCTTTCCTGTGAACCACCTTGCAGCCAGGGCTCCCAGGGAGTGCCATTTTTAACATAAAGTACACCAATGCCTTTCGGCCCGTAAATTTTATGAGCACTGATACTAAGTGCATCCATTCCAAACTCTTTCACGTCAACCGGTATTTTGCCAATGCTTTGAACTGTATCAGAATGGAATGGTACACCGCTTTCTCGGCATACCTCAGCAATCTCTTTTATTGGGTTGATGGATCCAATCTCGTTGTTCACATGCATCAAACTAACGATGGCCGTGTTTTCAGAAATAGCATTTTTTACTTGCTCAGCTGTGATTATACCCTCTTCATTCGGTTCCAGGTATTTGATGGTAATTCCTTCGTTTTCAAGAGATTCCGCGGGATGCAGAACTGCATGATGCTCAATAGGGGAGGTTATAATCTCATTTTTCCCGGTTCCGGTGATCATTCCTTTGATGACGGCGTTATCACTTTCAGTACCTCCGCTGGTAAAAATGATTTCAGATGGCTCGGCGTTTAACAACTTTGCGATGTTCTCTCGTGCATCTTCAATTGCTACTTTGGAAGTACGCCCTAGCTGGTGTGCTGAATTTGCATTCCCATAATTTTCGGTAAGAAAAGGTGTCATCGCATCCAATACCCTTTTATCTAAAGGTGTTGTGGCTGCATGATCAAAATAGATAGAGTCCATACCTCTGTTTTTTTTGAACTTTTTTTCATTTTACAAAATATCCAAAATGATCTTTAAATACAGGTGCAATAATTATGTAATTTTCTATGATTTCTTAGAACCATTAGACTCTTCATCAAACGGCTCCCCCATGATTTAATCGGTTATGAAAGCTCATCGGATGAGTGATCCAGTAAGGTATGTTAGATTTAAGCATTTATACTACCAATGACAGGTTTCGGAATGTGGCTTTAAACAACATAAACGTCCCTATTGGTTCTTCTCTTGTACCTTTTGGACCGTCAAAAGGTACCTAAAAGCTCTCGGCTGTGATGGCTTTCGGGCACGGTTTGCACGCACGGGTACACTCTGCGAATGCTCACAGGTGAGCGCGCAGGGCGATTTTTCCCGTGCTGCCATGCAAACCATGCAATTCCTCCACCCATCAAGGCCGAAGGAGTAAAGCCCCTCATCGATTATCGTTTAGTGCAACGGGTAAATTTTCTGTCAACTCCACAATGGTGTTGCCCTGCTTTGGGAAAAATTAGTGGCTTCCCGATGACTGACATTACAATCAAGAGATTTGAGGAGTGGTTAATAATTTTTTGTAGAGCTTTAAAAGCCCACAAAAATCTTTCTTTTCGAGCTTATAAACCTGTATTTTGCAAAGAAATTGAATATCAAATTAAACAGATACACAAATGGCTAAACTAACATTGAATGATGTTGAACTGAAGGGAAAAACGGTACTGATGAGAGTCGATTTTAACGTGCCGATCAAAGAGGGAGTTATTTCAGACGATAACAGAATTGTACAAGCCCTAAAATCAATTAATTTTGTAATTGACGCCGGAGCGAAACTTATTTTAACAAGCCACCTGGGACGGCCTGGCGGATCACCCGATCCTGAATTTAGCCTCAAACCGGTAGCGGATCACCTTGCAACTTTAGTGGATGTCCCCGTTCATTTTGCAACTGACTGTATTGGTGATACTCGCAAAGAAGTCGTTGATCAAGCGAAACCCGGTGAAATTGTACTTCTTGAAAATGTTCGATTCCATGCCGGGGAGAAAGCCAATGATTCTGATTTTGCCGATCAGCTGTCTGAAGGGGCAGATCTTTTTGTGAATGATGCATTTGGAAGCAGCCACAGGGCGCACGCTTCCGTTGCCGGGGTAACAGAGTTTTTGCAGCCATCTGTTTCCGGGTTCTTGCTTGAGAAAGAGATTAAATATCTTGAAGGAAGTGTGAACAATCCTGAACGGCCATTTGTAGCTATTCTCGGCGGAGCGAAAGTATCCGATAAAATTGGTGTGATTGAAAATCTGCTTGGCAAAGTGGACAGTATTCTGATTGGCGGTGGTATGACCTACACTTTTTATAAAGCCAAAGGCCTGCCCATTGGTGATTCATTGGTCGAAGATGACAAGATTGACCTTGCGAAAGAGCTCCTTGAAAAAGCAGAAGCAACCGGTGCGAATGTAATGCTTCCGGTTGATTCCGTCGTAGCAAAAGAGTTTAAAAACGATGCCGAACATAAAGTAGTAAGCGAGGACGGAATTGAAGACGGATGGATGGCTTTGGATATAGGTCCCGAAACGGCGATTGCATTTGGGAATACCATCAAACAAGCGAAAACGATTGTTTGGAATGGTCCAATGGGTGTATTCGAAATGTCGAACTTTGCGGATGGAACCTTTGAAGTGGCCAAAGCTCTCGCAGCAGCAACGAAACAGGGGGCCACAACCATTATTGGTGGAGGAGATTCAGCTTCTGCGATTAAAGTAGCCGGACTTGAAGATGACGTTTCTCACGTCTCAACCGGCGGCGGAGCCAGCCTCGAATACCTCGAAGGGAAAGAATTGCCTGGGGTTGCTTTTTTAACGGATAAGTAATTTTTGACTCACTCATTTTATCTCAGTTCTTTTTCCTGGAAAAAAGGAAAAGGACTGGGTAAGTTGGTAAGTGGATGATAGGGAGACTGGGTGAATGGGAGTCTGGGTGAATTACTCCCCAATCGTCCATTGATCTGCTGAATGGATCATATTGACAAGCATTCCAATAACATGTTCATATTTTTGATTTAGATTATCACATGTCTCAGGAGTGAGATATTTGCAGTCTTTAGCAAAATCAATCCAGGTTTGGGTTTCGGAGGCTTCTCCTTCGGAATCAGAGAGTTTTGCGATAAAAGCTTTTTTATATCAATTTTTTTCTGAAGGCTTCAGCAAGATTCGCAGCCACTGACCTTGAACTATTCCGAATTTGAGAGGTCAAAGCATAACGTTCTTCTTTAGGAAAAGATTTGGAAATATTGAAGATCTCCATTGCCAGATCGTAGGAAAGCTGATAAACCTTCAGGTCTTTATGTGATCGAATACGTTCCATCGTAACTTATTTTTGATTTACATTGTTGTACACAGCTCAAAATATTAATCACCCACTCTCCCCATCACCCTTTCACCCACTCTAAAACCTCACCCTCGCCTGTATCCCAAAATCACTCCTGCGATCACCCTGAATCTCATTCAATCCGCTGCTAATCGTTTGGCGATCTTCATATATAGTCGTAGACAACTTCATCCACAGTTCAAGCCAGTTGGTGGGTTCGTAATTGAAGAGGATGTACATTCGCTGGCCCTGGTCGAAAAGCATAGTATTTGATAACACGTACAGCAAGTCATTTTCGAATTGATAAACGCGTGAATCGTATCCTTCGGTTTCAAACATAGTTACACGTGCATCGATCTGAAATCTGTCGCTGAGGTAATAGCGAATATCCTGGAAAACCAGGTATCCCCAGCTTGTGTCGCTGTTTGGTGGAGTAGATTTTGCAAGGTCAAAACGTGTTCTCAGCCGTACTTTCGGGTGAACCTGGTACTCGGCCTGGTAGCGAATGGAACTTCGAATATCGTCATCAAGCAGGCTGATTTCTCGTCCAAATTCATCGGTTGTATCGTATTCTTCTTCCCGTGTTTTGGACCGGAAAAGAAGATACATATTCAGATCAGTGTTCGGTTCATATTCTATCATTCCAAGCCAGTCGAACCCGGATGTTGGCTGACTTTGCAGGAATCTTGCCCCGGGAAAACGGAACTGATCAAAATATCCAATGAGTTGAATTTGATCCGTCAATTCGTGTTCAATTCCGATGTAAAATCCCTCTTCATTTCCCGGAGTACCGGACTGTTCGCCAAAACCTGCGCCGAAAATGGATTGTAGCTGCTTGTCGTAATACCTGTAGGAGAGGGCAAGGTTGGTTCGGTTGCCTACTTCAAAATCAGCCCCGGAAAGAAGTCCGTACCCGCCATTATCGGTATAGGCAAATTCACCAAAAAGGATTACGTCCTGGATCAAAAAACGATAATCGGCGGAATATCCTGATAACTCCTTTCCGGAGAAATCAAACACCTGGTAGGGTTGATTTCCCGCTTCAACCGTCTGATCAAACCGATTATGGTAGCCCGAGACTCCAACGAAACCAAACGGAACACGGGCCCGAATGCGTCCGCCGAAGGTTTCCTGGCCAAGATTATTTCGACGGCTTCTTTCGTTAACTGTTCTATGATACCCGGTCTCCGTCGGAAAGTTTACAATATTGTCCTCAATGATACTGGCTGTTCGGTCTCGGTTTGAGTAGAAAGCGCTCACTTGGATATCCTGTCCGTAAGTGGCGGCGATGCCCCGAAAACCTATCGCTTCCTGTGCGGATGTAAATGGGCGGATTCCTCGTTCATTTTTTGAAACGCCGTTCGTTACATCACGTCCCTTACCAAATGCCCCGCCACTCCAGATTAATAATCCCTGGCCAAATGAAACACTGTAGTCACCAATTACAAAATCTTGCAGGTTGCCAACATCATTTACTCCAATGTGCCAAGATGTGTAATCAAAATCGGTAGGGCCGGATAACGGTTCACCGGGATCTTTATCTTGGGTGAGATTGAGTGAAAGATGATTGCTGGTATAACGAAATCGTTGATAATATTTAGCCGGACTGCCTAAATATCCTCCAGATGAGTCGGGTCTTGCATACCCTTCCTGCTCCTGGAGGGTCTGTTGATACCGTGTGAACCCCTCAAAACGTCCGTTATTCGTCCAATAACTTGGATCGAGATAGAGGTCCCGGCTCAATTCCAGCCCGGTTCCAACGGTAATGTAGGGGCGAATCCTGCTGAGGGTTGCCGGTCCAACACCCGGTACATCGGTAAGTTCATCGACTGTTGAAAATGGAGCTTGGTTTGATCTGTACTGTACAATTCCCTGTGCGAGCCGAAAGTTTAAGCCAGGGATCTGCATCAAATCATCGACAGAGGAGCGATTGATGTTAATTGGGTTATTCGCTAAGCTCTCCAGGAATTCAACGAGTTCTTCCAGGTCAAGATCAGATTCTTCGGGATCGATCTCTTCAATAGCTTCTTCAAGATCTCGTTCAATCTGAGTACGGACGGTATCCCTTTGCTGTGCATTCGCTTGTATCGGAAAAATTGAAATAACAAAAATCCCAAATGTAAAGACATATCTCAGCTTTGCCAGTGTCAGCCAGCTTTGATATCTATCCCCAAAAGCTCTCATGCGAATCTCTTTGAAAATGATGGATTGATAAATTATACAGTCTCTGTTGGTATATTTAAACTCTCAATTATGAAGATCAACAGCTAAACAAATAACGAAAAAGTCAATTCGTGCTTGTAGTAAAGATAAAATGTAGAAATAAAAATGTGTCTATTTTTTTCTGCTAAGGCCGCGCTAACTCCACAGTCGATCCCAGGATTGGCGTTCATCCCATTCCGTTGTTGGCTCGAAAAATCCGATCTCTTCATCCATGTGTTCCTTTACCACCTCTTCATTCAGTTCTACGCCAATGCCTGGCTTTTCGGGAACCTGAACATATCCATCCTGTACGATCGGTTTTGGGACACCGGTGACTAAATCGTCGTACCAGGGTGTATCCACGAAATGGTGCTCCAACCAAAGAAAATTTTCTGTGGCCGCTGCTGCGTGAACGGATGCTAAAAATGAAACGGGAGAAGAAGCATGATGAAGCATCATCGGAATACCATTTTGCTGTGCATAATCACCAATACGTTTCGTGGTCAGTAATCCGCCCGTACCTACAGGGTCGGGGTGGACAATGTCTACTGCTTGGTTGTCAATAAGATCTTTAAAACCACCTTCTAAAAGATAGATATCTTCGCCGGTTACGGTTGGAGTGGTGGTAGATTGTGTGATCTCTTTCCAATCATTTGTGTACTGCCAGGGGATCAGGTCTTCAAGATAGGCGAGGTTATATTTTTCTGTAGCCCGTGCAATCTTGATCGCTTCATTCTTGTCGAAGTGGCCCCAGTGATCCGTTCCCATTGGGATTTCATACCCGATTTTGGATCGCATTACATCCACGTACTCCATCAACTTGTCGATTCCCTTATCTGTAACTTGAACTCTCGTGAACGGATGTTCCGTATTAGCATAACTGCCGGGGATAGAGTTCCAGCCGCTCAATCCCCCCGATTGATTTTTCCAGAATTCAGCATTTACCAGGGCACCGGGAACGTCTTCAATCAGGTTGATCCCGATATCCATTTTCAGCGCAGTATAACCGGCGTCAACACGTGCCTGCATTCGTTCTGCATATTCATCAGGATCTTGCGACATCGTGGTATCACAATAAATTCGCACTGAATCACGGTATTTTCCTCCCAACATCTGGTAAACAGGCACACCGTAAGCTTTCCCGGCCAGGTCCCAAAGTGCTGTTTCAACGCCCGATACCCCTCCGCCTTGTCTTCCGTGATACCCGAACTGTTTTATGATTTTGAATAGTTTTTCCACGTTACATGGATTTTCTCCCAAAATCCGGCTTTTCAGCTCCAGTGCATAGCGATAGTCGCCAATATCGCGCACATCACCATGGCCTACAATGTCTTGATTGGTGTAAATGCGGATGATTGGTGTACGAAGGACTTGAACCACGCGCATGTCGGTAATTTTTAACTCTGACGGCCGGGAAGCCCGTTGAACGTTTTGAGATGCATAGGCAACTTCATCACCAATAGAAGTTAAAGAGAGGCCTGCAAGGCTTAAGCCTCCAAGAGAAGTTTTCTTCAGGAAGCTTCGGCGGCTGTTATTGTTTTCCTTCTTCATTGTATATTGAATTTTAATTACCGTTTTGTAAATCAGGTAGCCGGTTTCATAGCAGGTTCCGGTGCTTCTCCTGCATCCTCTTCCTTTTCAGATTTTCGTCTCCAGTAGTTGGCAAGTGTGGAGCCGGAGATATTCATCCAGGGACCAAAAATAGCCGGTGCAAGGCCAACGGTTGCCAGTCGCCCCATCTCCTGGGCGAGTCCCGATGCCATACCTCCATTCTGCATTCCGACTTCAAACGCAATGGTTCGGCACGACTTTTCATCCATCCCTACAAGGCGACAACCCCAATACCCAAACAGGTATCCCAGGGCATTATGAATGATTGCTGCGAGGATCAGCAGAAGTCCAATGGTTATAAGTGAATCGCGTCCCGCTGCAGTAATTACAGCGATGATAAAGGCGATCCCTGCCATGGAAACTGCCGGCATAATATCATCCAGCCACTTTATTTTCCCGTGAAGGAAATGATTGAAAAGCAGTCCAAGTACTATGGGCGCAATAATCATATTCAGGATGCTGAGCATCATTCCGTATGTATCAATAGGTACAAACTGCCCAGCCAGTAGCTGCATCAAATAGGGAGTAGCCAGCGGTGATAACATGGTTGAAACAGCTGTAAGTGTAATTGACAAGGCAAGGTCTGCTTTCGCAATAAAGGCCATCACGTTTGAAGCAACGCCGCCCGGGCAGGAGCCAATTAACACAACTCCCGCCGCAACTTCAGCCGGAAAACCAAAACTCAAAGCCAGGCTTATTCCGACAATCGGCATTATTGTATATTGACAGATCACCCCAACCGCCACGCCTTTCGGTTTTTTGAAAACTCCTTTAAAGTCCTGAATGCTCAATTGAGTACCCATCCCAAACATGATCAGCTGTATGAGCGGCACAATCAGGTTGCTTAGGTCATACCCGCCCCATGAAGTCATGTATTGAGGGTAAAACATCGAGAATGTTACGGCTGAAAAAATCCATAGTGAAAAGGCAAAAGATTTAAAAATCGTATCCGTA
The DNA here is from genome assembly GCF_022012475.1 of Rhodohalobacter sulfatireducens. Taxonomy (GTDB): domain Bacteria; phylum Bacteroidota; class Rhodothermia; order Balneolales; family Balneolaceae; genus Rhodohalobacter; species Rhodohalobacter sulfatireducens. Next base: position 115,918 of record NZ_JAKLWS010000011.1, read on the forward strand.
CCTCTTACTCCGATCGCAAGCGAGAGAAACATGCCTGTTGAGAATATTGCAACGAATGGTGAGCTGCTGTCCACGAACAGCATTACAATCAGTCCGATTAGGCAAATTAAGCTTAACCAAAGAAATGCTTTAAGAGCAGTTTTCATCTTAACTCCAGGTTCTGTCCCACGTTCGAATTTCGTTCCATTCCGGTGTCGGTTCGAAGTAACCGGCGTCTTCAATCAAGTGCTCCCGAACGGCCTCTTCGTTGATTTCAACCCCGAGTCCCGGTTTTTCGGGAACAGGTGTGTAACCATCCTGGAAAATGGCATTTTTGTCCTCCTGGACCAGGTCGTACCAATTTGGAGTGTCCACGGAGTGATGCTCAAGAGCAACAAAATTCTCGGTAGCCGCCGCCGCATGGACGCTAGCCATAAATCCGAATGGTGCACCGGCGTAGTGCAGCATCATGGCGATGCCGTTCTGCATAGCATAATCACCGATTCGTTTTGTCTCCAAAATTCCACCGGAAGAACCGAGATCGGGATGGATCATATCCACGGCTTTTTTATCGATCAACTCTTTAAACCCATCAAGCAGGTAGATATCCTCACCAGTCATGGTTGGTGTAGTAGTTGCTTCAGAAATCTCTTTCCACTCATCTGCATATTGCCAGGCAATCAGGTCTTCCACGTAAGCAAGTGTATAGGGCTCAGCGGCACGAGCAATTTTAATTGCTTCATTCTTATCAAAATGTCCCCAGTGATCGGTACCCATCGGGATTTCGTACCCAATTGTATCACGCATCACCCGCAGATACTCCATCATTCGTTCGAGGCCTTGCTGTGTAACTTGAATCCTCGTAAAGGGATGATCGATCTGTCCGTAATCTCCTTGTTCACCTGAATATTGAGATCGCAGTTCTCGTTGACCTTTCGGGCCGTATTCCCGGGTATTTGTGAGCGACCCTTCTTCGTCATCCACCAACCCGATTCCCATATCCATCTTCAGAAAGGTGTAGCCCAAATCTACTCGCTCTTGCATTCTTCGGGCGTATTCGTGTGGATCATCAGATGTGGTTGTATCACAGTAAAGGCGAACTTTGTCGCGATATTTTCCACCCAGCAATTGATAAACCGGAACGCCGTATGCTTTCCCGGTCAGGTCCCAAAGAGCGGTCTCAACTCCGGAAACTCCGCCGCCCTGGCGACCATGCCCGCCAAACTGTTTGATGATCTTAAACACCTTCTCAACATTGCATGGATTTTCACCCAATAGCCTGCTTTTCAGGAATAGAGCGTACTCTTTTGCACCACCGTCGCGAACCTCGCCATATCCCGAAATTCCCTGATTCGTGTCAATTCGAATCAGTGGAACGCGAAACGGAATTCCGTCAATTTCAGCAATTCGAAGGTCTGTAATTTCCAGCTCAGACGGACTTGAATATCGATTCACATTTTGTGCAAGATGTCCGATTTGATCCTCAAAAGGAAGGGCAAACATACCGAACAAACCCAGTCCGCCTGCTCCGGCTTTTTTGATGAAATCTCGCCGGTCAACATCTCCATTACTTTTTCTATCGTTGTCCATGATCGTATCCTTTTAGATTTCTTCGGTTTCTATAATTCGGTTGATGGTAGACTCGCCAATTCCATACTCTTCATGGAGCATTGTTCGGTTCTCTTCCAACCAGTTTAAAAAGTCCTGCCTTATAGCTTCAGTCCAGTCCGTGTCCATCTGGCCGGCCGTATAGGTACCTTCCTGTACTCGCTGATGGGCAAAAATATCGGTAAGGCGTATTACTTCGGATTCATCCACAACTTCTTCGGCAAGATGAGCAGGGATAAAAATAACCCCGGTCTCTTTAGCCAAAACCACATCACCGGGCAATACGGTTACCTCACCAATCATAATAGGCGTATTTAATCCCATCAGCATCATCTCTTGTAGAAACGAAGGATCCCATTCACGTACAAAAGCATTGAATCCGTCTATTGCAGAGAGTCCTTCTCTGTCGCGTGATGATCCATCAAACACAACGCCGTTCCCGGAGTTTGCATAGATTGTATTTCCAAGTCGGTCGCCAATCAGCGTTCCGTCCTTAATTTTCCTAAATCCATCGGCTACATACACATCTCCCTGGACCAATACATCAATGGGCCAGGTGTTCATCGGGCCGGATCTGCCGTCTTCCATTCCTTGAGCAATGATCGTTTCTTCAAGGGCTGGGCGACTTGGCATATATTGAGCAGTCACTGCCCGTCCCACGACCGGTTCACCGGTTTTCAAAATCTCCCAGTCACCGCCGGTAAATTGATTATGGTATCCAAATCCCCTGATAATTCCCCAGGCTTCCTCAATCGAAACATGTTCCATTCGTTCAAGAACATCGTCAGCTACTTTGGGCCTGCCGTCCTCAAACCGTTCGCCTTCCCACTGAGGTGTGAGCCAGATCATTTTTTCTTTTGATATAGTTTGAGCAGAAGAGGGCAGGTAAACAACAAATATCAGTATAGATACAAAGAGTAGTGAGGTCAGTTTTTTCATTGGTCAGGGTATGGTTAATTAGGTTACGATTTACGCAACAATTAAAAAGCGCTTTTTCAAATAAGAATTTAGTCCGAATTAATCAATTAATCAGCGAAAAATAGAATTGAAGATTCTGAATAAAGTACAGAATGACTTACAAAGAAATCTAAAACTTTACAGCCAGGTCAAGTGCCGGGCTCAATCCAAGCGGGTTATGCTGTTGAAGTGCAAAGTTTACATCCCATCTGCTGGATTTGTACCCGAATCCAAAGGAATACGTTTCCGGTTGGGTGGTAATACCGGCTCGAATAAAGAGGGATTGAATAATTTCGAACTGAACACCGCTTCGAAAGGAGAGGGGAAACATCACATCTTTCACAATTTCGGCTGTGACGAGAGCTTCCGGAGTTAGCATATAACTTAAACCTGTGGCCAATTCACGTGGAAGTTCTTCATCCGTATCACCATAGGTTGGCTGGTTGAGATTAGTAGCGCGGGCACCGAACCAGAGGTCATCTGTAATTTCCGCTGCGAGTCCCAAATCAAACCCAATAGCTCCGGCTGCACCGTAATCACCCCCCTGGAAAATGTGGGTGTATGAAACCGAGGCTCCATAGTAAAATCGATCGAGGTTGTTTTTGTAAGCAAGGAGAAACCTGTTTTCGTTGAACAGATTAAACCCATACCGGTGAATTCCCGCCCCCAGTGTTCCCCAGCTTGTTTGCGTAGTAAGGTTGGCAGCCATATCAGTAATTTCTGAAATACCCACATAACGAAAACCGTAAAATGAAACGCGGTTCCCATCCGTTGGCATCATGGCAACATTAGAAAAGAGTGACCAGTTAGTATTGGGTACGGCTACTCCGGTTTGGCCCATTGCTAAAGAGCTTGCACCCAGGCTTGTTTGTGCTTGCACTTGACCGTATGCCCCTAACGTTGCAAGAAGTAAAACACCTACAAAGTAATTAAGTTGAATCCTTTGTATCATAGAAGAAGTCAATTTAAGCCAAGTAGTAATCATCCCCGAAAAAATAGCAGTTTATTTGCCATTAGTATCATAAGATGGAAGCTAAACATCAACTAAACATGGTTAGATTTTTATTTTTTTCTCTTATTGGATTGATATTGCCGGTTATAACCCTTGCACAGGAGTTTGATTGCGATGTATCGATAAATGACCGTCAGATTAGTGGTAGTTCGTATGATTATATTTCTGAACTGGAGACGGCTCTTGAAAATTATATCAATGGCTACCGATGGACGAACGACCGATACCAGGATCAAGAAAGAATTCGATGCAGCTGGCAGATTGTACTTACCGGGGTGGACGATAATTTTAACTACACCGCTGAAATTGCCCTAACTGTTCGGCGTCCCATTTACAATACGAACCGGGAATCGCTGGCTATTCTGTTTAGTGACAATAACTGGCGATTCTACTATCCCCAGAATAAGAACCTGGTTCATGATGAACTTCAGTTCGACGATCTGACCAGTTTCGTGGACTTTTATGTTTACATGATGCTAGGGTACGATTACGATACTTTTTCGGAGCTTGGCGGAACCCAATATTACGGCCAGGCGCAGTCGGTATTTGAGATTGGACAAAATTCAGGTTCGCAGGGGTGGGGGCGTTCAATCGGGGCACAGCGAAACCGCTATGGATTGATTAACGACATTACGAGTCCTGCTTATGAAGATTTCAGGCGCGCGATTTACATCTACCATCGGGTAGGACTTGATCAGTTTACAATGCAACCGCAGGAAGCAAGGAACGAAGTTTTACGGTCTTTGGAGATCATCAGGGAGAACAAACAACTGACGAATAATAATTACCTGTTCGATATTTTCTTTAGTGCGAAATACACGGAGATTGTGGCAATATTTCGGGATGCCGATGCAGAGATGAGAACCCGTGCCTACAATATTTTAAGTGATGTTGATCCCGCCCATACCTCAGAATATGAGAAACTTCAAACATAACACCCCTTTACAGTTACAGAGAGATATTCCGTTTCATGGTTCCGGTAAAATTTCCGTATTCTTGAGATGACTAAAGTTGACCTGAAACAAATATAAAATCGAGAACAAAATTCATGAAAGGAATTGTATTAGCCGGAGGAACAGGCTCGCGACTTTATCCACTCACCAAAGTTACAAACAAACATCTGCTTCCCGTTGGTAATAAGCCGATGATCTACTATCCCATCGAGAAATTGACTGAAGCAGGCATTGAGGAAATACTGATTGTAACCGGGACCGAACACATGGGAGATGTTGTGAATTTGCTCGGCTCAGGAAAAGATTTTGGTTGCCGCTTTACCTATAAAGTACAGGATGAAGCCGGTGGAATTGCCCAGGCACTCGGGTTGGCAGAAAACTTTTGCGGTGATGAACCGATGACTGTAATCCTGGGAGATAATATTTTTGAAGCCGGACTTTCCAAAGCTCTTGGGAATTATGACAATTCCGGTGCGCAAATTCTGATTAAACAGGTAGAGGATCCCGAACGGTTTGGTGTGGCTGAACTGGAGGGAGACAGAATTATCGGCATTGAGGAAAAACCGGAGCAACCCAAATCAGAGTTTGCGGTAACGGGGATATATATGTATGATTCGCAGGTTTTTGATCTCATTAAAAATTTGGAGCCGTCTGACCGTGGTGAGTTGGAAATAACCGATGTAAACAATCACTACATCAAAAATGGGACGATGAAATATTCTAAACTTGACGGATGGTGGACCGATGCAGGAACTCCTGAATCATACAAAGTGGCAAACAATCTCGCCCATAAACTGATTTAGTAGATGAAATATTTGATTACCGGTGCCACGGGACAACTGGGCCGAGAATGGGTTCGCTTTCTGAAATATCGAGGGTTGAGCTATACGGCTTATTCTTCTGCAGAATTAGACATCACGGATTTGGAAGCTGTGATTCAAAAAATAGAAAATGTTCAACCCGATCTGCTGATTAATTGTGCGGCTTATACGGATGTTGATGGTGCAGAGAGTGAATCAGAAAAAGCCTTTCTAGTGAATGAAACAGGTGTGAAAAATCTCGCGAATGTCTGCGAATCTGTTGGTGCCAAATTAGTTCATTACAGTACCGATTATGTATTTTCAGGCAGTGAGAAAGATCAACAAAAATACCCGGATGGTTACCCTGAAGATGCTGATACAAATCCCGTGAATGTATATGGAAAATCAAAGGAGGCAGGAGAGAAAATTCTTCAGCAAGCGAAGTGTGATTGGATGTTGATTCGAGTGTCGTGGTTGTGCGGTCGATATGGAAGTAATTTCATCAAAACGATGCTCCGTTTAGGAGCTGAACGACATGAATTGAGTGTTGTGGATGATCAAATTGGGTGTCCCTCTCTCGCTTTTGATGTTGTTGAGAAAACGCACCAACTCATTGAAAAGATGGAAAACGGTGTATTTCATATTAGCTGCGAGGGTAAAATTAGCTGGGCCGATCTTGCCGAGGAAGTTTTTAACCAAAGTGGACTGGAGGTAAATTTGAGCAGGATATCATCTGATGAATATCCGTTTACAGCAACCCGCCCAATGTTTACCTTACTGTCTTTGAATAAAGCCAAAAATACTGGATTGAAACCATTAGCCTGGAAATCCGGTTTGAAACGAATATTGATACAGATTGAGAAAAAAAATAAAGAAGAACCAAACACCTAACAGGGATCATGTCCATGAAATTTGAGAAGACATCACTTGATGAGGTTTGGTTGATTAAGCCAAAAATATTTGAAGATGACAGGGGACATTTTCTTGAATCGTTTCGAAAAGAAATATTTAAAGAAAAAGGAGTGGAGTACGAATTCTTACAGGATAATATTTCAACCTCAACGAGAGGAACAATTCGCGGGCTGCATTACCAAATTTCTCCCTTCAGCCAGGCAAAACTGGTTATGGCTGTGTACGGCGAAATCCTGGATGTAGCAGTGGATATCCGAAAGGGATCGGCCACGTTTGGTCAATATTTTTCTTCGATTCTGAATGATACCAACAGGCATATGATGCTTGTGCCCTCAGGCTTCGCTCACGGTTTTTCTGTTCTCTCTGAGAAGGCAACCGTTGCTTACAAATGTGATCAATATTACAATAAAGAATCAGAGCGGGGAGTACGCTGGAATGATCCGGCGTTGGGAATTGACTGGAAAACGGAATCTGCGATTCTATCAGAAAAAGACAAGAATCAGCCGTTATTAAAGAATATACAGGAAAAGGATCTATTCAAATTAACTTGAGATAAAAACTATGAAATTAATTGTTACAGGTGGTGCGGGATTTATCGGATCAAATCTGATCTTACATCTGCACGACAACTATCCGAATGTTGAAATTTTGAATATTGATAAGCTGACCTACGCCTCCGATTTGAGTTACCTGGAGCCGATCAAACAGTCGGACCGATATCGATTTAAAAAACTTGATATCACCGATCGCGAGGCACTTCGAGACCTTTTCCAAAAATGGCATCCCGATGGAATCATTCACCTCGCTGCGGAGTCTCACGTTGATAATTCCATTAAGGGACCAGAGCCGTTTGTATATTCAAATGTGGTTGGAACATTCAACCTGCTCGAGGAGTGCAGATTGATTTGGAATCAATTTGGAGATGATCTCAAACCACAGCGTTTCTTGCATATCTCTACCGATGAGGTTTACGGAACCCTGGGGGACGAAGGCAGCTTTAGTGAGACGACTCCTTATGCTCCAAATTCACCCTATTCAGCGTCGAAGGCTGGAAGTGATTTCCTGGTTCGATCGTATCATCACACCTTTGGTATGAATACGGTGATTACCAACTGTTCAAACAATTACGGTCCTCATCAACATGATGAAAAACTCATCCCGACAGTTATTCGAAAAGCACTTTCAGGCGAACCGATTCCTGTTTATGGAAAAGGGGAAAATGTGCGTGACTGGCTGTTCGTGGAGAACCATTGTAATGCTTTGGCTACTGTTTTCTTTAAAGGAAAAACCGGTGAGCAATATAATATCGGCGGAGATAATGAATGGAAAAACATTGAGCTGGTGAATCATATCTGTGATATTTTAAATCAGGAGAAAGGCGAAGGTCCGGAGGGAGATTACAAGAACCTGATCAGTTTTGTGACGGACCGGCCCGGACACGATTATCGATATGCAGTGGATGCATCAAAGATTAAAAAAGAGCTGGGGTGGACACCTTCGCAGGATTTTGATAATATGCTTAGAGAAACCGTACGCTGGTACATGAAAAAATACGGTTTCAATGATGCATAGAACGTTCTGATTTATAACAGGTCAGAATTAAACATCCATTAAACCACTCTCATCATGGGTAAGAAAATCTTATTGGTTCTTTTGGGGGCATTTCTAACATTCGTAATCGTTGTAATGGTGCGAACCTTTCAACTGGGAAACACACAGGTTGAACCGCAGGCAAATCCGCAGGTTGTCTGGGATGAAGACGCAATGATTCGCCGATTTTCGCAATCTCTCCAGTATCAAACTATTTCAGGAGATACAGGAGCAGAGCTGGACTCCACAGCTTTTAGTGACTTTTTGACTTTTTTGAGAGTTTCCTTTCCACGAGTTCATAACACGATGGACGATACGCTCTTCAATGATTTTACACCCCTTTACTACTGGGAAGGAACCGACTCCTCGCTGGATCCCATTTTATTGATGGGCCATTACGACGTGGTACCGGTGGATTCATCCAATATCGATAGCTGGCCGCACCCGCCATTTTCAGGTACTGTACAGGACGGATATATCTGGGGCAGGGGATCGATGGATAACAAGTTTACGGTGATGGGATTACTGGAAACCGCTGAGTACCTGATAGCTGAAGGATATCAACCCAGGAGAAGTGTCTATTTTGCGTTTGGTCACGATGAAGAAATTGGCGGTGAACAAGGGGCGAGAACTGTTTCCAGGTATCTTCAGGATAATGATGTTGTCCTTCAAACTGTGATTGATGAAGGAGGGGTGGTGATTGACGGTGCCCTCCCGGTAGATCGACCCGTTGCCATGGTGGGAATTGCAGAGAAAGGATATCTCTCACTTGAATTGGTTGCAAGAAGTGCCGGCGGACATTCATCGCGTCCCACGGAGGACAACGCCGTAAAAATTCTGAGTGAAGCAATTGTCAAACTTTCTGAAAACCAGTTTCCCTCCCGTATCGATGGAGCCGTGGAGCAGATGTTTGAGTCGGTAGCAAGCGAAATGCCGTTTGGCTTTAAAGTGATCTATTCAAACCGTTGGCTTACGGATGGTATTTTCAAAAATCAGCTTTTATCTGATCCATCTTCGGCGGCGATGGTACGTACAACAATCGCACCCACAATGTTAAGAGCCGGTGTGAAAGATAATGTATTGCCAAATGAGGCCAGGGCTGTGGTGAATTTCAGAATTCTTCCGGGTGATACGTTTGAAACAGTAACCGACCATGTAGAGAGTGTGATTGATGATGAACGAATCAGCGTTCAGCGCTATGGAGAAATCCAGGTGTTGCCCTCCGGTGTGTCGAATGTAAACAGTTCAGGGTTTGAAACATTGCAACAAACCATTATGGATGTAATGCGGGATGTTTATGTAGCTCCCTACTTAGTTTATGGAGCTACCGATTCAAGACACTATTCATCGTTATCCGACCAGGTATATCGGTTTGCTCCAATGATGATCTCGTCTGAAGACTTGAGTCGAATACATGGAACCGCTGAGAGGGTGAGTGTAGACTCTTACGTAAACACAGTTCGATTTTACTCTCATTATATTCGAATGAGCACTGAATAAAGAACTTTTGGAATGCAGCGAATTTTCCCGTTGTTTCAGAGCCGTTAATTCTAATAAAAAAATTGGATTCATGAGTACACGACAATATTGGTTGATGAAATCAGAACCTTATGCGTATAGCATTGATGATTTAGAAAAAGACGGGGTTACTCCGTGGGATGGTGTTCGAAATTACGCCGCGAGAAATTATATGCGAGATGAGATGAATGTGGGTGACAGGGTTTTATTCTACCATTCGAATGTTCGTCCGCCTGTAATAGCGGGAATTATGGAAGTTTGCAGCGAACCCTACCCGGATCAGCTTCAATTCGACCCTGAGAGCAAATATTTTGATGAAAAGAGCAGTGAAGAGGACCCTACCTGGCAATTGGTGGATGTAAAGTTTGTAGAAAAGTTCGACAAACCCGTAACACGAGACGAATTAAAAGAGGTGAGCGAACTTGATGATATGGAGCTGTTCAGGTTGAACCGTGTATCAATTACTCCTGTCCGGGAGCATGAATACAAGAAAATTTTGGAGATGGCTGAGGCGAAAGAAAACTAAAGACAGGTTCATTTCTTGAGACGATATATTTATCCAATCCCGAAAAATTCTGCACGTTCTTTATAATAGGGTTTAAACACTTTTCTGAGTTTTTGATGGTTGGATGATCTCAAATCAGGATCTGTTTGAATAATATCTCTGGCTGAATTCTTAGCACTTTCAAGAAGCATACGGTCTTCAACAATATCAGCATATTTAAATTCGGGCAGGCCGCTTTGTTTGGTGCCGAGAAAATCACCGGGCCCTCGCAGTTTCAGATCGGCTTCAGCAATTTCAAATCCATCGGTAGTTTCTACCATTTTTTTGAGACGGAATTTTGCAGATTCTGTTAGTTTTTGATCCGGAAGCAAGATGCAGTAACTCTGTTTTTCACCACGCCCGATTCGACCCCGTAGCTGATGAAGCTGAGATAACCCAAATCGTTCCGCATGTTCTATCATCATAATTGTGGCATTCGGTACATCCACGCCGACTTCAATGACCGTTGTAGAAACCAAAATTTGAGTTTCACCTTCAGCAAACTTTCTCATTTTCGATTCTTTTTCACCTGAATCCATCTGCCCATGCAATAGGTCAATCGAGAAACTCGGGAATCGTTTTTTAAGCTTTTCATATCCCATTGTAGCATCCTTCAGGTCCATCGCTTCAGATTCTTCAATCAGGGGAAAAATCACATACACTTGATCTCCAGTCTCTACCTGTTTATTTACAAAACTATAAACGGCTTCCCGCTCGGCGTCTGATCGAACTGCAGTCTTTGCATGTTTTCGTCCCGCCGGCAGATCTTTGATGACCGAGATGTCCAGGTCACTGTAAATAGTCATAGCCAGTGAACGTGGAATAGGCGTGGCGGACATCACAAGCAGGTGCGGATGATCACCCTTCTGCAAAATTTCATTTCGTTGCTTTACACCAAAACGGTGCTGTTCATCAATGACAACCAATCCAAGGTTGTTGAATTGAACTTTTTCCTGGAAAATCGCATGTGTGCCAACTGCAATTTCACAATTCCCGCCCGCTATATCAGAAAGAACATCATTTCGGAGTGAAGTGCTCTGGCTTCCGGTCAATAATCTAAAATTGATTCCAAGCGGTTCGAGATACTCCTTTATGGTGTAGTAATGCTGTTCGGCCAGGATTTCGGTAGGGGCCATAAATGCTGTTTGGTAACCATTGTCAATTGCCATGAGTATAGACCCGATAGCTACCACTGTCTTCCCGGCGCCCACGTCGCCTTGGATCAGCCGATTCATTTGATTTCCGGAGAGAAGGTCTTTTTTTATATCAGAAAGAGAATTACGCTGTCCATTTGTTAACTCAAATGGGAGGATCTCATTAAAAAACTTTTTAGTGAGTTCACCGGGTTTTAACCGAATTCCCGGTGCCCGTTCAATTCTTTGGCGTTTGATTTTCATCATGCTTAACTCAAACAGGAAAAATTCTTCAAATTTGAATCTCTCCAAAGCCCGATTGGCCTCCTGCCTGGTTTTCGGTTGATGAATAACATGAAATGCTTTTTCCCTGGTGGGGAATTGATTTTCAGAAAGAATATCATTGGGAAGAAAATCATCGAACTGAACAGATTTTAAAATATCCTGGATCCAACCGGTTATGATTTTGTTTGAAATGTACGCTTTTGAGAAATGCTTATTAGAAGGATAGATGGGAATCAGCGTATCCGGAATTTTCATCTCGTCCAGACTCTCAATTTGTTCCACTTCAGGGTGAGCCATACTCATATACTTGCCGTACTTTTTTGCCGTACCGTAGAGTGAAACCCAGGAATCTTCTTCAAACAGATTGATAAAATATCTCCATCCCTTAAAGAATACAGCTTTGCAGACACCGGTGTTATCCTGAATAATCACTTCAAGCCGTCTTTTGTTTTTATAACCCGCTACATTTTTGGATTTAACCTTGCCTAAAATGGTTACAGGTTCAGAAAATCGATGTAAATTTCGAATTGGCTGTATATTCGATTTGTCTATATACCTGCGGGGAAACAAATATAAGAGATCCAAAGGGGAGTGAACGCCGCTTTGATGAAGAGCTTTGAGACGTTTCTGACTTAAATTGTGGAGATCTATTAGCTTCAAATCGATATGGTGATTTATATCAGTATAATATTATTAATACCCTATGAGTACGGTTAAAATACTCAATAGAATCAAATATGAGTGTTTCATAAATTTTTTGAAAAAAATAGGGTAATTTTTTTGCAATCTGTTCAAGAAAATTGGTACCTTAGTGAGCTCTTGAATTTACGAAAACAAACAAGGTAAATCCGTGCCAACAATACAACAACTTATTCGCAAAGGTAGAAAAAGCAAGACCAGTAAAACAACTGCTCCTGCTTTGCAAAACTGCCCGCAAAAACGCGGTGTTTGCACACGTGTTTATACAACTACACCGAAAAAGCCGAACTCAGCATTACGTAAAGTAGCAAGGGTTCGATTAACCAATGGCCTTGAAGTGACTGCATACATTCCTGGTGAGGGTCATAACCTGCAGGAACACAGTATTGTACTGATTCGTGGCGGTCGTGTGAAGGACTTGCCGGGTGTTCGGTATCACATCGTTCGTGGTACACTGGATACAGCCGGCGTTGATGACAGAAAACAGGGACGAAGTCATTACGGCACCAAAAAACCGAAAGGGTAACCAGGATTTTTAACCTTATATACTATGCGTAGAAAAACAGCAGAAAAAAGAGAAGTTCAACCCGATCCTATTTTTCACGACAAACTGGTAACTAGGTTTGTAAATAATCTTATGAGGGATGGGAAAAAAGGTGTGGCCCGAAAAATTTTATATCAAGCTTTTGAAATGATTGAAGAAAAAACCGGAGAGCCACCGCTTGAAGTTTTTAAATCTGCTTTAAGTAATACAACTCCGGTTGTTGAAGTTCGAAGCCGTCGAGTAGGAGGGGCCACTTATCAGGTGCCAGTTGAAGTTCGGACTGACAGAGGTACAGCACTTAGCATGAGATGGATTATTCGTGCTTCGAGACAGCGTAATGATAAGTCTATGGCAACCCGATTAGGTCGCGAGCTGATTGATGCCGCTAAAAATGAGGGTGGTGCAGTTCGTAAGAAAGATGAAACCCACAGAATGGCCGAAGCTAACAAAGCTTTTGCTCATTTTAGGTTTTAAACAAACAAATTTCCAAAACTACCAGTAAAAATTTTTTTGAAATGTCTGAAGTAACGACGAAAACAGATCCCAAAATTTTAGACCGAATCCGCCGTACGCGGAACATCGGTATTATGGCGCATATTGACGCCGGTAAGACAACGGTAACAGAGCGTATACTCTATTATACCGGTAGAAGTCACAGGATGGGAGAGGTGCACGATGGTGCTGCCACAATGGACTGGATGGAGCAAGAGCAGGAGAGAGGTATTACTATTACTTCAGCCGCCACTCATTGCCATTGGAAAGATCACCGAATAAATATTATTGATACACCCGGTCACGTGGATTTTACTGTTGAGGTAGAAAGATCACTCCGTGTACTGGATGGCGCTATTGGTGTGTTTTGTTCAGTTGGTGCAGTTCAGCCACAGTCAGAAACTGTTTGGCGACAGGCTAATAAGTACAATGTGCCTCGAATGGCATTTGTAAACAAGATGGATCGTACCGGTGCAGACTTTTATAATGTTATCCAACAGATGAAGGATAAGCTGAGTGCGAATCCTATACCTATTCAAATTCCTATTGGTAAAGAAGACGGGTTCCAGGGGGTTGTTGACCTTATAAATATGAATGGGATTGTTTGGGATGATGAATCACTCGGTGCGAAATACGAGGTTGTTGACATTCCTGAAGATCTACAAGAACAAGCTGATGAGTACAGGAAAATTATGCTCGAGGCTATTGCTGATCAGAATGATGAGCTTCTTGAAAAATATTTGATGGAAGAAGAGATTTCTGAAGAAGAGATTAATGCAGCAATTCGCCAGGCTACTCTTGCACAAGACATTACTCCTGTTCTTTGTGGTACGGCACTAAAAAACAAAGGTGTTCAAATCCTTCTTGATAAAGTGATTGAATACCTGCCAAGCCCTATGGATGTTGAAGCGGTTACGGGTCATGAACCCGGCAATCCGGACAATAAAATGAAACGTGAGCCAGATGTAAATGCCCCATTCTCTGCATTGGCTTTTAAAATTATGACAGACCCTTATGTAGGTAAATTGACCTTCTTCCGGGTTTACTCTGGTACACTTGAAAAAGGCTCATATATTCTGAACTCCGCAACGGGTGAGAGGGAAAGAATTGGCCGTCTTCTCGAGATGCATGCAAATGACAAAAAAGATATTGATGTTGTTCGTGCAGGAGACATTGCGGCTGCCGTTGGTGTGAAAAAAGTGGGTACGGGTGACACCTTCTGTGATGAAGAAAACCCTGTACTTCTTGAAAAAATTACATTCCCGGAACCAGTAATTAAGCTGGCCGTTGAACCAAAATCGAAGGCAGATGCCGAAAAACTTACTACCGGACTCATTAAGTTAGCTGAAGAGGATCCTACGTTTAAGGTGAAAACCGACGAAGAAACGGGCCAGACAGTTATTGCCGGTATGGGTGAGTTGCATCTCGAAATTATTGTAGATCGGTTGAAGCGTGAATTCAAAGTTGAAGCAAACGTAGGTCAGCCTCAGGTATCATACCGGGAGACAATTACAAAGGCTGTTGAGCACCAGGAAGTTTACAAGAAGCAGACAGGTGGTCGCGGTAAGTTTGCTGATATGCAGTTTGAAATCGGGCCGATTGATCATTTCGATCAATATGCAGACGATGACAAAAAAGTTACGCTTAGCGAAGGATTTAAATTTATCAATGAAATTGTGGGTGGTAATATTCCAAGAGAGTATATCCCCTCAGTGGAAAAAGGATTCCGTGAATCAATGAAAGGCGGGATTCAAGCGAACTACCCGGTTCAAAATATTGGAGTTCGATTATTTGACGGATCTTATCACGATGTAGACTCTGATGCTTTCAGCTTTGAACTTTGTGCTAAGCTTGCATTCAGAAATTCTGCAAGAAAAGCAGGTCCGCAGTTACTTGAACCGGTTATGACAGTAGAAATAACAACTCCTGAGGAATATATGGGAGATGTGATTGGCGACTTGAACGGACGCCGAGGAATTATTTCCAAGATGGATAATAACACAGAGGGTTCTGTTGTGAAGGCGAAAGTACCTCTGTCTGAAATGTTCGGTTACTCTACCGATCTCCGTTCAATTACCCAGGGACGAGCAGTTTATTCAATGGAGTTTGCTGAATATGTGGCAGTTCCGGATTCAAAAGCAGAAGAAATAATAGAACAACAAGGATAATATAAACCTAATTAACCATGGCAAAAGAGACATTTGAACGTACCAAGCCGCATGTGAATATTGGTACGATTGGTCACGTAGATCACGGTAAGACAACGCTAACGGCGG
>NZ_JAKLWS010000120.1 GCF_022012475.1 Rhodohalobacter sulfatireducens
ACTTCGCTGGAGACGAGTGATATGCTTGTTGAATATTGATAAACAGGAAGATGCTTTGAGATTAGCATTGGAGAAAGGAGCTAGCTCTGAATCTGTCACGGCATGGCTTAATTATCAATATGAGCAGAAACGCTGGATAGAGATTCTAGGTGCATTAGAGGCAATTCAGGAACGCTACCCTGGTGAAGCATCGGAATGGAATGGGTATAAAGTACTTGTTCAAATACTAATGGGCGAATTCGAGACAGCATGGGAAGATGGTCAAGACCTACAGCTATCTAATGGGCACTTAGCTAAGACAATATTAATTTGTGAAGAGAATCGGGAATGGGAGTGGGCTCTTCGGTGGATAAATCATGTCATCGATGTTTGGCCTCATTATAAAGAAAAACTTCGCTGGAGACGAGTGATATGCTTGTTGAATATTGATAAACAGGAAGATGCTTTGAGATTA
>NZ_JAKLWS010000121.1 GCF_022012475.1 Rhodohalobacter sulfatireducens
TCTGAAAGAGCTAAAATAATATAGCCCGGGGTGAGCGATTGAAATGAGCGTAACCCTGGGTTAAAAAGTGGCCATAAAAGAGACCCCGAGTTGATTAATGTGGATAGGTTTAAATCGTAATCGAGGGGTTGCTGAAAAGATTGATTTTTTTGCAATAGGAGAAGCGAAGCTTCCGGTAGGCGTTGTCGAAGGAGGTCAACTACGCTAAGGCTTTGTTGACCGAGGACCTTCGCAACGAGTTAAGTACCGACTTCTCGACTGCATTCCACTGTGTGCCATTGCGCCTGTCTGCCGACTAAGGCAGGCTCGAAGTGACGAAAAGGCGGGTATGAAGTCAATCAAGAGGATACCCGTCAGGTCGAACGCAGAGGGTTTTTCACTTCAGTTCGGACCGATATTTATGAATTTAATAGAAGGGAAAGCTCTGAAAGAGCTAAAATAATATAGCCC
>NZ_JAKLWS010000122.1 GCF_022012475.1 Rhodohalobacter sulfatireducens
TGGGACTCTAATTGCTCTGACGGGTCCAGGTTTCAAATTTGAACCAGTACGAGATCTACCCATAACTCGCGCAAGTTTGCAACTTGTGCGTTAAAAGATCCAAGTGACAAACTTGAACTAATTTGGGGGTTTGAGTAGAATGCTTCCATTGGTTTATTCCCACAGTTTTGAAGGTTGGTGATTTTTGGAGAGTAAACAATCCAAGTCGTAAAATGGTCCAGGTTTCAAACTTGAACCAGCTCGAGATCTACAAAGAGATCGTTGCGAGTGGTGACGGGTGATGGTGGTGGATTACATTCGCGTGTTTGAGTAAAGTACTTCTGTTTGCTCATCACCAACATTTTGAAGCTTGGATTTTTTTGGAGTGTGAATTGTCCAGGTCATAAATGGTCCAAGTTGCAAACTTGAACCAGTCTGGGACTCTAATTGCTCTG
>NZ_JAKLWS010000123.1 GCF_022012475.1 Rhodohalobacter sulfatireducens
TATTCATAGTTCACATTGATGTGATTTGTAGAAAAGCCCCAGCGATTGTTGGTATCTGTTTTTCGATTGGGCATTGCTCCCGGCAGCCATGGGATGCGATTCTCTCCCGCTTCAAAATTTCGGAAGAGTAATTCATAGTGCAGTTCATCATACCCGTCCGGCTTGGCAAACTCTATCTTATTCTCATCTACATCTGTAAGGCACATCCGGTAGCAGTACGCCTGCACTCTATGATCACCGGAAAACTCTTCCCCGGGGTCTCCGTCATGAACACCCGGCAGAATTCCGCTTTGCCTGTTCCCGGGTTCAATGTAGGGATCTACAAAGCCCGGAAATATATGATTGTGAGTTCTTACCTTCTGAACTCCATTTAAGGTTTCATCATAGGTAGAGTTAGATTCACGACCCACATGATA
>NZ_JAKLWS010000124.1 GCF_022012475.1 Rhodohalobacter sulfatireducens
CTCTAGCCGCGTCCCGAACCGTCGGGGGGAGGGGACATATAGCGAAGCGTTCAGCGCAGCTATAAGGGGTGGGTTCATATCGGTGCAATTACGTCACACGATTCTATTTATCTAACCCCAACTGGCGCATGTGTTTATTTGTGCCTTTTTTCCGGCCTTTTTCTCATATTAGTCGTTCAAAAGCTCAGCCTCCATTCCAACGGCTAGGGATTCCATACATCATTTTTCGCACTACCCCCTCGATTCCAATCAAACCTTTTCAATACCCATCGCCTCGGGGTGTCTGTTTTAGAGAGCCTTCCAATCCCCGGGTTGCGGCCTCTCTTCAGAGCTCCGCTCTTCACGAGGCCTCCACCCGGGGTTACAATACCATTCACCCCGCTGGGGTGTGATTACGCAAGCGTAATCCAGA
>NZ_JAKLWS010000125.1 GCF_022012475.1 Rhodohalobacter sulfatireducens
TATCTTTCTTGATCAACGTCGACTCAACAAGATTCCCCTCCTCGTCATAGGTGGCTTTAACATCGATTGTAGCCCCTGAACCTTCCAGCACAAAACGATCGTTATGGCCGCGATTTACGTCTCTGAGTTTCAAATTCAGATTCCGGTAATCGGAGAAGTAGCCATTTCTCAGGCATTCTACATTTTTCAGGTATGGATAATCTGCCTCAGTGATCGTGTTTATATTGTTGACTCCGTCGCTTATTGGCGGGCTGCCTTCCGTGCAATCAACAACTTGTCCGTTGTCGGCCATAATGATCACAGATTGTGCCTCTGCTTCGCGAGTAAATATCAATACTGATATCGCTGCTATAAATAAGATTGCTGTTTTTACGTTTTTCATAATGTCCTCTTGTCTGCTTTATGGATT
>NZ_JAKLWS010000126.1 GCF_022012475.1 Rhodohalobacter sulfatireducens
CCTGCCCTCGGATAATCCTTCCCTCCATTCCCGCAGAAGATAAAATGACTTTTTTAAGCCTTCTTGAAATTCGGCCTCGAAAGAATTGGCGGATTGAGGGAAACTGAAGATCTGCGGAGACCTTTTATCATACCGGCTCTAAACTATGTTTACAAGTTATAAGCGTGATGGACCATTGATAAAAGGTAGCAGAGATTCAGTGACCGCCGACTCCCGAGCATTCGGGACGCAGCCTTTCCCCGAGAATTCGGGAGCGGGGCTTTGACTTGGTCCAGCTTTGCTGGTCCCGATATTGTCGGGATGGGTCAAGCCAAAATGAACAAAGATTCCTCTAAAAGGCAAAACATATTTACGACTACCAAGCCCTCGAATTCAATCAAGCCTTTTCAATATTCCCCGC
>NZ_JAKLWS010000127.1 GCF_022012475.1 Rhodohalobacter sulfatireducens
CTTTATCACGTAACCCCGGGTTTCGCTCTTTTCAATCGCTTCACCCGAGGCTATTAATATTTCACTCCTGCGGAGTGGGTTTCTTACCAGACTATAGCATGATTATCATCAAATATATTCACCCTTTTAGCTTTGAACTGCGCTCATTATTATGTTCCAATGAATTTCAGATAACAATATTTGCCCTACTTAAACGACTAGTGAAAAAAGAAATTTCAAAGTGTACTTCTTTAGAACGTACACATAGAAGATTTGCTTCATCTTCTTTTAAGGCAGAAACTTTTACCAGATGTTTGCAATACCCCTCGACATCACATAAAGCTTTTACAAGATTCATTGCCTCGGGGATTTGTTGACTTTATCACGTAACCCCGGGTTTCGCTCTTTTCAATCG
>NZ_JAKLWS010000128.1 GCF_022012475.1 Rhodohalobacter sulfatireducens
CGTTGAATCCACCAGTTTCGCCAGTCCGAAATCCATCACCTTGAACCGATCTTTTGCATCCACCATGATATTGCCGGGTTTGATGTCCCGGTGGATGATGCCTTTCTCATGGGCTTCGGCGAGTGCCTCGGCTATGTGGATGGCGTAGTTGAGGGCTTTCTCCGGAGTCATGTCTTCGGATTCGAACTTCTCCCGCAGTGTTTGACCATCAATGTATTCCATCGAGATGAAGTGCTGGCCTTCATGCTCCTCGACACTATAGATCGTGCAAATATTGGAATGGTTCAATGCGGCCGCGGCCTTGGCTTCGCGGATGAAACGCTGTTTGTCTTTATCGGACCGGGTGAGATGCGAAGGCAAAAACTTGAGGGCGAC
>NZ_JAKLWS010000129.1 GCF_022012475.1 Rhodohalobacter sulfatireducens
TCGGGACTCTACCACTGAGCTATTCCTGAAATTCATTTTCATCAGACTGAATTAATTTTTCTATAAATGTTCGACTTTTTTGACGCTTAATAAAGTTTTCAAACTTGATCGCTTTGGTTTTGGTTTTGAAGGATTTATAGAATTTGAGATTCCATGGAATGCCGTGTTTCGTTGAAGGAGTTTCTCCATGATTATGTTGATCTAGCCGAGAAACGGGTGTATATGAAGTGTGCCCAGTATAGTATTGATCAGCAGTAGAACTATAAATGATGTATGTGTAGTACATGAGGAATAGGTTTCAGAAACAAAAAAAGCCCAAAGAATTAACTTTGAGCTTTTTTTAATGGAGCGGGAAACGAGATTCGAACTCGCGAC
>NZ_JAKLWS010000012.1 GCF_022012475.1 Rhodohalobacter sulfatireducens
TATTGCCGGAAAAATCATCGAACTGTAAGTAAATCAAGGATGTCACTTGTGCCAGTTTTTTTTATAAATGGAAGGGGTTCAATTGACGCTTCGCTGAACCTTGCACTAGACTAGAGAGTCGGACGATATTCGATTTGCGATATCCGAAATTCGATACCCGGTTTCAGATATTCCACTGTAATCCTGCCATCACCCAGCGGCCCGGCATTTGAGCTCCCAGGATCTCCTGGTAATCGGTATCGAGCAGGTTATGCACCTTCATGTAAAAACTGACCCTGTTTTTTGAAAACGGCATCGCTTCCACTTTCAGGTGACTTAAAAAATAGTCGGATTGGATTCTCCCGTTAATAGCGGATAACGATTCACTGTTTCGCTTGATCAAATGGGACGTGGAGGTAACATCAAAATATTCTCCCTGGTAAGACAGGATAAAGCTGAGATCGTGTTTGGGATGGTTTGCAATATACTTTGATACATCGCCGGCGTCATTTGTCGTATACAAGTAGGTATAATTCACCTCGGCATGCAGAAAGCGGCTGTTGGCCAGGGCAAAATATTTTCCGATCAGGGATTCCACTCCAAATGTGCGGCTGTCTGACACATTCGTTGCGTAATAATACTCGGCATCGGGCTGGAGTTTATCGCTGTTTGAGATGGAATTTGAATTGGTAACGGTATAATCAATCAGGTTATCAGAAGTCCGGTAGAAAGCGGTATTGCTAATCGTAAGGCCGTCGTAGGGATAGATATCCACACCAAAATCGATGGTGTACGAGGTTTCCGCTTCGAGATCGGCATTTCCCAGGTTTCTGCCGGGAGAGAGATCCTTAATCTGAGTGGAAACAAATCGCTCGGTAAAATCACCTGCACGGATCGCTTTTCCAAAGGAACTTCGGAATGATACATTCTCCAGTGGATAGGCGAGGCTGACTTGCGGCAGAAATTCGGTACCGAAGTTTTCATCATATTCCAGCCGTGCGCTTGCTGTTCCCTTCAGATGCTCGGTGAGTTGTTTCGAGAGTATTGTGTAAAAGCCGATCGAGCTGTTTTCATGATTCCCGCGATCGGTGCTCTCAATGGTTTTGTGAAATCCCTGGGTTCCGATAGATAAGCGCAAATCGTTATCCAGGTTTATCCCATGATTCAGAGAAAAGGCGTACTGGCCGGTGGTGTGTTCGTTTGCAGGCAGTGCGGGATTGAACAGGAAATAATCACTTCCGTTTCTGTATCCCATATTCAGATCGGTCTGATGCATCTCGCCTGTCCGGCTCAGGGCCAATTGGGTCCACACACTTTCCGTCTCTTCATAGGATTCATCAAAGGTACTGCCCGTATAGAAATATTTGGCACTGAAATCCCGCTCGTCGAAACCTACGCGGGAGTAGAGCCTCCATTTGTCACTGAACTGGTAAGCCGCTGAAAGGGTATAGGTCTGCAGGTTGAAATCATTTCTGTAGGTTTGATCGGCAGATTCAACTTGCCCAAAATTGGGATTTTGGAAGGTTTGCCCTTCTGAAATACTGGTTTTTATGCCGCCGGAAATTTGAAGTTTATCCAGCTGGCCATGAAAACCCGCATCGGTCAGAAATAAGGAATGCTCGCCATAGCCGATATTCCCGGATGAACTGAATTTCCGGGTTGTATCTGACCCGTTTACAAAGGTTCTAGTTTTAATATGGATGATCCCGCCGACGGCATCTGCACCGTATGATGTGGCGGCAGGTCCGCGGATAATTTCAATCCTCTCGATTTCAGACATTGAGACGGGGATGTTGTTATTGAAATGAGCGGTCAGCGGATCGTTGATCCGGATTCCATCCACCAGTACGAGTACCTGGGCAAAGGTGCTGCCCCGCATTCCGATATCAGCCTGTACGCCAAAGGCATTCCGGCTGTTCAGGTTCACGCCTGGGAGTGACTGAAGAAGTTCATCAACGGATGTAACCGGCATCGCTTGGATATCTTCGTGGGTAATGATGGATACACTTTTACCACTCTCTTTAATTAAGGTTGGAATCCGGGTGGCCGTCACCTCGATGGAGTCCAATTCCATAGTAATTTGAGCAAAAGCGGATGACGTTGTCAGAGTTATGAGCAGAAGAACGAGTGAGCAGGTGCGAATCTGCAATTTTCTCATTAGATGATATTTTAGATTCAAAAAACCTAAAATACCATTTTATCTTGTTCTATTTAAGTTTTTACAATTTGGATGTTACCCCAAACTGGCACGAGTGTTAAATCCGGAATATCCAAAGTAGCATTGTGATAATGCAGAGTTCGTATTGCCGGGAAAAATTAATCTGCAATCAGTAAATCAAGGATGTCACTTTTGTCTGCTCTTTTTTTATAAATGGAAGGGTTCAATTGACACTTCTCTGAACATTGCACTAGACCAGGGATTGACAGATATTCGATTGGCGATATCCGATACTCGATTTCCGATCTGAGGTACAACCAAACTGGTGCAAGTGTTAAATCCGATATTTCAAAACATAAATTGGAATCATGTTGGTACTTACTTGTCGGAATAATCATTGTGCCATCGGTAATATGAGGATGTCACTTGTGCCTGCTCTTTTTAAAAATGGAAGAGGTTCAATTGACACTTCTCTGAACATTGCACTAGACCAGGGATTGACAGATATTCGATTGGTGATATCCGATATCCGATTTCCGATCTGAGTTACAAATTTATTCATCCAATGACTCTAATCAAAAATCAGGCAGAAGCGATTTGAAACTTTGAAAGAAAATCATGCTGTATCATGTAGATGCAGGGCACAATCACCAGAATAATCGAAGTTGCAAACACGATACCAAATCCGAGTGAAATCGCCATTGGGATTAACTGGATAGCTTGACGTGATTGTTCCAGAATGATTGGAGTAAGTCCCCCAAAGGTTGTGAACGTCGTAAGCATAATAGGACGAAAACGCCGGAGGCCTGCTTCGTGGATCGCTTCAAATGGACTGAGATTCTTCTTTCGCTGCTTGTTGGCGTAGTCGATCATAATCAGTGAGTCGTTCAGAACAACTCCGGAGAGAGCAATCACACCCATCAGGCTTACCAGGGAGAGGTCGTAGCCCAATATAATATGCCCGATTACAGCCCCGACAGTGCCGAAGGGTATGGCACCCATTACAATCAATGGCTGCATGTAACTTCCAAAAGCGATCGCCAGGAGTCCGTAGATCACGGCCATGGCTAACATAAAGCTACCCCAAAGAGCAGAGGTAGATTCACGCATCTCTGCCTGGCTGCCCTCAAAGGTCCAGGTAATTCCGGGGAAGTCAGCCCGCAACTGCGGCAGCGTTTCTGTTTGTATAGACTCCAGAATTCTGGATACGGCACTGGCCGGTTCGGCATCCATGCTAACGCTTACTACTCGTCGGCCATCTCGCCGGTTAATGCTTGTAAACGCCTCACCCTCTTCAAGACTTACAACATCCATAAGGGGAACCTCTTGTCCTGCCGGGGTTTGTATTACAAAATCTTCGAGATGGTGAATGTCTTGCCGTTGATGACGCGGAAGTTTAACCCGGACTTCAATTTCATTTGTTCCCCGGAGCTGTCTCATAGCCAATGCACCGAAGAAGGCATCTCGCAGCTGTCGTCCTACATCCTCCGGTGTCAATCCAAGTTTACGGCCTTCCGGCAGAAGCCTGAAGTCGAACTGTTTTTTGCCGCGGTTGTAGTTGTCGTTCACATCCCGGGTCTCCGTGAACTGCTCCACTCTCTCAACAAATGCTTCGCTGGCTGCTTCCAGCACTTCAATATTTGAGTGGCTCAGATCCACACTGATATCCGGCATCCAGCCACCCGGTCCGCGTTCTGCTTCAAAGGTCATTTGATCTACACCGGGAATATCTCCAATTTGATCGCGCCAGAGTTCAATTACTTCCTGGGCAGTCATGTCTCGCTCGTCCGGGTTTTTCAAAACAATTTCAACATCTATAAAACTCTGACCCCGTACATTGGTTTTAATGCCATGTGCCACTTCAAACAGGTTGTGTTCCTCAAACATCTGATGGGTGGAATTTGTAATATCTTTCGCTACGGCTGCAGCCTGAACAGGAGTGGTCCCGACGGGCAATCTAACACCGGTTTCAATTTCATCGGCAGCATCTTCCGGCATCATCACCATCCCCATATGATCGCTGTACCCGTACCCGCCAACAACGAGGAGCAGGGCAGTAGCCACACTCATTGTGATGTATCGATTATGAAGACAAAGTTCGAGGAATCTCCTGTATTTGGTATTAATAAAGTGGTTAAAGCGGTCTGCAAATGCCTGCTGATATTTATGAATCAGTTTACCAATTTTGAAACGCTCTTTTTTCTTGCTGTGAGCTAAATGAGCGGGAAGTATAAACAGTGCTTCAAAGAGTGAAACGGCTAATACAATAATGACGACAGCGGGCAGCGGCCACCAGTATTTTCCGGTCACGCCGGGCATAAACAGCAGGGGGACAAAAGCGATGATATTCGTCAAAATAGCGAATGTTACAGGGCGCCCCATATCTTTGGCACCTTCAATAGCGGCATCAAGAAAACTCATTCCGCGCTCTCTGAACTCGTAGACATTTTCCCCGACTACAATTGCATCATCTACCACAATTCCAAGGACCACAAGGAATCCAAACATCGATATCATATTGATGCTGAGATTTGCAAGAGGGAGGAAGAGGATGGCTCCAACAAAGGAGATCGTCATACCCATCATGACCCAAAAAGCGAGGCGGTATTCAAGAAAGAGTGCCAGGATCACCATCACAATCAGGATGGCGAGTACACCATTTTCCATAAGCAATGAAAGTCGTTCTTCAAAATCTTCGGCAGCACTGCTGTCAATTCGATACTGAACGCCCGGCGGGAAATTGGGCTCAGCCTGTTCAAGTACTTCGATTACCGCTTCTGATATAGCAAGGGGAGACTGGCTTCCGATTCGGTAAATTTCGAGATCAACCGTTGGTTGACGGTTAAACTCCCCATGAAAACCGGTCTCTTCAAAACCATCGGTAATTTCAGCAATGTCTGCTAGAGTTACATTGTCGCCTGATTCGGAGGCTATCAGTTCAATATCACCATATTCATCTGCCCACTGTTTTCGTTCCTGCATGCGGAGCAGAATTTCACCCGCACTGGTCTCAACGGCTCCGGCGGGGATATCTTCACTCGATTGGGCAATGAGGTCAGAAATATCGCCTAATGTCAAACCGTACTCCCGAAGTCGCTCCCGCGGAATTTCTACATGGGTTACATAATCCGGGACATTTCCGATATCAACTTGCGTAATTTCTCCATTGCTGAGAAGCTGATCACGCAGGTTTTCAGCCAGTGTTCGCAGCGTCCAGATATTTACATCCCCGTAAATTCCAATCGTCATTACTTCTTGTTGATTGGTTTGCAGCTGAACCTCGGGCTCCTCAATATTATCCGGGAAGGTTCGAATTCGATTAACGGCCTGGTCGATATCCTGGTAGGTCTTCATCCGGTCGGTTCCCACAACCAATTCAATAGATACCTGGCCGGATCCCTCCTGTGCCTCAGAGGTTACCTCTTGAATTCCCTGCACTCCGCGAATTGCTTCTTCAACGGGCCTTAAGATCCCTTGTTCAACCTCGGCAGGCGATGCACCGGGGTAAACCACACTGACATCTACAAAATCCAGCTGGTACTGCGGAAAGACCTCCTTCTGGATGTTAAACATTGTCCAGATACCGCCACCGATCAGGATGATCATCAATAAATTAGCGGCAATCGGGTTTTTTGCCATAAATGCAATTGCACCCGAGGCTTTACTCTGTTCTGTATTATTTGATTCGTTTTCAGTCATTTGAACTGTTTTTTAAAACCACGGAGATGCAAAACACCGTAGAGATTATAGATCGTTGTGAAATAAACTAAGCGTTACTTTGCGCTCACAGCGGTAATTTTTATGAGATGAAATCATTTATTCTGTTGTCACACTATCCGCCATGGCCGTTGCCGCGGATCCTTCTAAACGTAGAGGGGATCCGTCCACAACGGTTGACAGGTTTGTAGTTACCACATGTTCACCATCTTCAATTCCTTCAGTGATGTAGGCGTAATTGGCATCTCGAAACAGGATCTCGGCATCTCGTATTCGCAGTGTATCATTCTCATTCACCCAAATCGTATCATTTTGTCTTACATAGTCCCGGCTTAATCGAACCACGTTTTGAATTTCCTGTGCCTGTATATCTGCTACAACATAAGAGCCGATCATAAGCCTTGGCCGGTCACTATTCTCTTGTTCATAACCGTGAGGATCCGGGACTTCCACCAATATCCTGGCTAATCTCGTTTCATCTGTAAGGGTACCTACAAGCCTGAAGAGAGAACCTTCGCGATATTCATCTTCATCCCATACACTTCTGTTTCTGATTGTAACCGGGGACCCGCCATTGCCATTTTGGGGTACATCAATCCAGCGGAGATGTCTTAAAGGA
This sequence comes from Rhodohalobacter sulfatireducens, assembly GCF_022012475.1. Taxonomy (GTDB): domain Bacteria; phylum Bacteroidota; class Rhodothermia; order Balneolales; family Balneolaceae; genus Rhodohalobacter; species Rhodohalobacter sulfatireducens. Next base: position 6,474 of record NZ_JAKLWS010000012.1, read on the forward strand.
ACTGTTGTTTCAATCCAGTAGGTATCCCTGCCCACTAATCGTGCAAGCTCATCCCCGGGGGAGACTTGTGAACCAAGATTTACATTTCGCGATAAAATATATGCATCAAAGGGAGCACGGATGGTCGTTCGCTCTAAATTTAACTCAGCTTGTTCAACAGCAGCTTCTGCAGATTGTACATTCGATCTCGCCGCGTTCAGTTGAGGTTCGCGAAGCACAAGCGACCGATTTTCATTTGTAAGAGAATCGTCAAGAAGTTCATAATCCTGCCGCGCAACATTTTGCCGCCCCATCTCAATCTCAAGATTTGTTTGAGCCTGCTGAAGTTCACTTATTCTCTGCTGGAGAGCGTTTCGGTAATCGGCCGGGTCGATCTGGAGCAGCATTTCGCCCTCTTCAACATATCCACCCGGGGTAAAATTTTCAGACAACTGAATGATCTGTCCCCCCACCCGAGGGCTCAGCATTACATCTTGAGATGGAACAACAGTACCCATTGCACTAATTGTCGGTGTAAAGTTACTGCGCTCTACCTGAACGGTATTAACAAGCATAGCAGTTTGTTTGGTTGCCCCGGATCGTTGAGCCTCAGGTTCCGTATTGAATATCAGCAATATGATAGCTGCTCCTGCTATCAATATCCCAAAACTTATAAGTATTGTTTTCTTTGTGCTCATAAATAATTTGTCGATTAATAATTCTTATAAAATTTCTTTGAGGCCTGATTTGATCTCTGGTGGTTCCAAGGGTAATCTTGAGTTGTAAACTACAGTGTACGTTAAATCAGTTATTCTCTGCTATCATCTCGGTTTCAAATGAACCGGCCAATGCTCGGTATAATGAAATTCTGTACTCTACCAACGTTAATTGAGCAGTTAATAGATCCCTGCGCAATTGTTGGATATCATCCAATGCAGTTAATACATCCAGGTAATTTCCGCTACCGTTCAAGTACTGAATGCGAAGCTGCCGGTACGACTGACTGGCCAATTCTAACTGTCGTTCGATGCTTTCAATGCTTTCTACCTGTTTCTTTTCCTGGATCAGGGCATCTTCAACTTCCCGGAAAGCGGTTAAAATGGTTTGTCCATATTCATAGAGCCGTTGATTTTTTACAGCTTCATTTCGATCCACTTCAGCCCGTAGCTCGCCACCGTAAAAAATGGGCGCCAATAAGTTTCCGGCGAAAGAGACCGCCCAATCTTCAAACAGGGCTCCGGCACTTTCTGCAGCTGTGGAAGCAGAAGCAGAGATGCTAAATCGCGGATATTGATTACTGATTGCTGCGGCCAGATCATTGTCAGCGGCACGCAGAGATGCAAACGCACTGCGAACATCCGGACGTTTTTGAACAAGATCCGTCGGCAGACCGGCACTTGGTAGTGGTGCAAGCTGCGGAAGGTCTTCGGGCCTTAAATCAACGCCGCTTTGTGGAGTTTGTCCTAATAAGACAGCAAGCTGGTGTTCCAAAGTTTGAACTCTTGCCTCCGCATATGTCCGTTGCTCTCGTGTGGCCTCAACCAGTTGCTGCTGCCGGAGAACATCTACGCTTTGTATTTGTCCAATCTCAAAACGATTATTCAGAAGTTCTAAGACTGTCAGGTTCGTATTGATCTGCTCATTCACGAGTGCGAGCTGGTTTTGTGCATCTGCAAGCCGATACCAGGTACGCGTAATTTCTGCCGTTAGGCTTAATGCAGCAGTTTGATAATCATAGAGGGTTGCCTGTGCGCGAAATTGCTCGGCATCAATGGTTGAACCGATTCGGCCCCACAGATCTATTTCATAAGAGGTTGAAAGCCCTAATTGTAATTGTTCAGAATCTCGAGAGCTGTCGGAAAATCGATCGGCTCGTGCTGAGCCGGTGGCTTCAAGAGTGGGAAATAGGAGTGAGGATTCGCGATCTACAACAGCTTCTGCCGCTCTTAATCGTTCCCAGGCAGTGAGCAGGGTAAAATTTGAACTCATTGCACTGTCAATCACAGTGCTTAAACGTTTGTCTTCGAAGGATGTCCACCATTTAGCGGGAACAATTTCAACCCCCGATTCAGAAAAAGATTCCGGAATTTCAATCGGATCTGTCAAATCACTTTGGGTTCTGCAGCCGCTAAAAAGCATTAAAAGAACGCCCAAGAAGATAATGAGTTGAAATGTTAATCTGTTTCGGGGCATGAGTAAAGGGTTCGTTTTAATAACCTTTTTCGTGATTTAATTGGTTTAATTCTTATCTGCAGGTGAACTTAAACAGGGAATCTATATGAACTTTGAAGAACTCTGCTTAAATAGTTTTTCACATAAAATTCATAACCAGTATTGCCAACAAACTCCGAGAGAAGATAGTTTATGGGAGTTGTTAATTGTTTTAAAAAAAATTGAATTAAAAGTTTGCCTACGCTAAAAACCGGTGCAAGTTTTAAATCCGTTGTTTGAAGCATGCATTGGAATAGTGGAGGGTTTGACATGTGGGATGATTTATTCGACCACGCGTAGTCAATGAATGTAGCTTGAGCCCATATTTTTGCAAATGGATACGGACACGATTGACAATTCGCTTGATACTTGCACAACTCTTGGCCAGAGCAATTGAAGACAGCGGATCTGTTAATAAGCTTGACTTCTCTCTTGAATTATTGTGATTGTATGCTCTGAAATTTGATGTTGTTGTTTTTTGGCTCTTTTTGCGACCAGTAGTAGAACAGAATTTCCTCACCAGGATCGTAAGCGTGAATTGAATCCAACGGGATACTTTTAAGTCTTCCGGGCCGAACGCGATTTTCTTCTGTTGAAAGCGGTGCCCAGTTAATTTGAGCAGCAACCCCGGATTCTACTGCGAAATAATAGATTGAATGGTTGAAGTTGTTTTTAACAAGGAGGTGTTCATTTTCGATGTTCAGCGAGACATCTTTTTTACTGAGGTCTGAGACGCTGCCAGAACAAGAGATGAGTAGAAGTGTGATGAGAAACAGGGCAATATTCGAGAGTAATCGGCGCATTTTTTATAGATTATCGTAAGTTTGACATAAGAATTCTGAATATAACGCTCCACACTTGCGAAGGATGGGTTGGGGGAAGTAGACTAATCGTGATTTAAAAAATGGAGAATACTGAAAGCTTGAAATATGAGTGTGATGATAATTAAAGAAATTCAACCACCCCTACACCCCTCTTTCGAAGGAGGGTAAATCCGGCATTGAATTCTGGTGATTATTTTGATGACTGATTTGGAGTAGTAAAAATCCCCTCCATGCCTCGCAGGGATCCCGTTGGGGAAAAATAGCCTGTACCGAAGACATTCGGGAAGTGGACTTTTCAATGCGTTTACATTCATTTTATATCGATCTCTAATAGAACTCACGTTCGATTAAATTAAATGACTGAAATTTGTAGAGTCAGTTCTCATTTTAAATACCCTTAACTGCAATCATACACCTACCGGCATCGGGAAAAAGTTTTATGGTGGGTTTTTTTTTCGATCTATTCGGGAGGAACCATCATAAAGTACGCCCATTGACCATTGGGATCAGTACATCGTCCTGAAAAGTGGCCTTCCAGATTTTCCATACGTCCGAGAGCACAATTCAGGGTAACTTGTTCCTCCGGTTCATCAAACTGGAAATAGAGAGTATCATTTTCGAATTGAACATTTCGAGTAGGGATGATTGATGAGTCCGGGCTTATTACATCAATGGAAAGAGAGCCCGAAGGATATGAAATTTCGTAATTAATTGGATTCTCCATTTCGGGATGATTCATTGGAGTCAGCGTTCCGGTCCAAAGTCCCTCTCTCAAATCAGGGGTAGCCCGGCACGCAGTAATGAATAGAAGAAGTGTGAGAACAGTATTTTTATTCATTGAGTATCATTTCTTAAATAAGCCGGTTCATTAGGGGGCTTGTAAATATTAAGCTCACACCTTTAAAATGAGTCGCCTTCATCAAATAGGTTTGTCTCAAATTGCTAACTATAAATGAGCAACACGAGTATACTCATAATTACAATTGATGACCTGTTGAAAAAGCACCCGAAGAAACACTTATAATCTAATGATTGTTATAGAAGTGAATAAGAATGAAATCTAACGGAGAGTATTATGCCATTATTAGATCGATCAGATTTGAAATACGATTATAACTGGGAAACTGGACCTGCAACCGCACCAAGAACCGAAACTACTACAGTTACTGAGACAGAAAGCAGGCTGTTCAGGCGAGATGAAGGTGATGAGGTTCTGGATTTTATCAATCAATATTCAGAAGAACACGAAAATTTTGAGAAAGAAGACGCTTTAGAGATTGAAAGACTTCTGCGCGACGAGTTAAAAAATGATGATATGACGCGCAAAGAAGTCCGTTTATGGCTAAATAACCATCTAAGAAACGTTTAAACTCAGAATTTGGGGTGAGATCTTATAAAGGTTTCACCCTGATATTTTTGAAATAGACTTTACTGTCCGGATCGTGACCCTGTAAAGCAAAAGTACCACTTGAGAGAACGTTCGTGCCTCGATCCACATCTCCCGGTTCTGTATAATCTGTAATCACTTCATCATTCACCATAATGGTTATGTGTTGACCTTCTACACGTATGGTCATTGTAAACCACTCGTTATCAGGAAAGGTGATCTCTGTGTTATCATCCACATTATATACACTGGCGGTCCGTCGCGGATCAGGGTCGTAAGAGTTATTGATCTGTGCTTCATACCCGTGAGCCGGCCAGCCCTCTTCCTGGTATTGTGTGTGGAAAAAGATTCCTGAATTAGCATTTTCCATCGTCATAATGTCGGCTTTGAACACAAAATCATCAAAGTTGTGATTTTCGACCGGACCGTTGTAAAAAAGGTGAGCCCGCGGGCCATCAACAACAATCATACCATCCTCGATTGAGAACGTTTCCGGGTTTTCGGCGGCTGACCAATTATTAAAGGTTTGTCCGTCGAAGAGTGAGATCCAGTCATCATCTGAAGACTGTGCGTGAGCTGTTGTCAGTAATAGCGTTATTAACAGGAAAATATGAGAGAAAATTTTCATCATGAGTCGTAAAAGTTAAATTTTTATTATTCTTTAAGATAAACTGAATAAAGTAAAAGAAAAGAGATATACAAGAAGTTATTTAAATTTTAAAACTTTTGATTAAATGAAAGAATTTTTCTTCGAACCTGTTAAGCGCTTTTATTACCGTCTGCTTTAGCTGACGGATGAGCGACGACGAGAAATCGAGTGGCTTTAGCCACATCTGTTCCTGAATAATTCGCTAATTATTAGATTGAGAGAGGCCTTGATTTTTAAAAAGGGTAGAAACTGTAAGGAACAGGCATTTTTTGGTTCATACTATAAAAAAGGGGTAAAAATTCCTCAACCAGGGCTAGATCCTTGCCGCGTAAGAGAATTAAAAAAAGAGATAAACTAATGAGTTGGGTTCGCATTTGGATTCATTTGGTATTTTGCACAAAAAACAGAGAGCCATTTCTTAGCTCAAAGGATGTGAGGCGAGAGATGTTTCAAGATATAAAAGCCAATGCCAAAACAAAGAGTATATGGCTTGATTGTATCAACGGATACCAGGAACATGCTCATTGTCTGATCTCCCTGGGGAAGGAGCAAAATATTAGTAAAGTAGCACAGCTCATTAAAGGAGAATCCTCTTTTTGGATAAACCGTAGTGGACTTCTGGATCGTAGATTTACTTGGCAGGATGATTACTGGGCTGTTAGTGTTAGTGAAAGTCATTTGGAAGCAGCGAGAACGTATATTCATTCACAGGAAAAGCATCACGGAAAGGTATCTTTCAATGAGGAAATTGATGAGTTTATGGAAAAATATGGTTGGGAGAGAATAAAGGGATGATGCCACATTCTGCGAATAAACTTGTAACATGAAGCTTTACAGTTCTTATTAGTTTTAACGAAAATGAGGCTACAGAGGACCAACCAAGTGCATGAGAAAAAACTACTGTTCTGAAAGCCGAATGTGGCTAAAGCCACTAACTTTTTGGCTCTTTTTTAACCGTCAGCTAAAGCAGACGGTAATAGATATTTAAAACTAAATTTTTATAAAATTTTTGATTTTGGGCTGCTTGCTCTACTAATTACTTACGATTCTCGACGAATATTTGACGAATTACGTTTCGGCATGGGGGAGCTAATTCTCGCATTCTCGGATCGGTGCTTTGCACCAGAATGAAATTTTGGTTCGCTTTGTTGCTCGTATTTATATTGACGAATTGCGCGGAGATGGGTACCGCCTCAACTCATTTTATACTCACGGCTTTTTGTAATTCAATAAAACAGATGAAGTATGTAAGTTTAATCTTTTAAGCATTCAGTGATTCTTTACAAAAATCAAGACATCGTGCAACTTCTTGCACAGCATCAGATCCTTCAGGAACCTGGTATTCAAGTTCAATCGTTGCGGGAAAATCATAATTCTCCTCGCTCATCAGCTGTAAAACTTCTCGAATCGGCGTATTGCCTTTGCCCCATATCAGGTTTTCAGCACCGTTTCCGGGAGTCGTTCGATCTTTTACATGAATACTAGTGATACGGTCGTGTTTTTCTCGAATAAAGTCAACTACACTTGGATTTCCGGCCGCTACCCAGTGACCGATATCTAAATTCAAAGAGTTGTATTCTGATTGCTCAAGTGCCGTATCCCAAAGAGTAGGAGTGGCCTGGGTGTGATTGTGGTATCCCATGTAAACCCCATGCTTTTCGGCAAGTGAACCGAGCCGCCGGCTAAGTGCGGCATCATCGGGAAGTTCTCTTGTACATGATGTTGCACCCAATGCTTTAGCAGCCCGTAATGCATATTCAACTTCTTCATCAGAATTTTCTGCACCAAATGCGTTCGGTTTGAATGCGTAGATACTCACACCCGCATCATTGTACATCTGTCTGAGCTCGGCGAATTTGTCCATGGAAACGGATGATCTCCACTCGGCAACTCGGGCATTATACTCTTCCATTTGAGATTGCATCTGGTTCATCCGACCCTGCTCTTCATCCGTTAATCCTTCATCCCTCGATTTTCTCATCAACGAGAACATCTCCCGGCGGTTTATCGGATTTTCAGGCCGGCCGGCATAGAGTTCAGCCGGATCGCCCATCAGTTCAACGGCACTGATTCCGCTTTCAATGACAGCTTTAAGAATTGCTTCGGCACTTTGATCCGGCATACTTCGGTAGGAATATGTGATGGTACCGATTTGTACTCCATTAATCATGGAGTCAGGTCTAGTAAACGTTCTCAAAGCTGATGAAGCCCCAAAAGCTGATCCGGCTCCTGCCAGGAGGCCTGTTGCTAATGAAAATGAAGTTCCGAGAAATTGACGTCTTGAGACACCTTTGTTTTCCTTTTTCATACCCTGTTATGTTTTTTGATAGACCCTGTGGAGGATTTGCAAATGGTTGAGCAGATCATAGCAAGGACTATCTCCAATGAAAAAATCGCGATGATCTCTTTGAATGGAGATAAACGCACCCCAAAAACCGGGGCTCGCAATGACGCTGTCAAATTACCATGTCACAAACCTGTTACCTGTAAATAAAGTAATTTTATACCATTAAGATGCAATAAAATGTAAAGCGGTGAAAGGTAAACTGATTTAAATTTCAATCTCTTTGGTGACCTCGTTTGCTCGCTGATAGATTTCTTCCAGGTCATCCCCCAAAAGCGTATAGTGAGCCATTTTTCGTCCGACTTTACTATCTAACTTACCGTAGAAATGCAGGTGTCCATTCGATTCGGCAACAGCTTTTTCAGCGTGTTCTATTTGAGCGTCTCTCTTGCGGGTTCCCAATAGGTTGATCATCGCAACGGCTGGCTTGACTAAACCGGGGTCTCCCAAAGGCAAACCACAAACGGCTCGTACATGATTTTCAAACTGTGAGGTGATGCATCCCTCAATGGTATAATGACCTGAATTGTGGGGCCGGGGTGCAGATTCATTTAAAAGTACATCACCGGAAGTGGTCAGGAAAAATTCAAATGCGAAGATTCCTGTAGCGTCAATGGCTTCCGTGGCTTTTACTGCTAACTCTTGTGCCCGTTTTTGTATAGATTCGTCAACTGGAGCGGGAGATTTTACGGCCACGCATATATGATTCTCCTGGACCGTTTCGCAGCAAGGGTAGACCACATGGCCCGTTTCGTTTCGGGCAACCTGAACGGCGAGCTCATGAGTAAAATCAACAAAAGCTTCAGCAAGAATGTCTCGGCCTAAGTTACCTCCCAAATTTTCAAATGCCTCCAAAGCCTGGTCCAGGTTCTTTACGGTTTCATTTCCATATCCGTCATAACCGCCTTTAGATGATTTTAAGAGAAAAGGCCATCCATACTTTTTTCCGAAATCATTCAGATCCTCCTTTGTTTTTACAATGGCGTATGGTGTCACAGGAATTCCTGCATCTTCAAATGTCTGCTTCTCAATTAATTTGTTTTCAATCAGGGAAAAGCTTTTTGGTGAAGGGTAAATCGGTGTACCGGATCTCTCCTGTAATTCTGAAAGTATGGCTGAATCAATAAATTCATTTTCAAGCGTAATCACATCACAGGCTTTGGCAAATTCAAGCATTGAATCCACGTCATCAAATGAACCGGAGTAGGAGTGAGGGGTCATAAATTGCACCGGTTCATCTTCCGGCCGATCCGAAAAAACAGCCACCTGCATTCCATAGCGAAAGGCTTGCAAAGATGACATTCGCGCAAGTTGTCCGGCTCCTAAAAATCCAATTACAAAATTTGATGATAAAGGTTGCTTCATAAAATGTTGTGATTATAAATTTGCTAAACCTGGAATCATCGGATGAGTGAATCAGCTTATTTTTTAGATTTCTGCTCAAAACACTCATCCGATGACTGGCTGCGTATGATTTCAATTTTGAAAAAGGTATTGATTTTAACATTGAAAAGGTAGGAAAGTGGATTTTGGATTGCGGATTGAGGAAAAGTGGCCACTTGGCTTCCATAATGGTTTCAATTTCAGAAAAACCGCAATCCCGAAATATCATTCCACAATCCAAAAGCTGATAAAATTCGATTCCAAAGATCACCTTCAAATTCTATATCTTTGAAGTGAATGTTTTAAAGTGTATGAATTGTGATAGATGTTTTTTAGCGATGAAGCGATTAAGCCGTGAATCTAAAAGCAATCAGCACTCAGCTAACAGAGTAAAAAGACTTGCTGATAGCTGAATGCTTCAACATGAAGGCAAAAATCAGATTCAAATAAAGATCAAATATCACAAATATTCTTGCAGTAGATTTAGAGAAAGAATGGATTTAGAAGGAAAACTACAACAGGTTAAGGAGCGTTACGAAGAGATCACCCAGGCTATGGCTGATCCTGCAATTTATGACCGTCCCCAGGAATACGCCGAGTTAACGAAAGAACATACTCAATTAAAGGAATTGGTTGAAGATTTTGATGAATGGCAGTCCATAACCAAGCAGATTTCAGGCAATGAGGAGCTGATGGAGATGGACGACGATCCTGAAATCACGGAGATGGCTCGGGTAGAAACAAAGGAGTTGAAACAGCGGCTTGAGGAGTTGGAAGAAGAGATCAAAATGAAGTTGATCCCCAAAGATCCGGATGATTCCAAGAACTGTATTATTGAGGTCAGGGCCGGAACAGGTGGAGATGAAGCCGCACTTTTTGCCGGAGATCTTTTCGATATGTACCGGCGATATGCGGATTCTCAAAAGTGGAAACAAAGCATTCTATCCGTAGCCGATAGTGAGAAGGGCGGTTTCAAAGAGATAGTTTTTGAACTTTCCGGTGAAGAAGTGTACGGCAAAATGAAATATGAGAGTGGTGTGCATCGTGTTCAGCGAGTACCTGAAACCGAATCACAGGGGCGCGTTCATACCTCTGCGGCAACGGTTGCTGTACTCCCGGAAGTAAATGATGATGTTGAGATCAACATCGATATGAATGAAGTTCGCGTGGATACCTTTCGAGCAAGTGGAGCGGGTGGACAGCATGTGAATAAAACAGACTCAGCTATTCGGCTCACACACGAGCCGAGCGGAGTGGTGGTCGAATGTCAGCAGGAACGGTCTCAGCATCAAAACAAAGAGAAGGCACTGGTGATGTTGAAAACCAAACTTTATGATATGGAGATGGAAAAAATTCGTGCAGAACGAGCAGCTGACCGCAAAAGCCAGGTATCAACCGGAGACCGAAGTGCAAAAATCCGCACCTACAATTTTCCGCAGGGCCGGCTAACTGATCATCGTATCAACCTGACTCTTTATAACCTTGATGATATTTTGAAAGGAAATATTGGCGATGTAATAAAAGCACTTCGTGTAGAAGAAAATCTTGAAAAACTGAATGCGATCATGGATTAATCAGTTTTCAAGATGCAGGAGAAGGATTTTAGTTACATGAAATGAGTTTTAGAACTGAATAAATAAACGACGAACAATTAACCACTAACAACAAACGATTCCGTGAATTTTCCCAACCCCTTTTTTCGATGGAGACCTCATCCCTGGCATGGTTTAGAAACCGGAGATGATGCACCCAATGTAGTTAATGCCTTTATAGAGGTCACCTCTTTCGACGCTATCAAATATGAAGTAGACAAGCGAACCGGATATATGCGCGTAGATCGGCCGCAGAGGAGTTCTTCCATGCCCCCCTCGCTCTACGGTTTTATCCCTCGAACCTATTGCGGGGATCTAATTGGGGCACTTTCGGAACACACCGAGAAAGGTGATGGAGATCCGTTGGATATATGTGTATTGAGTGAACGGCCAATCGACAGGGCAGAGGTGATTCTGAGTGCCCGGGTTGTCGGAGGACTGCACATGATTGATCATGGTGAGGCAGATGACAAAATTATCTCTGTATTGGATAACGACAGCTATTATGCCAGTATTGAAGATGTAACCGATCTGCCAACTGTATTGATCGAGAGATTGCGCCACTATTTTAGTACATATAAACTGATTCCCGGTAAAAAAGAGACTGATGTGTTTGTAGATCGTGTTTATGGCAGGGATGAAGCCACAAAAGTTATCTCGGCTTCAATGAAAGATTACGTAGATATGTTTGGCGAATAAGTTGTAAAAGTGTCGAATTAAAGAGTGTGCGTGAAAGTCTTTTCAAAATCTGCGGAGAATTATAAAATTCCCTATCTTTCCAAGCTATTAGATTTTTGATTTTTGAACCTATATTCAATGCCAACCTGGACATTAAATACAGAATTTAAATTTGATGCGGCTCATTTTATTGATGGGTATGATGGAAAATGTGGCAGAATGCATGGCCACACCTATAAAGTCCATATTGCCGCAAAATCACATAAACTGAATCCTTCGAAATACTTGAAATCGGCCGATATGGTTTGTGATTTTAAAGAATTGAAGTGGGCTGCAGCCGAAGGAACAAAAGGCGGACTCGATCACACTGTTTTGAATGAAGAGTTGCCAGTTTCAACTACAGCAGAGCGAATAGCCGAATATATTCACAAAGAAACTCAGACACGAATTCCGGATGGAATTGAACTGACTGTGACCGTTTGGGAAACAGAAACAAGCTGGGTGGAATACACAGATAAAGATGTATAGCCTCAAAGGACATAAGGTTAAAAAGAAATCCGCTTCAAAATTTGATGAAGTGGAATATCCTCTGATGGAAGATTTTTATACTATCCAGGGTGAGGGGGCCCATACCGGAAAACCTTCATATTTTATACGGCTGGCGGGCTGCGATGTGCAATGCTGGTGGTGTGATGTGAAGGATAGCTGGGATGAAAGCAAGCATCCAAGAATTAAAACCAGGGAGATAGTTTCGCGTGCCGTGGATAGCGGAGCTACTTTTGCCGTGATTACCGGGGGTGAACCTTTGTTGCACAATCTTGAACCCCTGACGGTTCGGCTTAAAGAAAATGGACTTCAAGTACATATCGAAACCAGTGGTTCTTCACCGCTGTCTGGTCATTTAGATTGGATTACGTTATCACCTAAGAGGTTTAAAAAACCGTTAGACGAAGTATTTCCATACGTAGATGAGTTGAAAGTAGTTGTATTGAAGAATAAAGATATTGAATGGGCTGAACTGAATGCAGAGAAATGTCCCGGGAATACAAGGTTGCTTTTACAACCCGAATGGGACACTCCATCATCCGTTGACCTGATTGTGGATTATGTGAAAAAAAACCCTGAATGGGGAATTAGTTTGCAGACACATAAATATCTGAATGTTCCATAGTTGATATTGGTTTACTCAAAAGACTTTTCAAAGTAACGACTATGTTTTTTATTTATGAGTTATAAAGAATCATCTGTACTCATTACAGGGGCAAGCCAGGGAATCGGCAGAAGTATTGCAATTACGTTCGCGGCTTCAACCCGAAGACCGATCCTATTATTAGCCCGAAATGAAAAAAACCTCGAACAAACAAAGCTTTTATGTGAGGAAGCCGGTGCCAACCAGGTAGAATTGTTGGTTTGTGATGCTACAGATATGGAAGAGGTCTTGAACCTGAAGATCCCTGCAAATTTTCCCGATCCCGGAATTATAATTAATAATGCCGGCAGTTACCTTTATAAAACATTGGCCGATACAACTGATGAGGAGTTCAGGCAAGAGATAGATGTAAATCTCTTTACGGCTGTACACATTATAAAACGATTTTTACCGGATCTGCGGAAAGCGGATCGTGCATTGGTCATCAATATCTGTTCTGTTGGTGCATTAAGGGGACTTAAAGACAGTGGAGCTTATTCCGCATCCAAACACGCACTGCTTGGGTATACAAGATCCCTTCGCGAGGAGTTAATGCAAACAGATATTGGCGTAACTGCAATTAATCTTGGTCAAACACACTCAACCTCGTGGGATCAATCGGATATGAGTCCGGAGCGTCTGATCAATCCGACGGATGTCGCTTCTATATTGGTTACAATCTCAGAACTTTCTCCAAGAAGTGTGGTGGAAGAGATCTTAATTCAACCCCAACATGGAAGAGTTCCGGCCATGTAGAATGCCTCGATGTTGTTTTTGCTCTCAGAAAGCTGCTTAGTTGAGCTCAATCCATATATTCCGGGTCAAAGTTGAATGGATTGGCTTGTTTTTTTTTGAAAAAAAAATGGAGATAAGAGTAGGCGAAACCCTTTAAAAATTCTGATTTTATCTCTTTCTAAGAAGATTAAAATTTTTTAATTTAAAAAACCTTTCAAGGTCGGGAACAAAATTAAATTGTTCTTGTATATAGCATAGTAATATCTACCCAGATATTACTTGTTGTACCCCGAAAAAGCCAACGTAGTAGAAAAGCCCGGTTGATAGCCGGGTTTTTCAGTTTTGTTGAGAAAATTATCAACAGCACTTTCTTACTAGCTCAACCTATTATTAAGTAAATTACTCTATACTCTTCTACAATATATAGATGCCAGAGCACTTTTTATATTAGATATTATTAATTTTCCAGAGAGTAATCGTGAAAAAGGATTTTTCGGGTAACGAATATCGATTTATTTGTTTATGATTGTATTCAAACAAATAGCTGATATAATGCTAAAAATAAATAGATTATGCCTCTCAGACAGATTGAAGTAGTTGTACCAAAGGATGCAAAAGAGGATTTTAAACATCTTTTGAGTGATAACTCAGTCGAACATTATTGGAATGAGGAATCGGAGAGTGGATACCTGCTAAAGGCTTTGGTAGATGCAAGTAAAACTGAAAGCTTTCTGGACAAGGCGGAACAACTGATGGGCAAGGATGAGAGATATCGGTTAGTTATGCAGGATGTTGAAGCTACCTTACCCAGGGTAGAGGAGCCCGAAGAGGAGGAAAGTAAAGAGGAAGAAGAAGAGAAAAGCGAACCTTGGGAGGCACCTTTAAGCGGAGTGCGTGTGAGCCGTGAAGAACTGTATAATGAAATATCGGATAGTGTAAATCTGTCTTCGGTTTATATTGCAATGGTCACCTTTTCAACCATCGTGGCAGCCCTTGGAATGCTGCGGGATAGTACTGCAGTTGTAATCGGCGCGATGGTGATAGCGCCATTGCTGGGGCCGAATGTAGCATTGGCATTGTCTACAACTTTAGGAGATTCAGACCTGTTAAAAAAATCTGTCAGAACAAATATAACAGGAATTTTAGTCGCTCTTTTAATTTCAGTTGTAATGGGAATTTTCCTGAGTGTAGACACAACTGTGTATGAAATTGGGAGTCGAACTCAGGTTCATCTCTCTGATATTGCCCTTGCCCTTGCTTCAGGGGCGGCAGGCGTATTGGCATACACAATCGGGATGTCTGCCGCTGTTATTGGTGTTATGGTTGCAGTTGCATTATTGCCGCCTTTGGTAACTGCAGGTTTATTAATAGGGGATATGCAGTTCAGCGCAGCGTATTATGCCTTTTTACTTCTAACAACCAACGTTATTTGTGTGAACCTTGCCGCTGTGGCAACATTCGCTCTTCAGGGGGTCTCACCGAGAACCTGGTATAAAGCTGAAAAAGCTAAGAAAATCAATAAGATTGCATTTGCACTCTGGACTTTCTTACTGCTGATATTGGCCCTGTTAATTTTTATTGCCTGAAATATTCTCCTAAAAAATCTTATTACCACTATCCGATAGAAGTTAATTCCACCCGCTTGGCATTTTCAGTAAACTGTTTGTACCCGGCACGCCGAACAGCGCTTCCCTCAAAAATGTCTTCAAACTCATCTTCCTCAAGAGTTGTCCACTTTTTCGGCGGATTCAAAACACGCTCACGAGGTTTTAAGTCATCAATATGTCCGTACTTTGCCTTCCGGTTCCATGGACATACATCCTGGCAGATATCACAACCGAACGCCCAATCAGAAAGTTTATCTTCAAATTCTTCGGGCATATTTTCTTTTAACTCAATCGTCAGGTAAGAAATGCAACGGTTGCTGTCAATTCGATAGGGTTCATGTATAGCGTCCGTAGGACAGGCGTCAATACATTTTGTACAGCTTCCACAATGATCGGTTTGAGGGGCATCATACACAAACGGAATATCTATGATCATCTCACCAATCAGGAAAAAAGAACCGTGAGTTTGATTGAGCAAGTTGGAATTTTTTCCAATCCATCCAAGTCCGGCTCGTTGTGCCCAGGCTTTATCCATCACCGGCGCAGAGTCCACAAAAAACCGCCCTTTTATATCTCCGGTTAACTCTTTCGTGTAGAAAAAAAGCTTTTTGAGCCGATTTTTGAATACTTTGTGATAATCTCGACCTCTTGCGTATTTGGCAATTTTAGGGTCATCAGTTTGTTTATCGTGCATCTCATTTTCCTTAAACCGATAACTTGCCAAAACACTGACGACACTTTTTGCTCCCGGTACCAATTTAGTTGGGTCAATGCGCTTATCGAAGTAGTTTTCCATCCACCCCATGGTGCCATGGAGGTTTTGGTTGAGCCACTGTTCAAGCCGAAAAGCTTCCGGGTCAAGCGGGCCGGCTTTGGCAAACCCGCACTGGTCAAAACCCAGCTCGAAAGATTTCAGGCGAACTTTATTTGTGAGAGTGTGAATATCCATCATGAAATCAACATAAAAAAATCGCGCAACCAAATAAATGATTGCGCGATTTTAGATTCTGAGAAATGATATTTTTTAAGTTGGCTTTAAACGTTTTTGCTCCAGTATATGGTTCCGGAAATAACTCTGGAATTTTTTAGAAAAATACCATTTCTAACATAGCATTACTGCTGCTGAAGCTGTTGCTGCTGAGGTTCAGGATTTACTTCAAGCAGTTCTACATCAAAAATAAGGACTGCGCCCGGAGGAATTGGACTTCCTTGCGGTGGATTCGCTCCATAAGCAAGATCAGCAGGGATAAAGAATCGATATTGTGCCCCTTCTTGCATCAATTGTAGTCCTTCAGTCCAACCCGGAATAACACGGTTCAACGGGAAAGTAGCAGGTTGGCCTCTTTCGTATGAGCTGTCAAATACCTCATCAGAAAGCAGTCGTCCTTCATAGTGAACTTGTACTCTGTCTTCTGCGGTTGGGCTATCGCCGTCTCCCTCTTCAAGAACTCTGTACTGAAGGCCGGATTCAGTTTCCGTAACGTCTTCATTTTGTAGATTTTCTTCGAGAAAGGCTACTCCACGTTCACGATTTACGGAAGCTTCCTCTTCAGCCTGTTGCTGTCTGTTCATTTCAAGTTCTTGCAAGTAAGTTTGAATCAGTGTTTGCATTGCAATCTGATCAATAGCCACAGAAGTGTCTGTAGTGTCTAATCCGGTTTGCAAGCCTGCAACATAATTCTGAATATCAATATCGTTGATACCTTCATTAGATAAGCTGGAACCCTGGAGATACCCAAAGCTGTAACTCAATGAGTCTATTTTTGTTGACAGATCTTCAGACGCTCTCTGTTCATAGCTATTACAAGCAGAAAACAGAAGCATTGAGCTAATTAAAATTATAGCAGCTAAATATAGATGTTTCATACAGTAGTGTGATAAGTTTTTTTTGAATTAGTGGTGCCGTAAGGTAAACTTTTTTCAACCTATTGAAAAGACAAGCTCTTTTATCAGAATTGATAAAATGTTGGCCTGAACTTGCTTATATTGTAGGGTTAAAGAATTGAATTATTCACATTTATAGAAACGAAACCATTTGAAGTTTACTGAATTTAATTTATCCGAATCTCTTTTAGCAGGACTGAGAGACCTGAGATTCGAAGAGCCTACAGCCATCCAGGAAAAATCTATTCCTCTCATTACGGATGGAAAAGATGTTATCGGAATTGCTCAAACAGGTACCGGTAAAACCGGTGCATTTGTTATTCCCATTATGGAGCGGGTACTTCGAAGCGAGAGAAAAGGAGTAAAAGCTTTGATCTTAAGTCCCACCCGTGAGCTGGCTAAACAGATTGACGAGCAAATTTTTGCGATCGGTTACCATGCGGGTATTACATCGGCAACTGTCATTGGCGGAAGTGATTTCTCCATTCAGGCCAAAGCTTTAAAAGCCGGGGTAGATATTATTGTGGCAACCCCCGGACGGCTTATCGATCAGAATAAAGTTGTAAATATTGATTTTTCGAACCTCGAGTACCTTGTATTGGATGAAGCCGACAGGATGCTGGATATGGGTTTTCTTCCTGATATGAAAAAAATCATAAGTTGGCTGCCGGAGAATCGGCAAACGCTTCTGTTTTCGGCAACAATGCCGGGTGAAATTGAGCGACTTGCGTCCTCAATCATGCAGAATCCGCAAACGGTGGAAATCGAGCGTGCCAAGCCATCTGCCAATGTAGAACAGAGGGCCTATTTCCTCAAGAGTCACCAAAAAATTCCGTTGGTAAAAGGAATATTCGATCAGTTAGAGTGGGAGTCGTGCATCATCTTTACATCCACTAAAAAAGGTACTGATGAACTCCAAAGACTCTTGAAAAATGAGGGTATGAAGGCGGCCAGTATTCATGGAGATCGCTCCCAGGACGAGCGAAATAAGGCGTTAGCTGCTTTCAAGAATAAGCAAGTTCCCATTATTGTAGCTACAGATGTATTAGCACGCGGAATTGATATCAAAGAAGTATCCATTATTATCAACTATGACGTGCCGAATAATACAGATGATTATGTGCACAGAATAGGACGGACAGCCCGGTATGATAAATCCGGAATTGCCATCACATTTATTACAAAGCGGGATCAAAGAACCTTCCGCGATATCGATAAAATCAAAGAGAATTCAATTAAGAAATTGGATGTTCCGGGCGATTTTAAGAATCCAAACGATTTTTCCTGGGATAAGCATTTTCAGTCACCCAAACAGACCCAGAAGAAAAAGGAGAAATCGAAAGATTCAGATACTCGGTCTTCTTCCGACAGAAAGAAAAGAGAAAATCTTCCTCCCCGCCCCACTAGAGGCGGAAAGAAGGATCAACAATCGTCTGAAAAAAAATCGAGTCCCCAAATAGAGGAGAAGCAGGAACAAGATTCAAAGCAGCCGGAAAAATCGAAACAACCGCAAGAATCTGATCAGCAGCAGAAGCCGAAACAACAGCAAAATCAGAAGAGATCTCAAAATCAATCTAGCGGGCCACAAAAAAGATCACCCCGGGATACTTCTCCTAAGAAAAAAGAAGAAAGCGGAAAGAAAGCTCAATCCCGTTCTAAGAAAACTCGTGAAGAGAAAACAGATATCAATTTACCACCTGTAATTGAGAAAGCTGTGGATCGAAATAAAAGATCCCGTAAGCCGGCAAAAGGTGTTTGGGGGATCATTAAAAGCTTTATACCGAAAATCAGAAGTAACTGATTTTGAAATGCAGCACATTGCATCAATCATCATATGGATAGCAGTGGGTTTATTGGTGATCTTCTGGCTCCCGCTGCTTGCAGTTGTAAGGCTTTTAGACCGCGATTCCGCCCGATATAAAACGGGACGTATGTTTCGCAGGCTGGGATTATTGATTTCACGTGTGAATCCTAACTGGAAGATATCCATTGAGGGAGATACAAAGATTGATGATCGTCATCCCTATATAATTGTAAGTAATCACATGTCGAATGCCGACATTCCTGTAATATCCAACCTGCCCTGGGAGATGAAATGGGTAGCCAAGAAAGAACTATTTGAGATTCCCATTGTCGGCTGGATGATGAAACTTGCGGGCGATATCCCGGTTTCACGAGGGTCAAAAAAACAGGCTTTAATGGTATTCAAAAGGTGCAAATATTACCTCGACCGGAATACCTCTGTGATGTTTTTCCCGGAAGGCACCCGATCCAGAACAGGAAATTTAACGAGGTTTGCCAGTGGTGCTTTTGATCTAGCTATTCGCGAAAAGAAACCGATTCTGCCACTCGTGTTAGACGGTACCCAAGGCTGTTTGCCCAAAAAATCGTGGGTTTTTGAAAAAGATGTTCACGTGAAGTTGAAAATATTGGACCCGATTCCAACTGATGATTATGAAAAGGGAGATTCTACGTTACTCATGCAAGCAGTTCGGGATCAAATGGCCGAACAGTTAGCTGAGTGGAGAGGAGTAGATGTTACTGCGGTTGACTATGCTGCTGATCGCCGTCAACGGGATGGTGGTGATGTTTCTGAGGGGTAGGGGGCGTACCTGAACTATCTTGATCTTTTTTAGCTTTTGATGGGCGAACCAGCTTCCAGGCTAAAAATATACTTAACAACGATAATACAAGAACAACAACCGGGTAGAGCAATCCTTCGGTATCATCAAGAAGCGTGATCTGACCATACCTGTAGAGTCCGGCAAAAATGACAAAAAGGATTAGAGAGAAAACTTGTTTTTCGCGGCCATAGGTGAGAGCGAACATAGCCCCGAAAAAGGTACTGAATGCGGCGATAACTACAAGCAACATCGGCCAAAATCCTGAATAAAGGCTGTATGAAAACATAAGGATATCTTCATTTTCGTACAGCGAAATGATCACTCTCGAAAGCGACTCAAGACTAAGAATAATACTAATCCCGATTAAACTACCCAGCAGACTCTTTTTCATAGTAATTCATTTTAAAATATTTCTCTTTCTTTTTAATGATAGGATTATTTGGCATGAAATGAAATGATGGCTTCCAATTTCAGCTGCGAAGTCTTGCGGAGTTGCTGAATTATAGTTGTTGAGTCGAATGATACTAAGGGTAAAAAATTTGAATGTCAGTCAAATATTTCTGTTAAAAAGTACTGTAAGGAAGAATGCATTCAACCATATCTTTTGTATCTTTTCGCCTTCCTGAAAATTATAAATCAAAAAAAATCTACAAACGAATTATATGGCTCAAAACGACTATTTAGACCCCAAAGGAGAGATCAAATTAAGTGGTAAAGAGTTAATGGAAGCCCCCGAGATGGAGAAATTGGCTTCGGAAGTTCTTGAAACTCATCAAATTGATATTGGCCCGGCTCAAATTGGTTTTTTGTTAGTCTATCCGAACATTTCAAAACAGAGAGCTGCAAAATGTGTAAAAGCTACCCGCGAGGTAAAACACTACTCCGGGAATGATTACCTGGTTGAAGTATCCGGCGAGTTATGGGATATGCTGGATGATGACACTAAAAAAATGTTGCTCTACCACCAGTTGTTGCACATCGATCCGGTATTTAAGGCGAAAAACCAGGAATGGAAGATGAAGATTCGCAAGCCAGACTTTGCTGATTACTATGTGATCAACGACAAGTATGGAAATGAATGGTACAAGACAATCCAGGCTACCGTTTCATCGCTGTACGATTTAGATCCTCGCCAAGAGGGGAAAGTAACGGTTTAGTTCAAGGTCTAAAGTTTAAGGTTCACCTTAAACCTTGAAGAACAAACTAAAAAAAGTCTTTTATGCTGTTTTAGGCCGTTTATTGGAAAAAGTGTGTCCGTGAACTTTGATCTGCTTTAGTTTCCACAGGAATTTACCCATTGCAGATGTGGGTTTGTTACATAGAATTGCTGTTTGTGAATAGCGCTCGAGAGTTTTATCAATGTTTTCTACATCCTCAAGCTCAATGATCACAAACTTTTCACTGCTTTTTATCTTCTTGAGCAGGTATTTTTCCTGGGGTGTGGCATATCGCGTACTGGAGTAGGTGAAACCGGTATATTCGCCGGCCAATGCATCCCCATGTATGAAGTGAAGATTTTTCTCTGTTTCACCAATCTGGCTGAATAACTCATCAATTTTTTTATAGCAAGCATCTTCATTTAGCTTGATCACATCCCGGAGATCAATCTCTTTAAATGAACCGATCTTCTTCTCTACCCGAGACAGTACTTTCTTCCTTGCTGACTTATTGGGGCCGGCCACGAGTATCAAATAATAGGATGATTCCAGGTTTATATCATCCAGTTTACTGATTAGTGATGATACTTCTTTGTCTGAATGAGAGATCTTTTTTGGCGATGACGATTGTTCCATATCTGAGTATAGATCCAAGTGTAATTAATGATTCGGAAGATGATAAGGATTTAACCTGAAAAACGATAAATCCTGCATGAATATACAAACATTCAGTTTAAATCAGGCAAACATCCATCGATTTGTTTGGATAAAAAAAGCCGATGTTTATAAACACCGGCTTTCCGTGTTGGTTTAAATGTGATGTTTATACTTCTAAAAAAGCATGCTTTATCACAACGTATTAAACCGTTCGTAAGCAGCTTTTTCCAGTTCTTCCCTTGAGTCAGGATGTGAAATTTCGATCAAAGCTTTTGCCCGTTCTCTCAGGGACTTGCTGTAGAGATCGGCTACGCCGTATTCTGTTACAACATAATGCACGTGAGCCCGGGTAGTTACCACACCGGCTCCTTGCTTTAGAAATGGTACAATCCTGGATTGACCTCGCCTTGTGGAGGAGGGCAGTGCGATAATTGGTTTACCGCCGGGAGACAAGGA
Source organism: Rhodohalobacter sulfatireducens (assembly GCF_022012475.1). GTDB lineage: Bacteria > Bacteroidota > Rhodothermia > Balneolales > Balneolaceae > Rhodohalobacter > Rhodohalobacter sulfatireducens. The sequence continues at coordinate 27,830 of NZ_JAKLWS010000012.1, forward strand.
AGCTCCGCGGATAAAATCCATCTGGCCGCCCACTCCTGAGTACTGCCGGGTGCCGATTGAATCAGCACAAACCTGTCCGGTTAAATCTACTTCAATTGCACTGTTGATTGCCACCACGTTGGGATTTCTGCGAATCACAGCTGTGTCATTCACATAAGCACAATCCAACATTGCAACATTAGGATTATCATCCACATAATCGTAGAGTCTTCTGCTTCCGAAAAGGAATGAAGCGACTGTCCGATTCGGGTGAATTTTTTTCTCCGAATTGTTTACAACTCCCGCCTCAAGCAGATCAATCAAACCGTCGGAAAACATCTCTGTATGCACACCCAAATTTTTGTGATTCTTGAGTGAGGCTAATACTGCATCCGGAATATTGCCAATTCCCATCTGCATGGTGGCACCGTCTTTGATCAGGCTGGCACAGTTTTTACCAATTGAAAGTTCAGCTTCCGACAACTCCATCGGTGGGGCTTCAGGAAGTGGGTCATCAACTTCTACGGCAATATCAATGTGGCTGCTATGTATGATGCCATCACCATGTGTACGCGGCATATTGGGATTCATCTGTGCGACCACAGTTTTGGCGTTCAATACGGCCGCGCGGCTTGCATCTACCGATACTCCAAGCGAACAGTAACCGTGCTTATCGGGAGGACTCACATTTACCAATGCTACGTCCAGTTCGATAATCCCACGATTAAAAAAGTGTGGAATTTCACTTAAAAATACTGGTATATAGTCAGCTTCACCGGTTTCAAGGGCGTGCCGAACATTTTTTCCAACAAAGAATGCTTTTGTTTTAAAAGTGTCCTTGTATTCGGGATTTACATAGGGTGCAACACCTTCTGTATGTAAATGATAAATTGTGATCTCACTCAGTTCCGAGTGACGGCTTGTTAGAGATTTTACAAGTTGTTGAGGAGCGGCTGCTGCAGTATGAACAAAAATGTTATCACCTTTTTTAACACACTGTAGAGCCTCATCTGAAGATAAATATTTCATAGCTCTTGATTAGTTAGTTGGTAATTCTCTTTCATTAAAAGATAACACTTTCAAATAAAGAATGAATAAAAAATCGGGTAAAAAGAGCAGAAATTCCGAAATATTTAATACTGCCGGTTCCTTTAAAACCGACAGTATTATTGGAAAGATGAGAGCTAATTAAAAGCTGATTTTGCTTTGGTTCCGGAGATTGTTTTTGTAGCCCTGTATCCACCGGGAGTTTCTACTTCAATAAGAATACTCACATTTTGTGATTCGTTACTTTCGTCATCAGAATCCTGGGCTGAGAATGTGAATTCTGTAACCCCGGGACCGGGCGACAGGGTATTCGGAACCGTTATGTCGACTTCGCCATCCAGTGTCATGCCATCGGAGGGAGAAACGGAAATTTGAGTATTGTACGGGAGCGGATTTCCATTTTCATCGGTAACCGTCATTGTAAACGTTTGACTACCCCCGGGACCAATATCAAAGGTAGTAGGAGTTACCTGGATTCTGTTTGAAGCTGGTGGGCCGGAGAATAAGACAGGGATTTCACGTGTTATTTCGACATCATTCTCGTCAAAAGTGTATGCACGAATCGTGGATATCGCATTTTCAGCAGGTGGCCGAGGGTCGCCTGAAATTAGATCTACAGTTACTTCTCCATCAGCATTTGTAACACCGGACCCCTGGATCACTCCATGTGTAGTATTAAAATAGACAGGTGTTCCTTCTTTAACAGGGTTGGAATATTTATCACCCACGATAACAGTAATCTCGTTCCTGTTTCCATTAATTGTATAAGCTTCAAAATTGTAAATATCTGCGGCTATACTGAAATGTTCCAAGTCCGGGAACCCACCGTGAATTGTCAGTAGAATGGGTTTAGAACGGATTGTTAATCCAATATCGGTTCTTTCGATGAGTGCTTCAATCTTAAGATTACCGGCTACATTTCCTGCGAAAATATTTGAAGTGACTTCGCCATTTGCGTTTGATCGCACAACCTCAGGCGTAATGGTTTCACCCCCTTTGGGTCCCTCTGTTATGCGAAAACGTACATCAACGGCATTTTGTGCATTGATTGCTCGTCCCGTAGAATCAAGTACAACAAAGGTAAAAGCGCTGTTACCGGCACCCCCGGTTTCATCGATTCGAATGGATTGAGATTCAAGATTAACCAGTTCAATATTTGCCGCACCACCGGTTTCTCCTGTCACTTCATCATCGCCACCCGACTGTTGGTTTCGAATTCTGATGTCGGGGACGCTAAGCTCGCGTTCGGGTGCCGCTATGGTCGTTATCGATCCTGATGAGAACCCCTCTTTTTGAGCTTCCAGGGTTAAATCAATCACACTGTCAACGGCAACTTCTTCAAAGACGAATTCACCGCTGCTATTACTGATTGTTTGCATGGCCAGGTCTTCCGGCAATACGATTGATACTGTTGCATTGGCAACCGGGCTTTCCGTATTGGTGTCGATAACGCGGCCGGTTACTGTTATAGGCTCATAGATCTCTTCACAGCTTGAAAGAAATGTTAAAGCTATGACCGAAAAAGCCAAAAATAGAATTGTTAGTTTGTTTTTCATCCCATCCAACGTTTAGTGAGAATTCGAAATCCAAATATTAGAAAATTTTCATATTAATAATGATAAGCAATCAATCCCGAAAAAAGAAGTTTAGATCCTTGCAGGAAGTCGAATAGTTATTTTTCATGTACTCTTGTAAAATAATATGGACAATTATAAACAGGAACCTTGAATTGTCAAAAATTTATATAATCTCTGTAAATATTTATCTGCGTTGTAAAATGATAATTTCAGTATGTGATCTTCAGCCTAAAAAGCTTTTTGATTGAAATTATTAAATATAGCTATCCTTTGAACTGAACTAAAATGGTGGAATAGATTGACTCAATATGGATGGCGCTATAGGAAAAAAATCTAACGTTTTTTAAGCATTTCTTGATATGAGAGAGGAATACAAATCTATTTGATATCATCAGTAAGCAAATCTAAGAAATGGGAAAAAAGTAATTTTGAGACAGAGGGAATGAGTAACTTTTGGTTTATAAAAGATAAAAAACGAGGTATCACACCATTCAGATGTGATACCCTACTATTCATCAAGAGAGTCGCTCTTTCGAGCGTACTTATAAAACGTTTAGACTATGGTAGTTAGTACTTTTTATGATTCCGACCGAGATAACTTTGAAAGTACTTGCCGTGCGTAGTCTCTTTTCATCAATTAATATTTCTAAGCAGTGATACTGTTCTTATACTGGCTACAAATTTAAATATGTAGGGTTTTTTTTGAAGGTGAGTAATGTAATTTCTCACTTCATTAACTTGACAGGTCCGGCCGTCTCTCGTTCGATCCGGTTGAGTCTGATCTTGTGTTTGAAATGTAGTGGATCAAATCCCTTTAATATTCACGCTCAGTTTAATTAATACTGAATAATGCAGTAAAAGTGGTTAAAAATCCTATAATTAATTACAAAACGAACAAGATTTAATAACAAGCGATACTTCTTAAGACCCTACTATTTGATTTAATAAAAAATGTTTAAAGGTATTAATAGTTTTATATCTTTTAATTGTTTATACTCAAAAAGAATTGATAGTGATTTCTTTTCCACTTACATCTGAACGTTGGGGGGCTTGGAAAAGGTAATCATTAAGGGGGAAAATAAATATTTACATCTGTAGACGTATACTTCACTCAAGTCCATTATGTCAAGTGCAAAGTGGTAGAATTTATTTAGCAATTCTAAACTGAATTGAAGAAAGGGTCGAATTTAAATATCCTAATCTTTAGTGATTGCGGTAATTAAAATTAAAGTGAAGTCGGGACAATAAGACCTTTTCTTCTATTTACCTTAATCTAAAAGGAGGAAGTAAAATGTCTAACCTAAAAAAAGTACGTCTACCAAATAATGTAAACTGTATAAACAGAATTACCGTAACGAATAATTTGACATGGATTCGTCAAATTGGATTCTTTACAGTCTTAGTAATGGCCTTGCTATTCACAGGGTGTGACTCTTCTGTTGTGGACAACGGGAACTCACTTTCTTCAGCTGATTTTGAAGAAATGCAGCGATCCAATCATACCGGAGACTTGGCACCTGTTTGTGAAGCGGCACTGCTTGACGTAGCAATAGTCCTTGATGTTTCAGGATCGATAAACTCGAGTGAATTACAATCCATAAAAAATGGCGCCAAAGCTCTTGTTGCTGAACTTGGGGATACGGATCAAGGAACATTGGTTAGCTTTTCAACGACAGCCCAACGTTTGGTGAATCTTACACCTGTGGATGCGGCAGGGCAACAGTCACTGGAGGGTGCCATTAATGGCCTGACAGCCGGAGGTGGAACAAATATCCAAGGTGGAATTATTTATGGAGCTGAAGAGCTGACTGGAGATGAAAGCCTGTTTAGTTTTGTCACTACAACTCCGAGCGGTCTAGATCGTGATGCGGCAACAAAGATCATGGTGGTTTTATCGGATGGTCAAACATTTTACTATTACGATTCAAATGGAATTCTTAGAAGCGGCAGCACTAACGCTAGGCAAGCAGCTCTAAGTGCTGCGAACCTGATCAAAACTGAAGATCCAAACGGTCCGGGTATTCGTGTATTCACCATTGCTGTTGGTATTGGTGCTGATGTACCGACTATGCAAAATATTGCATCTCCTGGAGATTATAAGGGTACGGACTTTAATAATCTTGTTACAATATTTTCAGATATTGCAGAAGACATTTGTCCGACTCCGGTGGCAGTTGATATTAAACCAGAAGGTGAACCAAATTCAATCAACCCAAACAACAAAGGTGTAATACCGGTTGCTGTTTTAGGAAGCGAGAATTTTGATGTAACTACAATCAATCCCGTAACCGTACTTTTTGGTTCGCTTAGTTTGATTCAGAATGAAGACGGTGCTTCACTTGCACATGGCGATGGCCACATAGAAGATGTAAATGGTGATGGAATACCTGACTTTTTGGGTCATTTTCCAACACAAGACACTGGCCTTGTCAGTGGTGATTTGAATGGATGGCTGATCGGTAAAACCAATGATGGTGAATCGATTGCAGGTTTCGATGCTGTGAAAATTGTTGGTGGTGGTAAGCCATAGTTTAACTCTAGGAGCTAAAAATCAAAAAACCCTTAGAATTAATCTAAGGGTTTTTTCTCATCATAAGGTTTGAAGCATTTATTTTTGGAGGAATATTCAGTGGAATATAAGGTCCTCTATAAATCCTGAAATTATAAAATTAAAAAATAAGCCACCAAAAATCCGGATTGAAGCATATCAATAATAAACTAACAGTAAGGAGAAGAATTATGAATGATCGACATAAAATATTAACGCCGTTGATATTAATTGGCTCGCTTACTTTTCTACTTTCAGATTGCAGTTCTACTAAAGAATCTAATTCCAAAATTGTAGGTGAATGGGAAGTAACAGATGTTGAATATGATGCATTTGTGGGGAACGTAACTATTGAACAATATTTATTGGATGTTGGGTATTCTGAGCAAGAAGCTGATGAATCTCTTAGTTATTTCCATAATTATTATCATGATATGTTAAATGGATCTATTGAATTTGATGCTGAGTACTGGTATTGGACAAACATAGGACCTACAGGTTATGAGGAGGGTGAATGGACCATAAAGAACAATGATTCCATCATTATACTTGATGAAGGAACGCAATGGGAAACGGTGATCAATATTCACTCTCTGACTACAAACAGATTAATTATTGAATTTGAAATGGAAGTGGAAGAAGAGTTGGATCCTGGATATGAACCCCCAGCTGAGATTGTGAGGCTTCATGTGAGGTTAAATCTTTCTAAATAAAAATTAGACTCCTGTGCTATTGTAGGTTGATAAATTTTACACTATTTAGTTAAAAGACCTTCACATTTGCTTCATATATATTCAGTATTCAATTAAAATCTCATCCTTGTTAATTATTCAGCGATGTACCAGTTGATGGTATGAACATCAAACCACATCTTTAAGTAATGATCCTCTTTGGTTTTGACAACAATCTGAAAGATGGAGGTCTTATCTCTCCAGTGCCTGGTTCAATGTCTCACCTCTTTAACGAGGTAGGTCCGGCCGTTCTCTCGTTCGACCCGGTACGGTGTGATCTTAGGCGTATATAAATCTTTTAGAGTGTAAATTATCTTTATTAGTGAATGTTCTGATTGATTCAATTTTGTAGGTGTCGAATTGTTATAATTTTGCTATGACATGGCTTGTCTCTCCTGCCTCAAATATAAAAATCCAAACTTTTGATTGAAAAGTACAAGATACAAGAACAGAAAAAGTTTATTGTTTATTAATGATTAGATGTCAGAAATGGCAGCTATTCAATTAAATGAATAACTCGCGGGTAAAACCAATGTCTAACCTAATAACTGTAAAAAGGAGGGGTTATGTTATATTCAACTCTAAAATTTGTCGTCTTTACATGTTTGTCATCATTATTAATTCTCAGTTGTGACTCTACTATAACATCAGATAATCAGTCAGCGAATAATTCGATCATAGATTCTTCAACTATTTTATCTTCTGAGTCCGCACTATCACCTGATATGAGAAAAGTATTAGCGGCTATACGAACCGCAACAGCAACTTACCATGATGTAGATAAGGCCATAGCTGATGGGTATCTTGAAGCAACACCTTTTGTCCCAGGTATGGGGTACCACTATGTTAATGGGGGGCTCATGGATGATGTTATCGATCCCTATGCTCCGGAAGCACTTGTTTATATCCATAATCCGGCGAATGATTCAAAACGTCGTTTAGTAGCTGTTGAGTATATCTATCCTGGTCCGACTGTTGAAAATGGTTTCGATATTTCAATCTTGAACGATGTGTTTCCAGGTATTGATGGAGATGAATGGCATCACGTTGGTGGTGTAGGTTGGACTCTTCATGCATGGGTTTGGTATCCAAATCCTGGTGGTGTATTTAATGCTACAAATTCTCGTATTGGAGATGGGAGTTAAATGGACAAATTAATTTGAACTCAAATTGAACGTAGAATACCAAACTCCGACCATTACCTAAATGGTTGTGGTTTTATTTCACGAAACATTAATTGTTGGGATTTCCAATTTCTCGGTTCATAAAAATGAGAACACGAACAGAAAACATTCAGAAGTTTTGAGCAGCTTCTGAATATTGATTCGGGATATGATGGTTGAGAGCTGTCATATCCTTTATAAAACCATTGAAAGGTAATCCGATCTGCAAAAGATTACAACGGAAAACCTGAACCTTCAGGTCCGAAAGGTTACATGAATCTGAAGGTTGTGTGTCTACAAAAGTCAGGCACTTTATAGATATTTCAACTCTTAAGTTCTTCCCTAGTGATCGATAGCCAAACCCACAGAGTAACACATAGTTGTTCATTATTGTATAATTGTTATTTATAAATATAATACATGAATATATACATTATTATATTTGAATTATTACGATTTAATATACATTTTTGACTGTAAATGGTAGGTGATAAAAAAAATTTTAGATGAGAGTTTTGAAATACCGGATGAATTTCGACTTCCCCGACGGTTCGGGGCAGACTGCTCCGCTGCGCTCAATAGGACGTCAGTTTGAGCGCCCCAAAGATATCCCTTCGGGACAATGAGGAGGTACAATCCCGACTACTCGGGAAAAACAAATAGTTGGTTCTGCAAAGCGCCCTAGATGATAATTTGAATCCTTGTTCTTTTAAAAATTATATTTTCTAAGACATGATTTCACAGGAGTTTATCTCATTGCAGTCCAGTAAATTACTGGTATAAGTTAGAAAAGAATAGAGTTTTAGATACCGAACCCACCTAATATGAGTATTGTAAAACAAACAGATATCAATTAAATATTCATTTTAATACTGTTTTATGCATTCAAATATTATTCTCTAACTCGTGATTTTTCCTTTCATTTTTTCATATTCACATTAAAAAAACAATAAGTATAGTGATTACGAAAAAAACCAATATCAGCCGGAAGATTTCAGAATTAGTGAATTTTATCAAAGAAAAGTTTTTTTTTCGATCATCTTTAGTGTCACTTTTAATAATCCTCGCAGTCGCTTTCGCCGGTTGTGATATTATAGGCATCGAGTCGGATTCCGAAAAAGTGGATCAAACACTTGAACCGGGTGGAACCGCATCAACTGAATCCGGGATGCAGTTGATGGCTTCAAATAATTCTATAAATGAATCGATTACAGTCACAGGGCAGGAGATTGAAGACCCAATCGTTGGAACTCCACTCCCCGAAGTAGTTAATTTATCAGGTTCTTTCCACAAAATTACAAGCTCGAGTAATATTGATCTCTCAGCTGAGGATACACCCCTTTATCTTGCGTTACCGGTCCCCGAAGATGCTGATCCTACTCAATTGGCACTTGGAGTTCGTGTGCCAAGTAGCTTTGTGACAGACACCGATGCTTCTTCTCCTGAGTACGGTTGGGATTTATTGCAGAGTGCTTATGAACCCGAGAGTGATCAATTAGTTGTTCCAGTTAGATTTCTTGTCTCGGATGGAATTGTGCTCAGTGTTATTGAAACAGATGATTATTCCTCACCATCGATGGCAGATGCAGAGGGGGAAAATCTATTTGAGAGGACGAAAGATTTTTTTGGTCAAGAGACAATGAATACAAAGGCGTTACCCCATAGCGGTGGATTTAATGTGAAGTGTAAAGGCGGTTTTAACAGTGGAGAATGTGGAAGTCGTGAAAAGAATCTTGTCGAGTCATATTTGAAAGATGCGCATGACGATTTTGTATCTGATTTTCGATCTCCGGATTTGAGAAGCCCGGTATTAAGTAATGCCTACACCTGGATCATCAAGAAAGAAGGGACAGCCTGGTGTAAGGGGGATACGGCTGGAAAATATCTCTCACTCACGAACAAGGCGATCACCTGCTACGACGGAAACAATGCTCCTTCTGAAGGTACGACACGACATGAATTTTTCCATGCGATTCAATACAACTATGCACCAATTAGTTGGAGTAAACTTCCAAAACAACGGCCTAATTGGGTGATTGAAGCAACAGCAGAACTGACAGAAGATGCAAATACTTCAGGTTCGAAAGCAGCTATCAGGGCCAGCCAACCTCCGCTACGTACAGTAGATATACCGCTGACATCGAATAATGATAGACGACCGTACAGGACACAGGATTTCTGGACATATCTGATCAACAATCGATCCTCGACATTAGCGGATATTTTAGAGCCCGTGTTTGATCAGCAATCGAATGGTACGAACAAGCCAACGGCCAAAAAAGTTGACGAACTATATTCTATGACCGATGATTATTGGGGTTGGGTTCGTAATCAAGCAGTCGAATCAAGAGTAACCACTGGATTTAAAAGTAAACTCAATGCGGTTTGTGATTTTGATAGTGATGTCCTTGCGAGGCCAACTACTGTAACATATGATGCAGGTACACGATCGGAATCTGATCCCAAAGAAGAATCATCAGTTGTTTCGAGACTCTCGACTAACGTAATGGCGATTGAAGTCCAGACCGGATCAAACCGAATCGACCTTGAGATTAGTGCAAGCACTCCGGACAATAAAACGTTCATACGCGTATATCAACCGTACGATTCTCCAACAACAGACTGTTGGGATAGATCTCAAAATGCATCACATTCCATCGATGATATGATGGTCGAATCATCTAATCAAACATACTATGTAATGGCTACGGCCTCTATGATTGACAACCAACGCTCGGTTTTCACAGTCAATATTTCACATGAAGATCGGATAACGAAATAACAGTTAATGATCATTGACACAAAAGAGATCATTAAAACTGAATGAACATACTTCTGATGAACTCATTAAAGAATGGTGGTTGAGAGCTGCCATTCTTTTTTTGATATAAGTTGACAAGAAAACAATTTGCAATGATTGTTACTTAAATTGAGATACAACAAGCGACTTAGTTTAATATTCATGGCAAGCTTACCTTTGAAGATGTTGATCAGCTTACGATATAGATACTAAAAGCGCCGAAGTGCATGGCTTATTTGATGGCGGAAGTAAAAAATATTGGTTTAAGCCAATATTGAAATACAAAATAATAATCAGGTAAGAAGATGAAATTTGTCCATTGAGGATTTTAAAATAATCTGACTTTCAATGATTATTCATTCTCTAATTTTTTACCTGAAGAAGTGTCTTTTATTATGTTTGTTCAATCATTGTTTTACCATAAATTAAAAAAACCCTGCAAAATCAATGTTTTACAGGGCTAATTGTACCCGGGAAGGGACTCGAACCCTTACAGTATCGCTACCACCGGATTTTGAGTCCGGCGCGTCTACCAATTCCGCCACCCGGGCAAAAATGTTAATCCTTGTCTTGCAGTACCTGAGCTCACTTCTGTGAATAATCAATTACGTCCTGAAACGTAGTTCTTATCCACTCTATTTGCTCCTCCAAAAGACGTTAACAACACTTTTGGTAACAAAAATTAAGCTCCATAAGACATAAATGAACACTGCCTTCTGGCAGGTCGTAAATATACAACATTACGAATTACTTCTTCAACGTAGATTAGGGTTTTAATTTCGTAATGGAATTCATTCTTTATTAAATAAGAAGAGATATCAGTTGCTTCAGAGTTTTTATGGAGTATATGGCGGACCAATTTGGAGATTACGTAACGAGGTTGGATCGTTACATGAATTTCTAGCCAAGAATCGTACAGTGTATCTTACTATAGTCACTCTTTTGTGGTCCTTGATTAATAGCGATCTAATTCCATCGATTTTTAGTCATTAAGGAGTAAATATTCACTATACTATTTGCAAAGTAACCTAAACTTTATCGAATGAGAATGATCGTTTTTCCGTCTTTGTATGTAAAGAGAACACTTCTACTGGTTTTAATCGCCTTAGTCGGCATCATCTCTTGTCAGGAAAGTAAATCAACTGTACAAACGAATGAACGCCCATTCATAAAAGGCGTCTACGGCAATCCCGGCTCGCTTTTGGAGGCCGGCTATGCATTCGATGAACTTGGATTAAATGCCATTTTTGTACGCAGTATTTCACTAAATGATAATCTATATGAAACAGCAAATAAGCAGAATGCAGCAGTATTTGTGGAATTTCCAACTTTGAATGGTCGAAATTATGTAGAAGAGCATCCGGAAGCCTGGCCAATTGACAAAACGGGAAACCCAGCACCTCCGGCTGATTGGTTTATGGGAGTCTGTCCAACCGACCCGGACTTTAAAGAGTATCGGTCGAATCAGCTTAGAAACATTCTCTCCAATTATGAGGTGGGAGGAATTTTCCTGGACTATGTGCACTGGCATGCACAATTTGAGACAGCGGATCCCATTTTACCTGAAACCTGCTTCTGTGATCGCTGCACAAGGACATTTGCTGATCACTATAACCTCAACATTCCAGAATCAGACATAGCAACCAGAGCAGATTGGATTTTAGAAAATGCAGATCCATCATGGAGGGAATGGAGAAATATAGTCCTCAATGAGTGGATGATCGATATGAAAACCATTGTAAAAGAGAAGCAGCCGGATGCACTGGTCGGAATATTCTACTGCTCGTGGTTCCCGGAAGATCATGATGGTGCATTGTATAACACCCTCGGAATTGATGTAGAAGCTTTTGCAGAAATAGCAGACGTACTTTCCCCGATGATGTTCCATAAAATGAAGGAAAGAGAACCCGAATGGGTAAGCGATTATACGACATGGCTGGGCGAACGGATCGAATCAGCGGTAGAGGAGAAACCACTGGTTTGGCCGATTGTGCAGGCTCACGATAGCCCGGTTGAAGTATCTCCGGTAGAATTTCGGCAAGTGATGATTGAAGGCTCCAAACCACCATCAACCGGAATAATGATGTTTTCTGACCGGTCCCTGCTCGATAACAGGGAGAAAATAGATGTGATGAGAGAGTACTATCACAGTTTAGATGAGGATTGAGCAAAATATTTCAAAACACCTTTTTTAACCTTTTATAACGACGTAATAGAAGATCTTCGGGCATTAAAAAGCATCTTAATGATGACCAAGGTCACAGAGCATGAGAAAACTCTAAAGATTGGTTGACCTTCTCCAATAACACCATCATTACAGAAAAATCACAAGATATCACATGTGCCTATACTGTAAGAAATCAAACTAAGATCTGTATGGTTAAAATAATTAAGCTTACGTACTCATAAATGGAGTGGTGAGTTACTAATCAAAAATGAAGACGGTAAGCTTAAATAGAGAGTAGGATTTTCTTTGTTGCTTTGAATCTATTTTTAAACTATAGTTTTATATGTAAAAATTATTTTTACGAAAAGTAAGAGGGAAAATGAAGATTTGTATCAAGCATAGTGCTATACTCAGAATTATAAAAATAGGTCTATTCATTATCACTTTTACGGGGATTATTTCTAATTCTCAAGAATCATACGGGCAGGAAATGTCCCCGCCTTCATTTACATTAGATTTTGAAGAGGGAAATTTGAGAGGTTGGCAAACAAGTGGGAGAGCCTTTGTTAACCAGCCGGTTTCTTCTAATCAGATGATGTCTCTAAACGGTGAAGTGCAATTTACAATGCAGGGGAATCATTGGGTTACATCCGGTACAAATCGTTTAACTGGCACACTAACATCCAATACGTTCACGATTCCGGAAGGTACTTTAAGTTTTTTGATCCGTGGAAGTGGAGCCTTTGAAACACGAGTTGTACTCTACATTTTGGACCAGATTGAGGGCAGAATTCGGGCTGAATATGCTACAGGATATGAATTAGAAGTTGAAAGAGCTGAATGGGACCTTTCTCGAATTGCAGGACGTACCGGGCTGCTGCAAGTTATCGATGAATCTGGGAGTGACAATATCAGTGTTGATAATTTTGTGTTTTCTCAATTTTCAAATTTTGGTAGCTATCCAAACCCAGATGTTGCAGTCTTTGATCCCAATGTAATTTATGATCCCGGGGATCAGGTTCAGCCGACCGCTGAACTGAGCCTGTCTACGAGCTTTACAGAAATTGGAAGTGTAGTTGAATTTGAAGCTTTTGTAGATCCTGAATATGAAAATACCAGGTACAATTTTCATTTTGGAAATGGTGAACAAAGTGGATGGCAGCCAAGCCCGGAAACTACCCATACATACAGACAAAGTGACCGTTATGAGGCATTTGTGGAAGTTATTACAGGACCCAGCGGTTTAAACATAAGAAGTGAACCGGTAGCCATTGAGGTACTGATACCGGAAGTCAGCCTGGTTTTGAATGCCGATAAAACGAACGTGTTTGTGAATGAGAGTATTGAGTTTTCCGGTGGCTCGGACAATGATTCTGTTTCCATGATTATCAGTTTTGGAGATGATAATTTTAGAAATTTTGATGGTTCAGTCGTTGAATACAGCTATCCATTTCCCGGAACTTTTGACGTTGACCTCGTAGCTTATATTCAGGAGGAGTTCGCAGGAAGTCAGACAGTCAGGATCAATGTTGCTAATCCAAGCTTAAACCTGATTTCTGGTGACAATTTCGTTCAAACAGGGAATACAATATTGTTTTCTCTTCAACTTGAACCAGCCAGGCCCGAATTTACCTATGAAATTAATTATGGAGACGAAAACACTGAAAGCTTCGGTATTGATGAGCAAATAAATCATCGTTATAACACTCCGGGAATATACCGGGTTTCAGCTATTGCCCGACATCCAAATGAAGAACTGATTGTAAACAGCAACCCTTTGCAAATAACTGCCGTTGATGTCAGGGTTACCTCAGATAGAGACATTTTGCAGGTAGGAGAACGCTCACGGTTAACCGGTATCATAGAACCCGGTATCGTTGATGCTGAGTTTAGTTTTATCGTCGGTGATTCCACATTTAGTTCGGCAACTCCGGATGTAGATTACACTTTTAACAGCTCCGGGGACCATGAAGTTACTTTTATGGCCACAATAGATGGCAGAACATTTACGAGCAATCCCTTTACCGTAACAGTTCAGTCAGATTATACAATACGTTTGATTACAGGCAAAACTGAAGCTAGTAAAGATGAAAGGATTCAGTTTACTGCAATGGGTATTCCCTCGAATCTTTTAGCTGAATATAAATTCTATTTTGGTGACGGTGAAGAGTCGGAATGGTCTGAAAGTTCTACAACATTCCATTCTTATCGCAGTAACGGATCCTACAATGCTTTTGTAGAAGCTCGAATACCGGGAGGGGAATATATCCAGAGCAGTATAATAAATTTGGAAGTCGGTGAGAGAGGATTTACTACCTGGGTAATTACAGTCACCGGTATCTTGGTTGTACTGTTAGGCGGTTACATATTTATTAGAGGTAGGTTGAAGAAAAAATCCGGGCGAAATACCAAGCCAAAAGGAAAAATCGACACAATTGTTACACCTCGCAAGGATCTTGGGAATCAACAAATTTCACCGGGGAGTTTAATCAATATAAACAGAGAGATAACTATTAAACCGGTAAAAGATATCGGAATGCAGAAAATTAAAAATGTTGAACATTTATTGAAGAAAGAATGGAGACAAAATGATGAATCCAGCCATTAGCATGAAACAAATTTTCCAGGGCAGAGAAACCGAAGCTGGGAAGAATTTATTGATTGAAAATCTTGATCAACAGACATTGGATTCCATTAAGCAATCTTATAAAGAAGAAAAGGGATCAATGCTTTGGGGTGATTTGTCAGATGAGATCAAATCAAGAGCGAGTGAGCTCCTTAACATACCATTACCGGATTTGTTGATTAGGGCCTGGAGGGAATCCGGGGTTCTGAATAAGTATATCAACAGGGAAGAATATGATCCGGAGGCAGTAGTTATCATTGAGTTGAAAGAACATACCATGATCTCAAACCACAAACCCTATCTTGATATTGAGATTAATCAAAAATCGATTGGCAAAATTAATTTTGAGATTAACCTAGAGCTGATCGTTCAGGGGATTATTTTGAAAATTCAGGATGCCAAAATAAAACAAATACGTACCGGGAATATCAAAGCCTCGGGTACGATAAACTGTGAGGGTCATGAAATTGGAAAAAAAGAGAGTGAAGAAGTGGATTTTCCCGGAACTCTTGACCTGGGAGAAGGCATTCCGATTGCTCCCTGAACCTCCCATTTATTTAGAACTATAAACTATATTCATTTTAAAGCGAGTACTCATCTGAGATTTTCAGCATTACAAATGTCGGATGTAGGTCCCATATTATAAAGTTGAGATAAACTTAATTTCCATTCCATTCAAGTCCTATCGATCATTCGGGTGACGCAAAAATATTCACTTTTAAGTCACTTTATGTACCCTATAATCAATCGAGCCTGTATTTTTACACTCATTATTCTGTTTGAATCCACAATTACATTTGCCCTGGACACGGATAACTTTAACTCTGAAAACCTTGAAAAGTACATAGAGTTCAGGGCCGATCATGGCAAGTACAGCGGAATAACAACCATTTATCATGGTGAAGAAAAAGTATTTGAGAGTATTCATGGAGTAGCCAACAGAACCTGGGATGTTTCGGTAGATTTGCATACGAAATTTAACCTTGCGTCTGTCACCAAGATGTTTACTGCGACGGCAATCGGTATTCTCATCCAGGAGGGAAAAATTGACCCGAATGTTTCGTTCATCACTTACTTCGAAGATTTTACAAAACCGGAGATCGCTAAAAACACTACTATCAACGAACTGTTGTCTCATACCAGTGGCATTTCTGATTTTTTCTTCCAGGACGATTACCTCTATTCAGACCGCTCACGTCTTCGATCACTGGAAGATTACGATCGGTTTTATTCGAACTTAACTGTGGCCGACGTGCCGGATGACCGAATTCTCTATTCAAATACGAATTATGTAATTTTGGGGCGAATCATCGAAAAGGTGACAGGAATGACATATTACGACTACCTGAGGAGGAATATTTTCGAAAGAGCGGGAATGGAGAATACAGGATTCTTTGAGGCAGATTTAATCATCAAAAATGTGGCGACCGGGTATACAATCGATTTCCAGGCTTCCGCAGAATTTGGGGTGCCCAATGACGGTGCCCTGCGTTCGAATCAATTTATGAGAGCCATTAAAGGAATGCCGGCCGGCGGAGCGTACTCTACATCCCGGGATCTGTTTTTGTTCATGCAGGCTCTTCGGAACGGGGATCTTATTACGAAAGAACAATTTGAGAAGATGACAGCCATGCACAGGGGAGGATATGGATTCGGATTTCAGAAATACACTCAAAATGGAATCGAAGTAATTGGTCATTCCGGTGGTTTTTATGGAGTCAGTGCTATGGTTTTTTATCTGCCGGAAAAGGATTACACATTTATTAGCCTGGCAAATGTTGATTTTGGAGCTCAGCCTGTGTTCGACCGTTTTATCAATAATCTGGCAGGATTGAACTCCCCTGAGCCGATCAATTTAGATCTGGAAGAGTTCGAAAAATATGAGGGCTTTTATGAGATTGAGAGTGGCATCAGAGCGGGTAAACAGGTAGAAATCAAATCACAGGAAGATCGGTTACTTTTTGATAATGCCCTTGAATTTTTTCCAATCGGGGTGAGGCAATTTTTTGATATCGATAACGACCGTTTTACGATTACATTCCACGTCGATTCATCCGGAGAGGTAATCGGATTTACTCGTACAGACGGTCGGAATTTTACACAAAAAGCCACTCTTATTGATGCATCTGAAGTGAAAATCTTACAGCCTTTAACTGTTTCTGAGGAAGTTCTGGAGCAGTATCTGGGGAATTATCAATTTACGGAAGATGGAATGATGCCCGGTCATCAGCCGACTATAACGGTCGAAAACGATGGTCTGATGATCGACAACATGATGTATTTTTTGCCTTTTGAAAAAGACAAATTCTTCTTAGAGGATGATGTGGGAATGCAATTGCATTTTAAACGAAATGGCAGCGGAGTGATTGAGGAGATTCACGTTATGCAGGGCGATGATCTGGTCGGACGGGTGGAGAAATTGGATTGACCTCAGTTCATGAACATATTTAAAAAATCCCTACAAGTAATTGCTATTCTTCTTGGGATCTTTCTATTGATATTTTTTACTGCCATACTATGGCCTTTAGAGGAATTACCTGTTGTTCCTTCTCAGAAGGATAGCGTCATTCAAAATGTATCAATAATAGATGTAGAGAATGGTTCTGTCCATCGAAATCAATCCGTTTTGATTAGAGATGGAATCATCAGGCAAATTACAGCATCTGACTCCATGAATATCAGCGATGGAACTGTGGTAATAGATGCTGGGAATAAGTATTTGGTCCCTGGCTTTTGGGACATGCACGTTCATACTATTAAGATGTCTCCACGGCTGCACTATCCTTTGATGGTAGCTTATGGCATCACCGGCATCCGCGATATGGGTCTTTCATCCGCCGATAGTAGTGATTCTTTCTTTACTCATATGTCAGATAAGAGAATCCGGAATTTAGATGTTCTTGCCGGTAAATATCCCGGACCACAAATATTGGCAATTGCGAGTCATGTGCTGGAGAATGCCGGTAACCTTGATGCTTACAATTCGGTCCCAGAAAAAACCACATTGGAGGAAAAGGTTCAGGTTTTCTTAGAGGAATCATCAAAACAAGATTCAGATTTTATTAAGCTTCAGTTGAAAGGGCCAGGTTCGAGAGAGATTTTCAAATATCTAAAAAAGCATGCACCTAATTACAATTTACCACTATGGGGACATATACCTGAAGAGGTACCAGCATCGGAAGCACTGGTCCACCTTAACAGCCTTGAACATGCAAGAGCATTGATTTATGGCTCTTATAAAAGTTCAAATGAGATCGTTTCAGGAAAACTCTCGCACGATGATTTCGACACACCGGGGTTATTTCTTAGTGAAATTGTATCAGGTTACGATAGTACGAAGGCCGCTGAACTATTTAGAATCATGAAACAGTATGGGACTGCCTACTGTCCAACCCACGTTACACGACGTTGGGAGGCTTTTTTAGATGATCCTGAATATCTGGATTATAAGAGAGTTGATTATGTACCGTGGCTTCAGAAAACGATGTGGGGTATTGATCGATCAATGATGCTCGAATTAGATACGACTTCTACTGCAAGAGAAGCATTTATGGATTTCTATTTGAAAGGTCTTGAAATAACCGGAAAAGCAAATGATGAAGGTGTTCTTATTATGGCGGGCACTGATGCTCTCGACAGTTATGTATTTTATGGTTCAAGTATGCATGATGAACTTGAAGAGATGGTAAAAGCAGGACTCACCACATCTGAAGCACTTAAAACCGCAACACTTAATCCGGCTATCCATCTTGGTTTGGAAAAAGAGTATGGAAGCATTGAAGTGGGCAAAAAAGCCGATCTTATTATACTTGACAAAAATCCCTTGGATGACATTAAATCTATAAGGGAGATTTCGGCAGTCATTCAGAATGGAAGATTTTACAACTCAAAAAAAATTCAGGAATTAAAAGACTTTACGAAACGACAGGCCGCCAGCTTTTCTCTGACCTGTAAAATGATCTGGCATTTACTGATTTCAATAATCTTCTAAACGATTACATTTTTCCCTACATGTTGCATATGAACCGTAAACTTAAGCAACTTCTATCAGATACTCACTTGGGATAACGCCCGTACTTTGTTTAAATACCCTGTAGAACGATGCGCTGCTGTTAAATCCGATAATCGTTGACAAACTCAAAGAAGTTTATATCGAATGATCCCTTTATGACGGCCGAAAGGAGGTATTGTTTTGTTTCTTTACTTCAGACCTTTTCTTCGAGAGTTCACGCTAATTTCGTTTTGAAAACATAAAATCTACTTCATTTAGACCTTTTCGGGTTAATCCTAAACTGAAGGTTTCATTCTCAGGATTCACTCTAAAAGTAATCAAGTTGGGGAACTCTCTAAATTGGAATAAACCTTCCCCAATGTAGACTCCCTCTGCCGTCGGACCGGTAAAAAAAGGAGAAATCGTAAGAATACCCGTGGAGTCAAATTCAACAGTCATTTCTGCATCTAAATGAGGATTGAAATAATTACCTTTGATTTTATCTGCAAGTTTTTTGGGTACCGGTACATTATTATCAGGAAATGGTTTCTCCCATCCATAACTACTAATAATTTTATCCCGGAATGTATTAATGATAGGTTCCCGGATGCTGTTTGGTCCGTTTCCAAACATTGCAATCGCATTTCCGCCCTCCATAGTTCCATAGATGTATCCCCCTGTTCCTGTGTTAGCTCCACCGTGAGAAAACCAATGCTGATTTCCAAAATACCCAAACCTTTCAAAACCGTAACTCCAACCTCCTCCAACTTTTATTGTAACAACTTCAGTAACTTTTTTTGCTGTGTTTTGAGATAAAATGGTTCCTTTACCTGCTAAAGCTTTTTGGATTTCAATAAGCAATTTTGCCATATCTTCTGGTGTAGACCACATACCTGAAGCAGCTACCTGGGGAGTAATAGGAATACCTGTTTGTATTATTGTACCATTTTCATTGTGAGCTTTTGCCACATTTTTAAAGAATTGAGTCTCTTGAGGCTGAATCATTGAGGTTCTTGTCATTTGTAATGGTTCAAATAAATGTTCACTTGCCAATTTATGCAGTGGAGTATTTAGATGGTCTTCAAGAGCCATTTGAACCAGTGTATAACCACCGCCACTATACTTCCAGCTGGTGCCCGGTTCAAATATTACTTCAACCGGCTCATCATAGCCTGGAATCCTACCCTCAAGACTTTCTTTTAGAGAAGGTAAATCATCACTGTTATAATAATCTGTAAACCCATGTTGTGTTGTTCCTGCAGTGTGACTAAGCAGATGGTAGAGTGTAACAGGCTGATTTTTTGTAAAATTATTATCAGATAACTTCCATCTCTTTAGGTAATCGTTTACTGGTTTTGATAAATCAATTTTACCTTTCTCTTCAAGTATTGCTGCTACTAAAGCGGTGACTGGTTTTGAAATTGAGGCCGTACTAAATACGGTCTTTTCATTTATTGGTTTGCCAGATATGATATCGGTTATCCCCCATTGTTCTACCCAAACAGTTTCGTAATCTTCAACCACAGCCAAGGATAAACCTCTCAATTTTTCCTCAGCCAGAAGAGAGTCAATAGAGATTGATACACCATTGAAAGTTTTTGAATCAAAAGTACCTGGTCCTGTCTGAGAAAATACAAGAACGGGCAAAAAGACCAGGAGGAGTATAAAACTTTTTAAGGAGATAGAAGTTGACATTGTCATATTGTTTAGTTCAAGTGTTTAATACTGGCGATGTTACGCAAGACAATTTTAAACGTTGAACTGAACATCTCTCAACTTCTAATATGAGATACTAAAACCATATTCTAATGCAATGGAACAGAAGTAAATTAGAAGAGGGCTTAGTGATCTCAGTAGTGTTCTGAACGATTATATTTTTCCCTACATGTTGCATATGAACCGTAAACTTAAGCAACTCCCTTCAGATACTCACTCGGTGTAACGCCCGTACTTTGTTTAAATACCCTGTAGAACGATGCACTGCTGTTAAATCCGCATTCTCGGGCGATCGCATCAATAGTATAGTGGGAATATGATGGGTCCGGCAGTTTACTTTTTACTTCTTCAACCCGATAATCGTTGACAAACTCAAAGAAGTTTTTATCGAATGATCCATTGATGATCGCCGAGAGATGATGGCTTGGAATATCCAGTAGCCTGCTCAAATCACTGATACGTAATTCAGGGTTCAAATATGGTTTTTCCTCTTCCATGAATGAAAGAATTCGTTGCGCTTCTTCTTGCAGATTTTCGCTGGTTTTCTCCTTCAACTCCTCATGTTGATCAGAAATCGGGGTTGTGAAAAAAGAGTGGTCGGACGTTACAGCAGAAATACCAAACGCCTGCACAAACAATGTTAAAAATGTGTAGGTCAGGTAGTCGTAAGTGAAGAAAAGGTCGAAATTTGCGATCAACAGAATATGGTAGAGAAGTGTAAAGCCCCAGTAAAAAACAAACCCGGAGAGCATAAAAATCACCCATCGGTCCCTGTAAATAAGATCATTTGAATATTCAAAGCCTACTTTTTTAAAGTATGCTCGAAAGTTGCGAAGAGCTACAATGCCGTAGATTAGTTGCGACAGCATGAACAGGAAATAGAAATAATCCGGCGAAACATTGTAGTTTTCGTAAAAGGAGTTGTAGTAAGCTATCTTGGCATCTCCCTGAAGCAGATAATAATCCCAGATATAAATGATAGCCAGAAGGAAGGGGAGCAGATGGAAAAGATCCCGCCAGTAAAACGTTCTGTTTTTTTGAGTTGAAAATCGTTCAAAAAAGTATAGAAGCGGACCCGTTAAAAACCAAAGTGGCTCAACTGTCCAAATGAAGTGAGGGAATGCCAAGTACCAGTCAAAGTACATATATAGAAAATGGAGTGACTGAACACCCACAATCAGGAGTATGAGTATAATAACCGTTCTCTGGGAGCGGTTCCCCTGCTTTTGAAAAGAGAGCAGACCGGCTAGGACAAAACACTGCACCATGCCCCATGTGATGATGAGAGTCCAGAGGTTTTGTTCAGCTCCTGTGATATCTTCCATGTCAATAACTTTAAATTCATTCTGTATATACGCAAAAAGATGGAATGCGTCTTAAAACGAATCTCAACATTTCTCTCATTTTACAAGATGAGAGGAGTTGGCTGGGTAAGAATGAGCTAAATATGTAGAATAAGAAGAATATAGTCTTTATCGAGTTGTGAAGGTTCGATACTGTTTAGCAGTGATTAAAGTGACATGAAGTATTCCCTGACAGGCTTGTCGGGGATTTTCCAAGAATCACTTCGATATCAAGAAAAGAACTCTTTTAAGTGCTTTGCACTCCCGAATTCTCTGACACGTTTTTACGTAAGCTTGATCTTTCTTTATAAACTAAACAGGTAATAGGTCCGTCTTCGCAACGGGCATTAAAAGTAAGTAAGTGGAGCTATCTATTACTGTCAGTTTCGACCGACGGATAAGTGAGGAGTTTTAAGGTTGGTTTTAACTGCATCCCGTTGGCGATAATTCTTCTCTAAATGACTTAATAATCGTATGATTTTAGTCTATACCAACTCCGGATTTGCTCCGTACCAACTCCGCAAAATTGGAGAGTCGGGTTGGAGAAGACATGAGGTTGGCTTTGACGGGACGGTGTAGTGACCTTTTGTCTGTCCCGAGCAAAGCGGGACTGTGAAACGGTATACGAATGGCGCTCTGCTTTATATGGCACGAGCAAAAGAGCAAATTAGCTTGTCGAGTCGAATCCACGCAACGAGATGAGTAAAACTATTTTCCGATATATTTTTATCGAATACTCACCTTCAAGAATCGTTGTCTTTCTTTTTTTCTTTTTCATGGCCCGGGCGGGTACGGGAGGGGGGATCACTAGCCGGGAAAGTTTGATTGAGTTCCTTGTCTAACTTTTTCTTCTCTTTTTGAGCATTATTTTTGAGCTGCTTCTTCTTGGATTCATCCTTCTTATCATTCATAATAAATCATTCTTTTTTTAAAAGAGAGTTCAGTCACTCTACTATAATAACGCAGAAGACAATAAAAGCATTCAATTTGTCCTCAATTGCATTGATATTGACACATGGCTGCCTTTAAGGACTTCATTCATAACCAAATTCAATCATATGTGGTTCAATTCCCCGATCCTCTGGGTCGGAAAAGATGAAAAGTTGCCTCCTTCTTCCATAGTGATACCTTCGTGGAAAGGGGAACACTTTATAATAAGTTCAAATGTGCAGAAACGATTTGAATTATACATTGATACCTTGCGGGCTCTGCCCTGAGGTTGTTTATTGCTCATTCAATTTCACAATATTTGAACAGAGAAATGCTTATGCTTTGGATCATGTTTAAATTTTGCTTTAATTGGAATAATCCTCATAAGCAGCACCAAGTAGCTGTATAACAAATCTAAAGAACAAAGAAATCATGGGATATCTCATCGTCATATTAAAACTCATCGTTGGTCTCAGTATCTTAAATGTCTGGTTGCTGCGCTCCGGTAAAAAAACACAATGGAGAGGAGGGAATGCAGGCAATCTTGAAGAGGAGTTCAAAGCTTATGGTCTATCCAAATCGTTTATGTGGACCATTGGCGGGTTGAAGATTCTTTTAGCGGTTGCTCTCCTGGCTTCGATTTGGTATCCGGTGCTTGAAATGTATGCAGCCTATGGTATTGCAATTTTAATGCTGGGGGCGGTAAGCATGCATATTAAGGTTAAAGATCCTGTAAAGAAATCTATTCCCGCGTTTACGTTTTTGGTTCTGTCTTTGGCTATTGCTCTTTTATAAGTCATTTAATAGGAGCATAAGATACCTGATTGCCAGGTAACCGTTGACTGTCATAAAGAAAAAAGAAGGCAAGGCCTGGTTCAGGGAATCCCGGATCTTCAAACGGGTTATGAATGCAATGAGCATCATAAAGCTCAACCCTGCGGCGGCAAAAAAGCCAATTATACTGATGTATAAGCCTGCTACCAGTCCGCATGCACCCAACAATTGAGTGATACCCGTGAGCTTTCTAAGGGAATCATTCATACCATAACGAACGAACTCCTTAATCATAAAGGGGGATCTCAGGCACTGTATGCCGTAAACAGCAAAGAACAAAGCAATAATAATTGACAGAAATATTGTGGAGTTACTCAATAAGATCCTTTTTTCATAAAGAAGGTGTGTATAGAGTGAACTTCATAAACCATAGCCCCTGCAGCTATCGTTCATTTTGTCAAAGGAGTCAAAATTAAACTTGATAGATTGTTCAGAATGTATTCCTTTGTCACGGCAGAAGAGAGGTACTCGTTCTCGTCTCAAAGGAGGATAAGAAATATCATAAGTAATATCTCGAAACCTGTTTGTTACTCACGAATGACCATACCGAAATGATCGACATAACGTGTATATGAAGAAATTGATCCAGTTAGCAACCAAAAAATCCGGTTTAACTGTCAAACCGATTATTTTCATATACACATATTAAAAGTGAAATTTGCTTTGTGACTTCTGCTCATACAATCAACTTGACCGGTTTAATTACAAATGCTAGCAGAAGATTTGAATCCAATAAATGTCATTGATACCGGGTAACTGTTTTGCAAATTTTGGATTGATGAGTATTAAAAAGGGGACCCTCAAAATATTGCAAGCCTCCGAAGTGAATTCGTTTACATCACGCAATTCCGTATTTTTGGCGAATGCAAAAAGAACTACAGATACGGGTGCTCCCCGAAGTGGCAGGTGAGCCTCGGTTATTGAAAGAATACCTTATAGATAAGGAGGGACTTGCACTTGGAGATCTTCGGCATGTGCAGGTATTGCGCCGTTCCATTGATGCCCGATCCCGGCAGGCCTACTACCAGCTGAAGGTGCGGCTTTATATCAACGAAGTGTATCAACCGGAGAAGATCTCGCTGCCTGATTATCCCAATGTAGCAAATGCTGAAGAAGTGATCATAATCGGAGCGGGACCGGCCGGGTTGTTTGCCGCCCTGGAACTCCTGGAAAATGGGTTGAAACCGGTTATAATCGAAAGAGGAAAAAATGTAAAAGACCGCATCCGGGATCTCAAGCAGATCAATGTGCATCATATTGTGAACGAGGATTCGAATTACTGTTTTGGGGAGGGAGGAGCCGGGACTTATTCGGATGGAAAGCTCTACACCCGTTCAAAAAAACGGGGGGATGTCCGAAAGGTACTGGAGCTTTTAGTGGGTTTTGGAGCTGTAGAAAATATCCTTGTAGAAGCTCATCCACATATTGGAACCAATAAGCTCCCTGCAATCATAGCGAATATGCGGGAGTGTATTTTGCAGCATGGAGGTGAAATCCATTTCAATACCCGAGTAACAGGCCTGATCACCGATTCCACTTCCATCAAAGGGGTGAAGGCGCAGGATGGTTCGACCTATTCTGCCAAGAGGGTGATCCTGGCAACGGGTCATTCAGCCCGTGATATTTTTGAGCTGTTGTACCGGGAGGGGATAGAGATTGAGCTGAAGCCGCTGGCCATAGGCGTACGTGTGGAGCATCCGCAATCTTTGATCGATTCCATACAGTACAATTGCAAAACCCGGGGGGACTATCTTCCCCCGGCATCCTACAGCATTGCTAAGCAGGTAAACGGCCGCGGGGTTTATTCGTTTTGTATGTGCCCGGGAGGGGTTATCGCTCCCTGTGCTACCTCACCGGGAGAGATAGTGACCAACGGATGGTCATCCTCGAGACGGGCACGTTCAACCTCAAATTCGGGGATTGTAGTGGAATTAACGCCCGAAGATTTCAAACCTTTTGAAAAATACGGACCGTTAGCAGCGATGGAGTTTCAGCGATTCATTGAGCAGAAAGCCTGGGCAGAAGGTGGAAAGACCCAGGCGGCTCCGGCTCAACGCCTACTGGACTTTATCAAAGGAGACCTTTCCAGGGACTTGCCCAACACATCTTATGCTCCTGGGATTACTTCTGTTGAACTGGGTTCTGTACTTCCTGAACTGATTCACAAAAATTTGAAAGAAGGGTTCTTGCAATTTGAGAAAAGCATGCGTGGATACCTGACCAATGATGCCGTAGTGCATGCACCTGAGTCGCGAACGTCCAGCCCGGTTAAAATTCCACGGAATCGTGAAACTTTAGAGCATGTTCAGATCTCCGGGCTATATCCATGTGGAGAAGGAGCGGGTTATGCCGGAGGCATTGTATCGGCCGCCATGGACGGAATGAGATGTGCGAAACAGATAAATGCTCATTCGCGGTAAGAAACAGATCCGGTGCTTAAGCAAGTCCATGATTTGGGTAAGGGCAGAAGAGTAGCCTGAGCTTCAGTTTTTATTTTGAAAGAAGATCTCCTGAAAAACTACAATTATATAATTTGCGTGATATTTCATAAAAAAAGCCCCTGATCCATATCAAAACCAGAGGCTTTACTTTTACACAAAAGTCATTATCTATTCTTGAGGAAGATCTGCACTCATGGCTGGGTTTAATTCCCAGACTTCATCGTAGGTATCTTCAACGGCCAGGTCCATTATGCTATTCCAGTCATCCCAGGCCTGTTTGCCATGAACTTCTTCGAATGTTGAACGAAATTCATTGTTTTCATCCAGTTCGCCCCAGCTGTTCATCGGCCAGTCTACTACAAAATGGCGGCCAAGATCCCCCTGCTGAAATGCATTCCACCATAAGATCCAGGGATTGTCACCCTCCATCGCTTTCACGGTTTCGCTAATTTTTTCCAGTGCGCCCTGTATCAAAAAGAGATAATCTCTGGAGATTGTATTAATTCGCATAAAATGCATGCTATAATTTCCTTCAATGGGATTGGAGAGTTCCTGATCCATCGTCCAGTACTCCACGGTTCCTACATCTTCAATCAACGGAAGCACTACATTTATCCAATGATCATTATGTTCATCGCTGGAGGGTCGGTTATCAAGGTCGGAAAAAGAGGACATAGGTCCCATCACCAACGTCAATTTACCGGCATCGGGCCCCGAAGTTATGTTAAAAACAAAAGCTGAGTGTGGTGCCGTATTGTGGAACGTGCGATTGTGTTCCTGCATGGCTTCTTGCAGTTGCTCTAAAGAACTAAGATCCGGTGTTAACATTACGGATTCATACATTACGGATTCTTGCTCTTCTTCGTCCTGTGCAAACAAACTGAATGGCGTGAGCAAAAGAACGAAGAGTAAGATTAAGAAGTGTTTCATAACTTTTATTGATTTGTTAATTATTAGGTTTTTGCCGGTTAACGGTGGTTCCCGGGTATTCCTCTGATTCTCTCAGAGCTACCCATATCCTGTTTCTATTAGAATTTGTACCCCGCCGGTATTGCTTATGATTTTACTCTGTCCGATTGAGAAATGATTGTACTTTTCGAACAGATGTTTGGACTTTTTGATCGTTCAGTTCAAATAGTCCATACAGGCGGCATCTACCTGTATGGACCTAAGAAGCCTTGAATTTTTAAAGCCCGACGCCAATAAATATCCCATCTTTGCTATGTTTGTAGTCATCACAATCAAATAAGATTCACAAGTTCACGCGAAAACCCGGTGTTTGCCTCGAATTAGTTTTTTATTTGAACTCCTGCCCGCATTTACATCATCTACGTCTACTTTGCAACCTGCAAACTCCTTTTGGCGGTGACGTTGAAAGCTGCTTGCGGTCCTGCTTTGACGAAGGGTGCTGCACCTCCGGTAACCTCAAAATAGTAGGCTGTCAGGGCTGCAGCTACAATGTAATCCAGTTTAAAACGCCTTCTTCTCCAAATCCCAACCCTCTCTGGCTGTATATGAGTTTCATAACTTTTCGGGTTAGATTAGCAGTTATGTAGATCTCTATATTCTATTTGAAACCAGGGCCTGATTTCTCTCATACTACAACCAAAGACAAGGTAGGCAGAAGCCTAGGTTGCAACCCTTCTCTAATATAATCCCAAAAATCTTAAATGCTACAAAGCTGGAAAATGATTGTAATTTAAAGGGCTGTTTAGTGGCGGGTTGTTGATTTCAATAAGAATTTAAATACGGCAATGGAATTGCTGGGGTTTATTTCAGGCTTTTTTTTGGACATGGCTTTACCTATGACCTGGGGCAGTTGTCCCATGCTGAGTTGTCCCAGGCTTTCAGCCTGTTCTTTTCTTAGTCCTGTCATTATTTCCTGGGGTTGATACCCCAGGTTGTGTTGGCTGAGGCTTTTAGCCTCTGTATTGCCAAACTCAAAGACCAAACTGCAAAAGTAGGTAAGCTGTAAATTACTAAGTACTCGGTGTAGAACAACCTTGGGTTAGAATAATTGGAACTAAACCACACTGTTTTCAATATTCCAGGCTTTCAACCTGTTTCAGGATCATTTTTTTATTTGTTACCTGGAGCTGATGTCTCTGGCTGAGTTGGCCCAGGCTTTCAGCCTGTTTTGGATATGGTTTCACCTGTTACCTGGGGCGTGTGCCCCAGGCTGAGTTAACCCAGGCTTTCAGCCTGGTTGTATTCTACTCGTTACGTGAGTTCAGCCTTATTGTCCAAAGTAAATAGGCTGAAAGCCTAGTAGAACAAAGCCGGGGCAACGCCCCGGGTAGGGTGATGTGTAGTAAATATTCAGGCTGAAGGCCTGAAACAGAAAGAGATCACCATTATCACAACAAATTTTGTAAGGGAATCCCCATTTCAGTCTCATACAATAAAGACTAATTCCATCAAATCATTGTTATGAGTCAATCTTTATCAGCTATTTACATACATGCCACATTTGGGACAAAGGACCGCAATTATTGGATCAATGAGAAAATCTCAACGAATCTGCACGCATATATGGCGACTATTCTCAAAAATCTCAACTGTCCAGCTCTGATCATTAATTCAATGCCGGATCATGTTCATATTCTTTTTCGTATGTCAAAAACAGTAACAATAGCGCAGGTTATAGAAGAGGTCAAAAAGAGTTCATCAAAATGGATAAAAAATCAATTATCAGGAACGCCTTCATTCTATTGGCAACGGGGATATGGTGCGTTTTCTGTGAGTTGTTCACACCTGGATGTTGTTACCGAATACATTGCCCATCAAAATGAGCATCATAAAAAGGTGACTTATAAAGAAGAAATCGAGCGTTTAATGGACAAATATAACGTGAATGAGTACGAACCGGCGTATTATTGGAGTTGATGGTCTTTGAATAACAAATATCAGAGAATTTTGAAACTCAATCTATTCCAGGCTTTCAGCTTGTTCTTTTCTTAGTCCTGCCATTATTTCCTGGGGTTGATACCCAAGGTTGAGTTGGCTGAGGCTTTTAGCCTCTGTATTGCCAAACTCAAAGACTAAACTACCAAGAAAGATAAGCTGGAAATTTCTAGGAATTCAGCTCAGGACAGCATTGGGGTAGAATGATTGGAACTAAAACACACTGTTTTCAACATCCCAGGCTTTCAGCCTGGTTGTATTCTACTCGTTACGTGAGTTCAGCCTTATTGTCCAAACCAATTAGGCTGAAAGCCTATTAGAACAAAGCCCGGGGCAACGCCCCGGGTAGGATGATGTGTGGTAAATATTCAGGCTGAAGGCCTGAAACAGATGGACAGGGTAATGAACCGAGTGAAAGATTATGAAAATTATCGGTTAGGCTGTAAGCCTGCAATACCCTGGGCTATTTTAGATGCTCCGCTTTCTTTTACGACAACTTATTTTGTTGCTTCACGGTAGAGCCGGATCAACTCAGACCTCTTAATTTTGTGAGTCTCAGTTTTGGGAAGTTTGCTGATGATGACGAACTCTTTGGGTCTTTTAAAGCTGCGTAGTGCGTCGTTCAATCCCTTTTCTATTTCTTCTTTATTGAGTTTGCTGTTGGTATCACTTAATACAAGAAATGCTGTAACTTTTTGCCCCCATTTTTTATCAGGTATTCCAACTACGGCTGACTCTTTAATACTCGAAAAGGAATTTAAAATCTCCTCAACTTCAATGGGATTAACATTCTCACCCCCCGTGATAATCAGGTCCGTACGCCGATTTTCAATAAAAAGATGTCCCTTCCGGTTGATGTGTCCAAAATCTCCCGTATAAAACCAACCGTCTTCATCAATATAGTTTTGGTTGATTGATTCGTCCAGGTAACCGTCAAAAACTTGTGAGCCTTTCAGCCAAATATGGCCCGACTCATTGTATAGAAGAGATTCTTGCTTGTCATTTCGGATCTCGATCTGGTTTGGTTCAAAAACAGAGCCTACACTTTTTTTGGGAATATACATACCGCCACTCCTAAGCATGGGATTCGCTGCAATCTGGGCGCATGTCTCCGTCATTCCGTAACTGCAAACAATGGGAAGCCCGCGGGTAAGTGATTTGTTGATGAGATCCATGGAGATCGGTCCGCCACCCAGTAAAATAGCTTTGAAATTAAAATGAACGCGAAAAAATGAATCTTCCATCAGTTTTACCAGCATGGTTGGAACCATAGACGCTACTTCAAACGATTTTTTATGATGAAGTAGCTTTCGGATCTTCTCTTCCTCAAACGAAGCTACAAGGTAAACGGCCGAGTGATATAAAAGAGATCGATAGATCACATTGATACCACCAACATGATTTAGAGGGAGGCACAACAACCAATATTTATTATTACCGGGTTTAAAATTTTTAGCAGAAGAGGTTGCTGCAAAGAACACTTGTCGCCGTTTGATGGGTACAATTTTCGGCATACCCGTTGAACCGGAGGTAAGAAAATATCCCGCTATTTGCTCAGGTTCGTCTAAAGCCAGTTCAACGGATGCATCTTCTTCATCAAAAGAGAAAATCTCATCAGGAAGCTCCAGTTCTGGGTACCTTTCAAGAAGATCCATGGAATGAGCCCTATTGGAGAAAACAGCTGATGGTTCTACCTGGTCTAAGATACTCTCCAACTCATAAGTTTTAGATTTCGGATGAATAGGAAGAATCGGGACTTTTAAAAGGAAAGAAGCCGCAATTATAAAAACCGTTTCGACTGAACTGTCAGAAACAATGAAAATTGGTCTGTCTTTACTCGGTTGAATCGCTTCGAAGTGTGTCTGAATACGTTCACAGAACTGGTAAAGATTTTTATATGTAAAACTTTGATGTTCTGTGGATAGAAAAGTCAGATTTTCTTTTGGTAATTCATAAATTGGAACACGTTGTGAGCTCCCCATCATACTATCTATCTCAATTTTTTTAAATAAGATGTTTTGATCTGGCTGAAGGAGTCGGTACACGGATTTGGTTGGAGATTTTGGATCGATCCGTTCTCAATTATAAAATCCGGCAGTAGATCATCAGCTAAAAGATGTCCGGTATGTAAACCATGTCTCATCTCCGGGTCGCCGATCAGAAACGCGGTTGAAGCTGTCATTGAGCGACCAATTTTCGACTCGAGCATAGTGGTAACGACTATCTGTTTAGAATTACTTCTGAATTGGGAAATTGTTTCGTGGATTTTTAAAATATTTCCTAGAAGCATCGGCTTGATGATCAGGACGAGTTTGGGATAGAGGTTGAGTACTTTTTTTAATCGAGGAATTGTTGAAATGGATTCATCCAGTGCAATAGGTAAGTTCGATTCCGATTGAATCTTTTCCAGTTCAGACAAATCACTGATCGGGCAAGGCTCCTCTATATATTCGATCGGCAGATGGTTTAGTAGACTAAAGATTTTACGAAGTTCAGACCGTGGCCAGGATTGATTGGCATCCATCCTGAATTTGATATCAGGATATTGTTTATGAATTGACCCGATGAGTGAAGGGAGATCGTTTAACGGGTATGGAGCTTTTATTTTAAGGACATTAAACCCTTTTTTGATGGATGATTCAATATCCCTTTTCATCTCAGGTGTTGTTGAGTGACCGATCACATCATTAATAAGAATTTTTTTAGGTGTGCCCTTGTCTAAAAGTTCATAAACCGTTTTACCCTCTCGTTTTGCCAAAACAGAAAGACTCAGAAAGCTGATTCCAAATTGAATGGAAGGAAGATTTAATTCTTTAATATTTATCAACTCACGGATAGACTGAAGATCAAGATTTCCATCAAGGAATTCTTCAATCCATTTTTTTTGATCTGTGAGAGATTTTAGGACCTTATCAATAGACTCTTTTGAAAAACCGGGAAGGGGAGAGGCTTCCGAAAGAAAGTCGAGATTATTATCTCTGTAATGAAGAAGAACTCCCTTTCGTGTTTTATACTCAGATACTCCGGTTTTAAACGCGGTTTGGAACGGGAGTTCATATTCAAATAACTGAAGCATATTTACAGGATTATTCCAACTGAGAACAGGAATCCAAACAAAATCATAAACTGAGCAGTGCGTTCCAGGGTTTTATTTAAATTTCGTTTATCCTGGTGGTAATATACCTGTTTGATGAGCCTCCAGCCCAATGGCAGCGACAAATAGGGAAGCATAATAACAAGTCCATAACCATAAAAATGATAGAAGATTACGGGAATCAGAAAAGCTAAAAAGAGCAAACCCAGGTATTCCATTTTCAGCATTTTTTCTCCAAATAACACTCCTAATGTTCGTTTGCCCGACACCTTGTCTTGATCGATATCCCTCAAATTATTGACCACAAGAATATTCACACAAAGCGCCCCAACCGGCAATGATGCAAGAAATGAGGTTGTACTCCATTCAAGGGCATTGACGTAGTAAGTACCCATAACCGCGATGATACCGAAAAAGATGAACACGAAAATATCTCCGAGGCCATTATAGCCAAGTGGATAGGGACCGCCGGTGTAGAGAATACCAAACAGTAGTGAGAGAATACCAATTAATAAGATAATCCATCCGCCAACCCAAACCAGGTACAGTCCGATGAGGAAAGCGAGGCCCATAGTGATATAGGTCGCAGTCAGCATCGCTTTGGGAGAGATGAGACCTAATGCAGTTGCCCTTTCAAAACCAATTCGATCGTCTGTGTCGGCTCCTTTTTTAAAATCGTAGTAATCGTTTGCAAAATTAGTACCTACCTGTATCAGGAGTGCACAGAGTAGCGCTACTAGGGTCGTATCAGCCCTGAATGCATAGTGGCTCCAGGCAAGTGAAGCTCCCACCATGACCGGAACAATTGATGCGGCAAGTGTTTGGGGCCTGGCAGCGCTCAGCCAAATTCTAAATTTAGATTCCTTCAAAAATTTCTTTCTGTTTATTGTCTGTGGATAATTTTAACACACAAAAATACTGAATAAATCTTTCCCTAAAAATATTCGGTTTGCTCGTTGATAGTGAATAGTGATTTTATGAAAGTAAATTAGGAAGCGCTTTTGTTTTAAATAAATAAGGTAAATTATGAAATAATAGGATTTAGTTAGTTGTTGATATTTTTTTGACTAAAAAACTTTATTAATTGAAAACTGATCGATATCTTATCAGCTATTTGTGGCGAATTCGAATAAACGATTAAAATTATTTACTTCGACAAAAGCTCAAACCAAATTATTAAAGATTAACTTAATCAAACATAAAATAACTTGACTCTTATGGCATATTCCAAATTAGAATATATCTGGCTTGATGGAAACAAGCCGACTCAATCTCTAAGAAGTAAAACCAAAGTTGTTCACGATTTTAGCGGAAAACTTGAAGACTGTTCTCTTTGGAACTTTGATGGAAGTTCTACGGGACAGGCTACAGGTGATTCTTCAGACTGTATTTTAAAGCCGGTTGCCATTTTTCCTGATCCAGATAAGGAAAATGCATATTTGGTTATGACTGAAGTATTGAATGCAGATGGAACACCTCATGAAACAAATAAACGGGCTTCAATTGATGAGGAAGATGAAGATTTTTGGTTTGGATACGAACAGGAATATTTCTTGGTTGACCCGGAAACTAATCGCCCGTTAGGTTTTCCTGCTGATGGATATCCCGCACCACAGGGGCCGTATTATTGTGGCGTAGGAGCAAAAGCCGTATTTGGAAGAGAAATCATTGATGAACACCTTGATATATGCTTGAAAGCAGGTTTAAATGTTGAAGGTACCAATGGCGAAGTTGCTGCTGGTCAGTGGGAATTTCAGATTTTTGCAAAAGGTGCAGCGCGCGCAGGCGATGAAATTTGGGTAGGCCGTTACCTGATAGAAAGAACAGCCAGGAAGTATGGTGTTGCTGTAGACTGGCATCCAAAACCACTGGGTGATACAGACTGGAACGGATCGGGAATGCATGCAAACTTCTCAAATGGAGCTATGCGTGATGAAGGAGGCAAAGAACTG
The DNA here is from genome assembly GCF_022012475.1 of Rhodohalobacter sulfatireducens. GTDB lineage: Bacteria > Bacteroidota > Rhodothermia > Balneolales > Balneolaceae > Rhodohalobacter > Rhodohalobacter sulfatireducens. Next base: position 61,673 of record NZ_JAKLWS010000012.1, read on the forward strand.
ATGACGAAAGTGTGTGAGGCATTTGGAGATCATATTCAGGAACATATTGCCGTTTATGGACACGATAACGATAAACGATTGACGGGTAAGCACGAAACTCAGTCTATCGATAAGTTTAGTTACGGCATTTCAGATCGTGGTGCTTCTATTCGTATTCCGGTTACAACAGTTGATGACGGCTGGATAGGACGTCTTGAAGATAGACGACCCGCATCTAACGCTGATCCTTACGAAGTAGGTGCACGAATTATCAAGACTGTTCACTCAGCTCTATAATATTGCCTGCTGTATTTTTTAATTCAGCCCCGTTTCTAAAGAAGAGACGGGGTTTTTTTATTGAAAACCTTTTTTTGATGTATGATTTCAACTTGCGATTTTGAGGACTGAAAAACTATTGAATGCAGAATAGAAAATTATATTAACGTCAGTTCCGGAAGACATTGAATTAAATGTCTAAACAGGTAACAATGAACGCCCCTAGAATCCCTCTGTGGTAATTTCCAGGTGCTTTCCGGTTCTAAAACGGTCGAAGCTGTGCCTGTCTGACAACAATGCATACTCAAACGGACGATATATAATATTCTTATTTTGAAGTCATGTTACCATAAGTAAAACGCATTATTGGAATAGATTTTATGATTCAAATTGATTTTAATTCAATTGTAAGAGAGGCTGTTGAGAGTTACGATGACAGTAAAAACATATCCAGTATTATGGATATCAGTGCGAAAGTGTCAACAAATCACGTTTATCGGATTAAATTTCAGGATGATAATATTATTATTGCCAAGCTCTCTTACTTTGGAAAATTTGAGCATTTTGTAGAGGATCACAGTATCATCAACGCTTTGGCGAATAATCTTCCAAATCCCTATGAAAATGTTCTCGCACGCTCGCTGATAAAAGGAACTTCACTTTTTGTACACCGGCATAAAACGGAGTTTATCGATGCCTGGGTTGTTTTTTATAAACCGATGAAAGTTGAAAAAAAGCTGCCAAAACGCTTGAATGAGAAGCAGATTAAAAAACTTGGTAAATCTGTAGCTCGGTTTCATAAGGCTTGTTACAGTGTAAAAAATACATTACCCGAATACTCGAAAACTCTCTCATCGGATATCTACCACCTACTCGAAATAATGAAAACGAGTGAGGGACAGCACGAGTACAGAATGCGCCAGGAGTTGATTAAATCGCAAAGCTGGACATTCCTTGAGAACCTCGAACAGTTGGGTATGAATACACTAAACCCGATACCTGTATTTGTGGATTGGAACATCGGTAATTTCTCAGTCACCTCAGATTTTGAGATCTACTCACGATGGGATTACGACTGGTTTCGCGTAAGCACCCGTATGATGGATTTTTACTTCTTCAGTCGTGTAGTTTCTGATGTTGGAGATCAAACGGTTTTCAGTTACGATATTGACAGACTTCTGGAAGACCGATTTATACTTTTCTTGAAGGCCTATCATGAAGAGAGTCCCTTGAAGGAGAAGGAGATTCGCTTTTTGAAAGAAGCCTATCGCTTCTTTTTACTTAATTATGTGGTGAAATATGGTCGTTATTTCTTTCACGAAATCTTTGCAACTCGCCTCCAGCAAGAGGCTTACGATGTTCATTTGCCAACGATTGATGAGAAATTCGACCCGGAACCTATACTTAAAGCACTTAATATTTAGTTTTAATTTTCATGGATAAAGTTTCTTTTTTTTCAATAGTTAAAAATTATAAAGCTGTTTTTTTAGATTCTTATGGAGTCCTGAAAAATCACCAGGGGCTGATCGAAGGTGTTGTTGATACGATAAAGTTAATCCGTGACGAGGGTATAGAGCTTCGTGTTCTCACAAATGATGCATCTCGGAGTCAAGTACAACAGGTTCAAATGTTTGAGGATTTGGGCTTAAGGGGGCTGGAAGAAAAAGAGATTATTACTTCCGGCATGCTGGCGCGGCAGTTTTTAGAACTCAAAATTAAAACAGGAAAATTTGCATACCTGGGTACTGAGAATTCAGCCAACTATATCATGAAAAACGGGCTTACAGGAATTCCGATTTCAGATGTAGATATCGAAAATAGTTCAGATGTAGCAGCTTTTGTTTTTTTGGATGATGAGGGATTTGACTGGCATCGCGATATTAACAGAACCATAAACTTTTTGAGAAGAAACAACCTGCCGATTATTGTTGCCAACTCCGATAAGTACTACCCGATTTCAAGGGATGATGTTGCCGTGGCAATCGGCGGAATCTCAAGATTGTGTGAATCGGTGCTTAATCAAAAATTTATACGTTTTGGAAAGCCGGATTCCCAAATGTTTATGTTTGCCTATGATGACATCAACGAAACCGGGAATTTTGGTAAAAGTGATATCCTGATGGTGGGCGATACACTGCATACAGATATTTTGGGAGGGAATAAATTTGGGTTAAAAACCCTGTTGGTTCTTTCAGGAAATACTCGCGCCAAACACGCTGAGGTAAAAATCAATTCAACAGGAATCATCCCGGATTATATTGCAGATTCTATCTTGGAGTAGGTCTTAGAAATGGCATTTTTCTCCGAAGGGGTTTAACCTCAAGTCAGAGTACCATTGTAATTCTATTAATAATGCTCTGTTTGGAGTGAGAAATACCATTACTTCTCATCTTCGAAAATCATCGGATGAGTAATTAAGCGGAGATTATTATTCCTACCTTTAGTACTCATCCAATGAGTTCTGAATCATGTATCCTTCTCATTAATTCCAGGAAACTACTCCACCCACGGAAATTTTCCCCAATCCGGCTTACGTTTCTCAAGAAATGCATCGCGACCTTCTTTGGCTTCTTCTGTCATGTAAGCGAGGCGGGTTGCTTCGCCTGAGAATACCTGCTGTCCCACAATGCCGTCATCCACGAGGTTGAAGGCAAATTTTATCATTCGAATGGCCGTTGGGCTTTTGCCAAGAATTTCCTGCCCCCATTCAAAGGCCGTTTCCTCAAGTTCATCATGGGGTACAACTTCATTAACCATTCCCATCTCAAAAGCTTCTTTTGCGGAGTAATTTCGTCCGAGGAAAAAGATCTCACGCGCACGTTTTTGCCCAACTTGTCGAGCAAGTAAAGCAGAGCCAAACCCACCGTCAAAGCTGGCGACATCGGCATCGGTTTGTTTGAAAATGGCATGTTCTTTACTGGCTAATGTGAGATCGCAAGTAACATGAAGACTGTGGCCGCCGCCTACGGCCCAACCGGGAACTACACAGATCACAACTTTACTCATAAACCGTATCATTCGCTGAATATCCAGTACATTTAAACGCTGAACGCCATCACCGCCTTCATAACCGCGAGCTCCGCGAACTTTTTGATCGCCACCGGAACAGAAAGAGTAAACGCCATCTTCGGCCGGACCTTCCCCGGAGAGTAAAATCACCCCAATGGAGGTATCTTCACGGGCATCAATTAAGGTTTCCTCAAGTTCAAAAAGAGTTTTAGGTCGGAATGCATTACGTACCTCGGGGCGATTAAAGGCAATTCGCGCAACGCCATCTCTTTTTTTGTAAGTGATATCTTCAAATTCTTTAACAGTTTTCCAATCAGACATGGTAAAATTAGTTTTAAAGCAGTTTTAAATAAGCCGAAAAATTTATAAAACCCCTCTCGAGAGGGGATTTAGGGGTGTGTTTCTAACACCAGAACCCAGGTTTAATTCATCAGATTCTTATACTCGAATGATTCTTATTTCAATTCATTGATGTAGCCAAATGTAAAAAGAAACAGGATGGAATGTCGATTCGGAATTTATTCACTCAACTGACAAAACTTTTCAATATTTGAATAATTTCTTCAGGTTGATCTGCATGAACCCGATGACCGGCATTTTCAACAACCAATAAGTTTGAGTGATTAAGGGATTTGTGTATTTCGGTCATCCTATCAACATATTTTTTATCAAGTTTGCCGGCTATTAGTGAAAAAGGCAGATTGAGTTTACTGATTTTATCACAAACGGATGGCATCACTCCGGCTCCAAATCTGCGAAGGGAAGCACTGATAGTTTTAGGATTCTGAGATTTCATAATCTCATTGTAGACCAATTTCATTTCATCCGGTGTCTGCCCGAAAAGAGGCAACGTTGTCCATTCTTTAATAAATCCTTCAAAGTTTTGTTCAATTTTCTGTGCCCGTTTTTCATCCAGCGCTTGTCGTTCCGTTCGTTCTGACTTTGAAACCATTCCACAGTGCGAACTTTCAATAATTACCCCGGAAAACAGTTCAGGATGTGAGGCAATCAACTGGAAAGCCAAACGCCCGCCCATACTGTATCCATAAAGGTACAGGTTGCCAAACTTCAAACGTTGGATAATTGAGTACAGTTGTTGAACCTGGCGCTGTGCAGTATAATATTTTTGTTCATTTGGTGATTCTGTTTGGCCGTGACCGGCAAGATCGATCGTAATAGGATTGCAAAAGGAAGAAAGGTCTTCCAATAGATGCTCAAAAACTTTATTACTCCCCATAAAGCCATGTAACATTAACAAATATGGGAATCGATCTACTGATTGATGAACCGTGCAATGATAATAAATTGAATCTGAGTACAGAAGCATATCAGCTTTTCAGTAAGTCGATTCTTAGATCCATACTGCCTTTTGCGTCTGTTACACACTCAATGATTTTAGCGCCTCCTATATCATTAATCTTTATATCCTGCAATGCATTAAGAGAATCAATATTTTGATAATCGATACCCGATGCTCTCGCGAGATGAGATAGATCTGTTTTTTGAGGTGTTTGGAAGTAAGTTTGATAGATATCCTCAGGTACGGCACGATCTTCCTTCCTGTATATAGGGAGCATCCGGAAAATATTCCCTCCTTGGTTATTGATCACAATTACTACGAAAGCTTGGTCGCTTACTTGCTGGAGAGTATAAAGAGCATTACTGTCATGCAAAAAAGCAAGATCACCAATAAAACTGCAGGTCGGGTTTGGGGATGAAAAGTGGATACCAAGTGCCGTAGATAAAACCCCGTCAATTCCGGCGGCTCCACGGTTCACAAATTGATGCTTTCGTGATTGCCCAAAGGTCAACATATCCCTGGCTGGCAGTGAGTTGGACAGTATCACATTCCAGTCTTCAGAAAGTTGATCTGAAAAATAGTTGAAGATACCTCCGTCTGTGAGCTCGGTTTGATTCTTTATTTTTTCATCTAAAAGCTTCAGTACACTCTCATCCAGCGACCGCCACTCGTTCATCCAAGTTTCAGAGCTTCTTGGTGACAGATCACCATGATTGATTGTATCATGTTTTTGGCAGACTATTTTGTGCAAAACGCTCATGGCATGATCCTGGGTCTGCCTTCTGGCTGTGATATGGATCACAGGTACTTCATTACAGGCCTCAAGTACCCATAACAGGGAACTTGAATAGGGCTGATCGCCAAACCGGACAATCAGGTCAGGTTGAAGATTTGAACGAGTTTCAGGATTTCGAATAAACTGATCAAACCGTTTGATTTGATGCTCAGCGTCGGAAAATTGACTCCCGGGTTCTGCCAGTACAGGTGCATTCAAATGAGCAGCCATTTTATTGATCTGCGAACTCAGATCATGTCGCGGATCAGACGGGCCGGAGATCAACAGAGGTCTGGTTGAAGAGGAGAGAAGATTAATAACCTCATCATCTAAAGTAATCTCCGATCGGTTGGTTGTCGGCTCAAAGTCTTGAATCACCGTGATCTCCTCAAGTCTTTGTTTCTCTTTTTGAAAGGATTCTGTCGTAGGTTCCAACGGTTTTCGAAAGGCGAGGTTGATTTGAGCGGCTCCACCGATATCTCTTGAAAAATCAACTGCCTGTTTGGCAAGGTAGGCGACTCTTTTCAGATCCTCTTCATCATCTACCGGTTCACCCGCTTCATGAAAAAATACGGTTTGATCCCCAAAGAGCTTGATTTGGTCAACTGTTTGAGAACTACCTAGATTTCGGAGTTTTGGGGGACGATCTGCCGTTAACAGGATCATCGGTACACCCGATTCTTTTGCTTCTACAACCGCCGGCATATAATTGGCAACTGCGGTTCCTGAAGTGCAGATTAATACAGCAGGCATACCGGTGGATTTTCCAATACCAAGAGCTATAAATGCTGCTGAGCGTTCATCTAAAACAACACGCTTTTGAATTCCGGGGTGAATCGCCGATGCAAGTGTAAGTGGTGTTGAACGGGAGCCCGGAGAGATGATGGCATGACGCACGCCATTCTCATATAAGTTGTGCAACAGGGTAGCAGACCAGGTAAGATTATCACTCATAAGCTATGTTGAGCTGGTTGAGTGCATCCATCAGTGGGACGAATTTGAGCAATGTCTCATTCCACTCTTTTTCAGGGTCGGAATCGGCAACAATTCCACATCCGGCAAAAAGTTGTGCTCTATTATGGTGTAACAGGGCACTACGAATGGCAACTGCAAATTCACCCGATCCTTTCAAATTAAACCATCCGACAGGAGCCGAATACCACCCTCGATCGATCTGTTCAATTTCCTGGATATAGGGCACAGATTCATCCCGCGGGTATCCACCCACAGCCGGAGTCGGATGTAGCTGTTCAACAAGCTCATGAATTTCAACACCCTCCTTGATAGAAGCCCGGATCGGGGTAAACAGATGCTGTACGTTTTGAAGTTTTTTGATCTGAGGCTTCTTAGGATGCTCAACAGAATCACTGAACGGTTTCAAATTGTCATCGATCGCCTGTACAACAAAATTATGTTCTTCCCGGTCTTTGGAGCTATTCAGCAGGGTGTGGGCCAGGGATGCATCTTCCATTGCGCTCTTTCCCCGAGAGATACTGCCCGCCAAGCCTTCGGTTAGAAACGTGCCATTATTAAAAGAGGCAAGTCGTTCCGGCGAAGCCCCTATAAAGGAGGTTTGAGGGTCGCGTTGAATCATAAAATTATAGCAGGCAGGATACTTTTCACGAAGTTTGTGAGCAAGAACAGTCGGAATGAGCTCCCGTTTGGATTCAAATGAAACGGACCGTGCCAAAACAATCTTTTCAAACTTCTCCTCCCGGATCAGTTTTTTAGCTTTCTCGACTTTAGAGACCCATTTTTTATGGTCTTCAGGAGCTTGAAGAGTACACAGAATATTTGATTGAATATCCTGGTTATGGTCAGTGTGCTGCAATTTTCCGGCTAGATTTAAAAAATCTGTGATCCTGGAGATAATCTCCTGGTAAATATCATCTGCAGCTCGCCCGTTCTTTTCTAAAGCCAGAGTGAGCAGGTGAAAATTTCCAATCTCTACTAACATCCACTCAGGCAGAACAAATCGAGCAGCTCCGAATTTTTTCCAAACTTGTCCCACATTATGATCAGCAAAAGAGTAGCCACCCAGGAACAGGGGGCCAGCCATGGAATGTTGAATGGCTGTATAGGCTTGAATTTCGTTTTTTATACGAACCGTTTGGTCGGTAATTTTATCAAACCTGTTTCTCCCGGTTGCCTTGAGTTCGCGAACCATTCCTGCGGCAGAGATCGAAATTGAGTTCTCCGGATGTGCCCAATAAAACTTCTCATCGTAATCAGGATTAAGTTCAAGAGCAGCCAGGGGGTCAATCCCGGCGATAGGAAGAGTGATAGAAAGCAGAGGAGACTTTTTCTCATTTACTGACCTGAGAAAGTCAGTAAATGCCTGGGATTCAAGCGACTCTATAAATGTAGTAGGAATAACAAATTCTGAATTCTCGCGATCCATATATTCAGCTATTTATTTCAGTACTTTCAATATAAATTGAAAATAGATCATTCCAAAAACCTATTCACAGCAATTAATTGGCAGGCAGGCAGTAGAGCCGCTAAAAAATTAGATGGTTTAAGTTGTAAAAATGAGTAAACCGACTATTCAGCATCATCAACCGTGCCGTTCTCAAAGGGATTCTGAATGCCGTACTCATTCGGATCAAATTCGGCGAGTTCGAAAAAATAGTCCCATGCGAGTTTGCTTTGCCCGTTGTCCTCAACCCAATTTGGATGACTCTGTTTAATTAAACCGACAACGCGTTTTGCATACTTGAGCCGTTCGTCGAAATCATCTATTCGTGGGATAGCGGCAATCATCAGGTCAAGATTGTATCCGCAATCGTAATCTTTTGGTTTTTGTTGTTCTAAAAACATGAAGGCTTTTTTCTTAAGATAAGTAGAAGTTAATGTAAGGAGATTGAGAGGAAATTGTATAATGAATTTTTAAGTACGTCCCTCAAATCCATCACAAGTCTAGACTAATAAGAGGCATAAAAATTAGTATATTTGTGCTTTAACAAAACAGAACATCCAAGAAGTTTTTTATGATACAAAATTCAATACTCGAGTCTATTGGTAAGACTCCGTTGGTTCGGCTGAGAAAAGTTACTGAAAATATTAAAGCTACCGTTGCGGCCAAGGTTGAATATCTAAATCCCGGGCAAAGTGTAAAAGACCGGATTGCCATTAAAATGATTGATGATGCAGAGGAAAAAGGTTTAATCAAACCGGGCGGTACTATTATTGAAGGAACCTCGGGAAATACCGGGATGGGTCTTGCTCTTGTTGCTGCAGTACGTGGTTACAACTGCATTTTTACGACGACTGATAAACAGAGTAAAGAGAAAGTTGATCTTTTGAGAGCTCTGGGTGCAGAAGTAAAGGTTTGTCCCACGAATGTTGAACCGGATGATCCCGAAAGCTATTACTCAGTTGCAAAACGTCTGAGCGAGGAGATACCCAACTCCTACTATCCAAACCAATATGAGAATTTGAGCAATACGCAGGCTCATTATGAAACCACAGGCCCGGAAATCTGGGAACAAACGGACGGAAAAATCACGCATTATGCTTGTGGAATGGGAACCGGCGGTACAATTTCCGGGACGGCAAAATACCTGAAGGAGCAGAACCCGGAAATTAAAGTCATAGGAATAGACAGTGTTGGTTCGGTATACAAGCACTATTTTGAGACCGGTGAATTTAGCAAGGACGAGATCAAACCATATAAAACCGAGGGAATTGGTGAAGATATTATTCCTGCGAATGTTGACTTCGACCTGATTGACGAAGTTATACAAGTGAATGATAGGCAGGCGTTTTTGATGACGAGAGACCTTTCTAAAAGAGAGGGTTTGTTTGTTGGTGGATCCTGCGGTGCGGCTGTTTCAGGAGCATTGGAATATGCAAGGCAGACGGAACTGAAAAGCAGTGATCTAATGGTTATTATCTTACCCGACAGCGGAACTCGTTATATCTCAAAAATTTACAATGACGAGTGGATGCGTGAGAACAATTATATCGATTAAATTTAGAATAAATTAAAACGAATGGACTCAATGAATCCTAAAAAGCCAAAAAAAGGAAAGAATATAGAGATTGAATTGAAAGAGGAGGAGGCTACAGGAACCTATTCTAACCTGGTGATGATTACCCACTCTCCATCAGAGTTTGTGTTTGATTTTATCTCCATGATGCCGGCTGTTAAGAAGGCAAAAGTAGTGAAACGACTGGTCCTAACACCAGATCATGCGAAGAGGCTTGCCAACGCTCTGAATGAAAACCTGAAAAAATACGAAAATGAGCACGGCCCCATCACTACAAAAGAGAAGTTCGATATGCCGTTTAATTATCGAGGGCCAAAACCGGAGGCGTAGCGGTATACGAATTCATACGACGAGTGAACTTACTAAGAACTTGATAACTAAACTTTAACACTCATCGGATGAATCAAGAATGGTACTCAAATATAGTGGCATAACACCCCGAGCGAAACTATTTCCTTGTAAACAGGAGCAGTAAGATCCCAATAATCAGGAAAAAGGCATGAGGAAAAACTGCGGCAAACATGGGTGAGAGAGTTCCGGCCGCTCCAAACGGTTCAATCACTTTCATTAAAACAAGATAGATGAAGCTGATTCCGAGTCCGGCAGCTATATAGAAACCTTTCCCGCCTTTCCGTTTATCTGCCGCCAGGGCAAATCCAATCAGGCAAACTACGATTATTGAGAGTGGGTAAGTTATCCTGCCGTAAAGTTGAACTTTGGGCAAACTAATCCCCCCGGCTCCAATTCGTTCGATCGATTGAATATATTGGAATGCTTTAGGGTAAGTCAGTTGATAAATATCTGAAGTGCGGCGAGCCAGGTCTCTCGGCAAAATGTTTATATCAAATACTTTTCGCTCAGAAGTTATAACCTCTACTTCCTTATCTCTCATGATCCGGGTAGTGGGCCTGTCGATAACCCAGTGAGAGGTTGAATCAACCCACATCATACGACTGCCCTGAGTAATTCTTTCAATTTCATTTCCGTTGAATTCGGTCAAAAACACACGATACGCGGTATTTGTATTCGGATCAAAAAAGTTAATCTCAATCACCGTACTGTCCGAATCTTGTCGAAATATTCCTCCCCGGTCGATCCGTTCGTTGCCGGAAGAGAGGAATTCCTGCTCGAAGTCAATACGCTCCGAATTGGCCTCAGGAATGATATAAGCATCGAGGTAGCTAATCATTCCTGCGAGAAATATACCAATCAAGAGATAGGGAACAACCAACCGGTAGAGGCTGATACCGGATGCTTTTATGGCTGTAATTTCGAGGCGCTCCGTCATCTGACCCGTTAAGAAAAGGCAAGCGGTAAAGACGGCAAGGGGAGTAACAAGCCGGACCATCTCCGGGATGTAATTGAAATAATACTGATTCCAAATCTGAGCAAATGTTGCTCCTTTGTCTGCAAAATCATCACTGTTCTCCGAAAAATCGATCAGGATAAAGATGCAGATTAATACAGCCAGCATGAAAACTGTCAGTACAAGGATGCGGAAAAATATGTACCGATCAAGCTTTTTCATTTCTTTGGAATAGTTTGGTAATTCGAAGGGATGAACTTACATGGAGTATGAGAATGATTCCAATCAACAGGTAAAAAATATTAATTCCCCACATTCCCATAAACGGACTGATGAGTTGCCTGTCGGCCAGTTTCTCTCCCTGGATTACGGCAAGGAAATAGATCGTCAATAATATTGAACTGATAATCGCCGCAAAACCGAGATTACCCCGTTTTGTGAGCATACCGATGGGCGCACCGACCAATACAAAAATAACACAGGCAAACGGGATGGAGAGTTTTTTGTGGACTTCAATCATGAACTCAGCTATCCTGGTATTTCTCCAAGATAAGTTCGTTTCCAGGCTTTCAAGTTCAGGCCGGTATTTGTCCAATACACTCATCGCCCGGTTAAGGGATGATACCTTGGTAGTTGGGTTGGGCAGTTCGTTGATGACGGTAAACTGTGATTCAAAGATTTGAAGGGTGTCTGTCACTGTTTCTTCGTCCAGCTCAAACATGCGGGCCGGCTCAAAATGAAAAGGGATACTTACATTTTGAGAAATGTTCTTTTTAAACTTCTCCAGTTCATTCGCTTTTTCTTCATTCAGGGAATCGACAACGGCAAGCATAGCTTCAGCACTCATAGTTCGGTCGGTCCGGCTGCGTTGAGAGGGGTTTGAACGGGAAAAGGAGAGTTCAGACAGATCAAATGTCATTCGGTATTTATCGAATTTGCTTCGCTCAATAGTGGCCTCTGTTTGATTGGCCCCCGGTATAATACGAAGTGAAGAGCCATTTAACATATATAGTGTAAGAGTTACATCGTTGGGGCTCTCCAGCCATCCCCGCTCTGCATTTATGGTTGTCCGGTGCTTGGTGTCACTCGGCTCCTGGAATACGCGTATATCATACAAAGAATCCGTTTGCGAATTGATCTCTTTGATCCAAAAGGTATATCCTTCAATGTCGTGATAAAAGGTTGAAGGCTGGAGATCAAACGCCGGTTTTTGTGTCCTGATGTCAATAAACAGCGATCTGGCTTTGTGATTTGATTCCGGCAAGACATAATTTGAAAAATATCCCATAAAAATAAACAGGATAAAACCTGCTCCGATAACGGGTATAATCAGTTTAATGGGATTTATACCGGCCGCACGAATCGCTGTTAATTCGTTCCATTCAGAGAATTTTCCAAAAGCTATCAGGGTTGAGACCAATACGGCCATGGGTGCCGCCAAAACAACCATGTAAGCCAGGTTATTCAGAATTAACTCAATAACAATTGTCAAAGGCAGACCTTTTCCAACCAGTTTGTCTACGTGCAGTATCAGGAATTGCATCAGCAGAACAAACATCAGCGTTGTAAAGCAGAACAGAAACGGCCCAACGTGTTTCTTCAGTAAGTCGATTTGAACGTTATTTAACATATCAGCGGAATATAAGGCCTTAATTGATGAGCGTACAATGCAGATCTGATCTTATAATATTTCTGGAGAAAATGTACCCATAAACAGTAATAAGCGAATATTTGAACAAAAGTAGAGGTTTACTCATTATTTATGCCATACAAATATCCAATAAATGATGAATAATTAAGTTGAAAGGATATTACTTTTAACATTTAGATGAATACTTTATTATTCTCTTCACTTTCTGATTGAAATATTCATTAAAACTTTTCTTATCGCAGCATCGCTACGACGTTCTGAATTTTTAAGACTTTTACAGTGGAAATAATACTGTAAATTTTGTTGCAAGCCTGAAAAAATAATCAACTACGTGTTTGATTTACGTCGTTTTTATTTAATATCGTTGGTGATCGTTATCGCTTTATGCGGTATTACCAGTCTACATGCACAGGAGATTGCCGAACCTGCGGTTACAGACTCTTTGCAAGACACCGTCAGCACGGAAGACCTGCGAGATGCATTCCCTGCCCGCTATGGTAATTTCGCAGCTAAGCCTTTCCTTCGACCTATTCCTGCAATCTACTTTATAACGTTGCCGAAAGAACAAGTGTATGTCGAGCGACGTGAAGACGGCTCATTTTATGCCGAAACCCGTATAGGTGATGTTCGATCGGGTGCACCATCCATTTTCTCTTCCGAGCAGTATTACAAGTTACACGAAGATCTTGCAAAGGAGGAAAATTGGAAGATGTTGATACGAGAAGCTCGTCAGCGTGAAGTTGCAGGAGGCGGATTACTTGATTTCAGTCTTGATATCCCCGGGGGGCAAGAGTCGGCATTCACAACCATTTTTGGAAAGCCGGAAGTAAATTTACGAGTGAACGGGGTCGCACAGATGAATGTGGGGGCGTCTATTCAAAAATCGGAAGATCCTTCGCTGCCACCCGACCAACAGACACGGGTGGATCCCACCTTCGACCAAAATTTGCAGTTGAATATCCAGGGGACGATCGGGGATAAACTGACCATTCAAACCGACTGGGACACCGAGCGAACTCTCGACTATCAAAACACGCTGAATATTGTGTATGAAGGGTATGAGGATGAGATTATTAAAAGTATTGAGATGGGAAATGTCTCGATGAACACAGGAAACTCCCTAATTCGCGGTAGTGGTGCATTATTTGGGATAAAATCGGTTGCAGAACTCGGTTCATTGCGGTTAACATCTGTCGTTTCTCAGCAGGATGGTGAAAGCAATGTGGAGACCATAAGCGGTGGTTCCCAAGAGCGACAGATTGAAATTCGCCCGGCAGATTACAGTGATGATCAGCATTTCTTTTTAGACTTTTATACTCGCCAGGAGTTTGAAACCAGCATGGCCAATCCGCAGCAGCTGTCCCAAACACTTCAAATTGCTGATGTAGAGGTTTGGGTATTGCGCGAAAATATTCAGGCTGAGGAGGGCTCTAAACTAGCTGTGGCTTTAGCTGAAATGGGAGTAAATCAACAGCCGGATGGTTCTTACGCTCCCCCAAACAATCAAACAGATACATTCTCAGATCAACTGCTCGATCAATACAGAGATCCACAAACGGGTATCTCGGCATCTGAACTGAATATCGAGGATTCCAGAAATTTCGAGGAAGGGTATTTCACTCCTTTACAGGAAGGGGTGGACTACACCATCAATAAGATAACAGGCTATATTTCGCTGAACAGGGCGTTGGGTTCAAGGGAGGTGCTTGCCATTGCCTTTAACTATCGCGGCGCTAACAATGAAATTGTGGAGGTTGGTGAGATAAACAATGGGGGTGGCGACCGGATTTTTCTGAAGATGCTCCGCCCCAAAAATGTTTCGACCGATAATGAGCTTTTCCCATTGACGATGCGGAATATCTATTCGCTTGGAGTTAGCAATATTACGCGCGAATCCCTTGAATTGGAGTTACAGTACACCGAAGATAATGTTGCTTCAAACCGTCTGCCGGGCCGTGGTACAACACTATTGCAGGATCTTGGGCTAGACAGGGTCGATTCACAGGGCGCACTTGAGCCGGACAATCAGATAGATATTGGTACCGGTACGCTGGATCCACAAAACGGCCTGATTGTTTTCCCCTACCTGCAGCCATTCGGAGACAGGATAGAAAATGTTTTGCAGGATTCACCCGCTTCACCCGAAGATGTCGATCGTTTATCATACAATGAACTTTATACAGAACGACAGCGGAATGCAGCTCAAAGCTCAAAAAATAGTTTTTACAGGTTCAACGGTACGTCAAGGGGAGGAGTACAGGAGAACTTTAATCTTGGTATCGCACTGGTAGAGGGAAGTGTTCGGGTGTATGCCAACGGTACGGAACTGCAGGAAAATGTGGACTACCAGGTAGATTACTCATTTGGCAGCATCACTATTTTGAACGAGCGCTATACCGCTCCGGGCCAGGATATCCGTATTGAATATGAAAACCAATCGCTGACCTCAATTGAGCAAAAAACATTTACGGGATTTCGGGCTGAATACGGATTTACAGATAATTTTACCTTGGGAGGTACCTATTTTCGATTTAGTGAACGCCCGCTGGATGACAAAATTCGGTTGGGAGATGAGCCGATTAACAATGCCGTAATCGGTTTCGATGCAAATGCTGAATTTGATGCACAGTTCATTACTCGTTTTTTAGATAATCTGCCCGTTCTTCAAACCCGGGAGTCTTCAGAAATATCATTTAGTGGCGAGTTTGCCCAATTAAGACCCGGTGTTGCAGAAACTCGTGCAGTTAGTGAAGCGATCCGAAACAATGAACTTTTCCCGGATGAAGAAAATGGCCTGGCATTCATTGATGATTTTGAAGGAGCCAATATTAAGATCAGTTTGCTGAATGCCACACGCTGGAATCTTGCGGCAGCACCGGCAGCTGTTCCCGGTTATGATGCCGACATTCCAATTTTCGAGGAGGATGATTTTCCGGGAATGCCGGTGTCGAATACACAAGCCAGGCTCGACCGGTCTGATCTTCGTTCTCAGTTTGCGTGGTACACAATCCCAAGAAATATCGCGTCTATTTTAGATGGAGTTGAGTTTACAGCTGAGTCTGAGCCGGTTGAAGTAACAGACGTATTTCCGGGGCGGGAAACTCAAAATCCGCAGGAAGAGATTATCAATACGCTGGATGTATACTACAACCCAAATAGAAGAGGGCCATACAATTACAATGAAAACCTCCAAACTATCTTGGAGGATGATCCGGAGAAAACCTGGGGTGGAATGACGGCAGTAATCCCGGCCGGCCAGGAGGACTTTTCTCAGAACAATATTGAGTTTTTAGAATTCTGGGTTCAACCGGTATTGTCAAACGGCCAGATGCAGGGTGGGGCCGCGATAGAGGAATATGATGGCAAAATGTATATCGATATCGGATTGATTACGGAGGACGTGGTACCAAATACGAAACTAAATACTGAAGACGGACTCGCACTGAATCCTGAAACACTGATTCTAGACAGCCAGGTCAATGCCCGATCGGCGATTCCTGCCAATCCTCCACCACCCGAAGGACAATTTTCAAATGCCAACCGTAATCTCGAGGATGTGGGTCTGGACGGAATGCCCAACAGGGATGGGGCCAATAACCTGGATGAGCAAACAATATTTGGTGATTTTGTTGACCAGATGAGAGAACAGTTTGGGTCAAACAGCCCTGAATTCAGGGAAATTGTGAATGACCCGTCCAATGACGACTACTTATTTTATGGCGAACAGGCTGTTCAGGATCTGCCGCTGCACGAGCGTTTCCATCGGCTTTTGGGATATCATGACGGAAATACACCGATCGATCAGGATGATAAACGTGCAATCACCAACCGGCCAAATACCGAGGGTTTGGTCAATCCTTCGACCGTATCTTTGACAAATGCGTACTTTCAGTATGAAGTAGACCTGAATCCCGCAGATGACGCAAACCTGGAGATCGGAAGCCCCGGGACGTTCATAATAGATCGTGTTCCCGGTTCTCGTCAGCAAGATCGTTGGTACCAGGTTCGAATTCCTTTAAGTGAATTCAAGCGAAAAATCGGTGACATCAATGATTTTCAAAATATTACCTATATCCGAATCTGGATGTCGGGGTACGAACAGCCATTTACTCTTCGATTCGCCACACTTGAATTTGTTGGGAGCCAATGGAGGCAGGATGAGGAGATCAATGATGTTAGTGATCCAACAGCAGAGATGAGAATCAGTTCACTAAACATCGAGGAGAACTCCAATCGCCGCCCGATACCATATCGCCAGCCCGAGGGTGCTATTCGGGCTGAAAACCGGGCATCGCAGTTACAATCATTGCAAAATGAACAGTCTATTGTAATGGATGTCAATAACTTAAGCCCCGGTTCCATTCAGCTAATTCGACGTGTCTACCCCGGTGGACTCGATCTTTTGAACTACTCGAATATGCGAATGTTTGTGCATGGTGAGGGATACGAAAGCCGTGAAGATGCCGAACTGGTCATGCGTTTCGGAAACGACCTGGAAAATAACTATTACGAGTACAGGCAACCGGTTACACCATCAGACCCGAACTTCCCTTTTCAACCGTTTGACCCCGGGAATAATGCACAATTGGAGGAGGAAGCCGAGCGGGTATGGCTGTACGAGCAGAACAGCATGAATATCGTGCTTTCAGCTTTCAACCAATTAAAGCAGTTGCGAGATCAAGAGGAGGGGAATTCATTTTCTGAGGTTTATCAACGGGCTGATATTTTGGAAAATGCCGTACCCGGCGCAGTAGTTGCGATAAAAGGAAATCCTTCACTGGGCCGAATTACTGAGATCGGGATGGGAATCAGGAATCCGTTTGACCCGACGAATCCATCCGGGAATGGTACTCCGGTTTTAAATGCCGAAATGTGGCTTAACGAGTTACGTGTATCCGGTTTTGATAATGAAAAAGGGTGGGCGGCGAATGCAAAGTCAACGATCAAACTGGCAGACTTTGCTACAGTCAATGCCAATGTAAGCCGGCAGACACAAGGATTTGGCTCTTTGGATTCGAGACTAGGACAAAGGCGGGTCAGTAATGAATTTGCCTACGACGTAAATACATCGGTAAACCTGGATAGTTTTATACCTGAGCGTTTTGGATGGAACATCCCCGTGAGTTTGTCAACACGACGATCATCATCCATTCCAAAATATCTGCCCAACCAGGGTGACATTCGCTTCTCTGACTTTGAAGACGCCGTGAATTCACGGGTTGACCTGGATGCGCAGCAGAAAGATCGGCTGATTGATCAACAGAGGAGGGAGATAGAAACATTAAGTGAAACCTATGCTATCAACTTTTCAAATGTATCGAAAACAAACTCACAAAGTGAACTGGGCCGGCTTCTGCTTGATAATACCACTCTTAATTATGTGTATAACACAACCGACAGCCGAAACCCTCAATACCGTTTTCTTGATAATTGGAATTTCAACGGTTCTCTCAGGTATTCTCTGACTCTTCGGAATGTACGTTTTCTGCGGCCTTTCGGTTTTTTTGAGGATATCCCATTGCTGAATACACTATCAGGGCTGAGACTGGGATATATGCCAACAAATTTAACGGCATCAATTGGCACTGAACGAACTTATGAGGAGCGCAAACGCCGATTATTAGCAAATGAAGTTGAGCAACCCCTGCAGCAAACTCACAATTTTAATTATAGTACAAATGCCGGTTTTGGCTACAATTTAACCCGCTCGATATCTACCTCCTTCCAATCTCAAACCGTTTATGACTTGACTCGAGTAGCTACCGAAGCTGCTGAACTCGCAGGAATAGACAGCACGGCATTTGAGCCACTGCCATCTATGGATGTATTCGGCGATTTGATTACCGGCGATAAATCAGCACGCAGGAATAGCTATAACGAAAACTATACGGCTAGCTGGCAGCCCCGATTTAACCAGGTTCAGTTCCTGGATTGGTTATCATATAACAGCCGGTATTCAGGTGGATTTCGTTGGGAGAATTCACCATTTGGATCCGAATTGGGTGCCAGGGTATCCAATAATTTCAGGCTTGATAACACACTTCGGGTCGACACTGAGAATCTCTTGAACCGGTTGCCGTTTTATCAAAATGCCGTGGAGGCAAACGATGAGGGGAGGCAACTCCGCAGGAACGAAAGCAGTGAAGCAGATACTACTTCATTTGGTTTTGGGGAACAGCTGGTTTACTACGGCAGAAAAACTGCACTGGCAATTTTTAGCCTTGAGTCAATCGATCTGAATTATAATGACTCAAAGAGTTCTGCCCAAAGCGGTTACAACGGTTCTTCACAATTTTTCGATATGTTTGGAAGTGAATCAATTGCCCCGGCTTTTGGCTATCGGTTAGGTCTTTTTGAGAGTATTAACCAGGGAGATTTGATTGCCAATCCGGATGGCATGTCAACGATACAATTGCCCTCATCAAACACCTTCACCGATAATGTAACTCTTACGGCGCGGCTCAATCCTTTCCAGAATGTTTCTGTAGACCTAAACTGGCAAACACAATGGGATCGTAGGAGGTCCGAATCATTATCACTAAATCCTCAAAATGAGTTTTCATCGGTCTTAAGTGCATCCGGGAATATCTCATCCAGTGTCTGGGCGTTTGGACCGGGTTACGGGCAATTATTCAGAAGCCAGTTGCAAACTGCATTTGATGGAATGAGCGAATCAGAAAATATAATTCGTGATCCCGAAAGCGGTAATAATACACTTTTAAATCCTGTAGATCTGCAACGAGATTTTCGCTCGGCTTACATGGGGAGAAGTAAAACTCTTGGGGATAAAAACTTTACGGCATTTCCGCTGCCAAACTGGAGAATCAACTGGACGGGCATTGAGAACTGGATTCCGTTTATTGGCAGTGTGATGCAGCGGGCAACGATTACACATGCTTATGATGGACTTTATAGAATCGGTTGGAATTTAAATAATAATCCCGGTGAAGTGATTACTCGTCGTGTTGGCGTTTATACAGTAGAAGATGAGAGACCCGAGTTTGAACCAACCACCGTCAATATTGAAAAACGATTTTCTCCACTTGTTCAGTTAAATATCACATGGGATAACGGACTGAGAAGTCAGCTTGGATATGAAACCAGCAACATTACCAGTTTATCGCTGGCAAACAGTCAGGTTATTGAACGAATATCCAAAGGCCTGAGAGTTTCACTGGCATATACGATCCGAAACTTTCGGATTCCATTTATTCGACGAACTGCCTCTAATGTTGATCTGACTTTCAACGGCAGCCTCATTGAAGATACTGAACAGCGATTCCTGCTTGATGCCAATCTCGATGCTGCTTTACAGGAAAGTGCCGGTATCATTGATCGAAATCCCAATAAATATTCATTCACACCCGGCGCGGTGAACGGTCAGTCACGCATTAATGCCAGTGCAGTTGTTGGATATCGATTTTCAAATACTGTTCAGGCCAATTTTGAGTATGCTTTCAGCCAGATTCTTCCCAAGTCCACCAGGACATTCAAGCGAACGACCCATGATATTCGGTTTAGTATCCGGATCAATATTCGGTCTACATAGTCAGACTCACCCAAAGTCATCCGGTGAGTGGGAATCAGCTCATCAAGTGCATCTCTACTGACAATTTCTTTAGTTTGTGATGATTCCGGTAGTGGCAATCACAGACGTAGAGTAAACCACAACGGCACTAAGAACTCACAGCGAGCCCAACGTTGTGTTCTTTGTGATTTCTTTGAGTCATTGTTCATCCGATGAGTGTAGCGAGCAATCAGTAAAAAAAATGCCAAAAATACTCATCGGATGACTTTTAAAGCAACACTACTTCCCAAAAGTAAGCACTTTCACCGGATCGGTTTGGGCTGCAATCCTGGCGGGAAGCCATGAGGCGAGGGCGCAAAGAAGAAGCGTTACGACTCCAACGATGATGAAATCCAATAGATGAGGTTCCACCGGGGCATAACTCATGTAGTAATTTTCTTCGGAAAGCGGAATAATTTGATAGGTAACCTGAAGCCAATAAAAGAGCAGGGAAATGACGATTCCTGTAACAAGGCCGGAGATAGCCACAAAAATTCCTTCAAGCAGGAAAATCTGTCTTACAGCCCGGCTTTTAGCACCGATGGTTTTCAAAATACCGATATCTTTCACTCGCTCAAGTACCATCATTAAAACTGTACCGATCAGGTTGAAGGCGGCAACAATCACCATCACGCTAATCACAAGTGGAATGGTCTCTTCCTGGAGATCTATCCATGCGAAGATGTTTCTGTAACGTTGGTAGATGCTCTCGGTGACGTATGGAAATTGAGTAGCATCGCGAATTCGGCTGTAAACAGGAACGATCTGGTCCTCGTCAGTGACGTTGATCTCCATTGAACTTGCGTACTGGGGGTTATATCCAAAAAGATCCCGAACAGGTTGACTCGTTGTAAGCGCGAAATTATCGTCAAATCGATCAATACCGGTTTGATAAATTCCTGTTAAAGTAAATTGCTCTATTTCCGGCGTATTAAAAGGTGTTGGCAAACCTTCCAGGGCAAATACAGTTATCTTATCACCAATCTCAGCATCAATTGTTCTGGCAAGATCCTGACCGATGATGATTCCGGGCAAACCGCTTTGCTGCAGAGACAGATCATAGGTCCCCTGTACAACATAATCTCTGAGTTGCGTTACATCACCCGATTCGGGAACACCTTTGATCAGCATACCGCTTACATCTCCGGCTGATTGGATCATAACCTGTCCCAAAACAACAGGCTGAACTTCCTCAACTCCTTCAAAATCAGCCAGGTAGGTTTGAAGTGTATCTGCCCGAAGAAGTGGGTCGTTCATGAATGTATTGACAGTGACGTGAGGGGCAAACCCAACAATCTTCTCATTGATTGTGGACTTAAATCCATGAACAATCGAAAGTGCAATCAGTAATCCTGCTGAACCGATAGCAACACCGCCAATCGCCATTATCTTAATGAATGAGAGAAACCTCGACTCGCGCTTCTTACTCCAAAAATACTTGCCGGCAATGTACCAGGTGAATTTCATCCTCAGTTGCTGGTTACTTGTTACTGGTTTCTGGTGATTTTATTCCCAATTATTCTCAACATATTGGATGAATTTGTTAATTCTCTTGCCAAGAACTATATACTTGTCGCGAAGTTCTGTGAGTGGATTTTTGGGATAATGAATATCACTTATCATTCTGAGATGGTCGATAGTTTCATCACAGGAACTTTGTGAGTAGACTAAAAATTTAATGAATTCTTGTTTATACCTTTGTCTACCAAATCCTTCAACGATATTATCTTTGATGCTTTTACTCAATCTTCTGATCTGACTGCCCTGTTCATAAAGCTTATATTTTGGGAGTTTCAAGCTCATTTGATGAACTTCGAGGACAAGCTGATAAGCCTCATTGTATATGTCGAGATCCCTGTAACTTTTCAACTGTTTTAAGTGATTTTTTTAAAGTAAATCGAAATATCCTACCAGCAACCAGCAACCAGCAACCAGCAACTAACAACCAGAAACTAATCTTTTTCCGGCCTCATCAATGGGAAGAAAAGGACGTCTCGGATGGAATCAGAGTTTGTCATGATCATTGCTAATCGGTCGATACCGATTCCGATACCGGCGGTAGGAGGCATGCCGTATTCAATCGCTTTCAGGAAGTCTTCATCGACGGTCATCGCTTCTTCATCTCCCTCGGTTCGGAGGCGGGCTTGCTCTTCAAACCGCTCCCGCTGATCAACAGGGTCATTCAACTCTGTGAAGGCATTGGCAATCTCTTTGCCATTACAAATAGCTTCAAAGCGTTCCACAACCCCTCCTTTAGAACGATGCTTCTTAGCGAGCGGACTCATCTCGATAGGGTAGTCGGTAATAAATGTTGGCTGTATAAGCTTTGGTTCAACCGTTTCGCCAAAAATTTCGTCAATCAGTTTGCCTTTACCCATCTCATCTTCTACATGGATACTGAGCTCCCTGGCAATCTCTCGAATTTCATCTTCGGATTTACCGGCAAGATCGAACCCGGTTTCTTTTTCAATCGCCTCATACATCGGAATTCGGGGCCAGGGGCGTTTGAAATCGATTTCGTTTTCACCGACAGTTACTTTTGTGGTTCCATGAAGTTCAAGAGCAACTTTTTCGATCATCTCCTCCATGAAATCCATCATCCAGTTATAATCTTTGTATGCAACGTACAATTCAACCTGGGTGAATTCAGGATTATGAAATCGTGAAAGTCCTTCATTCCGGAAATCTTTTGAAAACTCGTACACCCCGTCAAAGCCGCCCACGATAAGACGCTTCAGGTATAGCTCATTTGCAATCCGGAGGTAAAGGTCCATGTCCAACGCGTTATGATGTGTTTTAAAAGGACGTGCAGCGGCTCCTCCATAAATCGGTTGAAGAATTGGAGTTTCCACCTCCATATATCCGCGATCGTTCATGAAATTCCGCATGGCCTGAACCATTTGGGTTCGTTGCTTGAATACTTTTTTTACGTCTGTATTCACAACCAGGTCAACATAGCGCTGACGATATCGCAGCTCTTTGTCGGAGAAAGCATCATAGGTTACGGTTTCACCCTCTTCATTTTCTACTTCTTTTGGTGTAGGGAGGGGCCGAACCGTTTTCCCCAGGAAATGAAACTCTTCAGCGTGAATAGTGGTCTCTCCCGTGCGGGTTTTAAACACAAATCCCTTTATTCCAACAAAATCCCCGATATCAACCAGCTTTTTGAATACTTTATTATACTCCTCAACGCCCACATCATCCCTTCGGATATAGATCTGGATTGTTCCCTGTGAATCCTGGATGGTGAAGAAAGACGCTTTTCCCATAATTCGCTGGGTCATAACCCGTCCGGCCACGGAAACACTGTGGGAGTTATCCTCGGTGTCATCTTCGGAAATAAATTTATCTTCGTTTTCTAAAATATCCGCAGAGTGGTGAGTGACGTCATATTCAAATGGGTAGGGGTTCACGCCCAACTCGCGTAGTTTTTGGAGTTTTTCGAGCCTGATTTCTTGTTGTTCACTTAGCGATGATTCCGTATTACTCATCTAATTTTTTGATCTGTATTTGATTAATTTTCGAACTAAAAAAGATAAGAAAAGTTCGTGGAAAGTGGCATTTATAGTTCAAAACAATTCAATCGGATGAAATTAGAAGATGAAAGTTGGATTTGGTAGATTTTAGGTAGGTATGGAAACAAATAAAACTGCTCCAAAACGTCTGAATGAACTCTGTTTACCGGATGAAATATTTATCTGTTTTGAGCCATTTAAGTCAGATATCAAAAAAACAGACATGGATATTCTGCAAAATCAGTCAGGCAGAAATTTAGTAAAGAAGATGGCCGGCCATTTTTTGCATGCTGAGGAGACAAAAATTTTCACAGTGAAGAATGAGAAACCCGAAGTGTACTGTGGAGAGAAAGAGATCTCGGCAAGTTTTTCACATACGTCAGACGGAGTGGCGGGAGCAATCTCAATTGATTTTAATGTAGGTTGCGATATGGAACATGCCGATCGAACAGTTCACTCGAGATTGGTGGACCGGATGAAACACGACGATGAGTTGGAGAGCTTGTATGATCAGATAGAGCCGATACGAATATGGACACTAAAGGAATCCGCCCTGAAAATGATTGGTACGGGTCTTCGAAATCCTATGAAGAGTGTTTGCGTGAAGAACGGTACATCCAATGAATTTTCAGTACAGTTCGATAATGGAAAAGAGGCAAAAATTTGTAGTTTCAAACACCAGAGTCACTGGATATCAGTTTGCTATGAATTATTCTCAAATGAATAAATAAAAACCGTAATGATGGATATTACTTCATTAAGCAGAGAAAGAGTTGAATCAGAGTTAGTTCAGTCAGGTTTAAATACAGATGAACCTGAAAACCGGGTGCGTCTAATATTTGCACCTCAAAAAATTAAAGATGATAATTTTAAATCGGCCTGCAGATCATATTCTCAGATCAATCCGGATGATATTAAAACAGTAGTTGTGGTAGAATCCACGCCGGGAGAGGCAGAGAAAAGATTGGCGATGCCATCTTTTAAAACGATCGAGACTGGCTTTGGCCCGGTAAATGCGAATGAAAGGTTACGAAATGATTTTGCGGATGAAGACGATGATTTCTTTATCAATGATAATGCATTTGATAAAGGCTCAACTTTATATCAACAACTACCCATTCTGCAGACTGTTTTAGATAATTTCTCAATTCTGCATATCCAGATTTCTGACGAGGGACCTCCAATCATTAAAGAGTTGGCAATGGCCCTGCAGGAAATATTACCATCGCGAAATGCACTTTTGGTGTGCTGCTGCGATTTGGGAGACCAGGAGGAGATTGATCAGATAACCAATCTTCTTGAAAATGGAAATATCTCAAGCTTGTTGAACAGAGTGTATCGAAACAAATTGAATATTGAGGGATTTGGTTCTTTTTTGACGGGGTTACTGGTAGCAAATAAATGGGGTTTGAGTTTACAATTTGACACGGATTCGGGGTCCGGTTCTGTTTACTCCGGTTATGCAGTTGTTGAAAATCAACCTATTTTTGGCTGATGGAAGGAGATAAACCATCTGTGAGCATTATCGGCACCGGTGCACTTGGGTCCACTCTTCAGCACTTTTTTGAGGAGAATGGATATAGAATTCGTTCTGTTTGGAATAGCCGTGGCGGGAAAGTGTATTTGAATAAATCAGGACAATTCAAGGAAAAGAGAGCAACCCTGCCTGAGAAGGAGGGAGAAGCCGGTGATTTTGTTTTTATCACGACGCCGGATGACCTGATTAGCAAGACGGCCCGGGATTTGGCCGGGAAACCGATCCACTGGAAAGAAAAAATTGTTATCCATTGTTCGGGGAATCTCACGTCTGATGAGTTAACCTCACTTTCGGAAAAGGGGGCAAAAATAGTATCGATGCACCCAATTCAATCATTTAAAAAAGGTGACGGGAGGGATCGGTTCCGGGATATAACTATCAGTTTGCAGGGAGATAAGGCCGGAAAAGAGCTCTTAAAACCAATAATTGGAGAGATGGGGGCAAACGCCCTCATGCTGAGTAAAAAGCAGAAAAGATACCTGCATATTGCTGCCGTTATGGCTTCTAACTACCTGGTGGCTTTGATGTTTAGTGTAGAAAACCTGCTTACAGATGTTGACTTGGAAGAGGGATTCGAAAGCCTTCAGCCGCTTGTCCATCAAACCGTAACGAATATTTTTGAGAAGGGGCCAGCAGATGCCTTAACGGGGCCGATTTCAAGAGGAGATACAGCGTCGGTTCAAAAGCATTTGAAAGAGTTGAAGGGGGCGGAGCAAGAAGTTTTGTACAAAATTATGGGACTGGAAGCCGCAAAAATTGCAGAAAGAGGCAGTCATATCCCTCAGGAGAAAATAAACATGCTCCGAAATTTGTTTACGCTTAGCTTGGATCAATCAGAAAAGATATAGATCATCGACTTCTTGAAAATCAACGATGTCAAGTCAGTTTAGGACTTTGAGTGGCACAAGTGAGTCAACTACGCCAGCAGGCTTCGTCGACCGAGGACGATTCGCTGAACAATTGAGCAAGATTGGAGTGCCGGATGGGAAATATTCAAGAATATTACCCGGCAGGATTGACTCTAAAGCATAATATTTTAACATTGGACTTTAATCCTAAATCAAGAGGTTATGAATAATACTCATCTAATATTTCTGATCATTACCGGTTTTATGGTTTTTACACTGTTCTATTCTTGTGAATCAAGTAGTTCAGGAGGGGGAAGCGGAGAGTTGATCAGTTCTTTCAATTCTTCAAAAAGTCACAATACCGGTAGTAATTGCATGAATTGTCATGTACAGGGAGGAGGCGGTGATGGGATTTTCAGTGTTGCAGGAACAGTATATGATGAAGCTTTAAATTCCGTATTGCCCAATTCCATTGTACGAATTTACAGCTCCCCAAACTCTGATGAGATGCCGATTGCAGTGATTGAAGTTGATAGTCGGGGAAACTTTTATACGACAGCAAATATCAATTTTGGAGATGGTTTATATACCAGCGTAGAGGGTGCAACAACAGAAATATTCATGGAATCACCCATTACATCGGGCAGTTGTAGTAGTTGTCATGGTGATAGTACCGAAAGGGTATGGGCTAAATAAGCTTCTTGAGGCAGTCTATTCCATAATAGATATGGATTCAAGTTGTTAAAATTGTTGCCATCACTTAACCGCGAAAAGAGTAA
The DNA here is from genome assembly GCF_022012475.1 of Rhodohalobacter sulfatireducens. Taxonomy (GTDB): domain Bacteria; phylum Bacteroidota; class Rhodothermia; order Balneolales; family Balneolaceae; genus Rhodohalobacter; species Rhodohalobacter sulfatireducens. The sequence continues at coordinate 88,207 of NZ_JAKLWS010000012.1, forward strand.
CCCCATCAAAGCATGCAATATTTAAAAAATTCCATGCCTTGATGAGGTTGTAAGATTAACGTTTTTTCATCTCCACGTAATCTCTTTTTCCATGTCCAACATATATCTGCCGCGGCCTGGAAATGGGTTCTCGGTTATCTCTCATCTCTTTCCATTGGGCAATCCAGCCGGGTAAACGGCCGAGGGCGAACATCACAGTAAACATCTCGGTGGGGATTCCAATGGCCCTGTAGAGTATACCGGAGTAAAAATCTACGTTTGGATAAAGTTTTCGCTCAACAAAATAGGAATCATTCAAGGCTACTTCTTCGAGTGATTTTGCAATATCAAGAAGTGGATCGTCGATGTGCAGCTCATTGAATACCTCGTCACTTATTTTCTTGATAATTTTGGCACGCGGATCGAAATTCTTGTAAACCCGGTGGCCAAATCCCATCAGGCGGAAATCACTGCTTTTATCTTTAGCCTTCTCAACCATTTTTGCAACATCACTGCCTTCATTGTGAATTTGCTCAAGCATCTCAATTACTTTTTGATTAGCCCCTCCGTGTAACGGTCCCCAAAGTGCACAGACCCCTGCCGAAATAGCAGCATACAAACTGGCGTGAGAGGAACCTGCCATCCGAACAGTTGAAGCCGAACAATTTTGTTCATGATCGGCATGAAGAATCAAAAGAGTGTTCAGGGCTTTCACAATTGTTGGATTGATATCATACTCCTCCGTGGGAAGAGCAAACATCATGTGCAGGAAGTTAGAGCAGTAACCCAGTTTGTTTTGCGGGTACATGATCGGGAAGCCCTGTGACTTTCGGTAAGACCATGCGGCGATTGTGGTAATTTTTGCGATCAACCGCCGAATCGTCAAATCGACCTCATCAGGATCTAATTCAGAACCCTGCGAATTTGGGTAGAAAGTGGATAGAGCGCCAATCATGGAAGCCAAAACACCCATCGGATGTGCTTTGGCAGGGTATCCTTCATAAAGCAACTTCATATCTTCATGAATGAGTGTATGGCGGGTAATTCCATCTTTAAACTTATTCAGTTCCTCTTTTGAGGGCAGGTCGCCATATATCAACAGGTAGGCAACTTCCAGGAACGAGGATTTCTCTGCAAGCTGCTCAATGGGATATCCCCGGTATCTTAAAACTCCTTCTTCGCCATTCAGAAATGTAATTGCACTTCTTGTAGCCCCGGTGCTTTTATATCCCAAATCTGATGTTATAAGCCCGGTTTCATTTCGCAGGTTTGAAATGTCAATAGCTTTTTCTCCTTCGCTTCCCTCGATGATATCAAGTTCATGGGTATCATTTCCAATGATTAGTTTTGCTGTGCTCATATTTCGGTCCTCAGTTCATTCATTATTCTGATTTATTCTTCTGAGCAGAACTTAAAAGAATGGAAGCGCTTTCTACATAGGATAAAATTTGAGTACTGCATCAGGGAAATACCTATGGATGTTTTGAGTAGGATCAGCTTGTGAGCAATTTAACAGAGATCAGCGAATGGAAAATGATAATTGTAAAAATAACTTCAAGAAAGGGAGTTTGCTTCGCAGGCTATCAAAGAGAGTAATAATTTGTTGGGTGTTGCAAAGTCTTTTATATCAGAAATCAATCTTTCAGCGTATTCTCAACTCTTTTCTTTTTCGTTTCAAAAATCAGGTTCGGTAATAAAAAATTATGAGTGGCAATAAGGGACTGCCACAATTTCAAAATTTATCTTAAACCGGCTAGAAATAATCAAGTTATCCTTACATTTTTTTGAGTAGAATTCTTCTATCCTACAAGTAGATGCAATTGATTTTAGATCAAGAGGTGTCACGTCGAAATAAATAACTAGGGAGGTTTTTATGAAGATATCGAACCGGCTTTCCTTAAGTACACTCATCTGCATATTGGTTGTATGCATGTCTACATCAGCCAATGCACAGAATCAATTTGAGGATGCCATTGAACAGTTTGAATCGGAATCGGTAACGGGGTACTTGCAGCCATTTTTAAATGGTTTCGGGGCTAATCTGAATTCTGGTTTCGCAGGAACCGCGAAACTGGAAAATGAGTTGGTGATTCGTCTGGAAGCGGTTGGTATGGCTACATTAATTGGGGGTGCTGAGGAGACGTTTAAGGCGATTCCACCCGCGCCTTTTAATCAACAAAAGGTCGAAACGGCTACGATTTTTGGAGACCAGGGCGCTACAGTAACAGGGGCTGAAGGAATACAGTATAAGTATCAAAATGGGGTATTTGACCTGGATTACTTTCCTTTGGCCGTTCCACAGTTAACCATTGGTAACTACTATCACACGCAAGTAAAGCTGCGCTATTTTGGTTATACAGGCCAAGATGACGTTCCCGATATACAGTTATTAGGCTTTGGAATTCAACATGGATTGACTCAGTATTTCGGGCAGTTACCGCTGGACCTTTCTGTGGCACTCTTCTACCAGCAGTTTAAGATTGGTGACATCATAGAAAGTGATGCTTTTGCGATTGCAGGTATGGGTAGCAAAGAATTTGGCATTCTTACAATCTATGGTGGCGTACAATACGAAAAAACTCAAATGGATCTGAACTATACTCGCAGCGGTTCATCCGATATTGAAAATTCGCAAGTCGATCTGACCTTTGATGCGGAAAACTCAATTCGTGGTTATGCAGGACTCGGCCTGGATTTGTCAATTGTACATATTCGAACTGATATAAATATCGGCAATGTATCGGTTTTAAGCGCTTCTATTGGATTTGGGATTTAAAAAAGCAAAATGAGGAGAGCCATGAAAAAAAATAGAGCTTATAATATTGGAATATTGATAAATACAACCCTTCTTTTCTTTCTGGTGGTTGTTATGTTTGCATGCGAAGATATGATACGTGACAACTTTTTGATTTTAGAAGAGGTTGCTGAGTTTGAATACACGATAGACACTGACGACGTTAATTATAATGAGACTGAAAGTGTAAATTTACAAAGCATCATCAATGATCTTGACAGCGACGTTGAAGATATAAGCTTTTACAATTTTACTCTTCAAGTCACCAATACATATGAGACGCCACTGAATACGGAGATTTCCGGAACAATTCGTGTTAAACAAAGCAGTGATTCTCAATATGAACCGATTGTTAACTTTACAAACATAACATTAGAGGAATTTCAAACCGAGCGGTCAATATTTTCTGACGAACTTACCGGAATCAGTCTTGTTTCGGGGGGTGTCGCGTATTTAATTGATTTGTACGATCAGCAACCAGCACCAACCTTAGACTTCAATGTTCGAGGTACTATAGACAGAAACGGAGAGGGACAGAATACAACATTTGATTTCACCGTTCGGGTCTACAGTCAGTTTGAAACCGATCCCTGATGAATAAATCTGAAGTATTATTTTTTACACAACTTTGGGATGATAAATATCATTTGAAATAAATGGATTCTCATCCCAAAGACTTCTCAGGTTTTCTGTGTTCATTTATTTGATCAAACTCCATCATGTGTGAAACCTGAAAGGTCTCCGGGGACAGTTTATGCGTGAAAGTACACCAGGTCGGCAAAGATAAAAGTCCCCATTTGCATGGGAATCGGCCCTGCCTGCGCTGAACCTTCGGAAGACGGGCGAAGAGAGCTGAGGTGAGGATGACTTTCTAAGTTCCGAATTGCCTATTCCTGGTTTTGACCCACAAATGATCATACCCAAATGCCCATCGAAGTAGACACTCCAGAAAAAACTTCAGATTAAACTAAAAAAGTTTCGGGTTTATAGTTGATACTTTGTAAGCTCTGCCCGAGGGAGTTCATTCTAAAAATCAGTTTGGACAGGTCTATAATCAATACTTAATTACAATTCCATCCGGAGTTTGTTCTTCAGTGATTCTCCAGGTATATGTCTGACCGTCAAACCATATTTCAAGGTAGTGGTCGTCTTTTGTCCGGACCACATACTGAAACATAAATGTCTTTCCATGGCGGTGTCGTGTGCAATGCCTTACTTCTTTAATTTGGTAAATCGTTCCATTTTCCCGTTCAATTCGGTACGGGGTAATTTTATGCTTGAGCTTTGGATTTTCGAATCCTCGAAATATGCTGAGAACGTTGACAGGTGGATGCTGACTTGGGTTCATACAGATCTTTTATTTATAAGATACCGGCCCTCACTGAAGGGCTTATGACACCCGCTTGTATAATAATCTAACATGAATTCGAGATAAGAATTTGGAAAAAGAGTCTCACCCCTCCTTTGTAAGGAGGGGCCAGGGGGTGGTTTAATGTATTGTATTCAGGTTTATGAGCATGAAAATTAACTATCAACCTGTCTTATACCATCCCATAATAACCTTTTCGGAAAAGAGCCTGTCCTGAAAACTTTCGGGAAGGGGACTTTTTGGCTGCCATATTCAATGGTTTCATATCGGATTCACGTTAATTTAGTGCTTGGCTATTTTTCCGGCTATATGTGATTATTTGTGTTATTACACTATATCCTCGATAATCAAAATAAATCCGTGTGTGTACATTAAAAATTTACAAACCGTTTCTCCAATCCGTATTTTTAGATTCAATGAATATTAAATCAAAAATAATTACGTGGGAAACATAGATATCGCAGTGGTACCCGTTGCGGGGATGGGGACAAGGTTACTGCCCGCCACTAAATCACAGCCAAAAGAGATGCTGCCGGTAGGAAGAAAACCCGTGGTTCAATATGTAGTAGAAGAACTGGAGCGGGTAGGAGTCAACAAGCTTCTTTTTATTACGGGAAGCGGCAAAGCTTCCATAGAAAATCATTTTGATCTGAGTCCGGAACTTACTCAAACGTTACGGGAAGATGGCAAGGAAGAACTTCTTCAAGAGCTTGCATTTGCGCACTCTCCCGTGCAATTTTTCTATACGCGACAAAAACAACTTTTGGGCCTGGGACATGCCGTACTTTGTGCAGAACCTTTCGTTGGTAATCAGCCGTTTATTGTTGCGCTGGGTGACTCCATCATAGGGATGCATGCCCAAAGCCGTATCATCGAAAGAATGTCCAACTGCTACCACGAAAAGAACGCGGATGCAGTGATCGCTTTCCATGAAGTACCGGAAGACCAGGTATATAAATATGGTATCGCAAAACCTAAAACCTCTGGTGATCTGTTTGAAATCGAAGATCTTATCGAGAAACCCCCGGTCGATGAAGCGCCGGGAAATCTTGCTATTGCCGCGCGCTACGTACTTTCACCGGCAATTTTTGAAGCGTTAAAACAAACAGAACCGGGTGCCGGCGATGAAATTCAACTTACCGACGCCATCCGGATTTTACTCAAACAGGGGAAGAAGGTATGGGGTGTTAAATTACGGGAAGATGAAAAACGGTACGATATTGGAAATTTTGGTACATACTTTCGGGCCTTTACAGAATTTGCCCTTGCTGATGAAACATTTGGACCGGAACTTAAAGAGCACTTAAAAGATCTTTTGAATGAAAATAATTCGAAATAAAGCCTATGCCCGCGCCGGGTTACTTGGTAATCCGTCAGATGGCTATAACGGAAAAACCATCTCTTTCATCATCAGAAATTTCTACGCAGAAATTGTTCTGTATGAATGGGATACATTTGAAATTCTGCCCAGTGAGCCGGATAAGGGAAAATTCCGGTCTGTACACCATCTCGTCGAAGATGTTCGTCTTCACGGCTATTATGGGGGTATGCGGATCATTAAGGCCACTATTAAACGGTTTGTGGACTACTGTAACGACCGGGATATCGAATTGCATTCTCAAAATTTCTCAATTCGCTACTCTTCCACCATTCCTCGGCAGGTGGGATTGGCAGGTTCCAGCTCCATCATTGTGGCCACTCTTCGCTGTTTGATGGAATTTTACGGAGTAAAAATACCTGTCGAAGCTCAACCCTCATTTGTTCTATCTGTTGAACAGGACGAACTCGGTATTTCGGGCGGCCTTCAAGACAGGGTGATCCAGGTGTATGAGGGATTGGTGTATATGAATTTTGATAAACAGGTTGAACAAACTATTGATGATTTTTTGTGCTATGAGTACGAACGGTTGGAACCCGCATTACTTACTAACATATATATCGCCTATCATGCAGGACTGAGTGAGCCTACAGAGGTGTATCATAATGATATTCGAGGGCGTTTCATGAGGGGGGAAGAGGAAGTTGTAAACGCCATGAAACGATTTGCAGACTTAACTGCCGAGGGCAAACAGGCATTGCATGACGGAGACAACGAGTTGTTTGCCGCACTGATTGATGAAAATTTTGAGCTTCGCCGAAGTATATCCAAACTTCCGGACTGGCAGACAGAAATGGTTGAGACGGCTCGCGAATTCGGTGCCAGTGCTAAGTTTGCCGGTTCCGGCGGAGCCATTGTCGGCACATACGAATCAAAAGAGATGCTTGATAAACTTAAAAGCCGTTTCAAAGATCTGCATGTAGAAACGATTATTCCTCAAATAATTTCAGCGGATTGATAGGGAAGGGAATTATAGAGATGTGTTACTGAGGTACTCCAAAAGTGTAGGAGTGCAATGGAGTATGCTAACCAACAGTTGAAAAAATTACCTGATGAGCATAAACACTTTGAAAATTCTCATCTATAGAAGCTGGGTATACATCCTACCCTGTACAATACGAAGTTGAGTTTACTCGCCTCATCATAAATAATTTAGAAAGATATGAGGTTGTTGCCATTCACGCTTATTCACAACGAACCAATATAAGTCTGAATGAGAATATTCGTATTTTGCCTTTACTATTACAAATTTTTATGAACATAAGCCCAATTATTATGTCAGAAAAGAAAGATCTTTATCGTTTGGAAGAAGAACGTACCCTGGAACAGGTAGCAAGTTATTTTGAGAATGTGGCTGACAATTTGAGGAATGGTCATATTACTTTTGAGGATGGTACGAAAATCGAATTACCAGATAATGTAACGCTGGATATTGATGTGGATGAGCGTAATAAGGAAGATGTTATCGCAACGACTGCGGAATTTGAACTTAAGTGGACTATAAAAAAGTAAGCGGTTCTCTACATTCTTCCGATACATAAATAGAAGGGATTCGAACTCTCATTATATAGGGATGAATGACCTGTTCCAATGCGTGGGGCTTGATTCCTTAACGTTGGTGGAGCAAGTGAAGGTAGTAAGCTGGTAGTAATTAAAGTGTTTGATCGATCTCGAATGATTGAGGGTGGTGCTTCGGCCTGTGCAGCTGAATGGACCGGACACCTTGACCCGATACTGTTAGCATGGAAAGCAGTTCAAATCGCAAAGTTCTTTTACAATGCTCTGTTGGCGGTTCGTGTGGATCCATCATCAGCTAGAAGAAACTGAGGGTACACATCACCTTGCGGTATTTAATCAGATCGTAGGGCACTACAAACATCTCTATACCAGGGAAAAAGTAGACAAGGTTAAGGGTACTTCAAATCAGTATGGGTACTTGACGGACGAGGCCCGGAAAAGTGTACTCATATCAGGACTGAAAAGTGCTTGGGTGAAAGAGAAGCTTGGGTATGTGGAGCACAACGAAAAAACCGTTGAACAGGTTTCGTTCTTTGAGATAAAAGATAAGGGCACAATGGGAGCGATTATAGTAGCCTAATTGCTACGGCAGGAGCCAACTGGCTGGCTACAGATTATATGAGAGCACCGTTCTACATATAAGACTATAACCCAGAGCACTGACAGCCTATGAAGCGGAACTTTTAAAGTTGCTATTTAACTTTAAGCGTTTTGAATAAATTTAGTAGTATTTACGATATAAAGTCATTCAAATTAGGAGTTAGATATTAGTTTGGACTAATTTTTTTGACCTTTCTTATGGGTATAATTTTACTTTTGTCTTGATAATTAATCAAACGAACTACAATATAGTCCTCTTTGTAATTCTCTAATCTACTATTTGGGTAACCATGAAAAGGTCCATTAATTGTGCCTATTATAGGTTCTTCATCTGTGGTTATCACCTTATATATTTTCTCGAGTGAAATTAAATCGTTTATTTCTTTAAATGTCATACAGATGCATAACTATAGGATTATTTAATTTAGGTAGTATAAACTATTGAGCATAATTTCTACTTAGTTTTAGAAAGATAAAATTTCGCCATTTTGTTATCTGTTAGTACTGAATATTATAAATGAAAAATTATGGGGAAAGAAAAAAATATTGAACCTGATGAATATTACGATGCAGGACCAATTGATATAGCAAGATTTGGTAAGGTTTTGATTTATAAAAGTAAACTCGATGAGGAGGGATTAAAAAAGTTTAAAGAAAATCTTATAAAAAGCTATCCAGAAATTATTGCAGAAGTAAATGAACTTGTCCAAGACATAAAAGAATTAGTGATAAAGTTTGATTCTCTTCAACTTTTGAAAAGAGGGTATCTTGAAAATGCCTATCAATCTGAAGGTAAAATTTCAGAAAGTGCACATAATGAGGTAGATGTCATTTCGAGAAGAATGATAGATTACATACAGAATGTAATTGTATCGGCAGAGTTATCAGAAAAGAATCACGTCGAACTTAAGGAAGAGGATTGGAATGAAATTTATGGCAAAGTTTTAAAATTATATCGAAGGCTAGGTACTTATTTTCTGGCTTCAAGTGCAAAGAGAGAAGCGAATGATGAGGCTTTTAATAAGAAGAAAGATTTATTTTACACAAAAGCTCAGAGCTATTGGATTCATGTCAGAGGTGAATATTATCTTACTCATCAAGAAGAAATATTTAAGAATTTACTTAAACCTCACAGCCAAAAGTTTAAAGAACTATTTGGTATATCGAGTGATGAATACATAGACAATTTATGTCTAATTAGAGATTCCTTGATATTTGGCATAGGTAAGTCAATTCAGTTCATGGAAAATGTAAGAGAAAAATCACTTAAAATATTAGAGGAAGACTCGAAGAATTTAACTGATTTGAGCAGTGATGAAATTATATCAAAATTGAATCAAATTGCTACACAACAGGGATGGATTGAAGATATTGAAAAATCTAATCAGAAAATCTTTGGCTTTTCGGTTTTTGATGTAGAGAAGAACTCAAGTTTACCAAAAGAATTATTAGATAGTTTCTCTTGGGAAAATGGGGAGTGTAATTATTTCTATGATCACGACGAATTTGGAGGATGGCCAATTAATTTTCAGCCAATTTTTGAAAAACCTTTTTTAAAAAAAGATGATAAATATTACTGTTTTGATGTATATGCATTGTTTGATAACAATTATAGAACCATCCAAAAAGTAATATGTAATTTAGATCCAGATTACAGAGAAGACTGGAATAAGAAACAAAAAATAGTATCTGAAGAGTATCCTCTGAAATTGATTAAAGACATATTACCTGAAGCTGAAATCTATTCTCCTGCTTATTATTATTTCTCTCATGAAGAGGAAGGTAAAAAGAAAGTAGCGGAAACTGATGCGGTCATAATTTATGATAAACACCTCTTTGTTGTTGAAATTAAGGCTGGAGCATTTACATATATGCCTCCTTCAGTAGATTTTGATTCATTTATAAATTCAATTGAAAACCTATTATTCAGGCCACTTGAGCAAGCGGATAGATTTTTTAGATCTTTAAAAGAAAAAGATGAGCTTATTTTATTTGATTCAAATTCATCAAAGAAAAAAGAATTAACTCGAATATCTTCAGATGATTTTAGGATAATAACACCTACAGCGATAACAATAGACCATCTTACCGATCTCGCTGTTAAGATAGAAGAGCTAACTCCTTTTTCAAACAAGCTTCCGACGAATCCAGTTTGGCCATTATCAATTTCAGATCTCATTGCATATAGAGATCTTTTTGACTCACCATTGCAATTTCTTCACTATATAGAACAAAGACATAAGGCATTTAAGTCAGAAGCCTTTTCAGTTGAAGATGAATTAGATCATGTAGGATTGTATTTAGATCATAATCATTATGTGGAGTATGCAGAATCTTTTGGTCAAAAAATCAATCATTTTGAAGGCTATAGAAAAAAAATTGATGAATACTTTGATGGTACTTTTTATGGATTAGATGGGTTTGATAAACCAGCTCAAAAAATACCGGACATATATTTTAGAATTTTCAAAATATTAAGAAATAAAAGACCTAAAAGTTTTTCTCATGTATCGAGTATTTTGCTTGATTTTTCAACAGAAGTTAAGTTTAAGATAGAGGAAAGTATAGAGTACCTAATTGAAAATAAAATAAATGAAAATAAATCAGATCCTTTTACAATACTCGGGGATTATGGATTGACTTTATTTTGTTTCAGAGAGGATGAATATTGTAATAAAAAAAATTGTCAAGAGCATGCATTAGCTACGCAAATTCAATCATATGATATTTTAAGATTACTGTTAATTATTACAATAAATAAGAAAGGTGATATATCTGATATTGATTTTTCAATTTTTGATAGGAAAGATCTAACAAGATCTAAAATTGATCAGCTAAGTGAAAAAGCTCAAAAAATTGCTGATAGAAGATTCATTAAAATGGCAAAAGAAATAAAACCTGGGCGAAATGACTATTGTCCCTGTGGAAGTGGAAAAAAATACAAGAAGTGTCATTTGCGACGATATAATCAGTAATTAAAAAAATAGTTTGTATGTAATTACAAACAAGCTGTCAATCAATTCCACTGGTTTCCAAAAGCTAGGTTTCATCGTCTCACTTTTCGGAAGAACGCTAGGTATTAGCTTGGACATGGTATTCAACCAGTCTTTCAGGTCCATTTTTTAAAGAGTTTTTGTTAGGGTACAAACCAGAGAGCTGATTAATTCATCAAGCTGACTTCTGATGGCATAATGGCTGGCTTTTAGAAATATCTACCATTCTATACATTAACAATACGATTTGTATTCATTATGATTACAAACTGTAATCAAAATCAAAAAATGGCTAACCACCTTTCATTTTCAGAGTTTAAATCAAGGGTTGAAAGAGAGGTCTCCGGCGCTTACTTTCGCATAGAACAGGGTAAGTATATAGCATCAGGAGATCGGGCTATGTTAGATTATGACCCGGAAACCGGCGATTGTAGCATCTTCCACCTCCGAACCTTTGATGAATGTATGTCGAGACTAACAATTGCAGAGGATATCGACAACTTCCGACAGCTTGAACACCAGGGGCCTATCTCACGCACAGACTGATTTTTGTGTATTGATGCATAGTTTACTCAATTGTTTATCTGTTTGTTTACCATCTTAAAAGGGAAAAAAGAAAAATGAATAAATAATCTGCACTCTTAACTTTCATAGGTCAATTTGAAAGTGTTTAACATGACTAAACAGTAATTAAACAATATGTTTAAATTAATGAATTTATTGTACTTACTGTTTATATGGAAAGTCATTGAGTTACTCTTGAACTAAAATGCAAAAGGCCCCAGTCTTGGCGGTCAACCTTTCACGGAGCCTTTCTGAACTCTAAAATTAGAGCGTTATGAAAACTACAAAAAAACAAGCAATCGATCTCACCAAACACTTAATAGCTAACTAACCTCGAATCCCTTTCCAGTGAAATGGGAGAGTCTGAATTTGAAACCTTTCTTGAAAATGAAATTCTTCCTGTGATTGACTCTAAAGAGAACGTGTTCAATTGTACAGCCTTTGAGAAATCGCAGCTTCTTCATACTACCTCAAGACCTATTGACTGGATGAATGGAGATGATTTTAGCTTGTCTATCTCCGGGATGGATATTGATACCTTATTTACCTTGATTGATATTATCAACTACTCCAGTACTGTATTGGAATCCAAAGAGAAGTACCAAGGGAATACCAAGCAGTTAAAGAGGGATGTAGAATCATATTAGGAAGCACTCATCAGCGAATGCCAAAGCCGGTTACAATGGATTGGTGATCAAATTGAACAGTTGGAAGCAGCATCTTAAAGTATATCCCCGGTGTGAATAGCGCCGGGGTAATTTGAGGCATATATTGAAAAAACTTAAATCATTATTTAATATTTATTAATTCTTGGAACACAGAATATTGATTAAAAATAAATATAATGATAAGGATTTTGTTAAATATGGTGGTTTGAGGTAATTATGCTAAATTGTAACTATCTATTAATCATTGTATAATTGCACTCATTCAATATTGAAAATTCAATAATTTTGCTATAATGGATGAAAAAAAAGGTGAAAGAAAAAACATTCCAATTCGTTACAAGAAAAATACCTCCTATGAAACATTTTTTGCTGATGGAGCAATGGGAGGATGGACTCCTAGGAAGAATCTAAGTTTAGATTTTTATGTAGAAAAAGCAGCTACACCAGATATAGTAGTTCATGAACTTACCGAAGAGGGACATCTAGGGGAACTAATTGAGCGGAAAGGTGATGTGGGGTTTGTAAGAGAAAAGCAATTAGGAATTGTAATGAATGTCCAAACTGTTGTCGAACTAAGAGATTGGTTAACAGCCAAGATTGAAGAGGGGCAAGAGAAAGGAATTTTTGAGATCCAAAAGCTAGAAAATAAAGATACAGCCAAATAAATATTTATTATGAGTACAGGGACTGTTAATTACTCAACATCTACTCCTGCAACTACCACAGATGAGGGTAAAAAAAATAAATTTATTTTTGTTTTTTCATCATTTAGTAGCTCAAGTCAAAAAGGAGAGGAGTGGGATTCTAAAACCGTTAAATATGGTGGTGAAGAATATCTCGACCACATCAAAAGAGAAAAAGAAGTTGATGCTTTTTTAAATAATATGCGAAATAAAGCTGAAAACGAAGGGTATCCATCTTACTCTGTAGTAATGAATTTTGAAAATCTTTGGTTAGAGTTACAGCATGATTTTGAAGCAGTGCTTACTAATCCTACAGCCTCTTTGTCGATGGATGATAGTATCACTTTAACATATAGATTTGCTGAACATTACATCGAATTTGAAGTATTTGATGATAGAACAGAGCTTTTTTATGAAAATGAGATTTCTGGACAAACATATTTTCAAGAAATCCCAAAAGGCTTATCTATAATAGACAAAGTAGATGAATTAATACTCGATATTTCGCTTTAGAAGTAAATAATTCAAATGGGTACAACTGAAAGTAGTAAGCCTGGCTCCACTGGGGAAGAATTGGATTGCGAAGAGAATGTTTTACGTTTTGGGTTAGAGCAGTCAAACTATGAGAGAGTAGAACCAGCGGCATTTGCATTGAACTCAAGTGAAAGGCGTGAGGATTGGAAACGTATTTCGGTATGGGAAAAATCTTTAACTACAATTGATCATGCTCAAAATTTGCTCAGCAATCCTAAACGAAAACTTTTAATTGATCTGAATGTCGGAGATGTAAAAGGAATTGAGATTAGAGGTAAAACAAACGTTTTGAATGTGAAATGGGACCGTTTACCGGAATGTATCGAAGAAGATGGTACCAAGGGTGAAAATTATGACCCGGGTTGTGAAGGGCACTGTGCGCTTGACGGTCTTTATACAGGTAATAAAAAAACAAGAAAAATAATTAGAAAAAAATTAGCTGATCTTGCCACTGATTCTAATTTTGAAGTTCTTGATACTTAAATTTTCTTAGGTAACAATAAAATATTCATCAGTACTTTTTTACAATCCCATCCTTCGTCTGCTCTTCGGTGATACGCCAAGTGTAAGTCTGTCCATCAAACTATATCTCTAAGTAGTGATCGTCTTTGGTTCTGACCACAAACTGAAAGATGGAGGTCTTTTTTCGCCTGTGCCTGGTACATTGTCTAATCTCTATAACGTGGTATTTCCGACCGTTCTCTCGTTCAATTCTATATGTTGTAATCTTATGCTTGAGCTTTGGCGTATCGAAACCATTCAGGAAGCAGAGAACATTAATCGGTGGGTAGTGATTTGGTTACATGATTGAACTTTTAATGAAAGTACATTAAGTAAATGACAGAAGGTGTCACCGAAGCGAAATTTTATTTGTTCAAAATCATTGATTTTTGCTTCTTACAGGTAATAAAGTTTTAAAGTAGATTCAGCTGAAAATAGTTGGCATCTCATCTTTGTCTATATTTTCTTTTAAAATAAGTATTAGAGTTTATAATAACCCAGAGAGAGAAGTTTTTGCAGTGTATTAGGTTATCAATTTAGATCAAGGTTTAAACAGTAAAAATCAATAAAATTTCTTGATATGAGTACTGCAAAAACATTTATTAGAGTTCTATGGGCGATTTTAAAAGTTACGGCCCTGTCTGTTTTTATCATTGGTGTGATTGTTATTTTATTTCTGCTTCTTATTGAAGGGCAAGATATTGATGTACCAGGTTCGGTGCTCTCTTCATGGTTAAGCATTTCAGGAACAATCATTCTGATTTTAACACTCATACTTTTGTCAGTTTTTTTGATTTGGTTGGCCAGATTGATTTTTTTACGCAAAGAAGTTTTTGGATCGAATCCAGTAGCTCGCATCCTTGGTTTTGGGGTAACAGCTATATTTTATTCGGGTGCTGTTCACGCTACGATCACAGCTCCAATAAGATTTATTATTAATTTATTTTCACAACTTCCTTTTGCTCTTCGAGAACTTACCAGTAGTGTGGGTCCCGGGGTAGATTATACAATAGATCTTTGTTCGGACTATTTCATAACATTGATTTTAAATTTTGGATCTGAAATTGCCAGAGCGGTTAATACATTATTGGTTGCTTTACCTATCAGTGATATTGTTATTGCTTTGGCAATTTGGGTTTTTATTGGTCAACTATTTAGTAGCGTATCTTCATCGACTGATAAAATTTCAGGTGACTTATTAGGAAAGAGCAGGGTATCACAGTTCATTCAAAATATGCCAAAAGCAAGACGTATGAATGTTCTGCTTTCGGGAATCTTTTTTATTAGTGGTTATCTCTGCATCGCATCAATTGTTGCTATACCATGGTTGCAACAGGAAGAATCTCCGGAAGTTTTGAATACTGAAAGCCTGGAACAGCGACTTAGCGAATCACTTTTATCCTTGGATACTATTGATAATCGATTTCAGCAAATGGTTAGTGATGAATCGGATTTATTTGAGCCCCTGCGTCCCCTCTTGGCAATATCAATTGACTCTATTCTTAGGGATACCTTATCGACTGAATTAAAAAATGCATGGGATCAGAATGTTTCAAGAATCGAATCAGAAATAACAAATATACAAAGACGCCGTAATCACTTTATTTCAGAATGGCGTCAATTTCGAGACCAAATTCCAAATAGACAAAACAATTTATTACAGACAGCGGTAAGTGATTTTGAAACGAATACGTTGGCCCATATGAGTACTCAAGAGAGGTCTTATTATTTCCAAAATATTGTGAGATGGTTTCAGGGTAGTATATCTCAATTACAACGACCCGTAGAGAATGGATTAAAATACTTGCAATCACAAGAAGATCTGATTAACAGTTGGATAAACAATGTTGAATCTTCATTAGAACAAGATGTGATAAGGTTAGGAGGTTATGCTGATGATCCTACGATATATCTGGACTATTTTGGCAAATTTGGCAGTAGTTATTCAACAGATTATATTTTTACAGATTACTTTCGACTCTTCTAACAACCATCAGCAGAAATACGACCAACACCACCCGAACCAGGATTAGGTTTAGGGATATTTGGTTGGATATCCGCATGGCTACTACAAACGAGATCATTTCCACTGGTTTTAATTAGTGGAATGCTTGGTTTTGGTTTACTGGGAGCAGCTATTTCAAGTTTCGTCCGGGAACAGGTAACAAGAAAAGATAAAGACCAAAATGAACCATTGGTTAAAGACTTAGTCGGCGTTCTTGTTAGGGGACTTTCGGCGGCTGTAGTAATATTTCTTGCAGTCGTTGGTGGTCTTGCTATTTTTACGGAGGGAGCTCAACAACCGAATGCCTATGTACTCTTCTTTACATGTTTGGTAGGTGCAGTTTTTAGTGATGATGTATGGATTTGGGCTCGAAAGAAATTAGGAGACAATCTCACTGGTGATAAAGAAGAAAAAGAGACCGAGAAAACAAAAGACCCAAAAGAGTGAAAAATAGTGACAAAATCGGGAATAAGGTTCATCTTTAATAGTGTTTAAGAGCCACTATGTTTTTTGCTCGGTGAACTATTTTATAAAATTTTGTAAGGATTTCCGATTTCTCAGTTCATTCTATTTATGTCTAAATTCATAAAATTTAATTCATTTTTTAGGTGTTACTCATCAAGTTTCTTTTGAATATACTTTTCTGCTACTCTAACTATAGCATCAATTGAGCCTTCGAGACCTTTTTCTTTAACCTTTTTCTTAATGTTATTCCAGGTTGTTGCATCTTGGATTTTAGAAATAAACTGATGACCACTGAAGGTTAGCCTTTTAATAAAGGCAAGTTGAGATTTGTCCCCGATACCCTTTACAAACTCAGCTTCAATAAAACCGGCCTCTTTGGCAAGTTTGATGTGTTCATTTAGGTATTCGTCTTTAATATTTTCGTATTCACTTTCAAATTTGTTTATGAATTCACTACCGTCTATAAATTTTCCAGGTTCAAATTCTTCAATTTTTATCAAAATATTCCGAAATAAATCTTGATCCATTTTCATAGCCATTCGAATTGATTAGTAATAGTTATTGACAGAATAATCGGAGTTAAATGATATGCTTTCCATATAAAAATTTTTAATAATGATATGTGGCTTATGTATGTTAATGCAGTGTTAGATATACGCACAGAAAAGAGCGGTAGTAGAGGGGCGAAATTAGGTCTTTTATCCCGTTTGTTTAACAGATGCTTAACAGAGAAGGGGGTTAATATATGTTAAGGTTTTGATATTTAATGTCTTATACATTTTTAAAAGTACCCAAGAGAGGACTCGAACCTCCACGTCCGTGAGGACACATGCACCTGAAGCATGCGCGTCTACCAATTCCGCCACTTGGGCATTTCAATAAAGACTTAAAATATAGGAAGGATTCCGGACAGTTTGCAATAACAATGTTGAATAAAGTTGTAGTCTGTAGACAAGAAATTGAGTTTGAGTTATTTTGAGGAGTGAAGATTTTGGAGTGCCGAAGGTAGAGTTTGAAATTGATCGATAATAACTTCATATCTTTTTTGCACACCGATTCGAACATTAAACTTTAGACCTTAAACTTTGGACAAGAAAGCTTATTATCCGTAGAGCCAAATATTAAGTTTAATAGTTGTTTTCAATGAAGAACGGTACATTTGACGAAACCGGGCAGAAGATCTTTGAAAAGATAGACGCCTCGATCTATTCAACGGCGAGTAAAGCCTCAAAAGTAGTAGCCTCAGAAATTGCCAACCTCATCCGGGCCCGAAATCAAACAGGACAAAATACGGTTTTGGGGCTCGCAACCGGTTCCACGCCACTCCAGGTGTACAGCGAACTGGTGCGCCTTCATGAAGAGGAGGGACTCAGCTTTAAAAGAGTTATCACTTTTAACCTGGATGAGTATTACCCGATGCATCCCGAAGAGATACAGAGTTACGTGAGATTTATGAATGAAAATCTCTTCGACAAGATAGATATCCCGCAAAAAAATATTCATATCCCCGACGGTACCATTCCCAAAGAGAAGGTATACGAGTACTGTAAAGAGTATGAGCGAAAAATTGATGAAGCCGGCGGACTGGATATCCAGATTTTAGGCATCGGGCGGACAGGCCATATTGGTTTTAATGAGCCGGGTTCTTTGGCAAAAACCCGAACCCGACTGGTAACATTGGACGAAATTACTCGCTCTGATGCAGCCGCAGCTTTTTATGGTGAAGAACGCGTTCCCCGGCAGGCCATTACGATGGGTGTGGGAACCATCCTGAAAGCAAAAAAAATCTACCTGATGGCCTGGGGTGAGCCAAAGGCCAAAGTCATTAAAAAATCACTCGAAGGAGAGGTGACTGAACAAATTCCTGCCACATTCCTTCAAAATCATGAGAATACGAAAGTGATTTTGGATGAAGCAGCCGCTTCAGAGCTAACCCGACGTAAAACTCCATGGTTGGTCGGGCCTTGCGACTGGGATGAAAAAATGATCAAAAAAGCGGTTACCTGGCTGAGCTTAACAGTAGAAAAGCCAATATTGAAACTTACTGACGAAGACTACAACCAGCACGGGATGAGTGATATCCTGATTGAGTTTGGTCCGGCGTACAACATGAATATCCACATATTCAACAAAGTGCAGCACACCATTACTGGGTGGCCGGGAGGCAAGCCCAACGCTGACGATACCAACCGGCCGGAGCGAAAAGAGCCGCATCCCAAACGAGTCTTGGTTTTTTCCCCGCATCCTGCTGATGATGTGGTTTCCATGGGAGGAACACTGATGCGACTTGTAGAGCACGGACATGAAGTTCACGTGGTGTATCAAACCTCCGGAAATATCGCCGTTTATGATGATGAAGCACTTCGTTATGCCGATTTTATCTCGCATCAAAGCCGGGATTCTGAGGAAAAGAACCTTTTCAAAAATTTGTCTGCCTCGGTGGCTGCCAAAGAGCCCGGTGACCTCGATTCACCCGAAATGCTGAAATTAAAATCAAATATTCGTAAAGTGGAGGCACGGTCTGCCTGCCGGTATTGCGGAATTCCAGAGGAGCGGATCCGTTTCCTGGAGATGCCGTTTTATGAAACGGGCCGAGTGAGGAAAAGCGGTCTCAGTAAAAAAGATTTAGACTTGGTTCGTGATTCCATCCAAAATGTTAAACCGCATCAAATATTTGCGGCGGGGGATCTGTCCGACCCGCACGGTACTCATCGCATATGCCTGGAGGCCGTCCAAAAAGTGCTCAAAGAGATGAAAGATAAAGATTGGATGGATGACTGCTATATTTGGCTATACCGTGGAATTTGGCAGGATATTGAGGTCAGTGACATCGATATGGCCGTACCGCTGAGTCCCGGTGAACGCCTGAAGAAGCGAAAAGCTATTTTTAAGCATACATCCCAAAAAGATCAACCCAAATATCCCGGTACCGTAAGTAATGAATTCTGGATGGTAGCTGATGAGAAAACCATCAAAAATGCAAAAGATTACGACCGCTTAGGCCTTGCTGAATATGATTCAATAGAAGGTTTTTCCCGTTGGAAAATTTAACAATTGGAATCGATCCCATAGAAACCGATTTTCATATAAACATCAAATAATACTCTAATCATGAAACATCTTATTCTTTTCATAACCTTTTTTTGTTTATTCACAACTGCAGTTCAATCTCAAATCAACTCCCCGGACGATGATCCCCTTCGTGTGATCGCTATTTTTGCCCATCCGGATGATGCAGATTTTAAGATGGCCGGTACGGCTATTCAGATGGCACAGGCGGGGCATCAAGTCAAGTACCTCTCCATCACCAATGGAAATGCGGGTCATCATGAAATGGGAGGCGGAGTTCTGGCAAAAAGACGAAGAGCTGAAGCAAAAGAAGCTGCAATAAGAACGGGCATAGCCGAATATGAAGTTTGGGATTATGATGATGCCAAACTGATGCCGACTCTCGATATTCGAATGGAAGTGATTCGTGCAATTCGTGAGTGGAATGCAGATGTAGTTCTCGGGCTTCGGCCGAACGACTACCATCCCGATCACAGGAATGCCGGTAAGCTGGTTATAGATGCATCCTACATGGTGATTGTACCGAATGTTGTGTCCGACACACCGCCGCTGGAGAATAATCCTGTTTTCCTGTATATGCAGGATGGTTTTACAAAACCTAATCCTTTTAGTCACGACATTGTCGTTTCAATTGATGACTCATTTGAACTGAAAGCTCAGGGTTTAGATGCCCATGTTTCCCAAGTTTATGAATGGATGCCCTGGACAATGGGAATGTTAGACGAGGTGCCTGTAGGTGAAGATGAAAGGTATGAGTGGTTGAAATCTGTTTACCTGGGGCGTGGAGTTTCAGACGCACAGCGAGCCGGCCTTGAAAAATGGTATGGTGCTGAAGAAGCCTCTGAAGTTGAACATGCCGAGTCGTTTGAAATTGCCGAATATGGACATTATCCCACCGATGAAGAGATTCGAATGATCTTCCCGATGTTGGACTGACCTTACAAGTAATAATGATACCGGTTGGCAGCTAGTCAGCCGGTGTTTTCTTTGGGTCAAAAGAAGGACAAAAACCTCTATTTTTTAAAACATGCAAAATTCTATAGCGGCTATTGGAATAGATTTTGGTGCAACCAATATCCGGGCGGGTTTGGTGAAGGACGGAAAAATTCAATCACTCAAAAAAAGAAGACTACCTGAAGATAAATCTGTTGATTCTATTCTCTCAGCTATGGTTGAGATGATTGATTCGGTGGATGATGGTATAAAAAAAGTTGGTATTGGAGTTCCAAGCGTCGTCGACTCAGAAAAAGGAATTGTATATGATGTAACAAATATTCCTGGCTGGGATGAGGTTCCGCTAAAGCAACAACTTGAAAAGGAAACCGGGAAGCAGGTTTTCATTAATAATGATGCAAACTGTTTTGCCCTTGGAGAGTACTACTTTGGTGAAGGACGGGAAAAAAGGAATCTAATCGGTTTAGTGATCGGAACCGGTTTTGCAGGTGGTGCAATTATCGACGGAAAAATCTATGAGGGCAGAAATTGCGGGGCCGGGGAGTTTGGAATGATTCCGTACAAAAATTCCATCCTGGAGCATTACTGCAGCGGTCAGTTTTTTTCAAGGCAACTTGGGTTGATTGGTGAAGAAGTTTATAAGCAAGCCCTCGCCGGAGATCGAAAAGCCATAAAAACCTTTGAAGTGTTGGGGATACACATCGCTGAAGCTATAAAAATTGTACTCTATACCTTCGATCCGGATTCGATCGTACTTGGAGGAGGCATAAGTAAAACGTTTGATATTTTTAAAGATGCTTTTTATAAAGGGCTGGAAACATATGGCTTTCCAAGCTCCTTGAAGAACATTAAAATTACGATCTCTAAAACCGAACATGTGGCTGTTCTCGGTGCCGCCGCTTTAACTACAGACTAATCCAGATGCAATTTTTATCATGAACCGATCTCTTCGTTTCTTTTTAGTTTCTGCTTTTACGGTACTGTTATTTCATTCAAACAGCTTTGCATCGGACACGGTGACGATTCATGTAAAAAATGCTGAATCAGGTGTACCTGTGAAACTCGGAATTCCATTCCCCGAAGGAGCTCTCTACTCTCCGGATCATGTTCGTGTTCTGAATAACGATGGACAGGAAATCATATCACAAACCACGCAGGTGACAACATGGGAACCGGCCAATTACAGTGTGAAATGGCTCTGGATTTTCTTTTTCACGGATAATTCTTCTGAGTACACCGTCGAGTATGGAGAGGACGTTCGAAAAACAGTTGAGATTGAGCATCCTATTGTTTTCAAAAATAATCAGCGGGATAACGGTTTTGCCGAAATCGATACAGGCCCCTTGAAATTTCGGGTAGATAAAGGGGGATCCGGATTTATCGATTCCATCTTGCTGAATAGTGACGGAATTAATTTTTCGGATAAAGATACAGTTGCAACCGGAATCAACGGCCGCGGTTCATTCCTGGACTATATCAACGAAAACGGGCCGGATGCATCCACGGCAGTGGTTAAGCAGCATTTTATTGAAAAAGGGTCGGGACCGTTGCATGCCATTCTTCGTGTAGAAGGTGAGTACCAGTACAATCGGGAGGAGCACGATGCATCTCCGTTTGTCACATATATTCATGCCTATGCGGGGAAGTCGTATGTGAAAGTTTATCACACGATCACTTACACCGGCCAACCGGATAACAGTGAACCTCTGAACGGAAAACAGTTTCCTGAAATCGCTACACAATCGGAGCTAATTGTTGATGAGGATCAGCGGCAAAGAGATGAAGGCCTGACTGAACCGTATGATATGATAGAGCAGTCGGGTTTAAGTTTGGATTATCGTTTATCGGGAGAACAAATATTTCGATCTGAACTGCTTTCAGGAAATTGGTGGGAAGAGGGTGAGTCGGTTTTTGTGGAAAGGAATCTGACAGACGAGCTTAGCTATTCGGTATTTCAAACCGGGCCCGATCCTACGATGTCTTCGGAAGATACAAGCTCAACTCCGCAAGAACGTATTCATGGATTTGAAGCCAGTATTTCGGCCAATGGGACACCTGTAGAGCAGAGTCATAAGGCGGCAGGTTGGATGAGCATTTCAGGGGATCAGTTTGGCGTGAGCATTGGAATTCGAAATATGTTTGAGGAGTATCCTAATGAACTGGCTGTAGATCTTGAATCGGGTGAGGTTTACGCATATTCATGGAGTCCGAATGAATCACCAATGAGTTTTGAGCGCAGTGTTCCTCAATTTGGAATGCCCGGCAACTTTGCCACGGGGCTGACCAAAACCACCGAAACCATTTTCTACTTCCATGATGGAGATCAAACACTGTCTGAAATCAAAAAGACCATGGATTTTGTTCTGAATCCACCGGTGGCGCATGCCGATCATTCCTGGTATGGCATTTCTGGAGTTTATGGAAAATTCGCCGATGCCGATCACAATTTCCCGGAGCTGGAGCGAAGCATGCAATATAAATTTGACTGGATGCTCTTTAACCAAAACTGGGAGCCCTGGTATGGTATGTTTAATTACGGCGATGTAAAGAACTACTACTTCCGTGAAAACTGGTATCAATGGGCGAATAATGAACCGGCTCAGGATTTTATGTGGTGGACAAACTTTATTCGTACGGGTGAATCAAAAATGTATGAAATGGCGCAGGCTTCAAGCCGACACAGTATGGATGTGGATAATGTTCACTGGCCCCGCCCGGAGAAGTATCGAGGGGATTCCAACAGTGCGCTGGACTGGTTTATGTCTGAAAAGCAATCTGACGGAACGCCATATCTTGGAATGGGGCGCAGGCACTCAGATGGACATTGGTCATCTATGCTCTCTGCTCACGTTTGGGTAACAGGCTGGCTGGCATCATACTACCTGGATGGATATCACCGAGGGCTCGACGTCGCAAGGATGACCGGCGATTATTACATCCGTCGAATTTTTGGTGAACATGGACTTACTGGCCGAAGATTATACCTGTCGATTTGGAACCTTGCTGAACTGTATGATGCCTCAAAAGAACAGATATATCTCGCTGAACTGAATGATCGGATCGACCAATTATTAACTCTTCAGAAACAGCAGGGCGGACGTATGACGATAGACCGATACGGCTATTCCCAGAATTATCTCTCGCATGGACTCACCAAGTATTTGCAGATGTTTGACCGTCCAGACATTAAACACGAATATCTAACCCACGCACGTAGTATTCGGGATGTTCCGCCCATTGATCACGATTACGAATCATTCTTATCGAGTATTCATCCGTTGATCACTGCATTTGATTTTACCGGTGAGAAACAATTTTTGATCGAGGCATGTGAGCGATCTTCTCATTTGTTGATTGATCAAATGCCAACACCAATTAGCGAGTTTGAAACGCAAGCCGAGTTTCAAGCAGCGATGGAGGATGTGAGTAACCTTCCGATGTCTACAAGTGATTCCTTCTTTAGTCAGCGTTTGCCTGTTTGGAGTTTCTCTATGGGGCTGAGGATTTTCGGCTGGACACATGCATATAGTGTTCCGTATATGATTGACAGGCTTGAAAAATTCGATGATCTTTCGGAATTCTCATCTTGCGTTCGGTAGGTTTACTATACCCAATCCGGGATTACACCTACTTCAACGCCAAAAATATACGCAAAGAAATAATATGTAGCGATGGTAAGTATCGTTGCGATGATGATATTCAACCATAAACCAGCTTTTGCCATCTGCGGAATCGATACCTTTCCACTGCCGTAGATAATAGCATTTGGAGGTGTAGCTACGGGCAGCATAAATGCACAACTTGCAGAGATGGTCGCTGGAATGATAAACAACATGGGGTTTTGACCCATCCCGATAGCAGTAGAAGCAAGAATAGGAAGAAAAGCCGCTGTCGTTGCTGTGTTACTGGTGATTTCAGTTAAAAATACTACGATAAGTATGACGGCGAAGATCAACAGGATAATTGGAAAAGTTTCCAGGCTCTGAACGCTTTCTCCAATCCAGGCTGCCAACCCGGATGAGCTTATGGCATTAGCAAGGCTTAATCCACCTCCAAAAAGAATGAGGATTCCCCACGGCAGATCACGCATATTTTCCCAAGCGAGTAACTTCTGGTGTTTTTTTGAACCGGAAGGAATGATAAACAGAACAATCCCGGCTGCGATGGCGATACCCGCATCAGATAAACCGGGTAAGATGTTGGAGATCAAAGGACGGAAGATCCATAATGCTGCAGTCATCGTAAAAACGACTGCAACGCGTTTTTCCGGGGTAGAGATCTTGCCAATTTCTTTTAATTGTGAATTGATAACCTTCCGACCTCCCGGCAGCTCTTTTAGTTTAATAGGGAAAACAACTTTTGAGAGGATGATATACATGAGTGGTAGAAGAACGATGGCCAGCGGTATACCAATACTCATCCATCGCACAAAACTGATTTCGATTGAGTAGTTTTCGAGCATGAATCCTGCAAACAGCGCATTTGGCGGTGTTCCGATCAGGGTGGCAATACCGCCAATATTACATGCATATGCGATGGCCAGAACGAGTACAATTTCAAAATTAGTTACCGGCAAATCATCAGACTTTTCTCGTTCAGTAAAGTGAAGTACGGAGAGCGCAATGGGTAACATCATTAAAGCCGTTGCGGTATTGCTGACCCACATACTTAAAAATGCCGATGCAATGATAAATCCAACAATGATGGAAGAGGGTTTTACTCCTACATAGTTGATAATTCGCAAAGCGATTCGCTTATGAAGTTCCCATCGCTGCATGGCAATAGCGATGATAAATCCCCCCATAAACAGAAAGATAAGAGGGTTTGCATAAGGAGCGGTTGATTCACCGATTGGCGTGATTCCCAAAACGGGTAGAAGTACAATAGGAAGGAGAGAGGTCGCAGCGATTGGGATGGCTTCCGTAATCCACCAGAAAGCCATTAAGACGGCTACAGCAGTGGTTTTCCAGGCAACGGCACTCATTGTTTCCGGTGAGGGCAAAATCAAAATGATGACAAAGAAAACAAGACCAAGATAGAGGCCGCTTCTCGAAAAATTCAGATTTATCTGCAAAAGTGCTCCAATACTTATTATTTATGGTCTGGTTAAAGAGAATCCCCCCGATAAATCGCTGAGAAATACAATCAAAAGCTGGTAGATTGAAAAAGAGCCTTCATCATATTGTGGTAGGATGATGTCAATTGAACCGATCGGCGCTGCATCATTCGTTCCATCGCTTCGACGGCTTTTTCGAAATGGTAAGGCACAATATCACTTCCGCTAACCCAGCTAAAAGAGGGTACAAATTTTGGAGGATACTTGTCAGAAAACAAATTGCAGCAAACACCGCAAAGCGTACCGGTGTTCATCATTGAATTGATACCGGTTTTGCTGTGGTCGCCCATAATAGTACCGATAAACTGTTGGCCGGTATCAAACTGTTTTTGGGTTTTCCAGTCAACCACTTTCACGGTGCTGTAGTTGTTTTTAAGGTTTGATGTATTTGTGTCTGCCCCCAGGTTACACCACTGGCCAAACACGGAATTTCCTACATACCCATCGTGGGCTTTATTGGAATAGGAATGGAAAATGGTGTTAGCAATTTCACCACCTACTTTACAAACAGGCCCTACGGTAGTATCCTCGTAAATTTTTGCTCCCATTTTAACGACCGATTTTTCACAAATAGCCGAAGGTCCCCGCACAATGGAATTTGCCATGATTTTAGCGTTCTTTCCAATGAAGATAGGCCCTGTTTCAGCCAGTAACATAGCTCCAGGTTCTATGATCGCACCTTGTTCGATATAGATTTCATTCGGGTTTGTAAAAATTGCATGGGGGAAATCTTGTTCACTTCTCACGAAATTATTTTTTAACAAATCTATATCCCTCCGAATCTGTTCCCCATTTATCTGGAACAACTCCCAACTGTTTTTCAGGATCACCAAATCGTTTGAATTCAGCTCACGGGTAGAAATGTCTTCAAGGTCTATTCCGGTCTGACTCCACTTTTGATGTGTTTCATTCGTAAGCAGAGCGGAAATAAGTTGGCCGTCGGAAACAATTCCTTCATTTTCGGCTAAATCAGTAACTTGTTCAGCGATTTTTTTATGAGGAATGAAGCGAGGATTGATCCAACAAGCTTTCTGGTGGGTATCCGAAAGCGTAAACTCGTCAAAAACTCCTTTTAAGTGATTTCTGAGAATTCCTTTCGGATTTTGATGAACAGCATTCAGTACCTGAATCCATTTTTCGCCAAGAGTTAAAATACCAACCCTCAAATCATAAACGGGGCGGGTGAGTGTAAGTGGATGAAAATTTTCAAGAAAATCATCTTCAAAGAAACAACACGGAGTGTTCATAAATACAAATTTGGTTGTTTTAATCCTCTAAAAAGTTGTGTTAACTTAGGCAATTAAATAAAAATACTTTAAAAAAATTCATTATGTGCGGCATAGTAGGTTATGTTGGAAATAGAGAGGCATCAGAAGTTCTGTTAAAAGGATTAAAAAGACTTGAATATCGTGGGTATGATTCGGCCGGAATTGCTTTGGTTAATGGTGGCCTACACTTTAATAAAGGCAAGGGAAAGGTTGATGCCCTCGCTAAAAAGATAAAGCAATCCGGGTTGGAAGGTCATCTTGGAATAGGCCATACCCGTTGGGCAACACACGGTGAGCCAAATGACATCAATTCACATCCTCATATGAGTGAATCCGGAAATATTGCTGTGGTTCACAATGGTATTATTGAGAATTATACAACTTTAAAAAAGCAATTGATTTCGAGGGGTAAAACCTTTCACAGCCAGACAGATACAGAGATCGTCGCCCAACTTTTAGAGGAGATATATACTACCTCCCGGGGAGTTTCCTTTGAGCAGGCCATACAATTGACTTTAAAGCAAATTGTAGGCACATACGGGCTGGCTATAGTCAATAAAGATATGCCCGATAAGATCTTTATCGCGAGAAAAGGATCGCCTCTTCTGCTTGGTATCGGAGAAAACGAGATGTTTATCGCCTCTGATGCGTCCCCCATTGTAGGCTATACGAATAAAGTTGTTTACCTGGACGACGGTGAGATGGCTACAATCACTAAAGACAGCTACAGCGTTAAAACCATTGAAGATGTTGAGCTGACCAAAGAGGTGCATGAGCTGGCGATCAGCATCGATGAGATTGAGAAGGCCGGTTACCCGCACTTTATGTTAAAAGAGATCTTTGAACAGCCGCGATCCATTGCAGATTGTATGAGAGGCCGATTGAACGTGGAGAACAACTCTATTCAGCTGGGTGGAATTGAAGATGTGATGGATGATTTGGTGAACGCCAAACGTATTGTGATTGCAGCCTGCGGTACCAGTTGGCATTCCGGTTTAGTCGGTGAGTATCTATTTGAGTATTTGGCAAAAACACCCGTTGAAGTAGAATACGCTTCAGAATTCAGATACAGAGATCCACTTGTGGGAGAAGGAGATGTGCTCCTTGTTATTTCACAAAGTGGGGAAACAGCAGATACAATAGCAGCTCTCAGAGAAGCCAAAAAACGGGGTGCCCTGGTTCTGGGAATTTGTAATGTGGTTGGATCAACAATTTCCAGGGAGACAGAAGCCGGTGTTTTTACTCACGCCGGGCCGGAAATAGGTGTGGCATCAACAAAAGCATTTACGGCACAGGTTGTGGTTTTAACGATGATGGCTCTTTCGCTCGGAAAAAGAAAAGGGGTATTGAGCCAGGATGAGATGTCAAAGTTTATCAAAGAGTTGTCAAAGATTCCTTCAAAGGTGGAATACATTTTAGAACATAATGACGAGTCGATCCAAAAAATGGCTGGCCTGTTCACCTATGCTCCCAACTTCTTATACCTTGGCCGAAGTTATAATTTTCCCGTTGCGCTTGAAGGAGCACTTAAATTGAAAGAGATCTCTTATATCCATGCGGAAGGTTATCCTGCTGCTGAGATGAAGCATGGTCCTATTGCCTTAATTGATGAGATGATGCCGGTGGTTGTGATTGCAGCTACGGATCACACAAATGAGAAAATGATATCTAACATCGAAGAGGTAAAAGCGCGAAAAGGGAGAATCATTTCTATTATGAATGATGAAAATTCAGATGTGATGGATCTCTCCGAGTTTCATATTTCCATTCCGACAACAAATGACTGTTTCTCGCCGCTTCTTACTGTTATTCCATTGCAACTGCTTTCCTATTACATCGCTGTAAACCGAGGATGTAATGTAGATCAACCACGAAACCTTGCTAAAAGCGTGACAGTTGAATAAAAATTGATTTGCAATTTGATATTCATGAAATGAAGACAAGCTGATGGTATGGGTACAAATAATGTAACAATTGTGAATAACTTTTGGTTTGTTTGGTGATCGAATGGATCAAAACTCAAAATTCTATAAAAAAAGCAAATATTGTACGTTTTTTGAGAAGTAAATTAAAATGATAGTAAAATCATTAATGTGGATAACTTGATTTTGATTGTTTTTTTAGGTACATACCATTATCAATAAAAATATACCAAACGTTCTGCTCTTGAAATGAGAAATTGGAAATCTGTTCTATTTAAAGTTGCGCTTCTCATTGTTATAATAATCGTGGCTTTTACCGGGTAAAAATTTAAAATTTTAGGACTCTCTTAACTGCTCAAATCTGGTCTGATGCTGAATTCAAATTGTATTCTGCATTCAGGTGATGAAGTGGTGTATCATTTTTATATGTGAGATACCGTCCACCGGGTATGCATCACTCACTTTTTTGAACCCAACGGATTCATAAAATAACTCAAGATGGCTTTGTGCCTCAATAAAAACACTGCTAATACCTCTCTGTGAAAGAATTTTAAGACATCTTCTTACTATCTCTTTACCATAGCCATTTCCCCGGTATGTTTTTTTCACCACAATCCTGCCAATCGAGGGGCGATCAAACTTGATGCCTGCAGGGACAATTCGGGAATAGGTAATGATCTCTCCGTCTTCTTTTAAATAAATATGTTCAGATTTCGTGTCTATGTTATCAATATCATGGTAAATACATTTCTGTTCGATGATAAATATATCCTGCCGAAGCTTTAAAATTTGGTATAAATCACTTGCCGGCATCTCATTTAAATCCGATGTGTGAAACCACTGCATAATCTAAACTTTATCTTAACTGCTGCGTATTGATGATAAACCTTCATAAATAATTGATCATATGTTAAAAATATTAATCATTAATAGCATTGTTGTTTTCATTGGAGCCTACCTGCTTGAAGGAGTAAAAATTAAAAGTTTCTGGACCGCTATCGGGGTGGCCATCGTACTTGGCTTAATCAATATGTTTATAAAGCCTTTAATAGTGTTGCTAACCCTGCCACTCACTATTCTTACACTTGGCCTATTTGTATTGGTGATTAATGCCTGGATTTTAATGATCATTGATAAGCTTATTGACGGATTGACCATCAAAGGGTTTTGGTGGGCTGTTCTTTATAGTATAATTATTTCAGTGCTCAATTCATTTATGCTCTGGATCTTCTAATCGAACGGATTTCTTTCCCAAAGTGTAATGGTGCCGCTGAACTTGTTAATTTTCAATAATTTTCATCATGAAGCGGCATTTTTATTTATTAAACAGGACTTCCTATTTTAAGGGTCGACTCAAAAACATCTTAATGTTTTCATATCTTCTGATTCATTAGTCATTCGATTGGTTTTATCTTTTCTAAAAGATCTATGGTTTCCAAAAAAGTAACTGTTAAGAACGAGTCCGGACTTCATGCGCGTCCGGCTTCAACACTGGTTAAAACTGCATCTAAATTTAAGTCCGATTTTTTTATTAAAATGTATGGATACAAAGTTAATGGTAAGAGTATTTTAGGAGTAATGACTCTTGCGGCTGAATCCGGTGCAGAGATGGAATTAGTACTGGATGGCCCCGATGAAGAGGAGGCTTTAGAGGCAATATCTGAGTTATTTGAAAACAGGTTTAATATGGCACCATGAAGGACTTTCACACAAAAGTATTTTCAGGCCGTCCTGCTGCACATGGAATAGGTATCGGTAATGTATGGCAATTGAGAGAGCCGGATACCACGGTTCATCCTAAAAAAATATCCGATTCTGAAATTGAAGATAATCTTGAGAAATTTCTCAAGGCCCGTGAAATGGTAGGTAACGAATATGAAAAGTTAAAATATATTCCAGATGACGATGATCTTGAGGAGATCATTAATGCACAAATACAGACGATCTACGATCCGGAGGTTACATCTTCAATTAAACAAAAAATTCAGGACGAACACTTTGCGGTTGAGTATGCCATTTTTAATACCCTGAATGATTATATACAGCTGATGGAAAACTCAGGTTCTGCCTGGGCTAAAGATCGAACCATCGATATTGTTTCTATTCGGGATGAACTGATTCGTGCAACGAAAAAAAAGAAGAAAGGATACACTGTAAAAGAGGGAGAGATTGTATTTGCAGGTGAAATTTCCCCTACGGCCATGGTTCAATTGAGCAGGAAAAAAATTGCAGGCCTTGTAATGGAAAAAGGGGGTCTTACATCTCACGCTGTTATTTTATCCCAGTCGCTCGGTATTCCGTGTGTTATTAATGTGCATTGGAATCGGTATGATATTCAAGATGGAAGTGATGTTATCATCGATGGTACAACCGGCCAGGTGATTATTAACCCGTCTTGGAAACAAAAAGAGGAGTACAAACGGCGCAGAGAAGATGAAAGAAAGAGATTTGAAAAAGCCCTGGAATGGGCCAATAAGCCCAATAAAACTTCCTGTGGATCCGAGTTTTCGCTTCGCGCAAATATTGAGTTTTTGGAAGAATTACCCAGGCTGAACAGCCACGGGGCAGAGGGAGTCGGCCTGTTGCGTACAGAAACGCTACTTTTTGAGAGTGATGAATTCGACGTCGAAAAGCAGGTTGCCTTTTACAGTAAAGTGTTAGAAGCAGCTAACGACCATTCGGTAACCATTCGACTGTTTGATGCAGGCGGTGATAAGCTGCTGGATGATTCTGAGTTTGAAGATAATCCATTTTTGGGTTGGCGGGGCGTAAGGATGCTTTTGGATAAGAAAAAGCTTCTAAAGAACCAGATTGAAGCGATCTACAGAGTGTCTGGCAAATTTGAGAAAAAAGTGAAAATTCTCATCCCGATGGTTTCAAGAATGGAAGAGATTCAGGCTGTAAAAGAGATTATTAAACAAGTAAAACAGAATCTCAGCAAGAAAGGCATTCCATTTGACCATGATGTTCAGCTTGGGGTGATGGTAGAGGTTCCAAGTATAGCGTTGATGTCTGAACACGTTGCACAACATGTTGATTTCTTTAGTATCGGTACGAACGATTTAACACAGTACACACTCGCTGTTGACCGTGGAAATGAGAAGATTTCTCACCTTTTTGACAGTTTTCATCCCTCGATATGGAGATTGATAAAAATGACTAAAGACGCCGCCGACAAATATAATATTCCGGTTGCTATATGCGGTGAGATGGCATCAAAACCTGAAGCAGCTGCATGTCTGCTCGGTTTGGGAATTAAAGATATGAGTATGAATACAAGTTCCATCCCTATCGTGAAATCTGTACTGTGCAGCCATAGTTTTAAAGAGATGAATGAACTATCTGACAAAGTTCTCCGGGCTGCTGACCTTAATGAGGTACATGAATTGCTGGATGCCTGGAGAGTTTTGTAAATACGATGTTCTTAAAGAGTTTCGAAGTTATATGCTTTATTGTTTAAACGGGAAACGCTACCACAGCTAATAGAATTGACTTTTAAGGATTAAAACTTAAATTAATTAATTTAATTTGTCCTATCATATTAATAATAAATTGTAAATCATTTTTATTCATAAAATAATTAGGTAATTTCCTTTTTTAGAAATTTCAAACCAATACAACAGCAATCATGTTAGAGAAAAATTTTACTCCTAAACGAACAATTTGCAAAGTAACATTTTCAATCCCTGAAGAGTGGGCTGATAAAGAAGTGAAGCTGGCCGGGGACTTTAATGAGTGGGATAAAGAAGAAGACACTCTTGAAAAGAAGAAAGATAAATGGACAATCACCAAGCGTCTAAAACCAGAAAACACATACCGGTTCAGGTATTTGATTGACGGTGAAAAATGGGAAAATGATGACGCAGCTGATAAATATGTTCCCAATGAATTCGGAACGGAAGATAGTGTGGTAGAAATCGGAAAATAAATTTATGTCTGCAAAATTCGATGTAGAACGTTTCAGCCATATGCTGCAAACCTCTTGGTTGGGACATGAGTTTATCTACCTCGAAAAAACAGACTCCACAAATTCTTATTTAAAAAAAATACCGTCCCGTGAATTAATACATGGGACGGTTACATTGACCGATCACCAGGAGAAAGGTCGAGGGCAATATGAACGAAGGTGGGAAGCAGAGCCCTTTAAAAATCTAACCTTCACCATTGCATTTCGCCCGAAATTAAGTGATCGGTTCAATTTACTTTCACTTGCTGTGGCGTACTCCATCACAGAAGTACTGGAAGAGTATCTCGAAGATTCAGTTTGCCTTAAATGGCCAAATGATATTCTGATAAACGGTAAAAAAATAGGCGGTCTCTTAACTGAGTGTACCTTCAATGGGTCAAAACCTGACCGTGTATTGATTGGGTTGGGACTAAATGTAGGCCAAACGGAATTCAGCAATGAGATCAATAGTATAGCTACGTCTTTGAAACGGGAAGCGAATCACTCGGTAGAAAGGGAGGAACTTCTGAATAAGATCCTGCTGAGTATCGAAAATGTGTATCACCGGTGGCATAAACAGGATGAGATCCTGAAACAAGATATAAGCAAGAAAATTCTTGGTTATGGTGAATGGGTAGATATCGACGTGAATGGCGTTGTACCCAATCAAAAATTTAAATTTATAGGTGTAAATTCGAATGGCGAATTATTGATGTTGAATGAGCAGTTAGATGTCAATAAATTTATATATGAACAAGTTCGAATTATCACCGGTCACCAAATCGTTTCGCAACCAGGTAAAAACCCATCTGTCTGATTCTTCTGTACGTGTTATTGCCGGCATTAGCGGCGGCCCGGACTCGATGGCTATGCTCTATCTTTTACATCGGTTTGATATTGAAACCATTGTAGTACACTGTAATTACCAGTTGAGAGGGGGGGCGTCTGATAAAGATCAGAAGCTGGTGGAGGATATTTGCATGCATTGGTCAATAGAATGTATTTCCATGCGGCTTGATTCCTCTGAAGAGCAAACAGGTAATTTCCAGGATTGGGCGCGGCAGCGTCGATACCAGGCGTATGAGGATATCAAAAAAGAGTATTCTGCTGATCTCATTCTCACAGCTCACCACCAGGACGATCAGCTTGAAACTATTTTACAGAAAATTTTACGAGGATCGGGTTTGGATGCCTGGAAAGGGATGGAGGTTTTGGATGGTTATCTTTTTCGCCCCCTGTTGAATCTTTCCAAGTCGGAGATCATGAAATTTGTACAGCAGTTTAATGTGCCATACAGAATTGACAGAACAAATGAAGAGTCAACCTACGCACGAAATTTTATTCGAAACCATTGGTTCCCTGATTTGAACAGGCTTTTTCCGGGTTGGAGAAAGAATTTACAGAAACTTGCAGATCGTGCGGAAGAGTTCGGATTAATGACTGATCTGATTCTTCAAAAAGTATCCACAACTGGTAATAGGTTGATTAGAGATGATTTTCTTGAACTTGATACAAAAATCAGAGCCTCAATTCTCCTTCAGTTTCTTAAAAAGAATACTGAAGATATCGAAATCAGCAGGGGTTTTTTGAAGAGTATTGATAAGATTGGCGAACTTCAAAGCGGGGGGAAACTACAAGTTTCTGAATTCCATATTTTATACCGTGATCGCGATTTCTTTAAGATTATTGATGATTCGGATCTCAAGGAGTTTAACCAAGTAATTAATAAAAGTCAGCTTGAGGAATCGTTAACGATTTCTGATTGGAAATTATCATTTGTACCACCTCCAAAGAGTTATTCAGACGATATTTTACATTTGGATGAAGAAAAAATAGAGTTTCCGATCACTCTCCGCAGGTGGAAAGATGGTGATTCTTTTCAACCCCTCGGCATGGATGGCACGCAATTGGTGTCAGACCACCTTACTAATCGAAAAATACCATCCACTAAAAAGAAACAGGCCCTTGTCCTGGAATCTTTTGATGGATCAATCTCTGCTCTTATATTTCCCAATTATTCTAAATCATCTGAATTGGGTACAATTTCAGAAAGAGTACGCTGTACATCTTCAACAAAAAGAACTTTAAAGATTACGAAAGCAAATTAATATGGATCTCTATCAGCCAGAGTATGTAAACATAAATGGAGAACAATTTAGAGTTTACTTAACACACGAAGAGATCCAGCAAAGAATTCGGCAACTGGGGGAGAAGGTCAGCCACGATTTTTATGATAAAAAACCGATTTTTATTGGTGTGCTCAACGGTGCTTACATTTTTTTAGCAGATCTGATGCGTTATGTAACCATTCCCTGCGAGGTCGATTTTTTAAAGCTCAGCAGTTATGGGGATGAGAAAGTGTCTTCCGGACAGGTACGTCAGCTCAAAGAAATTGACGCCAATTTGAAAGATCGTCATGTAATTTTAGTTGAAGATATTGTTGATACAGGTCTTTCCATGAAGTATTTGGTTGAGAAAGTTGGGCGAATGAACCCTGCATCACTCTCTGTAATTACAATGCTCCATAAGAGTGAAGCGACTCACCATGATGTCCAGATCGATTATGTGGGTTTTAAAATTCCGGATCTTTTTGTTTTGGGATATGGTTTGGATTATGCCCAGGAGGGAAGGAATTTGGCGCAAATTTATATTTTGCAGGAGAAGAAAAAGAGTGAAAAGAAAACCAAATCTTAGCTTGCAAAGGCCCATAAAAGGTTCCTATATTTGTTGCTCTTTGTGAAACTTATTTGATCATTCGGAGAGGTGGCTGAGTGGTCGAAAGCGCTCCCCTGCTAAGGGAGTATACCCCTAACGGGGTATCGAGGGTTCGAATCCCTCCCTCTCCGCTCAACTACGCTAAAGCTTCGTTGAGCAAGCTCGTTTTGGGCTTGCCGCGAAGCTTTTTTAATTTCAGCTGCTTATCTTGCCGTCAGAGATAAGAAAAAAGCCGTTGCCTTGGAGAAATATTTTAAGACCGGCTCCGTCCAGCCAAGCAATATTAGAAAAAAGAATATTAGGATCTGTTTGAATCCCTCTCTCTTTTAATCGACGAAGCCTTGCGCGTAGTCGATCCGCTCAACTACGCTAAAGCTTCGTTGAGCAAGCTCGT
>NZ_JAKLWS010000130.1 GCF_022012475.1 Rhodohalobacter sulfatireducens
TCTTTATAATGAGGCCAAACATCGATGATATGATTTATCCACCGAAGAGCCCACTCCCATTCCCGATTCTCTTCAAATAGTTCTACAGCCATCAAGAAGTGTCCCCTGGGTAGCTGTAGCTCCTCACCATCTTCCCATGCTTTCTCGAATTCGCCCATTTGTATTTGAACAAGTACTTTATACCCATTCCATTCCGATGCTTCACCAGGGTAGCGTTCCTGAATTGCCTCTAATGCATCTAGAATCTCTATCCAGCGTTTCTGCTCATATTGATAATTAAGCCATGCCGTGGCAGATTCAGAGCTAGCTCCTTTCTCCAATGCTAATCTCAAAGCATC
>NZ_JAKLWS010000131.1 GCF_022012475.1 Rhodohalobacter sulfatireducens
TAGGATCTGTTTGAATCCCTCTCTCTTTTAATCGACGAAGCCTTGCGCGTAGTCGATCCGCTCAACTACGCTAAAGCTTCGTTGAGCAAGCTCGTTTCGGGCTTGCCGCGAAGCTTTTTTAATTTCAGCTGCTTATGTAGCAGTAAGAGATAAGAAAAAGGCCGTTGCTTTGGAGAAATATTTTAAGACCGGGTCCGGCCAAGCAATATTAAAAAAAAGAATTTTAGGATCTGTTTGAAACCCTCTCTCTTTTAATCGACGAAGCCTTGCGCGTAGTCGATCCGCTCAACTACGCTAAAGCTTCGTTGAGCAAGCTCGTATTTTTAAAAAGACTG
>NZ_JAKLWS010000132.1 GCF_022012475.1 Rhodohalobacter sulfatireducens
TTCGGACTGGCGAAACTGGTGGATTCAACGCCCATCACACAAACCGGAACCACGCTAGGCACGATGGCGTACATGTCCCCCGAGCAGATCCAGGGGCGGCCGGTCGATCACCGCGCAGACCTGTTCTCCTTTGGGGTACTCCTTTTCGAGATGCTTGCCGGTCAGCGACCCTTTGCCGGACAGTACGATGCGGCACTCTCCTATGCTATCGTCAATGAAAAACCACCGTTACTTTCTGACTTCCTGTCCAACACTCCGCAAAAACTCTCGTTGCTGGTCAACCGTCTGCTGGAAAAAGATCCCGCTAAACGATTTTCAGATAGTGAGCAATTGGC
>NZ_JAKLWS010000133.1 GCF_022012475.1 Rhodohalobacter sulfatireducens
GCCAACCTCTCCGAGACCAACGCCCCGGATGCGCCTGCCGTATCGGCCGAATCCCCGGTTCAATCTGCTGAAGCTCCCGGATATTTCCACGGCGGCGACCAGGAAGATCTGCTCGACATTGAACCTTCTGACGATCACCGTAACCGAGAGTAACCGCTCAATCGCTCAACCAATTTTAAATTCAATACACACACCATTATGAAAGCTTTGCACAACCTCCGACTGTTAACTGCCACCGTAATTATCGCCCTGTTTGCCGGATGTGCCGGAATCACCGAGGCCAACCTCTCCGAGACCAACGCCCCGGATGCGCCTGCCGTATCGGCCGAATC
>NZ_JAKLWS010000134.1 GCF_022012475.1 Rhodohalobacter sulfatireducens
TTCGCTAGAGCTGTAAAGAAATACGGTTGTCGTGGAATAAATAAGGCACTCCCAATATTTCGGAACGCGTCAGGTAATCAGGTCTTGGGTACGGCGAAGCAATACAACGCTTTTGTGAAGGAAAAAGACACGTAATATGGTTCCCATGAGCCGTGAACAACAAAGATGTGGTCCTGGTACAAAGTTGAAGATTTTTTACTTATTCAGAGCTCCGCATCAATACAATTTACCAGTAAAGTGCTTATCAGGGTAATTTGTTTGATTTGTCTTATCGGCTCAGGCGAGCCGAGCTACGTACATAGTTCGCTAGAGCTGTAAAGAAATACGGTTGT
>NZ_JAKLWS010000135.1 GCF_022012475.1 Rhodohalobacter sulfatireducens
TAAACACACACGTACACAGCATTTACTACCAATATATCAAAGAACAGTCCCCGCCAACGGCGGGAAACAATCAAATTTCACATTCCAATGACCACATCTGATGGTGATTGGAATCTGGAATTTGGGGTGCCGAACGACCGGAATGCGATCGGCCACCACCCACTTGTCAACACTCGTGGAGCTACGGGGATTTCCCGGCCACCCGGGACAGGCTTCTCATCCCTACGCTCTGTGGAGCTACGGGGATTCGAACCCCGGACCCCCTGCTTGCAAAGCAGGTGCTCTAGCCAGCTGAGCTATAGCCCCAACTACGCCAAGGCTTCGTC
>NZ_JAKLWS010000136.1 GCF_022012475.1 Rhodohalobacter sulfatireducens
GAGCTTCTCGCGATCACGGTCAAGTCTCCAATTCCTGCCAGACGATTAATCAGTTCCTCATGAACACCATCGGTAAACTGGATATCCTCCGGCTCAGTGCTAATACTTTCCAAAGGCAACACCGCAATTTTGTTATTTGTCGGAGTTGCCTCTGAGTTAGAATCTGGTAACAGCCAATAGCCAATCAGCGAAAGAATGATGAGAATACCCGCAAGACTCAGTATCCCATTTCGGGTGCGAAATGATTGAAAGTTGATGGTAATACTGGTGGAAACTGAACTGGATGAATCCCCGGTGTCTGCCTGAGACGTTGT
>NZ_JAKLWS010000137.1 GCF_022012475.1 Rhodohalobacter sulfatireducens
AGGAATCCATACATCATTTTTTGTAAAACCCCTCGATAAAAATCAAGCTTTTTCAATATTCCCTGCCTCGGGGTATATGGTTTAGAGTACATTCCTATCCCCGGGTTGCGGCCTCTCTTCAGAGCTCCGCTCTTCATCAGGCCTTCACCCGGGGTTACAATACCAATCACCCCGCTGGGGTGAGATTACGCAAGCGTAATCCAGAAGCTCTCCCTGCCCTCGGATAATCCTTCCCTCCATTCCCGCAGAAGATAAAATGACTTTTTTAAGCCTTCTTGAAATTCGGCCTCGAAAGAATTGGCGGATT
>NZ_JAKLWS010000138.1 GCF_022012475.1 Rhodohalobacter sulfatireducens
GCGGGGAATATTGAAAAGGCTTGATTGAATTCGAGGGCTTGGTAGTCGTAAATATGTTTTGCCTTTTAGAGGAATCTTTGTTCATTTTGGCTTGATCCATCCCGACAATATCGGGACCAGCAAAGCTGGACCAAAAAGTCAAAGCCCCGCTCCCGAATTCTCG
Organism: Rhodohalobacter sulfatireducens; assembly: GCF_022012475.1. GTDB lineage: Bacteria > Bacteroidota > Rhodothermia > Balneolales > Balneolaceae > Rhodohalobacter > Rhodohalobacter sulfatireducens. The sequence continues at coordinate 164 of NZ_JAKLWS010000138.1, forward strand.
GGGAAAGGCTGCGTCCCGAATGCTCGGGAGTCGGCGGTCACTGAATCCGCCAATTCTTTCGAGGCCGAATTTCAAGAAGGCTTAAAAAAGTCATTTTATCTTCTGCGGGAATGGAGGGAAGGATTATCCGAGGGCAGG
>NZ_JAKLWS010000013.1 GCF_022012475.1 Rhodohalobacter sulfatireducens
GTCCGACAGGTCCTCGCAGAGTTCGACTTCATGGCAAGGGACTCTTTCAGGAGCTATCGCACTCTGAAAGGACCCTTTTAATCATAATCTAACCGTTAAACGCGTATATTGTTATAATTTCAGAATACTAACAATTATTATTGATGAGTTATCTGTCATCTACATTTTTCTGATGGCTGATAGCCTTTTCAATCAGAATCAATATCATTATGCATTACTTACTAATCTATGATTTAGCCCCCGATTACCTCGAACGACGTGGAAAATTTCGCGATGAACACCTGAAAATGGCCTGGGATTCGAATAAAAACGGCAAGCTTGTTCTTGGTGGAGCACTTCAAGATCCGGCTGATCAAGCCTATCTTTTGTTTGAGGACGATTCACCAAATTCAGCGGAAGAGTTTGCGAAAAATGATCCCTATGTTAAAAATGGAATCGTAGATAGCTGGGAAGTCCGTCCCTGGATGACCGTGGTTGGAAAGGATGCGGCAAATCCGGTTCTGTAATTTAGTTCTCTCCTCTTGAGAGGAGACCGATTAAATAGCGTTTAGCGATTTGATCAGAGGTGTGTTTAACGTTGATTTAGCTTCGAATAATAACCAAAAACTGATTGCACGTCGAACACACCCCTCGCTATCATGACTACGCTTTTCCCCTCTCAAGAGGGGAGCTTTCGATTCATCATTTTATAACTCAAGAAATGCCTGAAAAAAGCTCAAAACCCATCATCAAAAAAACCGGCGATGGCTCCACCTCTCTCTATTCACCAACATTTGATCAGCTCTACCACAATCCAAATGGCGCGGTGGCCGAAAGCCGACATGTATTCTTTGAGACTAATGGTTTGTTTAAAGCCCTGGAGAAAAGATCATCTCTACATATTTTTGAAGTAGGTTTTGGAACCGGCCTGAATCTGCTCTTGACACTGGATTATCTGCGAAAAATGAATCTCAATACAAAAATCGCATACTACAGCGTGGAAGCTTTTCCGATTGATGCGGATATCACCGAAGATTTTGAGTTTGCAGACGAACCCGGTCTTCAGAATTCACTGCCCATGTTAAGAACGGTTCTTCAGGATATTTATCCCGGCATGAACCGAATTCAACTCACTGACCAACTTTCTCTGCATTTTTGGTTCGGCTTTTTTGATGATCTGTTTGAGGAACATGACAAAAAATCCATCATCAATCATAAAATAGATTTCATTTTCCAGGATGCCTTTTCACCTGATGTGAATAAAGAGTTGTGGACGCCTGATGTGTTTAAGAAGCTGGCTTCCATTTCTAATGATGACGCCGTTTTGTCCACCTATTGCGCAGCCTCTGCCGCCCGCGCCGCGATGGCCGTGGCCGGATGGAAAATCGCAAGAGCGCGTGGAGCATTGGGAAAAAGAGAGATGACTCTTGCTTCGCTGAATGCAGATAAATTGGTGGATTTTAAGCGCGTAAATGAGAAACGTTTGGCTGAACGGTTTGAGAAAGGAGATTTTGAATAGCCGCAAAGTCGTGGAGTCGCAAAATGGATTCAATCATTTTTTAATTGTTTAATTATGTCAAATATGACATATTACGATATGTCATTAAGAGATAAACCGTTAGTCTGGATTCAGGGAGAAGTGAAAACCCCGCCTTTTTCGGCGGATGCGAGATTGAAAGCTGGTTTTCTACTCAGAAAACTTCAGCAAGGTGAGTTGTTAGAAATGCCGGACTCGCGACCGATGCCATCGATTGGCAAGAATTGTCATGAGTTGAGAATTAATGATCAGAATAAAACATGGCGAATTATCTATTTCATAGATGATGATGCTATCTTAATACTGGATGTCTTTGCAAAGAAAACTCAGAAGACACCCAATGAAGTGATTGACAGATGTAAAAACAGATTAGCTCGTTATAAACAGTAGAATTTTAAAACAGAGCATTATGGATAAAGAAAAACGAAAAGAACTGGAAGAAAAAGGATTTCAGATAGGATCTGCAGCAGAGTTTTTAGGGCTCACCCCTGAAGAAGAAGCCTTCATTGAAATTCGCCTTGAACTTAGCAGCCTTATCAAATCCCGTAGAAACAAACTTGGATGGACACAGCAACAGCTTGCTACAGCGATTGGATCCAGCCAATCCAGAATTGCAAAAATGGAAGCCGGAGATTCCGGAATCACACTGGATTTAATGATTAAAACATTACTCAAATTGGGTGTGTCTAAACAGGAGATTGGAAAGTTGTTGGAAGGAAATTTGGAGATGGTTTAGCTTCTTAAAGATTAGACAATACACCTATAATAACAGCTTCCAAATTCTTTTGAACAGATGCTTAGCCATTAGACTCATATACTTTAAAAACAGCCTTTATTACTGGAGTTGGTAGATCAATATCCATATTATTACCATTTAGTGAATCACCAATTTCACATTCATCCATGTAGTTATACAGGAGCTGCATTTCATGATTTTCCTCATGATTTGAACATAGATACAAAATAAAGGTGGGATCTTGTAAACTTATACTACCTTGCTTTCTGTTACCAATTGCATGATGAGCTTTTATGAATTTTCGAGAATCTAATACAGCCAGTGCTTTACTAAACTTCGAATAGATCTTCTCATTAAACTCTATGACAGTTGAATTCTATTCTTTTAGTTTCTTGTAAATAAGGTTTGATAATTCCGATATATCTGTATGTAAGTGACTAATGGGAGCTTCAACTTTTGCTAACCGCTTTTTTAATTGCATGGAATCAATTTCTGCATGTAGCTGAACAAGAGAAGATGATACTGGAAAAGATACCCCTGCAATTCTTATTAATGCCAAAAACCAATCTATATTATCATTCATAATTATTTCCTTTTTGTTATCAATTACTCCTAAAAAGCTGTAATCATTAGTAGCAATTTTCAACCTACATTTTTGGGTATGATTTTTTCTTTTCTTTTTAGCATCATATAATATTTCCACTGGCACCTCTCCTCAACTCTTCTCATTTTGCCGAAAGGGTTAGACTTTAGATGATTAACAAATCCACAATAAAATAATCGGCTCGGCGAGCCGATCTACGGTTATATCATGCAGGAATTTGACGTTTTAGCGAAATCACTTCAGCCGCACTATTCTCATTTTAATGTAGCCAACCGGCTGCTTTTTACCGGTCACTCGCACCAGGCGTGGCCGGATGAGGCATTTGAGGGGATCCAGGAGTATATGCGAATAGTTGCCGACCAAGTGGATAAAAAGTGGGATTTTGGTTTTGAAAAAACGGAAATCATGCGGGACTATCTTCGAAATTATTATGATGACCCCACCGGAAAGTACTGCCGCGAACAAAATACGCATGTGCTTCTGGTTTCCTGGCTTTCTTCACTCGATTTGAAGAACAAGCCCAAAATCATCACCACCACCGGTGAGTTTCATTCGATGTACCGTCAGCTTCGGCGACTGGAAGAGGAAGGCCTGGAAATTGTATACCTCCCTCATGAAGATGATAACAAACTTCTGGAGGCTGTCCGCCAAAACCTGGATGAGCGGACCGCGGCTGTTATGCTTTCCCGTGTCTATTTTGAGACGGCTGAAATCAACACCAAACTTTCGGAGGTTGCACAAGTCGCAAAAAAGGCAGATGTACCGGTTATGATCGATGATTATCACGGGACGAACGTTGTTCCGCTATCCTTTAAAGAAAAACAGCTGGATCATGTTTACCTGCTCATTGGAGGATACAAGTACATGCAATGGGGCGAGGCAAACTGCTTTTTAAGATATCCGGAGGATTGTAATCTACGCCCTGTTATTACAGGATGGTTTTCGGCCTTTGAGCAGTTGGATCATCCAAGAGACGATCAACCCGTTTCCTTTGACGATGGTGACCAAAAATTTGCAACGGCTACCTATGATCCGATTTCTCAATTTCGCGGTGCAGCTGTCACAGAATTTTTCCAAAAACAGGGGCTTACACCCGAAGTTTTACGAAAGCAGTATTCCTCTCAGCTCTCATATCTGCGTGACCTTTTTGATGAAAAGAATTTTGAGGGCTCCGGAATTGAACATGCAAATACGCGTCCCCTAGACGAAACCGGTGGATTTTTGGCGTTGAGATCTGAAAAAGCCCGAAACCTACGCGCTATGTTACTCGAAAAAAATATTTTTACCGATGCAAGAGATGATATTTTACGGATTGGTCCGGCACCTTATACTACTTCCGGGCAGTGTGAGGAGGTGATAGATACACTTTTTAGATGTCTTTAGTCAGAAAAAACAACAGAAAAACCGACAAACCGATTAACTAAAAAAGCGATATTCAAACATTTAAAAACTTTTCCACTAATCAGTTTCACGATTGCTCGGTCAGTCTGTTTAAAACTTTTTCTGTAAGGTTTTCAGCCTCATTGGTTCTTACAAATGAAAGGATGGAACCAGAACTTAAAAGGGAAATCATATGTACGAAAAAAAATATGACCTTGAAGACCGTTTGATAGACTTTGGAGTTCGAATGATTGAAATTTCAGAAACAGTTGATCAGAAAAGAAGAGCTGGTCGATATTTATCCGGACAACTGATTCGATCCGGGACATCCCCGGGGATTCCGCAAAGCGATCCCTTCGGGGCACTATGGAGAAGCACAGGCTGCAGAGTCAAGAAAAGACTTTATTCACAAGATGAAAGTCATTCTCAAAGAATTGAAAGAGACCAGAGGTAATTTAATAATGACCACAAGGGCAAAACTTCATAAATCACCTGAACTTGTTAAAACAGACATCAATGAATGCAGTGAATTAATCGCTATTTTTGTAAAGAGTATTCAAACAGCAAGAAAAACCGGTATAACAAAAAAATAGAATCACATACGGAATGATGAAGACAAATTTCAAATTACTATTCAAAAAATTTTTCGGTTTTACGGTTATTCTGATTCTCTGTTAATCAGTTTAAAAACTTTTTTGTAAGGAATTCTAAATATTTGGTTCATACATATAATGCACATATATTCAACTTAGTTTATTGTTGATTAACATCTGACTGATTTTGTGCACTTGATGAAATATAGAAACCGGGGTGACAGGAGGCTGACACCTCTCGTTTTTATTTTCTGATCAAACAAATTTAAACTTGAAAACTGAACATTATGGCATCATCCAAAGACGACAGACAAAAAGCGATTGATATAGCAATTGGGCAAATTGAAAAGCAGCATGGAAAAGGAACTGTTATGCGCCTGGGCGATCAGACTGATAACGAGGTGCCTACGATTTCTACCGGATCCATCATGGTGGATTATGCCTTGGGCGTAAAGGGAATACCAAGGGGACGAGTTACGGAAATCTATGGGCCGGAGGCCAGCGGTAAAACAACCTTGGCACTCCAGGTAATTGCACAGGCCCAAAAAGCCGGAGGATATGCCGCATTTATTGATGCCGAACACGCCTTTGATCCGAAGTATGCACGAAATCTCGGGATCAATACCGACGAACTGCTCGTTTCTCAGCCCGACAGTGGTGAGCAGGCACTCGAAATAACCGAAACGCTAATTCGCTCCGGCGCACTGGACGTCATTGTAATTGACTCAGTTGCCGCCCTGGTTCCACGCGCAGAACTTGAAGGTGAAATGGGAGATTCTCACATGGGCCTCCAGGCACGGTTGATGTCTCAGGCACTCCGAAAAATTACAGGTGTGGTGAGCAAAACCCGCACGGCTTGTGTATTCATTAACCAGGTTCGTGAAAAAATTGGAGTGATGTTCGGAAATCCCGAAACTACCACCGGTGGACGTGCTCTGAAATTCTATTCATCAGTTCGGATCGATATTCGCCGAATTGGCTCCATCAAAAAAGGAGACGAAGTGATGGGGAACAGAACTAAAGTTAAAATCGCCAAAAACAAGGTGGCTCCACCCTTCAAAGTGGTTGAATTCAATATACTCTATGGGCAAGGCATCTCGCGAACGTCCGAAATCCTGGATCTTGCCGTAGAGTACGATATCATTGAAAAACGAGGTAGCTGGTATCGATACGGTGGTGAACCGATCGGACAGGGAACCGATGCCGCAATGCAGTTCCTGGAAGAGGAAAAAGAACTTTGTGATAAGATTGAAAAAACCGTTCGGGATAAATTGATGCCACCTGAGGAGAAAGTAGAAGATAAATCGAAAGAGAAGAAAAAAGAGAAAGAGAAAGAAAAAGCAGAACAGGATGAGTAAAACTCAACGGATGTCCGGCAATTCGAATCCAGATATCGAGAGCAAACTGCCGCTATCCGTTACGAAAATTACTGTTCAAAAAAACAATAGTGACCGATTTTCACTTTTTCATAACAAAGAATTCCTGATCGGTATTAGCCGAAAAACGCGGAATGACTTTTCTATCGAGGAGGGCGTCTTAATGACGCTTTCTCTTTTTCGACAACTGAAAGATGCTGAGGACCTTGTTGCCATTCGTGAGGCCTGTTTTCGTTATCTTTCGAGAAGAGATCACTCCTCATTTGAACTCAAACAAAAAGTAGCCAAAAAGGGATATAAAGAGAGTGATATTGAACAGGTACTCCAAAGTTTAGGAAAAAAAGGGTATCTGAATGATAAATCCTTCGCCGCTAAATTTATTGAGGAGAAGACAGAACTCAATCAATGGGGTCCAAAAAAAATCCGATCTCATCTCTATAAAAAAGGGATCAACAGGTCAATCATCGAAGAGGTACTCTCCGAAAAAACTGATCATTTACAGCAACAACAGATTTGCGTAGATTTGGTAATGAAACGCAAGCGTCATTTTTTGAGGGAAGAGGACGATTACAAGCGAAAACAAAAGATCTACCGATATCTGGCAGGACGCGGATTTTCCGGTTCTGTAATTAAAAAATCATTACCTCGTATCACGGAAAAACTCCATGCTTAGAAATCTCACACTGGAAAAAGTTGTCAAGTCATTCCTGTTCGCAGCGGGTGTTTTGCTCGTCGGATTGATTTTATACAATTATAGCAGCCTCGCAGTATATGCAATCATTGCATTGATATTTAGCTATCTTCTGGAGCCCTTTGTGAACCGCATGCAGGCGGCAGGTATGTCCAGAACAGTGGCTATTGCTTTAACGCTGACGACCGTTCTTTTGATTGTGATTTGGATCTCCACCAGTATTATCCCCATGGTTGCAAACCGAATGGCCATATTAACTCGTCAGCTTCAAAGCGAAAATTTAGTCATTATTGCCCAACAGGTTGAAACACACCTCAGAAATTATTTCAACTTTATACCAACCGGGTATCTTGAAGAGAATGTTACCGGTTTTATTGAGGATATATTTAACTTCGGACGGCTCTCAAATGTTCTTGGCAATGTAATTTCAATTTTCACCAACCTTTTCGCCGCTTTTCTTGTAATTCCGTTTGCCACCTTTTTCTTCCTTAAAGATGGTTATAAAATTCGCCGAGATCTTATGAAAATGGTTCCGAACAAATATTTCGAAACCACGTTAAGTTTAATCGATAAGATTGAAAGTCGGCTTGGATATTACTTCAGAAGTGTGCTTTTACAATGCACACTGGTGGGAGTTGCATCATGGCTGGCATTATCGGTTGCAGGTTTAAACAATGCCGGAACTGTTGGAATTATTATTGGTGTGGCAAATACGATTCCATATTTTGGCCCGGTAATAGGATACCTGATCTCCATCCTTATTTCCATCATAGAAACCGGTGATTTCTCACTGGTGATCCCCTGTATTCTTGCGGTAATGTTTGCCCAAATATTAGATAATGTAGTTCTTCAACCGCTTATTTTTTCAAAATCGGCAGATATGCATCCCGTGGCCATTCTTTTTATCATTCTGATAGGAGCTCAAACAGCCGGAATTCTTGGAATGCTCGTTGCTATACCCATAGCAACGATCATAAAGATTACAGTGAATCAGATTATCTGGTCTTTCAATAACTACCAGGTGTTTCGGGAAAATAAACGACCTTTCAAACCGATCATTCAAGGATCTGATTTAACTGATATAGATTCGAATGCTGATTGACCGGTAATCTCCCATCATAATCTTTGCTGCTTAACTCATCATTACCATTCGAGTTTCTTTTTTTCTCTTCATCGTCAACTTAGATGGCCGATATTAAAAACGCAGAATTGGTAATTTTTCAATTTAATGCGTTCTTACTCTTACCACAACGTTAACATCGTGCACCTTTCCAAATTAACGAATGGAAATTCAACATGATCAGAGATGTTTCCTTATCCGATGCAAAACGAATCCACGAGATTTACAATGAATATGTGGAAGATTCGCGGATAACTTTTCAGGAAAAGCCCCTCTCTCTCAAAGAGATAAAAGATAAAATCCAAAAGATTACCAAAGTTTATCCATGGATTGTTTATGAAGAGAATAATCAGGTTGTAGGCTATACATATGCTGACAAGTGGAAAGAAAAATCAGCTTACCGGTACACTGTTGAAACAAGTATATACCTTGATTCAGGGCATCTCGGAAAAGGTATTGGCTCTAAACTGAAGGGGGCAATGATTGAGAAATTGAGAGAAAGAGAATTCCACTGTGTCATCTCCGCCATATCTTTACCAAACCCGGCCAGCATTGCTATGTGCAAAAAATTTGGTTTTCAAAAAGCAGGGCAACTCCGGGAAATTGGGTACAAATTTGACGAATGGATTGATGTAGGATACTGGCAACTCATTCTTTGATTTCCACCCGGATTTGTAACTATCCTCATTTTTTGTTAGCTAGAAAATAAAATAACGCTAACTAATTCTTGAATTACATCCTTGGCTCCGAAAGAAACAAACTAAAGACAACTATAAGACTATTCACAGGTATCATTTGCTCTGTTGCTGCTATGAGCACCCTGTTTTATTTCTTCCTGTTTTGGAATCCAATGCGTATTCATGTCATCAATCTTCTGAAATGGGTTCCGATTCTTATCTGCTTTGTTGCGCTTTACATGAGTGGCAGAATAAATCAAGGCACTTCAAAAAAACTGTTGCCACTGCTTTTTATACCTTTTGTAATTTTTGACCTGTTCAATTTTTTCTACCTGCCATTTATTCTCATACTTTTTACAGTCGGAACATTTACTATTCTTCTGACATGTGATGATATACAGCGATATTATAGAGTAGGGTTTGCTATCACAATAGTGGGGATTTTTATATACTTCCTCTTGAGCCAACCGCTGATAGTTGAAAAACACAATTTTGGATACGACAAGAATGGAGAAATGGTGAATGCAACTGTCCTTTGGGATTTTTCTGATGACCATCCGGACAAACTTCCCAGCCATCCACTTGTTGACAGAAATTCAAATAACTACAACTTGGAAGATTTTAGTGGGAAAACCTATTTCGTCTCTTTTTGGGCAACTTGGTGCGGGTCCTGTATTGAAAAGAAACCGGAGCTGGATCAACTGAAGGCGACCTTCCAAAATAATCCCAACGTGGAGTTTATTGACATCTCGATTGATGAGGATCGAAATCGGTAGCAGGCATTTCTGGAAATGGAGAAACCAGCCGATTTACAGCTTATCACTCCGCTCGTGAACCGAACACGCCGAACGCTTGGAATTAGCGCAATTCCACTCCATTATGATGTAAATGCCAAGGATGTTTACAAAGAATTCTCAACTTTTGAACAAGCAAGTGAGGCTTTAAAACCCAGTGAATAAAGAGAGGGTTTTGGCAGAAAATAGTTCCAAATAATCCGCTTGATATTCTTTATCTTTATCGCAGATTTAAATTATCCAAGAATAATCGATTGTGTGAAAAAACTGGTAATTTTTGCGTCCGGATCGGGCACAAATATGCAGGCTATCATTGATGAGATTGAATCGGGAAAAATTCGGGCAGAAATTGCCGGACTTATCGTCAATAAATCCGAAATAAAAGCTATAAAACGTGCCAGAAAATATAATATCCCGGTTTCAATCATTACAGATAAGGATGACGAAACTTTTTCTTCGAAGCTCAATGAACAGCTATCTGAATGGAAACCGGACCTGATAGTGCTTGCAGGTTTTTTAAAAAAAATTCCGGATTTGATTATCAAAAAGTACCAAAACAAAATCATTAATATACATCCCGCCCTACTCCCGAAATATGGGGGGAAAGGCTTTTATGGACTGAATGTTCATCGTGCGGTACTTGAATCCGGCGATAAGGAATCGGGGTGTACGGTTCATTATGTAAATGAAGAGTACGACAAAGGCCCGATTATAAGCCAGGAAAAAGTGCCGGTTCACTCAACCGATACACCTGAAAATTTGGCAAAACGAGTTTTAAAAGCGGAACACAAATTGCTTCCTTCAGTCATAAAAAAATTAATCAATCAACCATAATTAACCCTTAACGTGTCTCTTAAACCCCTTTCGTCTTTACCCCAGGAACCTTTGCAGATTAAACGTGCTCTACTCTCCGTATCCGACAAAACCGGTATTGCCGATTTAGCAAAAACATTACACAATGCCGGAGTGGAAATTGTAAGTACAGGTGGTACCGCCAAAACCATTCGTGATGCAGAAATCCCCGTAACAGATGTCAGTGAAGTCACAGGATTTCCTGAATGTCTCAACGGTCGTGTTAAAACGCTGCATCCAAAAGTTCACGGTGGAATATTAGCAAGAACAAGCCACCAGCCGGATAATGATGAGATTGAAGAATTAGAGATCTCTGCGTTTGAACTGGTTGTAGTGAATCTCTATCCGTTCAAAGAAGTTATCAAGAATAATGATATTAGCGCTGCTGCTGCAACAGAAAATATCGACATTGGCGGACCTACAATGGTTCGTGCAGCGGCTAAAAACTTTGCTCACGTGTGTATATTGACAAACCCCGGGCAGTACCGGGAATTTCAGTCTGAGTTTAGTTCAAGTAATGAAATCGGTTACTCAACACGATTGAAATTTGCGAGGAAGGCGTTTGCACACACAGCGGATTATGATGCAGCAATCAGTCAGTATTTCAATCAACTTGATCAACAGGAATTACCGGTACAGCTCAATCTTTCTATTCCAAAACACGCCGGACTACGATACGGGGAGAATCCACACCAAAAAGCCTCGGTCTATGGACGGCAGAATGATTTTATAGATTGCTTCCACGGCAAGGAACTCAGCTACAACAACTACCTTGATATTGACAGCGCCCTTCGGACAATGGCCGATTTTAAGGATGAAGATCCAACTGTGGCGATTTTTAAACATACGGTACCCTGCGGGATCTCAACAAAATCGAATTTGAATGAGGCGTATCAACGGGCGTTTGCAACCGACACTGTTTCCCCGTTTGGTGGAATTGTGATTACAAACCGGCCTCTCGATTTGGAAACAGCCAAATCAATCGATTCCATTTTTACTGAGATTATACTTGCACCCGAATATGAAGATGGCGTGATTGATTTTCTCAAACAGAAGAAAAACCGGCGTTTGATTCGGATAATTGATTTCCCAAATGGAACCAATGATTACTCCATTCGTTCAATCATTGGCGGAGTACTCTATCAACAAATAGACAGTAAGATAGTAACTGGCGATGACCTGAAAGTAGTTACAAAACGACAACCAACCGATCAAGAGCTTTCAGATATGCTTTTTGGCTGGAAAGTCGTGAAGCACGTAAAATCGAACGCCATAGTTTATGCGAAAGAGCAATCTACCTGTGGAATTGGAACTGGGCAAACCAGCCGCGTGGAGAGTTCAGTTATTGCCGTTCGTAAGGCGATGAACGAAGATCTTTCGTTGAAAGGAAGTGCTATTGCCTCAGACGCATTCTTCCCGTTCGCAGATGGTGTTATTGCAGCTGCTCAATCTGGAGCTACTGCTGTCATTCAGCCCGGCGGTAGTATTAGAGATGAAGAAGTGATAGAAGCTGCCAATAAAAATAACATGGCCATGGTATTCACCGGGATACGACATTTTAAACACTAAAAAAATCGACTATTTTCTAAAACAAATGTTCGCAACTGCATCACTAATCATGTATTTTTGTGATGCTCTGAATTCAATAATTTTGCAAAGTCAACCAGCCTAATGTCCAAGCATTACACAAAATCAAAACCCCGCAGTAAAAAAGGTCAAAAGAAAAACGGACTCTTCGATTTTCTTTATACCGATATCGCCATTGACCTCGGAACGGCTAACACGCTGGTTTATGCGAGAGGACAGGGAATTGTTCTCAATGAACCTTCTATTGTTGCTCTGAATAACAGGAATGAACCTGTCGCAACCGGTCATGAAGCCCGCTTAATGCATGAAAAAACACATGGAAATATCCGAACGGTTCGCCCCCTTAGAGATGGCGTAATTGCCGATTTTGAAGTTGCAGAGCAGCTGATCCGGGATATGATTCAAAAAGTGAAAATGAAATGGTATTCCACAACCCGGCAAATGGTGGTCTGTGTACCAAGCGGAATTACCGAGGTTGAAAGACGAGCTGTTCGTGACAGTGCTGAACACGCAGGTGCCAAAGAGGTTTACCTCGTGGATGAGCCGATGGCAGCTGCAATCGGAATTGGACTGGATGTTCATGAACCGGTCGGAAATATGATTGTGGACATTGGCGGTGGTACAACAGAAATTGCAGTCATTGCTTTATCCGGTATCGTACATGCTCAATCTGTCCGGCTGGGCGGGGATGAATTAAACGATGATATTGTTAACTATTTCAGAAGAAACCACAACTTGCTGATTGGTGAGCGTACATCTGAAAGAATTAAATGTGAAATCGGATCGGCCGCTCCATTGGATGAAGAGCTTGAGATGATCACCAAAGGACGAGATCTTGTGAATGGTGTTCCACGAACCCGTCAGGTAACTTCTAAAGATGTAAGAGAAGCTATTTCAGAATCTGTAAATACCATCGTCGAATCCATAACGAAATCGCTGGAACAAACACCTCCCGAACTTTCCGCTGATATTTTGGATCGTGGAATTATGCTGACCGGCGGAGGCGCCCTGCTCAAAAATCTCGATAAATTGATTATGGAAACCACAGATCTCCCCGTTCACATAGCAGAAGATCCGCTTACTGCCGTTGTACGCGGAACCGGAGAAATTCTTGAAGACCTCGATTTTTACAGAACTGTAATTACGTAAAATTCTCCCTACATGTGAATGCGACAATTAACGGATGTTAAAGACTACATCATTACTGCGATTATCCTGTTGCTTGCCATTACCTTGATGGTGAATCGACATGAGGGGGGGCTCCAAAATCTTCGCAAAGTCTCCATTACTGTTCTTAGCTACCTTGAACAACCGCTTTCCAATTTTCGTATCTATCGTCAGGCTATTTCAACTAACACATACCTGCACAGACAAAATATTCTTCTTCAAGATGAGTTGAACCGTCTGCGATCCGTAGAAGAGCAAAACCGTGTATTAAGAGATTTGCTGAACCTGCGTGAGGAAAGTGATCTTCCGTTAATTCCGGTACGTGTTGTTGCAAAAGATTTAGTGAGCATAAACAGTTCCATAACCGTAAACGCAGGTACGGATGATGGCGTAAAAATTGGTATGCCCGTAATTAATTCCGACGGTTTGATTGGGCAAGTGATCATTGTGGCAAAAGATTATTCACAGGTGTTACCCTATTCTAATTCCATGTTTCGTGTCAGTGCTCAAATTGAAGAAAACCGTGCCTATGGAATTGTTTCCTGGCCGGCAAGATCGAACCGGGAGCTGCTTTTGCGATTTATCCCCGAAACTGTCCAGGTTGAACCCGGACAATATGTTTACACTTCGGGATACAGTAACCAATTTCCGGCGGGAATTCCTGTCGGTGAAGTGACGGAAATTGAATCGGGTGCGGGTATCGAAACTCAAACCATTTACCTAGAAGCTTTTGCCGATCTTTCAACTATAGCAGAGGCATTTATCATTGAGTTTGAACCGGATACAACTATACAAAACCTCAATGAAGCACAGGAGGAGCTGTTTTGATTTTATCCGAAAACGTTCGATTGATTTTAATTGGGATCGGAATAGTCGTCATACAAACAGTATTGCTGCGGCATTTTGAAATTTTTGGTTCAGAAGCTGATTTGGTTCTGGTTTTTCTACTATGGATTTGTGCAAAACAACCCAAAATCAATGCTCTGTTATTTGCCGGGTTTCTTGGATTTTCACAGGATGCACTTACCGATCTGTGGGGACTCCATATGTTTTCAAAAACATTGTTGATTTTTATACTACACGGTTATCTGAACCGTATTTCTAACACTGGATTTATCTTTTGGCAGGTATTTCTGTTGATACTCGTTTCAGCTATTATTCATAATCTTATTTTTTATGGTGTTAGCCTTTTTTCGGGGCTTTATACATCTATTGGAGTTTTATGGAGTTTTCTGTTGGTAAGTTCGGTATTTACCGCAATCCTTGGAAGTTTTATATATCTGGTACGAGAAGATCTATAATTTGAAATAGTTATGTCTATAAACAGACAATCACATCGAGTTCGTACTTCGGCCAAAGTTCTTCGTGCCGTACTTGTTATCGGTCTGCTTATCCTTTTGGCACGCATTTTCCAACTTCAGATTATTGAGTACGAAACATATACTCCTCTCAGTATGCAAAATTCACTTCGAATGGAGGTGGTCAATCCTGCAAGAGGGCTTATCTATGACAAAAACGGCATCATTTTAGTTGAAAATCAACCCATATACTCTATTACCATCACACCTTCGCGATTTAACGAGGAGAAAATTCCGCATCTTTCACAACTATTACAGGTTGAAGAGGATTTGGTACGAGAAAGAATGAATGAAGCCCAGCAATATTCCTGGCATCGAACATCACGGCTGTTTACCGAAGTCTCTTTTGAAACGTTCTCAGCCATCCAGGAAAATCTTTGGCAGCTTCCCGGCATAGGTCACCAAGTTGAGAGTAAGCGTAACTATCCAACCAATGTAAAAGCATCGCATGTTATGGGCTACCTGCGAGAGGCCACTCGTGAGGAGTATCTTGCCTCTGAGAAAATTTTGCTGGGTGATAAAATTGGCAAGAGCGGGCTTGAGATGATCTATGATGATTATCTGCGGGGAGAAGTCGGTACTGAGTATATTCGTGTGAATGCATTTGGTCAAGAACTTGGTTCATACGAGGATGGTATGCTGGACATGGCTCCCAAGAAAGGGGCAGACCTCATCACTACTCTGGATGCCGAAGTACAGCAACTTTCTGAAGAACTTATGGTAAATAAACGCGGCGGAATTGTTGCCATGGACCCTCAGACGGGTGGAGTATTGAGTATGGTTAGCTCACCACAGTACGATCTATCAAAGCTGGCGGGTCGGATGGATTCAGAGTACTGGCAGCAGATAAACCAAGATCCCCACACCCCACTTTATAATCGAGCAATTTCATCCCGCCAACCTCCCGGTTCAACATTTAAACCATTTATGGGATTGGTTGGCCTGGAGCTTGGCCTGATCACACCTCAAACCGAAATCTACAATCCCGGGTACTACACTCGCGGTCGGCGATACGGCGATTTAGCTGACCCGGGGAATTACAATCTCGAAGATGCGATCACCTATTCAAGCAACACCTATTTCTTTTGGATCATGGACCGAATAGCCAGTCGTGGAATGCTTGATTCATGGTCTGAGCTAATTAAGGATTTTGGTATCGGACCTAAAAACAACATCGATCTTCCATATGAAGTATCTGGAATCGTGCCAGACAGTACATATATGAATGAACAATTTGGAGACAGGTACTGGGGGGTTGGTGACCTGATGAGTCTCGGAATCGGGCAGGGTATGGTCTCTGCCTCTCCCCTTCAAATGGCTGTAGCCACTTCAACTATAGCGAATGGTGGTTATCGCGTTCAACCACATGTAGTCAGTGCCATCAAAGATCGAAGTGGAGAGTTTCAGTACACCAACCCGGTATTTGAAAAGATTGAGTGGCTGAATCCGAATCAGCTTGAAAACGTGAAACGGGGAATGAGAGGTGTTGTTAGTACCGGTGGCGGACGCTACTACGCTAACCTTGATAGTATTGAAGTTGCTGGTAAAACAGGTACGGCCCAAAATCCCTATGGAGAAGATCATGGCTGGTTTATTGCCTTCGCCCCGATGGATAATCCGCAAATTGCCGTGGCTGTGTTGGTTGAAAATGCAGGTTATGGCTCCATCTCTGCGGCACCGATTGCATCACTCGTTATCGAAAAATATTTAACGCGAGAACTTAATCGCCAGCGGGTGTTAGACTATGTACTTGATTTCAGATCAAAAGAAACACAAACCGCGGAGGTCAACTGATGATCAATTCAAAAGAATTTAGCTGGTCGGTTATTGCTATTTGGGTCGCCATATTTTCAATTGGATTGGCTGCCATCTATAGTGCAACGCAAGGGCCTGTCTCCCAGTTTTTGCCTGAATACATTCAAAATAACTTTTTCAAGCAGGCAATCTGGATTGGGTTGTCGATAGTGGTTTTGATTGGACTACAATTTATTTCACCGAGAACATTCCAGGGTGGTGCATACCTTTTTTATGCATTGTGTATTCTATTAATGGTCATCACTCTCTTTTTTGGTGTTGAAGTAAGCGGGTCACGGAGCTGGCTTCGAATTGGCCCTCTAAACTTGCAGGTTGGTGAAATCACAAAAATTGCTACGATCCTTGCAGCCGCTAATTACCTGACCAGCCGAAGGGATATCTCCGCGGAAAATTTAAAAACGGCTCTCACTACCGTTGGGTTCTTCATTCTACCCGTAATACTTCTTCTCATGCAGAATGAGGCTGGCATTGCCATTGTCTATCTGGCTATTCTGCCCGTTGTACTTTTTTGGTCAGGCCTGCCATACGGTATTTCACTTTTAATGATTGCCCCTGCCCTTATCGGTTATTTTACGGTTTTAGATTGGATGTGGGGAGCTATCATGGTAGCTATCGTAACAATTGGGATTTTCCTTCTACAACGCAGAACATGGTTAACAGCAACTTCACTTGTGATGGGCCTTTTGATAGTCGTGGGTACCGAAGTTGCATTAGAACAAGTTCTACAGCCCCACCAGCGCGCAAGAATCGAGTCATTCGCCAATCCTACATTAGACCCCCTCGGCGCCGGATGGAACGTCTTACAGGCTAAAACGGCGATCGGTTCCGGCGGCCTCCAGGGCAAAGGATTCATGGAGGGAACACAAACCCAGCTTCGATTTTTACCCGAACAATGGACCGATTTTATCTTCTGTGTTGTAGGTGAGGAGTTTGGATTTATCGGATCATCGCTGGTCCTGATTCTATTCAGCCTACTGTTATTAAAGATGCTTTCGATGGCCATCAACCATAAACACCCATTTGCACAGTTAGTCATCGTGAGTGTGACATTCCTGTTTTTTGCTCAATTTATTATCAACATAGGAAGCGCCACGGCGTTGCTGCCAATTATCGGGATTCCACTGCCATTTATGAGTTATGGAGGATCGGCTTTTCTTACCAACACAATAATGCTGGCGCTCTGCTTAAACCTCGATGCAAATAAGCGTTCATTTAGTATATACAGGTAATGGACTCAGTCAACGTATAAAGTTGTTCCAGTTCAAATTTTAAACTTGTTCAATCACTCATCTAATGACGCGTTCTAAACCTCAACTATTGGATTCCTTATAAACTTTTTCAGTCCTTAATTTGAAACTCTTCCTGTGGTGTTTGGTGTACCCGTGATTTTTTAATCCCTCAAAATGCTCTTTGGTTGGATAGCCAACATTTGTTTCCCATCCAAAATGTGGATACTCTTTATGCAGTTTCCGCATAAGTTGATCGCGATGAACCTTGGCAAGTATTGATGCCGAAGCAATAGACACCGATTTATCATCTCCCTTTACAATACAACTATGAGGAATAACGGATGATGTAAATCGATTCCCATCTACCAAAAGATAATCAGGCTCGGCGCCCACTTCCTCCGAGCATCGCATCATAGCACGAATGGAGGCTTTTAAAATATTGATCTCATCAATTTCGCCGGGGGAACACTTTTGCACGGTCCAAAACAGGGCTTTCTCTTTGATCTCTTCCCTCAACCGAATTCTAGTTTTCTCATCAATCGATTTACTGTCGGCAACGTCTTTACTGATTCTCGAGCATGGTTTTAAAATCACGCCCGCAGCCACCACAGGTCCGCAAAGACACCCACGCCCGACTTCATCTAAACCCATAACTCGTTGAAACCCTTGCTCCCAGAGCTTCGTCTCAAATTGATATCGATCCATCAAACTTCCGTTTCAAATTTCATTAAACAATGGTTACTATTCCTAAGTTGCTAATTCTAAATTAGCATGCAATGATTTGTCCTTTAAAGAGGTTATAAGATAAATAAAAAAGTCAGCAGATATCATTTATGCATTTCATCTACTCAGAATGGGACGATAGATTTAATCGATCCGGCAAATCACCTTTTGATACACTTTGGGATCTATTCCAGGAACTTTTAACCATTTCAGGCGGTGACGTTTCACAGGCACTCCGTTGGCTCAATCAAATTGATGAAGAGTACGAAATTACCGACCAGTTTGAAGAGGGTTATGGAATCGGAGATTTTATCGATGAGATGAAAGAGCGTGGATACATTCGTTTTGATGAGGAAGAATCGGTGATGATGCCGACTTCGAAAACAGACCGAAGTATTCGACAGAAAGCACTGGAAGAGATCTTCAATCAACTCAAGAAAGGTGGCGAGGGGCAGCATAAAACCAATTACACCGGCAAGGGCCTGGAACGACAACCCGAAACCCGTCCGTGGAAAGCCGGTGATGATACCGCCCATATCGACAGTACCGGTACAATGATGAACATGCTGAAACACAGCTCTCTCGACCAGTTTCAGTTGAGAGAAGATGATCTCCAGGTGTATGATACCGATCACTATACATCGGTCTCCACTGTGCTGTTAATTGACGTAAGCCACTCCATGATTCTCTACGGAGAAGACCGGATCACACCTGCTAAAAAAGTGGCCATGGCTCTCTCGGAGCTCATCATGAATAACTATGCCAAAGATTCGCTGGACATTGTGGCGTTTGGAAATGAGGCCTGGGACATACAGGTGAAAGACCTGCCATATCTGAAAGTGGGCCCTTATCATACGAACACACTACAGGGATTACAGAAAGCGCGCCATATTCTTCAGCGGAAAAAGTTTTCTAATAAACAGATTTTTATGATTACCGATGGAAAACCATCTTGTATGATTGAAAATGGAAGACTCTATAAAAACAGCTTTGGCCTTGACCGAAAAATCGTGAATAAAGTGTTGGATGAAGCTGTAGTTTGCAAAAGGGAACAGATAGATATCACCACATTTATGATTGCCAGGGATCCCTATCTACAGAATTTCGTCCGTGAATTAACGGAAGCTAACAAAGGGCGAGCATACTACTCATCTCTTAACAAATTAGGCGGGTATATTTTCGAAGATTATATTCGAAATCGAAGAAAGAGAGTACAGTAGAAACTGATAGCGTTTTTAGCGAAGTGGAAAACCCGTCACATTTTGACTCTCTTAGGGTAATGGATCCTGATCAAATTCTTTCATTTAACACGCAAATCTTGCATGACCTCTCTTCGTTCGGACTCTGCCAAATTGCTCAAGGTTCAACTCAAAACAATAAAAAAAGCGACCTGAAATTCAGATCGCCTTTACAATCAAATTAAAAAATTAGATGATGACATTGATGGCGCAAGCGTCCTTGGTCAACGAAGCTTCAGCGTAGTTGACTCGCTTGTGCCTTTCGTCATTCAAGTCAAGAACTTAGATGCCGAGATTCTGCATAACGGCGTCTGTGATATCATATTCAGACTCTACATCGGGTGATACATAGAGAATAATCACATCACCTGTGGAAGTTGTCGTATTGAGCACATAATCCAGACCTTGCTCTGAAGCTACGGCATCAATTGCTTCCTGGATCTGCTGCAACAACGGTGCCATTAATTCTGCACGTCGTTGCTCAATCTCTTGTTGAGCCTGGGATTGCAGCTGTCTGAATTCCTGGTCCAATTGTGTAAGTCGTTGTTCCTCATCCTGACGAGCTTGCTCAGAAATAACACCTACTTTTTGCTGATACAACTCAATTTCAGATTGAAGTTCCTGTTGTCTTTCAGCAAGTTCAGTTTGTTTTCTCTCAGCCAAATTCTGGATTCTTTGCCGAACAGCACTCATTTCAGGCATTCGCTGCAGTACAGCCCGAGGATCGACAAAGCCAATTTCCATATCGCCCTCGGCGGCTACCTGTGCCTGCGCTGTTGGAGCAGCCATCAGAGCTGTGAGAATAATAAGCGTTACTATAGAAAGTATATTTAATTTTTTCATGATACGATTTGATCGAATTAATTTTGAGTAAGTTTGTCAATTACCTGTTGAGTGATATCCGGAGCCCTGTCTGAGGTGTAATAAACGATGGGATCGCCCATGTTTGAAGCTCTGTTGAGTACATAATCATATCCCATCTCCTCGGAGACTTCAGCCATCGCTTCTTCCACCCGTACTAAAAGCGGGTTGAAAAGCTCCGTCTGTCGCTGTTGGATCTGCTGTTGAATACGCTGCTGAAAACTGTTTAGCTCTTGCTGCAATTCGTTAAGCCTTTCTTCTTCCTGTAGTTGCTGTTCCTGGCTTATATTACCGGCTTCAGCTTGTTCCGAGTATGCAGTCATTTGATCTATCCATTCCTGGTAACGCTGCTGGAAAGCATTTTGACGTTCCTGGATATAGCTTTCAAGTTCGGCTTGAACCTGTTCGGTTTCGGGCATAGCATCCAAAACAGAATCGGGATTCATTACCGCAACTTTAAGCTGGGCCGAGACTGCAAGCGGCACCAGTAAAAGTAATAGAGTAATTGATAATCTTTTCATAGAGGTTGATTTTTTTAAAGCTCCAAAATTAACATTTATATCTTTCAATTTCCTGTTTCATTGATACCCAGTTCTAACATCACATCATTCGTCAGGTTCCATTCCTCCCGGGTAATCAGGAAGCGGGTATCTTCGGCCCTGTCGAACACAAAATCATATGAATCTCTTTCGGCGACACGAGTTAACGCATCAAAAATTAATCTTTGTATAGGCTCGAGCAATTCTTTTTGACGGGTGTAATATTCACCCAGCGGACCAAACTTTTCTTCAATGTATTGATCCAGTTCTTGTTTCCTTTGTTCGATCTCGTTGAGCCGTTCCTGCCGAATTTCATCAGTAAAGAGTATTTCCCGGGCTTCGAATTCACGCTCCAGCTCGGCAATCTCCTCCTCCATTTCATCAATTTCCTGCTGCCAGTTTTCCGAAAGGAGATCTAATCGCTGCTCTATCCCACTGTATTCCGGCATTTGTTGCATGATGACATCCGAATCTATAAACCCGATTTTTTGATCCTGCGCATCAGCTGCATCAACAATTAAAAACAGAACGAGAACGATCAAATATGTGCATGTTTTGCACGACATTTTAAAACGGTGCTCCAATGTTAAACAAGAACTCCCATTCGCCCGGATTTAAACCCGGTCCTTCTGTTGAAGCCGGTGTTCCATCAAGACGGTAACCGTAACTCAGATCAACCAAACCCAAAATGGGCAGATAGATCCTGGCACCAAAACCCGCGGCACGTTTCACTTCAAACGGATCAAATTCGCTTAAATTATTAAAGGCATTACCGGCATCCATAAAAACATATGGAATTAATTGAATTTGGTCTGAACTAACCGCCGGATAGCGTAACTCCATGGTATATTTACTGAAAACACGCCCTCCAATCTGGTTTTGATTCTCATCAAGAGGCGAAATCACGCCATCAAATCCACCGGGATACCCCCTCATATCGATATTGTCATTCAGGAAGTTTTGCCGCTGTTGTATCTGAGTCCCCCCAAGGAAAAACCGTTGGAAATTACTCCGGTTATTTTCACTGAAATATCCCATATAACCGTAATCAACCGTACCACTCAACACCAGTTTTTCTACAATATTGTAATGATGCTGATAACCTGTGCGTAACTTATAAAATTGTGCAAAACCCGGAACAGGGAGTGCAACCTCACCCGAGACGCTGAATTCTGACCCGGCACTCGGTGAAATCGGGTTATTCAAAGAGTTTCTTGATAGTACACTTCGTAGAGTTAAAATATCGGCCTGACCGTCTTCAAAGATTCCGCTAAAACCAAGTACATTAAAACGGTTATAGGTAAGAATAAGCCGTCTTGAGAAGTAATCATCCGGCCAGTCCAACTGTTTACCTAAACTTACACTGGCTGTAAAAAGCTCATTTCTCCGATCGGGTTGATCTAAACTTGTAAACCGCCGCGTGTTATAGTTCAGGAAGTTATACGAGGCACTTACTCCCAGGGAGGTTGGACGTCCTCGCAGCCATGGCTCAGTAAAACTAAAGCTGTAGCTCTGGTAACCGCGTCCCGTTACCTGTACACCCAGTGAAAGTTTCTGACCGTCGCCGGATGGAATAGGACTCCAGCCTCCGGGTTCAAACATTCGGCCCACCGAAAAGTTGTTGAAGTTTACACGGGCCGATAGAATCACACCGATCTGACGGCCACCAAAACCACCGGAAAATTCAAAGTTATCTGTTCCCTGGGATTCATCGAGCTGATAAGAGATATCAACTGTACCCTCTTCACGATTTGGATTTATATCGGGAGTTATTCCTTCCTGTGTGAAATAACCAAGGGTACTCAATTCACGAACGGAACGTATAATTGCTGACCGGCTGTATGTGTTACCGGGAACTGTTCGCAAGGTTCGGCGAACTACATCATCATGCGTCTTCGTATTTCCACTGAAAGAGACTCTTCGAATCGTGGCGATCTCATCTTCAATAATCTCAAAAGTAACATCCAGGGAGTCTCCCTCAACAATTTGTATATCCGGATTCACCTGGAAAAACAGGTATCCAATATTGTTGTAGAGACTTGTTATGTCTGTCTCATCCTGGCTGAACTCAAGATTTTCGTAGAAGCGGGTTTCGTTGAATACATCTCCTTTTTGGAACTGGAAAAAGTTTGTGAGCTGCTCGTCGGTATAAACTGTGTTTCCATCCCATTCAAGATTTCGAATTCTGTATTGAGGACCCTCATGGAGTTCAATATCAAAATAGACTCCCTCTTTTCTTCTCCAATCATCTACATAAACAGAATCTTCAACAATCCGTACATCGCGATAACCATTATCTCTGTAAAATTGCAAAATATTGCTTTTGCCTTCCTCAAACTCTTCCTCCGTATATACGTGGCGTTTAAAAATTCTCCACCAGCGGTCTTGTTTAATGGTATCGAACTCCTTTCTTAGTTTCTTGTCATCAAACTGCTCATTTCCTTCAAAATTGATTTCACGCACTTTTGTACGTTCTCCAGCATCAATTTCAAAAACAAGCCTGAGCCGGTTTCTGCCATCATCCGAAAGCTCTTCACGAATCTCAATATCCGTATCCCAATAACCTTTCTCCCTGAAAAATCTCCGTATAGTTATGAGAGCCTGTTCGCGAATGGAGTTGGTCACCGCAAATCCTCTTAAAAGGTTGAGCTGTTCCCTCAGATCACGTCGCTGCGATCGTTTTACTCCGGTAATTTCATACCTTTCAAGGCGTGGTTCCTCTTCAACCCGGATATTTATAATCACCTCGTCGGTGCCCACCCTCTCATAACTGATCTGCACATCCGAAAAGATACCGGTTCTGTAGATCTGGCGAATGGCTGAGGATATCTCCTCTCCGGGAATTTGTATGGTTTCTCCAATTTCAAGTCCACTGCTATTCAACAGGTAACTCTCGCGGGCTGTAATCAATCCGGTAAGAGTAATATTCCGAATTTGATAATCCCTTGGAGATATTGAGGTTGGGTCCTGTATCTCAATCGAGGTTGAATCGCTATCCTGCGCAGAGGCGATTTGACTGAGTGAAAAAGCAAAAAACAGTAAAAATGTTAAATAGAAGAAGTGCTTGGTATTGAACACGTAATGCAATCTTACCTTCTGTTTATGATCTAATTTGGTTTATAACTGATGCGGACATGCTTTTGTTATGTCCGTTTTTAACTTTCCCGTATCTTCGATCACGTTTTTGAAATGAAAATATTGCCTGGTAGAGTTCATCTCGCCTAAAATCAGGCCAGTAGGTTTCTGTAATATACAGTTCTGAATAGGCCAATTGCCACAACAGAAAATTACTGATTCTGAACTCTCCGCTTGTCCTAATAATCAGGTCGGGATCAGGAACAGATGCAGTTGACAGGAAAGAACCAATTAAATCATCATCGATTTGGTCGGGCGTAATGTTACCCTTTTCAACTTCTTTAGCAATATTTTTTACCGCTTCCTTAATATCCCATCGCCCAGAATAGCTCAACGCCAGGCACAACTGCATTCGCTTGTTATCTGCCGTCAGCTCAATCACTTCCTCTAACATCTGTTGACATTTTCCGGGAAGCCGTTCAGTCTGTCCGATGGTTACAAGTTTAATATCATTTTTATTCAACCGTTCAGCCTCGTTCCTGAGAGTCTGAACCAAGAGTCTCATCAAGCCGTTAATTTCAGCGGATGGACGATTCCAATTTTCAGTAGAAAAAGCGTATAAAGTCAGATATTCCACTCCAAGTTGAGCGCACGATTCTGTAATATCGCGAACAGACTCTACCCCGGCTTTGTGGCCAAACAGACGAATGTTTCCTTTTTTCTGTGCCCATCTGCCATTCCCATCCATGATGACTGCAATATGTTTGGGTATGGCACCAGAAGATTTTACCTGTTGCTGAAGCTTCTTATCCTCTTCTGTTTGCTGATTATCTGTAAGTGATAATGATTTTAAAGACATTTTTATGTAATTCTTTCCAACTCTCTATATTAGAGGTATTATCATCATATTTCAAGGTGTTTTTTAGCCCGATGAACTCTTGATTGACTGCTCAAGAGCAATCATTTCGCAAAGAGCCAGAGCCGCTTCAGCACCTTTATTTCCCTTTTCTTCGCTGGCCCGTTCCCTGGCTTGGTCAACGGTGTCTGTAGTTAGTACACCAAAAGATACCGGTTTTCCTGATGAAAGATTCAGGTCGGTAATCCCACGTGTTACTGAATCACAAACATAGTCGAAATGTGGGGTGCCACCACGAATCACGGCACCAATGGCTACAACCCCATCCACCTCAAGATGTTCCAGGCACCACTTACATGTAAGTGGAATTTCAAATGAACCGGGACATCTCATAGATGTGATATTTGAATCCTGAATTCCTTTAGCCTGTAAGGCCTGAACTGCGGCATCCAGCATCTCATCCGTTACAAAAGAGTTCCAGCGGGCAGCCACAACAGCTACTTTAATGTGAGGCCAATGAATATCTTTTTTCTGTTCTAATACTGTCATAATTACTGAACGATCATATTTTTTCGAGATCTTGCTGATCTTTTCAATGCTTCCACAAATTGCATTCCAATAGTTACAACGCCTAAATAGGGATCATATTCCGATTTTCCCGAACCGTGAAAATCACTCCCCCCGGTTACCAACAAGTTCCTTGATTTTGCCAGATCCAGGTACATCTTTTGAACTTTATAGCTATGGCTTGGATGTATACATTCTATCCCGTCAAACGGGTGTTTCAGCAGATTTATCATCTCATTCTTCGAGTACATAGGCCCTGGGTGTGCAATCGATAGTATCCCTCCGGCTTCATGCACAACTGAGAGTACATCTTCCAATACAGCATATTCCGTTTTTATCTGTTTAATTTTATCATTTGAAAGATAACGTATAAATGCCTCAGATACCGAAGCAACATAACCTTTATTGATTAAAACAGATGCCGCATGTGGCCGACCGATATTTCCGGGATGCGACTCAGCACGAACTTCAGCATAATCAATATCAATGCCTTCCTTTTTTAAGACATCAACAATCGCCTTCATGCGCTTGCGGCGGGCTTGTTTTTGATTGGCAATAAGACTGAGAAAGTTGGTATTCTCTTCATCAAAACCATAGGCCAGTACGTGGATTTCTCTCTCATTCCAAACTGTTGAAATCTCCACACCTGTAATGAGCTCTATCTCCTTTTCATCGGCAAATTTTTTGGCATCAAGATATCCGTTAATGGTATCATGATCAGTAATTGCGATGACTTCAAGATTTTTTTTGGAAACTTTCTCGATAAGCTCTTCGGGAGAGAGATCGCCGTCTGAGGCATTTGTGTGTGTATGTAAATCAGCTTTTCCCAAACTATTATGGCCTCAACTCGGTGCGATACTGGTATGGGTTATCCAGGAAATCCAACGAGATATTCACAAGTTCATCCAGTTCCAAAACGGCTTTAATTCTCTCTTCATCTTCTTTGGTTTGAGAGATCCACTCCGCTTTCAATTTCTTATCAATAAATTCTTCATTCTGATAAATTTGGGCAATTTTATAATCTCTCAACAATGCATTTAACTCATCTACATTTTGCCTTGCAGATCTTTCCTGCGAAAAATTGTCGATATTTGTTTCCAGCGCTGCCAAGTGCTGATCGACGGGGGTTTCATATGTAAAACCATCTTCAACCAAATAGGTTGTGAATCGGTCAAATAGATCGGATGGAATTTCCAGCTGGCCTGAGTTCTCAGAATTGGCAAGAAGATCATTTACAAAAAAGAAGTATCGATTGTTTTTTTGCAAGGCCAGGTCGAGCATGGTGGAGGGTTCTTCCTGGAACTCTATATCAGGTTTAATACCGTTCCCATCGTACACAACACGGCCGTTCTTTGTTTTAAACGCTCTCCGAAGTGAATCAGGAACAGACCTGTTATTGTCCCCGGAGTTAGAGTGCAGGTACTCAATAGACTGTATGCTTCGCCCGCTTGGTATGTAGTACTTGGATACCGTGATTTTCAATGATGTATTGTAAGAGAGCGGGCGAACTGTTTGCACTAAACCTTTCCCAAAACTTGTTTCACCCACAATCAGTGCCCGGTCCAGATCCTGCAAGGCGCCGGCAACAACCTCCGAAGCACTGGCACTTCCGCTGTTAATTAACACAATCATCGGGAGATCATCATACATAGCCGGTTCTTGCGAAACGAGTGTACTGTTATGAGACTCAAGGCGACCCCTTGTTTCTACGACTGTGACCCCCGGCTCAATAAATTTATCCACCAGCGAAACAGCCTCATTTAAAAGACCGCCCGGGTTGTTTCTCAGGTCTAAAATCAATCCATCAAATGACCCCGATTGCTCCATCTCAAGAAGTGTTTCCCGCAGCTCTTCAGATGTTCCCTGTCCAAACCGAACCAACTGGATATATCCAAAATTTTGTTTCTCCCCAATTTTTGCCGCATAGCGAATATTTTTAACCTCAATTCGTTCTCTTGTGAGAGTAAAGTCCATTGCCTGGTCGAAACCCGGCCGTTGAACTTTAAGGTCAATTTCTGAGCCAATATCCCCGACGGTAAGCTGCTGTACCTCTTCGGGAGTCAATCCTTCTACATTCACTCCATCAATCTCTTTGATAATATCACCCGGCCTTAACCCGGCTCGTTGTGCCGGATAACCTTCCAGAGGTGCAATAATTACAATTTGATCTCCACGATATCCGGCATCGATCCCGATACCGCCGTAGGAACCTGATGAAAGAATCTCCATCTGTCGCTGTTCACCCTCGTCAATAAAAACGGTATACGGATCCAGCGTCTCCAGCATGGAATTTATGCTGCGCTGCATGAGTGTTTCAGGGCTCACATCATCTACATATTGAATAGCTACTTCTTTGTAGACATCACTAAAAATGGTGAGATTTTTTTTGATCTGGAAAAACAGATCGCTCTGATAAACAAAGGCCGCAGAGAAAGTTAAAATTGCGGCCAGTGATATAAATAATATAAGTTTTCGGGCATGCTTCATGCACTCAATTTACCTCTTTGTGATCTTCAATGTTTGTCCGGCGTAAATCCGGGAACTGCTTAAATTATTTTGATTTTTTATGTCATTAACTGTCACACCATAACGATTCGCTATACCTGTTAACGTATCATTTCGCCGAACCGTGTATGTAACAGTGTCGCCGGAACCGGAAGAACCGCCAACCTGAAGATCAAATATATTTTCACCCGATCGCTGACGCCGCTCAATCTCCTGTTTTTGTGCAAATGCAAGTCCATCAACATTATTATAGTAGCTTACACGATTGTTCGGCACATAAACAGTTAATCGCTGACCAACTCGAATCGTATTTCCAATTCCATTCCATGAGCGAATTTGCCATGCGCGAACATCATACCACTCTGCTACGTGCCCGATGGTATCCCCACTTTTTACAGTGTAAGTCACACCCGTTGTATTCGAAGGCGCTGATGCTCTTCTTCGGCTGCTTGACGAAGATGTACCTTGATTGGATGGACGATTTGAGGAGATCTCCTCTTCAGGGCCTGAGGCCACCGGTACAACAATGGTTTGGCCGGGGTAAATGGTACTGCTCAATCCTTCATTGGTTGCAAAAAGCGAGCGCACGGAGGTTCCATACCTCTGAGCAATATATCCGAGTGTTTCACCACTGCTGACGGTATGCATGGCTACGTCGGTACTTCTCTCCTCCTGAGGAATCTCCTGGTATGCAGCCAAGAAATCGTCTTTGATACCGGTTGGAATTTTTAAAGGATATTTTCCGCCGGGAGGTGTGGCCCATCTCAACAGCTCAGGGTTTAAATCTTTCAGTTCTTTAACAGTAATTCCTGCAGCTTCGGCAAGTTTCTCCAATGGCATCAACCCATCAACTTCAGCTACTTCGTAGGAATAAGCTTCTTGTCCATAGTCTCGCTGGAAACCAAACTCTTCCGGGTTCATAGCAATCATCGTTGCTGCAATAAAACCAGGGACATATCCACGAGTTTCGCGAGGTAAATAGGGGTAAGCCACCCAATAATCTTCCTCACCGCCAGCGGCATTTATTGCTCTTCTTAATCCTCTCGGGCTGATGTTATAATTTGCCATGGCCAGGTGCCAATCGCCCCAAACTTCATAAAGATCTCTCAAGTGTCGAGCTGCGGCTCGCGTTGCTTTGATTGGATCTTGCCGTTCATCAACCCACCAATTCGCTTCAAGTCCATAAACAGACCCGGTGGCACGAATAAATTGCCACATTCCGACAGCGGCAGCCCAGCTGCGTGCTGTAGGCACCAAACCACTTTCAATCATAGAAAGATGTACCAACTCGGTGGGGACTCCCTCCTCTTCAAAAATTTCAATCATCATCGGGAAGTAGTACTCAGAACGCTCCAGCCAACGCTCCATTACGTCCGGACGTTTTTGGGTATAGTAGATCAAGTGGCGATTCACATGCTGATTTTCAACCAGTGGGACTTCAGTTTTGTTGAATGTCAGGTTATCGGGCATCGTATATCCTTCAGCAATCCAGTCATCCTCTTCAGAAAACAATTCCTCGCGTATAGCAAAAATCTCTCCTTCAGCTCCATTTTTCACCTCCTTG
Organism: Rhodohalobacter sulfatireducens; assembly: GCF_022012475.1. GTDB lineage: Bacteria > Bacteroidota > Rhodothermia > Balneolales > Balneolaceae > Rhodohalobacter > Rhodohalobacter sulfatireducens. Next base: position 29,424 of record NZ_JAKLWS010000013.1, read on the forward strand.
ATCCCGTAAAACTCACTGTGCTCCGCCATCACTGATCGGTACAATTCAGTAAACCTGCGGTTATTCTGAACTTCAGGAAAATCGTCCATCATCGACTGTATAGCGGCAAATGCTTTATTGATGTAGTCTTCAGCTTGAACCAAATCTCCCTGCACTTGAGCATCTATCGCCAACACATGCATTTTGTAAGCATTTGAAATTCTTCGCAAGACCTCTTTATCAACTTTAGTGACCTGCAATGTATCGGTTTCTACTTCAGCTTCATCCCGGCTGTCAGTCAACGGGTTTGTGTATGGGAGTAATTTAACGGGCACCTCTGTTTCTGTCTCATCCTGGGCCTGATTTTGTGAGTAAACGATGTTTGTGATCAGGCAAAAAGAGAGAATTAGGAGGAACTGTTTCATAGATCTGTATTTAGTTAACTGGATTTAGGTTTTCCTGATAAGGTTAAGTAGATATTATGGATAAGTCTCTACAAAAAAGTTGAAAAACGAACCATTTGTCAATTCAATTGTAAAGAATTTTCATCATTTATTATTTGCAGTCCATTTTTGAACTATTGGCCAACGCCGGCCGATGCCGAATGCTTTTGAACTGACCTTTAAGATGGGAGCAGCCTGGTATCTTTTAAACTCATTCGCTTCAACAAGGCGAATCACTTTTTTTACCGTCTGTTCATCGTAACCATCGTCGATGATAAACTGTGCTCCCTCTTGCAGTTCAATATAACGATAAAGTATATCATCCAACACATCATATTCCGGCAGGCTGTCCGTGTCTTTTTGATCCGGCCTGAGCTCCGCACTTGGAGGTTTTGTAATGGTTGCTTCAGGTATCACCTCTTTTTCATAATACTCATCATTCAGCCATCGGGCCATTTCGTAAACCTGTGTTTTATAGAGGTCGCCAATTACAACGAGCGCACCGTTCATATCTCCGTACAAGGTTGCATAGCCCACTGCATATTCTGATTTGTTTCCCGTAGTCATCAAAAAATAGCCGAACTTGTTGGCGCACGCCATCAGCAGCACCCCCCGAATTCTGCTCTGTAAATTTTCCTCAGCAACTCCAAACTCCGTTCCTTTAAAAATGGGTTTGAGCTGTTGATTAAACTCATCAAAAATGGATTGTATCGGAACATCCAACAATTCAATTCCAAGATTTTCGGCAAGCTTTTCTGAATCGGAAACACTTCCCTCACTTGAAAATGTGCTTGGCATATTGAGTGCTTTCACATTTTCGGCACCCAGAGCCTCGGCAACAATTGTGCAGACCAACGCCGAATCGATGCCTCCGCTTAATCCCAAAATCACTTGATCTGCAATTCCGAGTTTATGAACATAATCATACACACCCATTTTTAGCGCCTCAAAAATCCGTGCCGGCCCTTTTTCAGGATAGGTATCGTTTTGGTGATCAGAGGCAGCCGTAATATTATTTTTATCCAAATTCCAATCAACATCAAACCAACCGGCTTCAAATGTTTTCATTGTGGCGATCACTTCCGAACCAGAATTTATCGCCATGGAATCGCCATCAAAGAGAACCTCTGTCTGAGCACCTACCTGGTTGCTGTAAAGAACCGGGAGATTCATTTTTTTAGCATGATTCTGAAGCATCTCTTTACGATTCTCATGCTTTGTCTTGGTAAATGGAGACGCCGAAATATTGATTATAATTTGTGCTCCATCCTCCTTCAAAAGAATCGCCGGATCAGTTTCATAGGTATGGTACTGGACTTCATTTTCATTGTACCAGATATCTTCGCAGATGGTCACACCGATTTTGTTTCCATCCAATTCAAGGCATTTGAACCTGTCATTTGGCTCAAAGTACCTGAGGTCATCAAAAACATCATAGGTGGGAAGCAGAGTCTTATGAGCTTCACCCAACACTTTACCCTCTCTTGCGAGAAGTGCAGTGTTATACATCTGACGTCCAACACCTTCATTCTTCGTGATACTTCCAAATAGAAGGGCCGTATTTTTTGTGGCATTGATAATCTTTTCATTGTAATGATAGGCCGATCGCTGGAATGCTTTGTTTTCCAAAATATCCTGGGCAGGGTAGCCAATGAGTACCATCTCGGGCAAAATCAACAGATCAATACCAGCCGATTCAGCCTTTTCGAGTGACTCTAAAATCAATGTAGCATTTGCTTCAAGAGCCCCAACTGTTGGATTTAATTGCTCGACTCGAATTTTCATACTAATTTTCTTTTTGATAAACTTTTTCTCCGGCAATCCATGTTTCCAATACTTCCGTCTGCCATATTTCGGAGGCCGGGACTTCAAAGAAATCTCTGTCAATCACAATAAAATCGGCCCACTTTCCGGGCTCCAGGGTTCCAATCAAATGATCCTGGTGAGCAGCATAGGCGGCATCAATTGTAAACGCGCGAAGTGCTTCAATCCTGCTCAAACTCTGTTCGCTGTACCAACCACCCGGTGGCATACCTCCGTGATCTTTCCTTGTCACCGCAGAATATAAACCGTAGAACGGGTTCACATCCTCCACCGGAAAATCAGATCCGGCGGCAATTACGGTGCCCTGGTTCAAAAATTCCTGCCATGCATACGCGCCCTGGATTCGTTCTGATCCAACTCTGTCCTCCGCCATATTCATATCGCTGGTGGCATGAGTTGGCTGCATAGATGCGATTAAGTTAAGTTCTTCGAATCGGGGAATATCCTCCAAATCTACTACCTGGGCATGTTCTATTCGATGCCTGAAATTTTCCTGATCACCCCGTTCATTTTCTAAGTATTCAAACCCATCCAAGACCTGCCGGTTTCCCGCATCTCCAATGGCATGAACATTCATTTGATATCCCTGGGTAGCTCCTTTCATCAACATTTGATTCATCTCTTCCTGGTTATGAAAGAGCAACCCCCGGTTTCCGGGATCGTCGCTGTAATCATCCAGCATGGCTGCACCGCGGCTGCCCAATGCACCATCAGAATAGAGTTTTACGCTTCGGAGTGCCAGCATGTCGTCCGCGTAACTGTTAATCGGACCATTATCGGAGAGTGCATCAAATGTATTGCCTGTTCCCGATATCATTGCATAAATTCGCGTAATAAGCTCATCGTTATCGGCTGTTTGAGTGTATAAATTCCAGGTTTTTTGATCAATTCCCGCATCATGAACCGATGTCAATCCGTGTTTCGACATCTCTTCCATCGCCAGCCGTAACGCTTCTTTCCTGTCTTCTTGGGTTATTTCGGGAATACTCGTTTCAATGAGATTCATAGCCGAATCAATAAAAACACCTGTAGCCTCGCCATTATCATTCCGAATAATGCGTCCACCTGTTGGATCTTCGGTGGTCTGATCAATTCCGGCTAATTCCATCGCCCTGCTGTTTGCCCATCCGGCGTGGCCGTCGATTCGAGTTAAAAAAACGGGTCGACCCGAAACTACTTCATCAAGGTCAGATGCGGTTGGAAATTCATTCTCTTCCCACAAAACCTGGTTCCAGCCGCGCCCGGTAATCCATTCCCGATCGGGATGGTCGGCTGCAAACGCTTCAATGACCTGAAGTGTCTCATCCAACGATTCAATCCCGGCCACATTCACATCCAATTCCTGGATTCCGAGACCCATCACGTGTGCATGGGCATCAATCAATCCCGGAAGCAATGTATTACCGTTTCCATTGAATTGCGCAAAGTCAGAAAAGGCATCCAGTATCTCCTCATTAGTTCCAGTTGCGAGTATTTTTCCATCAACCACTGCTAACGCTTCAAACTGATGAAGTTCGCTGTTCATGAGTGTATATCCGTTCACATTGTGATATACAAATCCGATATCTGTTTGATTGGAGCAGGCGGAGAATAAAAGAAAACTGAATAGTAAAAGTATAAATCGCATATATAAATTTAGGCTTTAAAAATAGTTCTCAATATAAAGAAAAGGGGATCGGAGTACCACGCCGGATGGGAAAATCTCCCTTTAAAGGGGGAAACAGATAAGAATAGTTTTCAGAACACAAGATCATCCCCCTGCGCCCCCTTCGAATGGGGAATTTATTATGTGCCGTATATCCGTAAAAAACTCGCCTCCATTTTTGCAGAATTCTTTAATAAATGATGGCGCGATTGGAAGATTTTGAGCCTCACTAAATGGAATAAAAGCGAGATCCAAAAGCATTTGCTGATCCGTTTTGAGTTCGGGGTCTGATCCTTTTTTTAGGTTTCCGCCAATTACTTCACATCGAAAATAAAACTCGATCGCATGATAGGGTTCTTCGATGAACTCATATATCCAGAGCAGTTGCTTTTTTTTAATTTCAAGTTCTGTCTCCTCTAAAATCTCACGATATAAAGCTTCTTCAAGTGATTCACCTAACTCCACACCGCCACCCGGTGGCATCCAGATTGGTTCCGGACGAGTTGGTGAGTTTATTTTCGTAAGAAGAATTGACGAGTCTTGCACGATGACCGCACAGGCTCGAACTCTTACTTTATTTGAGAATTGGGAGTTGGGCAATGGATTAGTATTTATTTTACTTTATAAGAACCCATCCCCCAGCCCCTTCCCTATCAGGCAAAAGCAGCCTGACAAGGAAGGGGAGTTTTAATTATTCCAAAACCAAGAAGCCCCTCCTTGTCCCGACTTTTTTTGGTCGGGATAGGGAGGGGTTTGGGGTGGGTCAAACTTCGCGGATCTTCGGATTTTCTACGAAACAGCTTCTTTCGATTCTTCGGTGTCCACACTTTTACCTTTGCTATTGGCCAGTGAAGCGCCAACAAAAGCCACAAAAAGCGGGTGCGGCTCATTCACCGTACTCTTTAATTCTGGGTGGAATTGAACACCCACAAACCAGGGATGCGACTCGATTTCAATCATTTCAACAAGATCTCGCTCAGGATTAATTCCGGCGATCATCAAACCTTTATCAAACAATTTTTCTCTGTACTTGTTGTTCACTTCAAAACGATGGCGATGGCGCTCTTCTATCATCTCTTCCCCATATGCCGCCCTTGCTTTAGTACTTCCTGTAATCTTGCATTCATATTTTCCAAGCCGCATTGTACCTCCCTTATCTTCAATCTCGAGCTGTTCAGGCATAAAATCGATGACTGGATACTCACAATTTTCATCGAATTCAGTACTATTTGCTCCGGATAATCCTGCACAATTTCGAGCAAATTCAATGACTGCACACTGCATGCCGAGACAGATTCCAAAAAATGGAATGTTGTTTTCACGTGCGTACTTAACAGCGGCTAATTTTCCGTCAATTCCCCTGTCGCCAAATCCGGGGGCAACCAGAATACCCGATACATCTTGCAATCGTTTCTCAACATTTTCAGGCGTAATAAAATCGGATTGGACCCATTTGATATTAACACGTGTGTCGTTCATTGCTCCACCGTGAATTAACGCTTCGGCAATGGATTTGTAAGCATCATGGTGTTCAACATATTTTCCAACCAGTGCGATGGTAATCTCATCGGTGGGATGCTTTATTTTATCAACAAAACCTTTCCATTTTTTAAGATCGGCATTTTTTGCGGGCAGATTCAATTTTTCAATCACACGGCTGTCCAATCCTTCTGCCTGCATCAAAAGGGGAACTTCATAGATACTGTCTGCATCGAGCGAAGCAATCACATCCTCATAATCCACATTACAGAAGAGCGCAATTTTCTTTCGGATTGATTCATCCAATTGATACTCAGATCGACAAACCAGCAAATCAGGGCTCATGCCACTCTCAGAAAGTGTTTTTACGGAATGCTGCGTTGGTTTAGTCTTCAATTCACCGGCAGCCGCCAGGTAAGGCACAAGTGTCAGATGGATTGAAAGCGTATTCTTCCGTCCCACGTCATACCGCAGCTGTCTCATCGCCTCAATGTACGGTAAACTCTCAATATCACCCACGGTGCCACCAATCTCAACAATCACCACATCAAAATTTTCTGATTCACCAAGGCCAATCACATGAGACTTAATCTCATCCGTCACATGCGGAATCACCTGCACGGTTTTACCGAGATATTCACCATGCCGCTCTTTCATAATTACGTCATAATAGACCCGGCCGGTGGTGACATTATTCTCCTGAGAGGTTCGGATTCCCAAAAATCGTTCGTAGTGACCCAGATCAAGGTCGGTCTCCGCACCGTCATCGGTTACATAAACTTCGCCATGTTCGTAAGGGTTCATGGTACCGGGATCAACGTTGATATACGGATCCAATTTCTGAACGGTTACTCGAAGGCCGCGAGCCACTAAAAGCCTTCCAAGAGATGCACAAATGATGCCCTTTCCGAGCGATGATGTAACTCCTCCTGTTACAAAGATGTATTTAGTTGCCATAGGGTGGGTTGGGGAATTGGTTGATGGTTGAAGGAAAATAGCAGGCCTTTTATTCCCATTCAAACCAAAACCGAAAACAATGCAAAAAACTTATTTATTTAGGCAGATTTGCTTAGATATTGATCGGCAACTTCCCGTAAAAGGTCCGGTTTGTCAGAAAATATTCCATAAGCTCCCATCTCTATCCACTTTTCCATCTGTTTCTTTTTGTTAACCGTATAGATCAGATATCTCTTCCCGAATTCATTAAGTTGAGCACGCCATTTTTTATTCATTTCCGATCTGCTGCAGTGAAAGTAGTCAGCCCGGTAATCTCTCAAGAGTTTTTCCGGTCCCCGTTTTGAAGAACTTTTTTTGTGATAGAGTAATCCGGTCAACACTTTCGGTTCTATCGTTTTGATACGCTCAATCGCCCTGTAATCAAAACTGGAGATAATAACGTTCTTTTCCATTCCTGTTTTCTGAACCAGTTCTATAACTTTTTCCTCTACTCCGCCCTCAACCAAATCTCCAACCGATTCTTTTTTAATTTCGATGTTTACCATAATTTTGCCTGAAGCCCACTTCAATACCTGCTCAAGCGAGGGTATCTTTTCACCCTTGTGTTCTATTGAAAACCAATTTCCGGCATCCAATTGATGAAGTTCATCAATCAGAAAAGATGAAACCAACCCTTTTCCGTTGGAGTGTCGATCGAGCTTCGCATCGTGAAAAACCACGGGCATTCCATCTTTTGAAAGCTGAACGTCCAATTCAATCATATCCGCCTTCATTTTATGGGCCAGTTTAAAAGCCGCCATGGTATTTTCAGGGGCATATTTACTGGCACCACGGTGAGCAATCACCAGAAAGTTCTTATCAATAAGCGGTTCAAGAGTTGAACTCGACATAGATCGATCTATCAGGATAGCGATGATTCGGAATCAAGATTTTGCTTCAAATAACTTGCCAATTCTTCAATTTGATTTTTTTGCCAGTAGAGAAGCACAACATTGAGCACAAAAATAAAGGCGAGAATGTAATACACCCATTCCGGAAACGGACGATATCCAACGAGGTATCCATAAGCCAAGCCGGTGATTACGACTACATTGAAAATAATCTGGATCCATTTTGATCGATGTTTATTTTTCAGCTTGTCGATCTTATCCTCATCAGCCAAATCTTCGTGTTTCCGCAGATGAACTCTCTCGTAAACTTCAAACCGCTCTTTTTCATCCATATCGGTTAGGAGAATAGTTAATTTTGAGAGTCTACAACACGGCGAATTGCCTTATTGACCAACGTATCGAATGATTCATAAGACGATACTACCTGGTAAATCAGGAAACCACCCACCATGCTTGATATACTTCCAAGCAGGGTAAGTACAGCCGAAATCCAAAGTGGTGTTATAAATCCTAAAATGGTTATACTTACCAGTGTTAAACCGCATAGAATTGAAAGAACTCCTGACAATAGCGGTATAAACGTATGAATATTCGACAGCAGCGATATCAGTCGCCCTAGTAGTCCATTCTTGGATTTGCTAACTTGTAGTTGCAAATTTTTATAAGACGGGGTTGTTTTTTTAGGTTGATCTGTCATTAGATTATATCTTTTCAAGCACCATTACTAAAGTACGAAGTGTTCATCATTAAGAAAAGTTTTTGAATTCATTGGACGAATCAAACGAATTTATTTACGGAAGAAATCCTGTTGAGGAACTGCTCAAGAATCGGGCAGATGAGGTAGAAAAAATTTATATCAACAGGAAGCTTAATAAACAAACTTTCTCCACTATTTTGTCTCTTGCTTCTGATAACCGTGTTCCTGTTGCTGAGGTTCCCGGATCTAAACTTTATGAGTTAGTCGGGAAAGTAAATGACCAGGGAATAGTGGCTGCCATCAGCCAAATTCAGTATGAAGAATTTGAAGATTGGCTTGAACGGATTGAGCCGAATCAAAACACGGGTATTTTATTGCTTGATGAGATTGAAGATCCTCATAACTTTGGTGCAATTTTACGAACTGCTGCCGCCTCCGGGATGGATGCGGTAATTGTACCTAAACACCGGCAGGCACCAGTCAGTGCAGCAGCTTACAAAACCAGTGCCGGAACCGCTGGACGCATTCCAATTGTACGGGCTGTTAACCTGAACCAGGCGATTCTGAAACTTAAAGATAACAAATTCTGGATCGCCGGCCTGGATATGGATGGCGATTCACTTCTTTGGGAGCAAACGTTCGACGTTCCTATGGCTTTTGTAATCGGAAATGAAGGACGTGGAATGAGACAAAAAACCGGCGAGCACTGCGATTTCCTCCTTTCTATTCCAATGTATAACGGTGTAGAGTCCCTCAACGCATCGGTCAGTGCTGCCCTGGTTTGCTATGAATGGCGCCGGCAGAAATTGAAGTGATTAGTGAGAGAAATGGTATTTGGAGAGACATGTTATTTTTAGTGCCACTGATAAGTCTTGTATTATTGAATCAATATTTGCTGAACATAATTCTGTATTACTAAGAAAAAATACCATGTCTTAATAACTCCGACTCAACGGTTAGTACAAAAGGTACTGCTCTCTGCTTTCAAGAAATTCACCCAGTTCAAAATTGATCTCCTCAACAGTAAGCTCTCCGCTCATAAGCTGATCAATCTCGGTTGAGCCGGCCAACAGGTAGATAAAATCTCTGATTTCATACTCCGAAGTAGATTGAACAAGTGTTGTAAAAATCTTGAGGCCAGTTCTGACCGGATCGAAATCATAGCCATTCAGCGTAATCTTTACTCCATAACAAACTGTGTCCTGGTGCTTCGGACTGATCGCTACCCCGGGAATGGATTCGGGTGTAAATTCTGTCGCTTCCACGGACACATTATTTGTAAGATTATTCAGATCCTCCAAAACTCCGTCAGATAAATAAGTGGCCGGTGCACCAGCTGTTAAAAACGGATCATTTGTTCCTCGCCCTTCCGATAACGATGTCCCCTCAAAATAAACTGTGCCTAAGTACATAAACGCATGATCGAAGGTTGGTAGGTTAGGTGATGGCGCAACCCAATCAAGCCCGGTATCCGGCCATTTCATATCGCGGGTCCAGCCATCCATTTGAATGACTCGAACATCCGGCTGAGCGTCCGTATTCAACCAGTTTTCGTCTACTGCCATCTCTGCAAGTTCCCCTAACGTCAATCCGTGTGCAACGGGAATCGGGTAGGCTCCCACAAACGACTGGTGTTCATCCTCCATTAACCATCCGCTCACATAATCACCGCCTGCTGGATTCGGACGGTCTAAAATCCAAACCGGAATTCCGACATCGGCCGCGGCCTCAATTACCAAACCCATCGTAGCGTTGTAGGTATAAAATCTCGCACCAACATCCTGCATATCAAAAATGAGAAGATCCACTTCCTCAAGCATTTCGGGAGTTGGTTTTCGGGTATCGCCATAAAGAGAAAAAACCGGGAGTCCGGTTTCCTGATCAACTCCGTCCTCAATCTTTTCACCTGCACCGGCTTCACCTCGAAATCCATGCTCGGGCGCAAAAAGTGCAGATACATTCACATCCAACGCCATAAGCGTGTCCAACATATGAGTATTACCAATCCGGGCGGTGGGGTTCATCACTAATCCAACACGCTGACCGTCCAGTTCATCCAGGTGATTTTCAATCAACATTTCGGCGCCGGTCCGCACTTTCATCGGTTCGGCTTCCTCGGCAGTTGTTTCATTTGGTTCGCTGCAAGCGATCATTGAAAAAGCTATAAGTGAGAGAAGGAGAAATCGAATTTGGATGGACATAAAATTTTTTTGATTGATAAGAATCCCCTCCTTCGCAAGGAGAGGTATGGGGTGGTTACGCCTTATTCGCTACCACTTCAGATTCAGCAAAGAAATAGTTGGCTTCAATTTTTCCGTTTTCAACAGAGTCGGAACCATGAACGATGTTCTCACCGACACTGTCCGCAAAGTCAGCACGGATAGTTCCCTCGTCAGCTTCCTCAGGATTGGTTGCGCCAATTAATTCACGGAAATCTGCAATTGCATTCTCTTTTTCTAGTATCATCGGTACACACGGGCCGCTGCTCATAAATTCAACCAGTTCACCGAAAAAAGGCCTCTCTTTGTGAACCGCGTAAAATCCACCGGCGGTATCTTCGGTGAGTTTCGTCATTTTCATCGCTACGATTTTGAATCCCGCTTCCTGAATTCTTTTGGTTACTTCACCGATCAGATTTTTTCGTACACAGTCGGGTTTCAGGATCGTCAATGTTCGTTCTACTGCCATGGTAAATAGTAATTTTTTTTAATTATCAATTTCTGTGGTTTTTCAAGTCAGGAAAGATACTGTTTAATGCAGAAAATCCCGAAATGAGATTAATCGATTCTACACTTCTTAACATTGCTGTCCAAAACGTTTCTAAAGTTGGAAAGAATCTTTGTTTTTTGAATACATGGTCAGATTTGGCGTAATTTTCAAAATTCAACCTCTGCTTGAACAAACCGGGAACTGTCTCAGGCTTTTCCCCAAGGGATACCTTTGGTGCAGCCTGGCGGCAGGAATTGGTTCTTCCACCCAGGGCGAGGCCCCGGGCTGTGATGTTTCAGGCTGAAAGCCTGTTACAATGTAGCTTGGGGCAACGCCCCAAGTCTACATGCGGAATCCTGCAAACAGGCTGAAAGCCTGAGACAGACTCTACGTCTTCTGATTTCAAAATAAATGTTTTGGACAGTTATGACTTCTTAATAAGGTAAGCCCCAAAATCAAAAAAAACCTTTTTCTCATAATATCTGAAGCACAAGCGAGACGCTTGCGCTATCCTTCAGCACTTCGATTTTATACCAGTCAGATTTTGCAATCCATTATCTAATTTTAGGCCTACGAAATTGTCCAAAATAATTTTGTGATTTTGAGCTCAAGTGACCTTACTTACTGAAACGCTTTTGAATTTCAAACTTCTCACAAACAAAATATTCCGATGGCTAAAAAACCACATCCAAGTATTGCATCCCACACCGCCACAATGAAAGAGAAAAAACGAATCGGGCTTGTTGCTCACGATTATCGAAAACGAGATCTGATCGACTGGGTCGATTACAATAGCGGCACTCTGAAAGACCACGAGCTTTACGGAACCGGAACAACGGGCGGTTTAATTGAGGAGAAATTGGGCCTCAAAGTCCACCGCTTTATGAGCGGCCCGCTGGGCGGTGACCTTCAGCTCGGCGCCACAATTGCCGATGGCGATCTGGATATTCTGATCTTCTTCTGGGATCCGCTCCAGGCGCAACCCCACGATGTGGACGTGAAAGCCCTGCTCAGAATCTGTATCGTTTACAACATTCCGCTTGCGTGCAACCGGTCATCTGCCGACTTCCTGATCTCCTCCGAACTGCTGGATAAACCATATGAACGTTTTCTTGTGGATTATGGGGAAAGGTTAAGGAATTTGAAGGTGGAGGAGTGAGTTGGGTTGTAAGATGCAAGATGCCGGGTACTTGCAATTCTAACCTCGCCGTTTGTTAAGATTATAATTTTAGATGTAGGATACAGTATGGATATTCTCGCGTTCTTTCAATGGCATTGAATGGAGGTTAGCCTCCAAAATTTGGACTACGTATTGATGAATTCGTATCAGACTTTTTTTGCCTGATTACTTCACTTATAGTTGACCACCCTGACGCAATTGCTCATTTTATTCGGCCAGCATATTCTCTTATGTATGCTCGGTAAAACCCCGTTTTTCGGTGGTAACGAGTTTGGCGCGGATCCATTCAATATCTTCCAGAGATTGGTATCTCTCCTGAGTTATCTCATCCTTTATTTTATCACGTATCTCTTTTGTTTTCGCCCGAAAGATGAGTTTACCCTTATTAATAATGAGTACAAAAATTAATTTGTGCCTGTATTATTTTTGTACTGGCGATAGTAATTGTAGGCAAGAAGAGCAAAAAAAAGAAAGGAAAATAAATATGTATAAAAACCTATATCAAACATAAAATATAATAGGTTAACTACTACTATTGAAATAGTACTAACTACAGTTATAAATAAATAAATGTTTTTTCTTTTCATATATCTATCTAAAGTCTAATTATCATTTTAAATGCCTGTAACGGGTTTTTTTTACCTGATTACATAACTTATGTTTAACTCTTCTGTCACAATGACGTCCCTCAATTTTTGTGAAAAAAATACATATGGAACAAAATTTTAAAAACAATAAATGATACATACGAGACTGACCTTCCCAAACCTTATCGTTCCAGCTTCATTTTTTTCACCCGTTGTTCTTCGTTGTATCTATGTAGAAAAAAACCACAAGGACTGCCGAAATTGCTGCAACAAAAACAAACAACTAAATCACGCCTTTTGGCTCAAGGAGTTCAAAACTATAAAAAATCAAAGCACAAAAGTTCAAGAGACAGATGATAGAGGCCCAGGGAAAGATTCGTCGTTTTGTATTGTGAATCACTTTGGGATTGTTTGGATAATATGAATGCAAACTCGTTTTCTGAGTATTCAATAAGTAGTTAGAGAAGAGGCTACAGTTACAAATAGAAGTGTATATCAAAAAAAGATACTATAATAGTTAGTTATGTGTACTCGGTTATATATCTATACCCTCTTGCATAGTAGTTATCATTGGATATCAAATTTTCATGGGTTCCAGAATCATGAATTGAGCCATTTTGAAGGATATAAATCTTATCTGTTTGTTTGGCAAGACTGATTCGATGAGTAACCAAGAGCAATCCAATTTGATTCTTTTTTGCATATCCTTTTAAGATGTTAAGTACTTCCCTTTCTGTATCAAAGTCTATTGCCGAAGTCGATTCATCCAACATAAGAAATGAAGGTTCTTTATACAGGGCTCTGGCTATAGTAACTAATTGCTTTTGTCCTCCTGAAAGATGTTGTCCGTCTTCACCACAAATGGTAAGATATCCTTGAGGAAGATTATCAAGATAAGTGCCAAGACCTGTTTTTTTCAAAAACTGTACGCATCTTTCCGGTTCATTAGGGTCATTACTCAGACAAATATTATCCAACACAGTCGTATTAAAAATTTTTTCGGACTGTGATACAACCCCTAATGCTGAGCGCCATTCAGTTATATCCCATTTGCTTATTTTTCGACCGTTAAGTTTAATGTATCCTTGTTCGGGTTGATAAAAACCCTGCATGATATCCACAAGGGTACTTTTCCCGCTTCCTACCTTACCAAACAATGTCACTGCTTCTCCCGTTGTTAACCTGAATTGTATGTTTTTTAAAAGCGGACTTCGGCCTGGAAAACGAAACACCAGGTTCTCTATAGAAAGAACTTCTTTAGATTTCGTTTGAACCATCAAACCATTTGGGGATTCTGGGTTATACTCTTTCTCCAACGATGAAATTTCAAACAGACGGTTAAATGCGACTTTAGCTTCCTGAATTTGGATGTTTGCAACCATCAAGCCGGCAAGGGAGGGAATTATAGATCCAGCCATCGTTAGTATGGCCATGAGTTCTCCAAGCAACAGCTTTTCCTGCATTACATAATAAACACCTAAACTGAAAAAAAGTGAAATGAAAATTGCCACTAATAGTTGTGTAATAAATCCATATTTATTGCCCAATATGGCAAGATCGTATCCTTTAGTTTGATAAATGTCGTAGACAGAGTGGATCCGGTCTTTAAAGATTTCTTCTTTATTAAATGATTTTATACTTGAAATACCGGAAATCGAATCAATATACTGTGTTTCGTTCCCCGAATGAGCCGCCATCACTTCTTTTTGATTATCAAGAATTTTTGGATGGTAATACCAGGCCGCCAGGAAAAAAAAGAGCATGCTTGATACAGACAACAATCCTAATTCGACTGACAATATAAATATGTAAATCGATGAGACGATAACTACCAACAGATTGATAAGGATGTCACCCGTGATTAAGGCAACTGTATTTTTTATCCGCATCGAGTCGTTCATTCTGGCTATGAGATCGCCAGTGCTGTATCCTTTAAAATATGTCATCGGGAGGTATATAATTTTTTCAATAAAAGACTTCACTACTCGAACATTTAAATCTTTACCTTGTCGAGCCATAAAAATACCTCTTATGTAACTGATAAAAGCTTTTGCAATGAGCAGGATTGCCAATGCAAGAGTACCAATAAATATTTTCTCTGTTTCATTGTTAGGTAGGAAGTCATCGATCAATTTTTGTGTAAAAACAGCCATTGACAACCCCAGTATTGCTATCACTATTCCCATTACACCCGCTATGGTCAAGATCGGAATGTCATCACGGATTAATGACTTGAACCATTTGAACTGGCTTTGAGAAGTACTTTTAGCGGTTTTGAATGTTTTGCCTGGTGATAAACTAAGGAGTGTCTTAGATTGCCATATCGCCAGCAACTCATCTTCACTATATTCAACAATACCCCATCCCGGATCACCGATAACAAATTTGCCATCTTCAAACCCATAGTTCACGACAAAGTGTTCCCTTTTTTCATCCTGTATTACATGGAGGATGACGGGATGGTTCAAATCTTTCAGGTTCTCCATATCCGCTTCATAGCCGGTTGCATCAAAACCAATTTGTTCGGCTGCCTGATAGAGTCCCAGTAGTGAAGTTCCGTTTAAGGTCGTGCCGCTAATCTCCCTGAGCCGCTCCTGTGAAACGTGACCGCCATAGTATTTTGTCAACGCGCTTAAACACGCCAGTCCGCATGCATATTCCCCTAACTGCTGAACATGAATTTTCTTTAAATCTTTTTTAGTGTATTTCATAATGCGCTTTCAAGTTGCCTGTTCTCTTGCCAGTTAGTTGAAATATTAGTTCAAGAATTTTCTTTTCTTCTGTACGATTCGACTCTCTAATCTTTTGTTTCATCCTGCGAAGCGATCTTCTGAACCGTTCCATCCCATCTAAAACAGATCCAATCTTCCGGGAAACAGATCGCGGCGAAGCCGTTCTAATATTCCCGGTTACCCCAAGATTGTGAAATGCAACCCTGGCACCATTTCCCGGTTGATCTGCTTTTTTATTCATTGGATAGACAATCATTGGAACTTCGGCATCAATACACTCTCTGATGGAATTCAGGCCTCCGGCAGTGATCATGATATCCACATTCTCTAACAACTGTTTTTGCGGAACCAATGAAAATATCCTCAGGTTTTCCGGCGTATCTGACAAATCATTAATATCAAAATGCTCACCGATTGAGAGAATAAATTCAATAGCGGGATGATTTTTTGCTGTTATGATGATTTTTCTGAAAAATTTCCTACATATTTTTTCCCGGATCTGAGTTAAAGTTCCCAGAGAACAGTAAATCAACATTTTGTCTTGCCCAAGGTTTTTCTGTTCTTGAACTTTTTTTAATAAATCAAGCAGGCGCCTGTCTTCAATTTTCTCAAATGAACTATTCTCGTGCTTTCCAAAATAGAACACCTCTGTATTCATCATGGATCGGGGAAAGTCAAACGCCTTCGGTGAGGTAGAAATCATAGGCAGTTCGCGAATCCCTACTCCAAAACAGCGTTCTTTTTGAATGGTGAGTTCCGAATCAGGACAAAGACTCCGGAGAACGCTAAGATCTGTTTGACCAAGAGTCAGTACATTATTTTTTAGTTTCTTGAGTGTCCGGCCAACCATGTTTTTTTTCCAAAGCCATTCTGTAAAACTGTGAGATAGCTTATTATTCGTGGGAATATGTTTTGATTGAAATGGAGGCACTCCCTTTGATTTTAAAGGAGGAAGCATTGTTTGAACTGCTATGATCGGAATTTGATACTTAGAATAATAGAATGCTTTCTGAGCATAGTGATCATCAAGCAGAATCAAATCGGGCTTTACAGAATCTATCATCCGATCATAATCTGATGCCGTTTTCTTGAATTTTTTTTGGATTCTCTTGAATCTTGAACCACCAATGTTCTCCATTATAAATTTTAAGCGGCCTTTTTCCTCAATTTCAATTCTTGCGGTAGTAAATAAAAATGATGGTATGATATAGTAATCAAATCCTTCGTTTCTAATTATATTCCTGAAATTCTGGAGTCCTGAAAACCAGATATGCCCCCCCCGGGGAGCGAGGAACCGTGCAAGTGTAATACATGCATTTATATGCCCCGTTGCCGGAAATGGGTCAATCAGTATGGTACTTTTAACGTTCATGAACTCCTTCTCAATTATCTTTTCGAATCGTAGAAAAGAGAAGTTCAGCCTTTGTTTCCCCCCTGAATAACTGAACCAATTCTCCATCCCCGTTATATAAATAAGTAGAAGGAACGCCCATTATCCCGTAGAATTCCTTTACTCTCTTCTTTACATCTCTCAAAAAAATGAACTCTGTATTCTCAATAATCTTTAAATCATTTCTAAACTTTTCAATCTCTTTTCGGCTTTCATCTGAGATAAGAATTATTTCAGCGCTTCTTTGAAGTTGAGTGTGTTTTGAAATATCTGTGATTTCATTTCTGCAATACTCGCACGCCGTATTGAAATAAGTAAACAGAATGGGACCGTCCGAATAAAATTCAAGAGTGGATACTGGCTCTCCTTCAAGTGTTTCCACCTCCAGATCAGGCCAGTTGGAAATTTTTTCTATTCTGTTTTCACGTTCAAGAAGTTGGTTGGCAATCAAAACCCCCAATAGTAAAATAGCTGTAACAACCCCGCCAACGATCCATTTTAAAACTGTTTTTTTCATGGTTAGCTGATTTGAAGGGTTAAAAAAGTGACGAGAACCAACCACAGAAGTAACCCGGTTCCATAAGAAGGCAGTACAATGTTGAGGCTCTCGATGAAGTTGGGCTTCCACTGCCTGGACAGAAGCCAGGAGATAATCAAAATGTAGAAAACTTCGAATAGGTTGAGAGTTTGAAGCGGATAATGAAGCCAGAGGACTACGTTTTCTACACCATAAATACTGATTACAGATAATGGGAAGTAATTCAATGATTTTTCAATAGTTAAAGCATCCAGATGCCGAGACAGATTGATGAGATACAATATCTGGGCGAGAATGAAAACAACCTCAGCCAACAAGACTGCTTTAAAAAAAGTTTTAAACTTAATCTCAAGAGAAGAAAGAACAGTACCTATAGTTATACAAAGAGCAGGAAAGGATATTTTTAAAAATAGAGTAACAGGTATAAATACATAGTTTAACCAACCGTAACGCTCACGCATATTTAATACCGCTTCAATAGTTTGATCAGAAAAACTGCGAATATATACTTCATCTCCCAGAATAAATTGATCCGATATGTAGGCCAACACCAAATAGATTGCGGTTATACTTACAAAAAGCACTGAAATTGGAATATTATCATAAGCGTAGCTGTCTGTCTCATAATCAGGCTGGAAGTCTTTTTTCATGAATATTTTGAAAATCATACGTGTTGTACCTCTATTTAAAACTAATTAGCCGAATATGACTTAAACACTCATAACCACGACAAACTTGAAGCGGGTTTATCGTCTTCATCTGAAACAACATCAATAAATATCTCTTCCAGGGATTGGTATCGTTCCTGACTTACCTCATCCTTTATTTTGATACGGATCTCCTCTGTTTTGGTCTGAAAGACAAGCTTTCCCTTGTGAATAATAGCTACCTCATCACAAAATTTTTCTACCGTGTCAAGATTATGTGAACTTAAAACCACGGTAACGCCTCTGTCCGCCATCAAACGTAATGTATCTTTAATCTGTTTGGCCGAAGTCGGGTCAATTCCTTCCAAAGGTTCATCCAAAATAAGCAGTTTGGGTTGATGAATAAGTGCTGCCGCCAACGACACTTTTTTCTTCATACCATTCGAATAGGTTTCAATTTGTGATGTTGCACGCCCTTTGAGATCAAAAAAGGTAAGCAATTCATTTACTCGTTCCTTAATATCGGTCGACTTTAACTCATAAAGTGCTCCACAAAAATGAAGGTATTCGGTTGCTGTTAGTTTTTCCAGGTAATGAGGATCTTCAAGAACAAATCCAATATCTTTTTTATGTATATAATCATCATGTTCTATTGTTTTCCCGAAAATTTTTGCAATTCCCTCGGACCTTTTCACAACTCCCGCCAGGATATTTATAATCGTCGATTTCCCAGCACCATTTGGTCCCAATAAACCGAAAACAGTGGAGTGTGGAATTGTCATTGACACACCATCCAATGCAACATGGTTGCCCATATACACTTTTTTTAGATCAACCAGTTCAATTATGCTCATCTTTCTATCAGATTACAATGTTGAATGTTAAATTTCTTAATTACCGTCGGCAACACATAAGAATACCACAATCCAAAAGTCGTAATAGAGAATAAGAGGCAGAAGAGCAAGCTGTCAAACCATAGGTAAAATAAAACATAAGGTATGGTAGCAAAGGGAATCGTTAAGAACATCAAGAGATAGAGCGAAGCATTATTCTCCACAGTTGGTTCCCCTCTTGGAATGATACTGATCCTAGTACCCAAGATCATAAACACCGGTATTGATGTAACTAACAAAAGAACCGCACCCTTATATTCTCCTAAGGTGTTCTCAAAGAAAAAAGAACTTCCAAACAACAAGAGTGACGGGACAGTAATCATAACGAGTATCCAAACGATGCATTTGGAAAAGAATATTGCACGGATACTCCAGGGAGCCAGACAATAATTTATAAACTCCCTTTTTCCGCTGAACACATCTCCGAGAGTAGGTCCTAAAAAGCTGCACCCGAACACAATTACCAATGGTATATTAAAAAATTGTTGATGTTTATAGATAATTGAAAGCAACATCCCAACAGCTAAACCTATGCCTGTGAGCATAAAAAGCAGACTCATATAACGAATCATTATACTGAACTGGGTTTTGATATGAATCCACATTACCACGGAATTTTTTTTTAATGATTAGAAGACGACCATGCCAGAAGTGCCAGAACAGAAGCTAAACTAACAAATAAATAAATTATATTAGTCCAAACAATCTGTATATCGTGCATTAATAACCCGAAAAGCCCGTTTCCCACAAAGCTTATAATCGGGAGCTTCGTAAAAATAAACTCTGATTCGGTTAAGACTGCCACGAGTATAATACCGATGAATATAAAACCGAGGTTCGTAATATTTTTTCGGTAACGGTATAGCCACTTTCCGGCCACCCAATGAATAGCAAGGGTAAAAGCAATAAGATTAGCCCAAAGTAAAATCCAAAAAAATGGGCTAAAAGCCGCTGCTATGTACAGAGAGTGAAATACAAAAAAAAGTGAACTCACAAGGATGACCGTCGCAAACGTAAATGATTTAATATCTAATACAAGCAAAAGTGAATGAAATTTCAAAAATTTCCATCGGCTTATCGGAAACACCCTCAAATGTCTCGGTTCAATCAACGCCTTACTCTGAAATTTCAACAGAGTAGCTAATACGTCGGTCATTACAAGTAGGTATGCCAACAGATTGAAAACGATACGCGTCTCTTTCGGACTTCTTTCCGCTACCAAATTCAATGAACCTCCTAAACCGACAAAGAAGAGACAGCTCCCCGCAATCCAAATACTATAGAACCACTCACTTTGCCGGATCCGACTGATGAGCTTTTCGTTTGTTTGGTAGAGAATTTTCAGGATTTTCAAAAAATCTTTTTTGAGTATTTATACTTATCTTAAAAAAAAAATGATGGTTACCATGTAAGTAATTTATTTCTACATGGTAACCATACATTCCTTACAGGCATTCATATCCTATAGCTAGACCAGCGCCATATCCGCCTGCAGCAAATCCGATAGCAACCCCCCAGCCGACAGGTCCTGAAAGCGCCGCGACACCACCTAAGAGAGCAATAGTAGCAGCGTGCGCTCCTAAGCAACCAATTAAATCTCCACCTTCTATCTGTTCCATTTTTTCTAAACTTAAAGTTCTCATATCAATCCTCCTTATTTGGTTAATGTTTAGACCACCCACCAAATCTTTTGATGAATGCTTACAAACAAAAAAATTATTGCTATTCACCATAGCAAGTAAAACCTATCCCCAATTTCGGTTTTTTTCTCGCCAATTCAGGTATTCATAGAAGCCAAACAGTTTTTTCCATTCTAACCAAGTAAAACTTACATCAGGCTCTTCAGTCAAAAGATACTCTCTTAATTCGCTGAATGTAGTGTTGTAATGTCTACTCAAGAACTTATACAAAGCATCACTTGTTTCACCTACACCCGATTCAAAAGCTACTGTTAAACTGGTTACCTCAGCTCCGTTTTTTATGATTAGGAACACGATGATCTCGAAGCGCACTTCTCGTAAAATAATTTTGGGTGGTTTGTCATATGTAGTCTTCATCTCCTTCTTTAACCAACTCTGTGACACATTTGCTGCTTTTGCCCATTCTTTCACATACCGAATCGATTCTATTTCATGAATTAAAATCCGAACCACTTTTTCAGCTTTGTTTCCATTCTTTCTATTCATACTTTTAAAATATTTCTCGCTTCTGTATTTATTCTCTTCATGCATAGTATTCTGTTCTTGTTGCACCTATACTCTACTCTGTATGAACCGGAATTTTCAAATTCCTTACATTTTTTTCAGAAAACCTATCATTTTTCCAAAAAAATCCAGTAAAAAACCTCATCCAAGTATTGCATCCCACACCGCTACAATGAAAGAGAAAAAACGAATCGGGCTGGTGGCCCACGATTACCGAAAACGAGATCTGATCGACTGGGTTGATTACAATAGCGGCACTCTGAAAGACCACAAGCTCTACGGAACCGGAACAACCGGTGGTTTAATTGAGGAAAAATTGGGCCTCAAAGTCTACCGCTTTATGAGCGGACCGCTGGGCGGTGATCTTCAGCTCGGCGCCACAATTGCCGATGGCGATCTGGATATCCTGATCTTTTTCTGGGATCCGCTCCAGGCGCAACCCCACGATGTGGACGTAAAAGCCCTGCTCAGAATCTGTATCGTTTACAATATTCCGCTTGCGTGCAACCGGTCATCTGCCGACTTCCTGATCTCCTCCGAACTGCTGGATAAACCCTATGAGCGTTTTCTTGTGGATTATGGGGAAAGGTTAAGGAATTTGAAGACTGAGGAGTGAAGCGGGTTGCCGCCGTTCAAAGTTTAAGGTTTTCAGGTTTAAAGTTGCGCATCTTGTTGAGAGACAGCCTGATCAAAGTAAACCACGAACACAAGGCTGCTAATATCAATTTTTCTAAATTTGATTCATATCCTGGCGACCGATTATTGCCATGATCTCGACGGTTTCATTTTTTACCCGGTAATAAATACCATCCACCCCGCAAACACACCGTCGATATCCTTCACGGATATAATCGACTTTCGGGTAACGGTCAGGATAGCGGGAAATGATCTCAAACTGCTCAAAAAAATCAAGCAGGTATCTATCCGCCTGCTCTTCTCCAAAATTTCGAACTCCGTATTGATGGATTCGAATCAGATCTTCTTTTGCCTGATTGCTTAACTTATAGCTGGCCATCCCGGCGTAATTGCTGCTTCGATTCGGCCAGGATTTCATCACGGGTTTCTCCGGTGAATCCCCCCCTCTCTGCAGCGATTAGTTTAGAGCGGATCCATTCTACCTCTTCCTCCCGGTTCCGTGCTCTTCGAACCAAATCGTTAACAAGCTCACTTTTACTTTTATACTCCATCTTGTCAACCTGGGCCTTTAACCACTCATCGTTAGGTTTGGTAAATGTTATACTTTGTCTTGTCATTACTCCTCCTCTATTTTGATGCAAAAATACACCAAACCTGCATCATGGACAAGATTAATAACAAAAACTGACCCATCCATGCCCAATCTCTAATCTATTCTAATTCCGGTTTTATCTTTACGCCTGTAGTTCCTTTCTGTATATATGTAGATCAAAAATCAGGGCGCCGGCGAAAACCGCTGCAAAAGATACAAACATATCCTTCACGGTTTTAATACTAAGAAGCTCTGAGCTATATAAAATCAGGGGCCAAGTTTAAAGCACCGACAATAAATTCCCCAACAAAGATTCGTTGCTTTGTGTTTAGCATGATGATGTCATTGTATTGTGTGATCTCCTTTTCTTAATTAATCGAAATTTTCGAAATCCTTACAGTTTTTCCGGGATTATAATCACTCTGATGATAAAGTGAATGTAATTTGGGTAAAGTCATGCCTGTTTTGGTAGTCAGCCTTTAACCGCGTACATAATAGTTCTCATTGGATATCAATTCGTCAAGACTCCCGGAATCACGAATGGAGCTATTTTCAAGGATATAAATCTTATCTGTTTGTTTGGCAAGACTGATTCGATGAGTAACAAAGAGCAATCCAATTTGATTCTTTTTTGCCCGTTAAGTTTCCGGCATCATCGTCCCAAAATCTTCCTGACTCATCTGTTCTCGGCACGAATTACGTACATCTTTACTGAAAATAAATCCAGCCTCAATACCACCTATGTCGTCACCAAACAATTATGCTTTTTTAGAAACCTTATGTCTTATACACGCTATGGGCCTAATATTTTCAGGTAGCTATCGTTTCGTAATTCAAGACACAGCGGACGAAATAAACAACCGCCAGATCTGGAATATTCTTCTATCCAACGAGATCCGTCTTTTGCAGCTCTTACCCCGGGTTTGACAAGTAGAATGCACCGGTATAAATTGGTATTAAAAACGTCTATATTGGGTTTAATTATTTATTAGCTATATTTAATTATCTACATGCTATGCTCTAATCTTTATATTTCGTGATTCTTGAGCAAACCTGATTCTACAATGGATACGGCTAAAAAGAATACATTTTTTGTACGAAAACGCCTGGGTGAAGCCCTTGTTGAAAATGGTATCATTACCCATGAGCAGCTTGAGAAAGCTATAAATACCCATCAGGAAGAACCGGCTTCCATTCGGCGGCGTCTCAGTACAATTATCATAGAAGATTTTGATGCCGACCGCCATGAAGTAATGAAGACCATCTCCCGTCTTTATGCCTTCCGGGAAGTATTGCCAAATGGTTCACCCTCCAAGAAGATGATCGGGAATATTCGCAGCATGTTGGATGAAATTCCCGACGATGTTGTGGATGAGATGATCTACCGGAAAACCGTTCCGTTTAAGGCAGATAAGGATTTGATCATACTGGCTTCTGCTGATCCGACCGATCCCCAGATCTCTATATTGGCTTCAGAACTTCCGTACAAACTCTATGAACTGACCTACTGCAAGCAGGAAACTGTAGACTTGATCATTAATAAGGTTTATGATCAAAAGAATGAGTTCCTCCGAATCCTGGATGATATTGAGTTCGAAGAACCTGAAATCACCGAAGAGGATCTGGATGAAGAGGAGCTGGATAAAGAGATCAATAAAAGTATGCTTAACTCCCTTGTGGAGGGTATGCTTGTTGAAGCGGTTCGAAAAGGTGCGAGTGATATCCATATCATACCCGGGAAAGAAAATGTGACGGATATTCTTTTCAGAATGGACGGGCGGCTCCAG
Source organism: Rhodohalobacter sulfatireducens (assembly GCF_022012475.1). GTDB lineage: Bacteria > Bacteroidota > Rhodothermia > Balneolales > Balneolaceae > Rhodohalobacter > Rhodohalobacter sulfatireducens. Next base: position 53,233 of record NZ_JAKLWS010000013.1, read on the forward strand.
GTTTGGCATTCACAGCCCAACGTAAAACCGGAAGCCCTATCGGCAGTTGTGAAAGATAAAACCATGAATGTGGATCGTTTTGAGAGGGATTCAACCCAAGACGGGTATATACAACGGCGTATTGATGCCACCAATATTCGTTTCCGGGTCTCAATCATGCCGATGGTCGGTGAAGAGTTTGAGCGAAAACTTGAGTCTGTGGTAATAAGGGTTCTGGATGACAGGAAAGTCATTACAGATCTTGACGAGCTTGGCCTGCAGGAGAAAGCGTATGCAGATTTTAATAAGGCGATTAACCAGCCGTCCGGAATTGTGATTATTACGGGGCCTACCGGATCAGGTAAATCAACCACGTTGGTGGCTGCGTTGCACTCCGTGATGAGCCCCGAGTTTAATGTATTAACCATTGAGGAACCGGTAGAATACCTGATCAAAGGTGCACGACAGTTAAAGATTTCCGAGAGTATGACGTTCGATAATGCCATGCGGGGAATTTTGAGACATGACCCTGATATTGTACTGGTCGGTGAGATTCGAGACCTGAAAACTGCTGAAATTGCCATCAAACTTGCAAATACGGGGCACCTGACCTTCTCCACACTTCACACGAATGATGCACCCAGTGCCGTATCCAGGCTCTTTAAGATGGGCGTAGAACCTTTTCTAATTGCAAATGCTATTAACCTGGTGATGGCCCAGCGATTGGTGCGAAAGTTATGTAAGCATTGCAAAGAACAATACGATAAAGAGGAGATCAGGCAGCCGGCCAAAAACCTTGGTTTTAGCGAAGATGAAATTGAGGAAATAACATTTTACAAACCGGTGGGGTGTGAGAAGTGCAACCAGGGGTACGATGGCCGAATCGCTATCATGGAGGCGCTCTATTTTGATGACGAAGTAAAAAGAATGATTTTTGATGCAGGAGATGAGATCGATGAAGATGCCCTGCGTAAATATGCTATTAAAAATGGCATGCTGACGCTTAGAGCATCGGGACGGAAACGAATTAAAAATGGTATTACTACAATAGAGGAAGTAATGGCCATCACATTGGAAGATTAACACAAACCACTTCTAAGAACATTCTGGTAAAGCTAAACTGAACAGAGTATATTTAAGCTTTATTTATTAAAATTTATTAATATTCAATTATTCTTATATCTTAATTAAAGGAACAATACCGTATCAGCGAGAGTCCATGAACAGTTCATTTTCTTTATTATATGATGAACGGTTCTTTAATTTTTTATTGATACTGTGATATTCCTCAAATCTCTGGGTACAATTTTTTAACAAAAGAGAATACACAGTTAATTTTTACACGAATTAATTGATTGGCCAAATGGATAGTCGAAAAAAAGACTTACTGCATCACCCGAGGGTACAGCAAGTGCTGGATTCATCTCCTCTTCTTTTGCGAAAATTTCCGCCGGAAGATTACCGGGAATTTTTGTTATGTGGATCACTGGAAGAATACAACGCCGGTGAAACTATTGTTTCAGAGAAAGAACATTTTGTAAATGACGGATGGTTAGTTGTTGATGGCAGCGTATCGCTTTTTAAAGAGGACGTATATATTGCAAAATTGCATCCCGGTGATTTTATTGGAGAAACATTTTTATTTAAAAACAGGGCGCCTTCAGGCACATTGATCGCCACCCGGCCAACAGCGGTTATACGTCTAAAACGGGAAGATGTACTCAAATTCTTTGAAAGCAGGCCGGATCGCCTGTTTAAAATGTTTATCATGAACTTAATTGACCTGCAGAACCAAAAACTCATTTACGCCGGCAAGAAGCTGCTATATATTCAGAGAAAATTAGCTTATCAAACCAACGAAGATAACTAAGGGTATGACTACGATTGTGGATGACGATATTCAGACACTATTCGATAAAACCCTCTCGGGTGTTCCTGATGAATTACGTGGGGTAGATCTAATTCAATACCTCGTAAACACTCTATATGAACTCTCTTCGGCCGAGAGAAACGTGATGCGGGATCATATAGAGGAATATCTAGACCGAATGCAGAAGATGGAAGCATCTGATATTGATTTGGGAGGAGATGGCTGCTTTGGAAAAGTTTGGTATCGGATTCATGGTACAAAAAAACCATGGGAAAAGAGTCAGCAGTATACTTTACTTGAGACGAATATATTAATACTTAACTTATTGAGTGACGAGCAGATGGAGCATCTACTCGTAAACAGAAGTATCGACTTTTCATACTCTCTGTCTACAAACCGGGATCGCAGGTATCGTGCTACCGTCTATTTTGATATGGATAACCTGGCGATGAATATGCGCCAGATCAATAATGAAATTCGTCCATTTAAAGGGTTAAATTTACACCCGGAAGTTGCACGATATTTAAGTTTAAAATATCTTAAATATGGTTTAACCTTAGTAACCGGGATCACAGGTTCGGGTAAATCAACAACACTTGATACCATCATTGATGCGAATAACCGCTCGGTTAGAGGACATATTGTAATTGTTGCGTCACCCATTGAGTTGGTTCACAAACCTCAAAAATGTATCATTAGACACAGGGAAGTTGGAAGGGATGTAGAGTCATTCAGGGATGGAATCGTTCAAGCGATGCGGCAGGATCCTGATATTGTCGTTATTGGTGAGTTAAGAGACGATGTTGCAATCAGAAATGCGTTGGAAGTTACAGACTCGGGACATAAAGTGTTTTCTACGCTGCACACGGCTTCGGCTATGGAAAGTATAGACAGAATTATCGGTGAGACGCCACTCAATGAACAGGAACGGGTTCGTGTTCGTCTTGCCGACGTTTTAACGTGTGTTATCAGCCAGAAGCTTGTCAATACACTTGAGGGGACAAGAGTACTTGCCAAAGAGGTACTTGTAGCTACTCCACCGGTTCGAGCTGCTATCCGGAACGATAACGTGTCTGAAATATACCAAATGCTGAACGAGGGAAGCCAGTATGGAATGCATACACTCGAACAGGATTTGGTGCGACTGGTGAAACAGCGAATTATCAGCACTGATGAAGCGATCAATCAAGCGAATAATAAAACCCGAATTAAACAACTTTTAAAATAACCAAGCTCCGCATTGGCTAAGAAAGAATATATTGGACTTACATATGAAGAGAACAGGCTTCGTATGGCTCGTCTTCGAACTACCAAAAACGGCCTTGAACTTGTAGAAGTCGATACAGTCGACCTTCCGCACCCCATCACCACTGTTTCTGATTCCGGGCTCGGTGACCTGGATTTTTCTGAAGATTACGAAGAGATCTTTGAAATGGATGACCCTACATCTTCGGAGACGGTTACAGGTTTTGAAGATTTAGACGAAACAGAAGAATCTTCCCGGGAAGAAACCGACACTTCCGACCTGGAAGAAAGCTTCGATATGACCAAGACGGAGGATGAGGCGGATATCGAGCGGGAGAATGAACAACTGCTCGCGGACTATCTCACACAATACGGCAAGCGAAAAGTACGTATTGGAACTCATATACCCTTCGGGCGCACCACATTCCAGGTACTGAAAAATGTGGATCCCGGTTCCATGAAAAAGAATGAACGTCTTGAGTTCTTTCGTGAAAAACTGCAAACAACCCCAGATGAAGAGATAAATCCTGACCAATATTCCTGGGTTCAGCTTGACGACAAGACCTGCTTGCTCGCCCATTATGCCGACGATAACAGCTTCCTGAACCTGATTGAGCTATCCGAAACATATCTCAATAAGAAAGTATTAATCCAGGAACGACTACCCGATGAAGCTATTTGGGCAGGCCTTGCCCGCGTAAACTATACGTTGGGGACTGACGACATCACAGGACTAATTGCTATTGGTACCCATTCAAGCCGTATTATTTTTATGAAGGGAGAACAGATTGTGAACGTTATTCCAATTATCACTGATGGTGAAGAGTCAAATGATGTACTGAACACCATATTCAGTAAAATTCTCTTTGAAATTGATAAAGGGGATCTTCCGAAAATTACGCGTTTACTTCTTGTCCGAAGTGCAAAGTTAAGTGAAAAGGCCAAGAGATATTTTGACCAGCAGTTTGAGGACGTTGATGTTGATTATCTCACACTTGACAGTAAACACCTGAATTATACCGATGAAATTTTAGACTCGCCGGTTTATTTACAGCCCTATTTAACATCAATTGGTGCAGCTTGGGCAGCCAGTAAAATTCATGAAAAGGAGTACTCAGACCTCTCCTTACTCCCTGAATATATTCGGGAAAAGCAGAGGGTATTAAAACTGGAATGGCATGGAATTGCAATATTAATACTCATCGCTTTAACGCCCCTCTACCTAAATTATCTTTACCAGGCCAAATCAAGCCAGCTCACCGATTTACAGCAGGAAATTCAGATTTTGGACAATCAAATTGAAGAACTTCGGCCAACGGCAACTATGACTGAAGATCTGATGAGTGAAATTTCTATCCTGAATGCCGAAAATGAACGCTTGTTGGAGCTTGCGCAGTATAATCAACAATGGTCGGAAACTTTTAGAATTTTAAACGAAGGAATTGCTGATATCCCTAATGTTTGGTTGGAAAATCTCTCAACTGCAGATAATAACAGCTTAAACTTTAATGGATATTCCATGAATCGCTCACAAATTCCTGAGTTTGCATCGATCTTTACTGATGCGAATATCCAACAAGTTTCTCAAACTGAAATGAGAGGGGCTACGGTCTATTCTTTTGGGATGCGTGTGAACAATATCAGACAGGATATTGAACCATTCCTGCAGGAGATGCCTGAACAAAGCTTTGATACTGAACAAGGATCAGAGGTAGAAATCAATTTCTCCTCGAATGAACTCTCCGAAGATATGCCAGCGGAAGAGATAGCTGCACCCGTATCAGAATCTCAATCATCAGCAATGAGCAGCTCCTCTCAAAGCCCGGAAATTGAACAAACTGAGGTTAGTGAAATCGCAGAATCTGAACCTATGGGTTCTGGTATAGAACCCAATGGTGACGATAATGAACAAACTGACAATAACCCAGCATCTTTTAAGGAACCCCCCATTATAAACAGCCGTTCACAGTCTTCTTTCGGTCTCATGGGGCCTGAAAATCAGATGCTTGAGGGAGCGTACACCATTGTCTTGCACTCCATAACAGATGAGCAGCGCGCAGGCCGGGAGGTTGAAATTCTAGAGGAAGAAGGCTATAAGGCTACACTATGGGACGTGGTTCTTGAAGACAACAAAAGATGGTGGCGTATAGGCGTCGGTCAATTTCAAACTGTCTCAGCAGCTCTTGAAGCGGTGCAGGAGTTACCCCGGGCCTACAGGGAGCGTAATTTTATCATACGGATCCGGGAGGGGCGGTAATAGATGAAATACAGCATTCGAAATACAATTATCCTGTTGTTAACACTCATTATTATGGTCGGAGGTGGTTGGCTCTATATCCACAACCGGTTTGATGAAGAGATCGCCACAACACAAACAACACTAAATGAAAAAAGGGCAGAACTTGAGGAGGTTCAAAATCTGGCAAATCAATTTTCTTCAGCCCAAGCAAATTATAATGAGGTGATTTTTACTCGCATGAATCACCCTAAAGAACTCTTTGCCTCGCATAGCTCGAGTAATCTTTATGACTACCTGCAAGAAATTAATGAAGATATTTCGTTTACTGAATTGAATTATTCTTTTTCCGATTCGGTACTAAATGAAGATCATGGGGTTATAAATGCAACTCTTAACGGAGAAGGTAACTATAGTAATCTTACTAATTTTCTCTACAGGATTGAATATAGCCGGCCGATTATTCAGATTCGAGCTTTGCAATTAAACAATATTGAAGAACTGGAAAGTCTGAACAGGGTTACTTTTGAAATTAATCTCAGTGCCTATTACAGAAGAGGAAATTGGACAAGTTACCGGGCAGAACTCAATACATCCTCACCACTCGGCAGTATACAGTATAACCCATATTATCCACTTATCAGACCGATACCGCCAAATGAAGAAAATTTACCGAATGTTGAAGCAAGCCGTTTGATTGCATTGACCGGCAGAACTGCCCATATCATTGATCAGACAGGTGTACTAAAAAGACTTACTATAGGAGATCGGGTTTACTTAGGAAGACTTAGTAATATCAACCTGGATGCCCGGGAAGTAATTTTTCAATTAAATCGAGGGGGTATTGCTGATACAGTTACCCTCACATTTTCTCAATCACAAGACAATTCTTAGAAATTTCCCAACATGAAAAAACTAAAACTACTTTCCGTTTTCATACTCGTGTTAGGTTTTCAAATGGCGGTTGGCCAGGATCGTATGCCGGTAAGGGAATATACAAATCCGGACGAATTGGTTGTTCTCTCGCAAGATGTTTCATTTAACCAGGCTATGACCATTCTCGAGGAACTCTCTATTGAGTTCAAAGATAAAATTTTTGTCAATCAAACTGAATACGATGGGCCTATTGGAGTAGAAATTCCGCAAATGCACTGGGAAGATGCTTTAAATAGAATAGCTGAATATAATAATATGTATGTCACGGAATATCCCAAGTACTATGAGATACAGAGTATTCCCATGGATCAACAACAGGGACAAACAGGTGACGGTGATGAAGAAGAAGAACAAGAAGTTCAAGTGAACTTTGGCTCAAGGGAGATTAAGATTTCTGCAACGTTTTTTCAAGGTGACCGAAATTTTGTTCGTGAGCTGGGAATTGACTGGTCTACTGTTAGAAATGGCGAGGTAAGTGTAGAAACTGCAACAGCAGTGGATGTTCAACGCGAACTTTTTGATGTAGAAATCAATTGGAGTGATATCTTTTCCACCGGAACTTGGGAGATAACATCACTTTTCAGGGCACTTGAGGAGAGTGGAAATGGAGAAGTATTGTCCTCTCCCTCCATTAAAGTACTTGATGGTCGGACTGGAAATATCCAGGTCGGGCAGGATTTTTCAATAAAGCAGCGTGACTTTGCCGGAAATATTACGGACGAATTTTTTAGTACGGGTACGATTTTAAACGTTACTCCTAATATTTACTATAATGAAGAGGGAGCACCGTTTATTTATATGACGGTAGAAACAGAACGCAGTACTGCACAACCAGATCCTGTCAGTACAATCGTGAACAAACAAGAAGCAACTACCGAAGTTTTGATGTTAAGCGGGGAAAGCACTGTAATAGCCGGACTCTATGAAACAGAGGTTACCACAACTCGCAGAGGAGTTCCCATATTGAAAGATCTGCCTGGATGGTTTCTCGGCCTGAAATATCTCTTTGGCTATAACTCAACAGAACATACTGTACAAGAACTTGTTGTTCTGCTAAAGGTGGAGCTTATTCCAACTCTTGAAGAGCGCTTAAACAGCGATGATGGATACAGAGGACGACCGGAGCTATTGGATGAACAAAGAAGAGAATTCAAAGAAGAGATTGAACAAATGCAAAGTCAACAATCCCTTGATGAATCTATGAATAGTGGGGTGGAGAACTGATCTTTTTGGACTCTCAGGACTAATCATTTATGAGCAAAATCAGGAATAAAGTTTACTCTGAGTAGTGTTTGTTTATTACTTTCAAATTTGGTTAGTGTAAGTACCGGATTTAAAGCTTTTCAAATAACAACTATTCTTCTTTGTGATACTTCACTTCAAGTTCAAAAATATTCCCGGTTTTAGCATCCGGGTGGACGTGTCCACGGTGGCCCTGTGCAATCCAGTTCCTCTCCATCATCATTTTCTCCAGATCCTCCAGAATTACCACCGTTATCTTCACCTCCACTATTATCATTCCCACCACCAGAACCAGAACCGCCTGAACCTCCAGACCCCGGAGGCCCTCCTGTAATAGATAGCCGATGTACATTTCTCAGATAAATCTCATTTTCCGCAAACGCTCTAACCGTTTCTACATCTCCACGTGTAGAGGCATGATGATCCGGATCACTCTCCGTCTCAATTTCAATATTTAAGTAATAAGGAATTGGTTCACCCACAGGTTTTCTTTCCAGGTCAAACATCAAAGATGAGAGGCTCGACGGGTATCTGATTGTATCTGGAGTTGAGGGTGAGACACTGCTCTTACTGATGATTTCGAGGTTCTTTCCAGATCGCTGGATGGTAATAGTATCAGTTGTTACACTTACAAATGTTAAAACTGAATCCGGAGTTGCAGGATCTGCGGGATTTACTATTTGATTGGCCATTTTCAGCTCTTCCTGGATCACCCGAGAGGTAACTTCGGCAAAAGTCTGCATGTTGGTGGTAAGCTGATTATCAAGTGATGTTTCCATGATAAAAGAATTCAACTGGAACACTACAATAACTAGCAGACCCACTATAATTGGCGGAATAATAAAATCAAGTTGAATACCCATACTCTCTCCTAACAATTAATTTAAATTCACCACACCCGTTCTAAGCTCGGCTTTCATTTCAAGAGAATTATCAACCTCTTCATAAACTCTTATTGTAGCCCATCTACCATTCTGTCCATGGTCTAATTCTACCTCGTTTGATAGTTCAACCGTTGCGTGAAAAACTCGTCCAACCTGAGATGTATCTGTTCTTCGTGAACTGGGATCCGTTTCATCATCCAATCCCCCAAGCTGAGCATCCAATTGACTATACTTATAAGCATAGGATTGAACCTCCTCACTCAGATCTCGCCCAAAGTTTACTGCATCGTTCATCATTTGCATATCAACTGTTGTCTCTACAGAACTCACATACATACGTTGTATATTGAGTGAGATATATCCCAGCAAAACCAGTGAAGCTAACGTTAAGAATATTTGACCGGTTGACATCTATTTTTCTCTTCTTAATTCCAATACGTAACTGAGAACGTGGGTGCGCCTCCACCATTGCCATCTAAGTCAGGTAAATCTGTATCTAAATTTTCTTCATAAACCCATGTTCCACCAGTTGATCTATAACTATCTGAAACAACAAAGCCTCTTAAATTTCCACCCCCCTTAAATTGCACATAAGCATTTGGAGCATAAAAAGCACTAACACCTTCAAACCCTCCTGCTACCTCAAGATCATCACCGCCAGATATTAGATTCCCTTTAAATTTACTGCCTCCGGTAAACTTTGCATCAGCACTCTCTATATAAAGGTTCCCATTAAAATACTGGCCCCCAGCGAGCCTAAACTCATTGGAGCCTCCATAATATGTCATTAGTTGACTTGTTTCACCATTACAAGGAGAAGCACTCCACTGAGCATTACAGTTTAGTGAACTTCCTGCACCAAAATTGATATCGTTATAAACATATAATTCAACTTTTCCGGTTCCCACAAAATTTATATGCCCATTCTTAACATCAAGATTGCCAACATAAATTTTCCTGTTTTGATCACCTACGTGAATATTCATACTCCGATTTTGATTTACAGAAATTTCAGGTATGTAATATCCGGTGTATTGATTGGCGTAAAAATCAGTCGGATCATTCCACTTTTCAGTTTCGAATGAAGAACCTGTAGGTAAAACGGGTAAATCTGGAAAATCTGGTAATTCATATTCATAAGGTGTATCCAATGCAAAAACTTCCCCTTGAACTCCACCATGCCAGTTGGGTTTATTAACAATATCATCCGGATTGCCTCCGGGGCCTATTGCCAAATTGCCTGTTATCCCTGCTCCGCCGTTCATGGATACTGCACCGGGACTTGCACTATTCGTTGAAGCATTCCCCTGGATAGTACCGCTGCCTGACAAGGTAATATCTTCTTCTGCGTGAACAGCCGTATCAATTGGAGGCCAGACAAAACCTCCACCGGTAGTTTTAACCAAACCAATCCTCACTTGGTAAACTGATTCTTCAAACCTTCCGGTAGATCGAATTGTCAACAACGTATCTCCTTGATTTGTTGTCGTAACATTGTATTCACCATGCATCTCCACCCAGTCTTCAAAATCACTCGAAGAAGGATATGAATAGGTGCTATCGGGGTCAGGGTTGAAAGGACTTCCACTTGGGTCGCTTCGAATATCATTTATAGCAACCATCGCAGCACTTTGTGCAATATTGTATGCCTGATTTTCACTGTGTGTTTGTACAGTCCTGGTATTTGACATAAATACAGCATTCCGCAACGCGCTCGAATAAGTCAGCATGGAAAAGATAAGAGCCGAAACGATAAAAATGGCGTATTTACCCATAAAAGCCTCTATCTATTAAATAGAATAGTTGTTTTCTTACTCTAATTGATTGTTATTATCTGTGTTAGTAAGAACATTTTAAAAAATTGTACCTTTTCATTAATGAACATCACCCCAAGTTAGTCCCTAATATTAAAAAAAGTTAACATAAATAACTAATTCTATTAAAATGTACGACTTTTTTAATCTATTTAATCATTATTTCTTTTTAAACAATCAATAAATGAATTATATGTTGATTTCATTTAAACTTCCTGATGAGTCCATTTTCAAATAGATACGAAGAATCTTTTTTAATAGATGAACTTTTTTCAAAAATGTTAAAATGTACTCTTTGTAGTAGCTCAGATACACATCATCTTCATACTAATAATCTTTACAATTATCACATTTGCCGAGTTTGTGATCTTGTTTTTGTAGATCCCATGGAACGTCTGGATCCGTCGAGTGAGAAACAACGTTACGATCAGCACGAAAATGACCCGGAAGATGAAGACTACAGAGATTTTTTAAGCCAACTCTTCATTCCGCTCATTAATAAGTTAAAACCACAAAGTTACGGTCTGGATTACGGCGCCGGCCCCGGTCCTACACTCAGTGTTATGTTAGAGGAGGCCGGACAATCTATGGAAATTTATGACCCTTTCTATGCAAATAAACCGACAGTCCTCGGAAAGAGATACGACTTTATTACATCAACAGAGACGGTGGAACATTTCTACAATCCTGCAGTGGAGTTTGAACAGCTCTGGCCTTTGCTAAAGTCAGGTGGATATTTCGGTATCATGACACTCTTAAGACCGGAAGATGAAACCTTCTCAGAATGGCACTACACGCATGATGAAACGCATGTATCCTTCTACTCGAAGAAAACCTTTCGGTGGATTGCAGATTGGTTAAAAGCTGACCTTACATTCTATGGAGATCGAGTCATCATTCTGAAGAAGTTGTAAATCATAGTGATTTTACTCGTTGCGAAAGTCCCTGGTCAACGAAGCCTAACCTAAACAGTCTCCTTAGTTAAACCTTCAGTGATCGTAAGCGTTATTGATACTAAAACTTATTACAACAGGTTTGGCGTAGTTGACCTCCTTCGCAACTGCATAACGGAAGCTTCAGCTTCCTTTTTCATCCATCAAGCAGCATCGACAGAAAGCCATACCTGCATAATTATTAAGGAGAAGATCGAGCTTCATCATAACATTTCGAAACCGGAGCTTCGTAATGAGTAAAATTTAAACTGAGTTAACTATCCATTACCATTGGTTTCAACCAACGGATACGAATTCAGCCCCTACCTTCCTGGGTTTTAGCCCCATAATTATTGCTCAAACTCACTTCAGGATTTAATATTTCCGTGGATAAAAGTTAACCTACCTTTGTAGAATAGAATTATTTAACACGGTTACTTATCAACAAAAGAATTGTCCTTGAAGGTCCTTTAACCTATAAACGCGTTATTTTTATATGAGGTTAATTGTTTTTCCTCATACATTTTGAGAAATGTAAAACAACTTAATTTCTATGGATTCAAAAAAATTACGTGAGTTACAATCACCACTCAAAAAAGAGTATAAAGATCATCCCGATGCAGCCATGGTTACTTTAAAGGCTTCAGGTAAGTTGGAGGATGGAATTTCTTGTAAAATTGAAACCGGCCAGGCGATGGTTAAAGCCGGTCTACATCCAGCTACGGGGGGATCGGGAATGGCTGTCTGTTCCGGGGATATGCTCCTTGAAGCTCTTGTAGCTTGCGCCGGTGTAACTATGAACGCTGTTGCTACGGCTATCGAATGCCCTCTCGATGATGCAAAAATCACGGCCGAAGGCGATCTCGATTTTCGCGGCACATTAGGGGTTTCCAAAGAAGCACCGGTAGGCTTTAAAGAGATCCGACTTCATTTTGAGCTTGAAACGAATGCGACGGAAGACCAGATATCTTCACTTTTGAAATTGACTGAGAGATACTGTGTAGTCTATCAAACCCTGGTTTCCAAACCCACTATTACAATTACTCACAACAAATAGTTACTCCATGAAATCCATCAAGGGAAAAATTGTTGACCCGATCGATCGACGAATTTTCAACGGGGAGATTATAATTCAAGGTCAAATGATTGCAGATATTCGTGAACACGAATCCGTGCCGGATCAATATATCATGCCCGGGTTTGTTGATTCGCATATCCATATTGAAAGCTCGATGCTTGTCCCTTCTGAATTTGCAAAGATTGCTGTACGGCATGGAACGGTAGCCACGGTTTCTGACCCGCATGAAATTGCCAACGTCTGCGGTATAAAGGGCGTGGAGTATATGATTCGTAACGGTAATAAAGTTCCACTAAAATTCTATTTTGGGGCCCCATCCTGCGTTCCTGCAACTACATTCGAAACCTCCGGAGCAGAACTTGATAATGATGATGTAGCCGAGCTTCTGCAACGTGGTGAAATACACTATCTCTCGGAGATGATGAATTGGCCCGGTGTTTTAAATGATGACCCGGACGTACTGGCCAAAATCAAATCTGCACTGGAACTGGAAAAACCCGTTGATGGTCATGCCCCCGGACTGAAAGGGGACAAAGCTGAGAAGTACGCCTCTGCACAAATTTCCACCGATCACGAATGCTTTACAAAAGAGGAAGCGATTGATAAAATGAACGCCGGAATGCTTATTGCCATCCGTGAGGGAAGCGCTGCTAAGAATTATGAAGCGCTGGTAGAACTATTCGATAAATATCCGGAAAGGCTAATGTTTTGTTCCGATGACAAACACCCCGACGACCTAATCAAAGGACATATAAACAGATTGGTAAGCAGGACAATCAAACTAGGTTACAATCTGTTTGATATTCTCCATGCCGCTTGTGTACTGCCCGTACGCCATTACAATTTAGAAGTAGGCTTACTCCAGAAAAGCGATATGGCTGATTTTATTATTGTTGACAACCCGGATTCATTGAATATTAAACAGACATGGATTAACGGGGCTCCCGTTTTTCAAGATGACAAGGTTTTGTTTCCTGATATTGAAACCAAGCCAATCAATAATTTCAATGCTTATAATGTTAAGCCTTCAGATTTTATTCTGAGATCTGAAAATAAGGAGCAACCGGTTATTGTGGCGAAGGATGGTCAGTTGGTAACGGATAGAGAAACTGTTAGCCTGCAGGTCAATGGTGGTGTAATTCAAGCAGCTCCAAGTCGGGATATTTTAAAAATCGCCGTCGTGAATCGGTATGCAAAAGAACGTCCCGCAGTAGCCTTTATCAAGAATTTTGGAATTAAGAAAGGAGCTATTGCATCTTCTGTTGCTCATGATTCACATAATATCATTGCCGTTGGGTCTTCGGATCAATTATTGACCAGAGCTGTCAACCTGATCATGAAAAGTCGAGGAGGCATCTCGGCTGTTTCTGGTCATAAGGAGGAAATCCTGCCGCTACCTATTGCCGGACTCATGAGTGATCAACCCGGAGAAAACGTGGCAGCCCATTACGAAAAACTCACCAATATGGCTCACAAAATGGGCAGTAATCTTCACTCTCCTTTCATGCTGATCTCATTTATGGCTTTACTCGTCATCCCAAGCCTAAAACTCAGTGATAAGGGACTTTTTGATGGGAATACGTTTGAGTTTGTTGAGCAGTGATGAGAAGTGATTATTGGTAAGTATTGAATATTGAGCTTCTCTATTACCGTTTATTCTATTCCCTGCGTGATATTTCAAAGTCCCTCTTTTCGGGCTTTTGCCCAATTCGGACCTTAAATGTGGCTAAAGCCACTTGTTATAGAAGGTCCTCCCTCCGTCAGCTCAGGCTGACGGCAATAGATACTCGTTCTGCAATTATTTAGAGTTACCAAACTTATTTACTCATTCAATATCCATTACCGTTGGCTTCAGCCAATGGACTAAGAACGCCACTAGAAGACCGGGGGCTTTAGCCTTATTATATCTTTCTACTTCTCTCTTTTGTAAGAACCAGTATTACCTAATTCCTTGAAAATTCCGGGCAAATCAACCCAAAGAAAAGAAAAAGCCACTTCGGAATTAACCAAAGTGGCTGATCAAAATTTAAATATGTACGCAAAAAATTATGACTCAATCGCTTCATCAATCAGATAAGTGATATGCGCGGCGTGTGCCATCGTTTCATTATTAACGTTTCCTTTATCCTCCATCAACCCACGGATGTATTGCAGATTGTGCAATGCCGCAGATTTTGCCAGGTTATCATGTTGATCACTTTCTAATACGACTCCGAGGACTTTCACATATTCCACCTGTGCATTTTGTCTGAATGTATTCACGTTGCCACTTGCATCTGCATCAAAAATAGCACTTGTCAAATCACGAACTACATCCGCCGCAACATATGTGTTTCCATAGAGACGAGAATTTGTAATTCTCTTGATTGTACTTGGATGAAGAATATGAGTCATCACACCAACCTGCATTCCCAAAACTAAATCATGCACTTTGGGATCTTCAGTTTCGCCAAAAAAATCGAATCCCCGGCGTTGCTCCTGTAGATATTTATAAACTTCATGTGATTCTTCAAAAGCATCCGGAGCAAACAAGTGTTCCGACAACTGGCTCATGGCTTCTCGTTGTTTTTCTGCCGGAACCGGTGTGTAGGGTTGAGTTCCTCCCTCCTGCCCAATAAAAGCACGATCTCTATATACGCCACCAATTTGACGAGAAATTACGGTTGTTTGTCTTGCACGCTGACCCATAATCGAAATAAAAGCATTTCGTAATTCCTGGTACGACTGCCCCTCTATAGTTCCATATTTTTCAACCAAACCATCCAAAAGAGTTGAAATGAGTTGAATTCGATCTGCGGAGTATTCAACCGGATCACTGGAAAGATCTCTGACCATTACCCGCGGATCGATACCATTTCCGGATGAACGCATGTCGTCTGCATCGTTTCCAAAAGCAAGTTCAGGTTCTGTTGATCTTGAAAGGATCTCCTCTAATCGTGCATCTTCTGCTTCCGGATCATCTAAAGCAGGTGAGTATCCATATTCAATTGCCCAAACATCATATGGACCGGGTTGAAGATCATAGTATAAACTCTGGGCATCGTGATCGGAGTTTACATTAATGGAATGGTAGTCCATTACAGAACCACTCAAGCCGTTTTCTGCAGCAAATTCAGGATCGTTTATCTCTTCAGGTGAGTAAATCGAACTTGCCTGCATATTGTGATTCAAGCCTAAAGTATGTCCTACTTCATGAAGTATAAGTCGGGTCATAGCTTGTTTCTCAAGTCCATCTATATCCTCTTCACCGGCATCATCCAAAATTAATAATGCACTTGAAGCGAATTGCCTGTCTTCACTCAAATACTGACTGATGCTACAGTATCTCGGATCCATCGATTCATGCATATCAAAAAAATCAAATGATCCTGTAAAAAGATCGTCTGCCCTTGTATAACTCCGAAAAGCCGCCCACTCAAGCATAATATCCGCACCTAAAATTTCACCTGTTCTCGGATTCACAAAACTTGGTCCATAACCGCCAAAAGGAGGGTTCGGTGAAGAGGTCCAGCGAAGCACATTATAACGAACATCACCGGCATCCCAATCGGCAGAGTCGGGCTGAACTTTTACCTGGATGGCGTTTTTAAATCCGGCCTTCTCAAATGCTTCATTCCACGCAAGCGTAGCATTTTGTATCGTTTCTCTGAAACCTGTAGGTGTGGTATTCTCTATCCACCAAACAATAGGTTCAACAGGTTCTGATAGTTCAGCTTCCGGATCCTTCTTTACGAGGTTCCATCGATGTATCAGATCATGGTATGGAGTGGCACTTGTTGAAACCTGGTTATCTTTTTGGGTGATGAAATATCCCACTCTCGGATCATCGAAACGCGGCTTATAATTATTTTCCGGCATTTCAATAAATGTATGCTGGAATGTTACCGATACTGCTCTACCATCGGTAACTGCATCACTTGTGGAACCGGTCACATAGGGAGAATCATAAACATACTCAACGATAACATCTGTGTTTTCCGGATAGCTTCGAATTTCACTGTATTTACTTTTCTCGTTACTCAATCTCCCTAATGAAAATTCTCCGGGTCTCGATCGCGGATTTGGAGTTGGTTTAATCTGGCTTAAACTTTCAGATATAAATAGTGGATCCGCGTTGATTAACAGCTTACCGTTTTCTTTATCTTCTGCTTCAATTTCTGTTGAAAAAAGAACGGCATCCGAAATATTTGCTGCAGATGCCCGGCTTAAAGGACTCTCATTATCAAAATAAAAGCTATTGTTTACATGGACGAACTCAAGCTTATCGAAATAGCGGCGTACTTTTAAAATCTTGTTTTCTCGAAAAGCCCCCCTGAAATGCCCTGCATCTAAAACACCATTACTCGACATTCCGAAATAGATAAACTCTTGATCGATCTGATCTTCGTTTATTTGCAGTTTTACAGATCCATCGGTTGTATCCTGGTAAACGGTGAATAAACCATCGTAGGTCACAGAATTTTCAATAGCTTTATCAAATTCTGAGCTCACCTGCTGTTGTGTTGCAGAAGTGCTTGAAACACTGATTTTTTGGGTGTTTGAACAGGCAGATATCAACAGAAAAAGAAAAACGCCGAATACCACTTGTAGTGCATTTCGTGAAATTAAAGGCATAACAGTGTTTGCTTTGGTTGGTATTATTAATCTTAAAAACTATCGGCAATACAGAGAGTTGAATCTTCTGATATTGAATAAATTATTAAAGTGGCTAACGTCTCCTGATCTTTACTACTATTCTGACCTCAATACTACCTTCAAAAAAATAGAAAAGCCTGTACCGAAATCGATACAGGCTTCAAAAAAATTGTTAATTAGGATTCGGCAATTTTCAGCCGATTCTCTGCAATGGCCAGTTCAGTCTCAAGCTCCTCATTTCTGAAATCAAGCATATTACGTTTTTTCTTAATTTCATCGCGATATTTTAAAGCTTCTTCCCTGTTTATCTCAGTCGATTTTTCAGCTTTTTCAGCCAAAATTGTCAACTGGTTGTCGCTCATCTCTACGAATCCGCCGCTCACAGCAAAATTCAGTACTTTTTGATCTTCTTGCTTGATAGAGATCTTTCCAATACCAAGAGAGGAAACAATTGGAGCATGGTTATGAAGCATTTGAAAATTACCATTGCTGCCCGGTACCCGAACACTTTCAACCTGGCCGTCGAAACGTGATCCTTCTGGTGTTAAAAGTTGTGCTTGATAGGTTGTTGCCAATTTACTTCTCCTTTTTAAGCTTCAGCTTCAGCAAGAATTCTTTCTCCTTTTTCCTGGGCCTGGTCAATGGTTCCCACAAGGTGGAAAGCATTTTCAGGAAGGTCATCCAACTCACCGTCCAAAATCATGTTAAATCCTTTTATCGTATCTTCAATTTTCACGTATTCACCAGACTGACCGGTAAACTGTTCGGCAACGAAGAATGGTTGACTAAGGAACCGCTGCACACGTCGTGCCCGTGATACAACTAATTTGTCTTCGTCAGAAAGTTCATCCATTCCAAGAATGGCAATAATATCTTGTAAGTCTTTGTACTTCTGAAGAATTTCCTTGACTTCCTGGGCACAGTCGTAATGAGCTTCTCCTACAACTTTAGGATCCAAAATTCGTGATGTGGAATCCAGCGGATCCACAGCCGGATAGATACCGATCTGTGTCAACGCACGACTCAATACGGTCGTAGCATCCAAGTGAGAAAATGTTGTTGCAGGAGCAGGATCTGTCAAGTCATCGGCAGGTACGTAAATTGCCTGAACAGATGTAATCGAACCATTTTTAGTTGAAGTAATTCGCTCCTGCAAATCACCCATTTCAGTAGCAAGAGTTGGCTGGTATCCTACAGCAGACGGCATTCGTCCAAGAAGTGCAGATACCTCGGAGCCGGCCTGCGTAAATCGGAAAATATTGTCAATAAATAAGAGAATATCGCGGGATACTTCATCGCGGAAATACTCCGCAACAGTCAACCCGGATAACGCGACTCGTGCACGGGCACCCGGCGGTTCGTTCATCTGGCCAAATACAAGAGTTGCCTGGGAAGTGTTTAATACCTCATGATCAACTTTGGAAATATCCCATTCGCCTTCTTCCATCCCTTTCTTAAATTCGTCACCATAATTGATAACGCCTGATTCGATAAATTCACGAAGAAGATCGTTTCCTTCACGGGTTCGCTCACCCACACCGGCAAAAACTGAAAGTCCACCGTGTTGCTTCGCAATGTTATTAATTAACTCCTGGATCAATACGGTTTTACCAACACCGGCACCACCAAACAACCCAATTTTACCACCTTTAGCATATGGGCAGAGGAGATCAATAACTTTAATTCCGGTTTCCAGTATTTCACTGCTGGTCGCTAAATCTTCAAAAGCCGGGGCGTCACGGTGAATGGGATAAGATCGTTTTCCTTCCGGAGCTTCAATTCCGTCAATAGCTTCACCCACAACATTAAAAAGCCTGCCGCGAATATCCTCACCAACAGGCATGGATATCGGACCTTCGGTATCAATTACATCAGTTTTTCTGACGACACCGTCGGTTGAGTCCATCGCAATGGTGCGAACTCTATCTTCACCCAGATGCTGTGCAACCTCCAGGTATAACCTAGTACCATCTTCTCTTTCGATGTATAGGGCGTTTAAAATTCTTGGGAGTTGACCGTGGTCGAAATCAACGTCGACAACAGGGCCAATGACTTGTGCTACGGTTCCTTTATTCATTCAATTAGTCGTTTTTCAGCTTCTCAGCCGGGATAGATTATTTCGAATTTCCTGAGTTTTTTGTCACGAAAAACATCACTCATGACAGCTTCAAAATTTACCTCTTTCTACTTCAAAAATCAAAAAGTTTGGGTTGATTTTATCTGATCTTTCATTGTTAACCAGTGAATCTCAATAACCGTTTAGACCAGCTTGATTCCAACAAAATTCTTTCAGAACCTTTCTCAGGATACCTAATCCTTCACTCAATGATTCATAGTCTCCACCCGTAAACTAAACCTGTAAAACAAAATTCAACAATTGCACTGCAGATCCTGAACATCACCGTGAGATATTCTTATCACTGATTAGCAAAAAGACGATCAAACCTCTATATTTAAAACTGTTTTATTTTATAAATTTGGCTTCAAAAAAGCTGATTTTCGAGCGAATTCAAACATTTAAAAATTATAGACATAATTGGAAACTGAAGCTACTGCACGATCGGAAAGTATTGATATACTCTTAACCTTTGATGAGGATGGTACACTTGACTATTCAGAAGCGAACCATCTTGAGCCCAGGGAACGAGCACAGGTTCGGGAGTATGTGCAGAATATTCTAAGACGAAGAAGCTATCTCGATTTTATCATTAATGAGTTTTCGAGCATCAAGGTCGAGGAGATGAAGCCTCTACTTAAAAATATTTTGAGATTAGGCTTGTATGAACTGCTTTTCATGGACGGAACTCCCGATTACGCCTCCATTAACGAAGCGGTTGAAGTTGCAAAGTATAATCTTGGATCAAAATCCGGAGATCTGGTAAACGCTATTCTCAGAAATATTCAGCGTGATATTAACAACCTGCCCAAACCCGCTTTTAAAGACAGAACCAAACTTATTGCTACTACTTTCTCACATCCCGAGTGGATGGTTAAGCGCTGGGTAAAACGATATGGCGAACGCGAAGCCTTCAAATTGATGCAGGCTAACAATACCAGGCCTCATTATTATGTTCGCGTGAATAACCTGCGAACTAAAACAAAGAATTTTAAACTGAGGATGGACAAGCTGGATATCCCTTATAAAGAAAGTGACTGGCTACCCGGTTATTTTAAAGTGGATTCTGTAGCACCTTTTATCGCAAAAGATCTTTTAAAAAAGGGAATATGCCTTGTACAAGATATAGCGGCAGGTTTTGCTCCTACCATTGTTGAACCAATGCCCGGTGAAAACATTTTTGATATTTGTGCAGCACCCGGAACAAAAAGCATTGTGATGGCCGACATGATGGATGGGGAGGGATCTCTAACCGCCATAGATATTAATCCGGATCGATTGGAACTACTTGCCAGAAGTGCAATGGACTACCATGCCGAAAACATTAAAATTCGAAGAGCCGATGCCAGGGATCTTGACTTAAGACTGGCCGACGGTGTACTCCTCGATGCGCCTTGCACCGGAACTGGTGTTTTAAGCAAACGAGCTGATCTCCGGTGGAAACGAACCGAGAAAGATCTCCAGGACTGCATTAAACTTCAGGAGGAGTTGTTGGATGAAGCGGCTAATCATGTAAAAAGAGGTGGACGCCTTGTTTACAGTACATGCTCCATCGAACCGGAAGAAAATTGGGATCAAATCCAGAAATTCCTTGATAAGTACGACAACTTCGAGCTCGAACCCCTTGATGATTTTCTGCCTGAAAGTGTTCTGATTGAAGATGGACTGGCTTATCAAACTATACCCCATGTTCACCACTGTGACGGACATTTCGGAGTACGGTTAATTCGGGTAAAATAATTTTTTTAAAAAGCCGCCGAGGGCGCAGGGATACGCTGAGAATAATCTTAGCCTATCTCTGCGCTCTTTGCAGTTAAACAATAAATGATTTATGAGTAAAACACAGGATATCCCAAAACAATACGATCCTTCAACCACAGAAGAAAAGTGGTACAACTATTGGGAGGAGAACGACTATTTCCATTCTGAACCGGATAACCGCGAGTCTTATACCGTAGTGATCCCGCCTCCCAATGTAACAGGGGTCCTGCATATGGGGCATATGCTTAATAATACCATCCAGGATGTTCTGGTACGCCGCGCTCGCATGCTTGGCAAAAACACCTGCTGGGTTCCGGGAACAGACCATGCCTCGATTGCTACGGAAGCTAAAGTCGTTCAAAAGCTTCGGAAAGAAGGCATTACCAAGCGAGATCTCACCCGAAACGAATTTTTGAATCATGCCTGGGAGTGGACCGAAGAGCACGGTGGAATTATCTTGCAACAGCTGCGTAAGTTAGGTGCTTCGTGCGACTGGAAACGAACACGCTTTACGCTGGAAGATGAACTTTATGATATGGTCATCGACTGTTTCATTGAACTTTATGACCGGGGTTATATCTACCGCGGGCTTCGAATGGTGAACTGGGATCCCGCAGCTCAAACTGCTCTTAGTGATGAAGAGGTAATTCACAAAGAGGTACAATCTAAGTTCTATCACGTAAAATATCCCATTAAAGATTCCGATGATTTTGTAACGATCGCCACAACCCGGCCTGAAACCATTTTAGCTGACACGGCCGTCTGCGTAAATCCGGATGATGAGCGATACCGGGATCTGGTCGGTAAAACCGTAATTATACCGATTGTTAATCGCGAAGTACCGGTTATTGCAGATGAATATGTTGATCCGGAGTTTGGGACAGGTTGCCTGAAAATTACCCCCGCTCATGATCCGAATGATTATGAAATCGGGCAAAAGCATAATCTCGAGATCATCGACATGCTCAATCCCGATGGAACTCTTTCAGAAGACGCCGAGCACTATATTGGAAAGGATCGATTTGAGGTTCGCAAACTGATCACACATGATCTTGAAAAACAAGATTTACTGGTAAAAACCGAAGAGATGGCAAATAAAGTTGGTTATTCCGAACGTACCGACGTAGTGATTGAGCCCCGGCTCTCCCTCCAGTGGTTTTGTAAAATGGATGAACTGAGTAAACCCGCTCTTGAAAATGTTATGAATGACGAGGTCCAGTTTCATCCGGCCAAGTTCAAAAACAGTTACAAGCACTGGATGGAAAACATTCGCGACTGGTGTATTTCGCGCCAGCTCTGGTGGGGACATCGAATACCCGCATGGTACTTTGGCGATGGCGAGGAGGATTACGTAATCGCCAAGACTAAAGATGAAGCGATCGAAAAAGCCAAAGAAAAATCTGGCAATGAGTTATTGGAAGATGAAATCCGCCAGGATGAAGATGTCCTGGACACTTGGTTTTCCTCATGGTTATGGCCGATGTCTGTTTTTGATCCCGATTTTATTAAAAACAAAGAACCCAACAAAGAATTAAACTATTACTACCCAACACAAGATCTGGTAACCGCACCTGAAATTATGTTTTTCTGGGTGGCACGGATGATTATGGCCGGATACGCCTTTGCCGGTGAAAAACCGTTCAGCAATGTGTATTACCACGGAATTGTTCGGGACGAGAAGAGGCGTAAGATGTCGAAATCGCTCGGAAACTCTCCTGACCCGCTGGAACTCATTGATCAGTACGGAGCAGACGGAACTCGTGTGGGAATGCTTTTCGCCTCTCCTGCCGGTAATGATCTGTTGTTTGATGTGAGTCTATGTGAGCAGGGTCGAAATTTCTCCAATAAAATCTGGAATGCCTTTCGGTTCCTCACCATGAATATGGACGAGCATGAATCTTACAACCCTACCACGGAAATCGATCCGAAGAATCTTGCTGACAAATGGATGATGGGCCGCATTCAGACTACACTGGAAGCGATGGAGGAAGATTTTTCAAAATATCGCCTCAATGAAGCCCTTAAAAAAATATACTCGCTGGTTTGGGATGATTTCTGCGATTGGTATATCGAAGTTTGCAAAGCGGATCAGCCCGGAGAAAATATGCCAAAAGAGAATTTGGAACGGGCACTTGGTTTCTTTGAGATGCTGATGAAAATGCTTCATCCATTCACACCTTTCATTACGGAAGAGATCTGGCAAAGAATCCGGGACCGGTCTGAAGATGAAGCGTTGACCATCAGTTCGTGGCCTGAAATAACCGGTGAAACATTTAATGATTCAATCTCTCTCTTTAATACAGTTCAGTCACAGATTTCTGCGATTCGAAATATCCAGGCCGAGATGAATCTCTCGCCAAAAGCTGATTTGACAATCATCATCAAACCAAAAGATGAAGAACTTTCTGAAGAGCTGGCTTCAACCGAATGGATCTATCGAAAACTACTTGCAGTAGAAACGATTTCGTTCGATACAGATGCTGAAAAACCGGAAGCGTCGGCAGCATCGGTCGTTAACGGATCTGAAATCTATATTCCACTGAAGGGATTGATCGATCTGAAAAAAGAACGAGAACGAATTCAAAAAGAGATCGATCGTACGGAAGGTTTTCTTAAAAGTGTGGAGAAGAAACTGGCTAATGAGCAGTTTGTAGAAAACGCGCCGGATGCGGTTGTGGAAAAAGAGAGGAATAAAAAATCCGATGCGAAATCGAATTTGGAGAAACTGCGAAAGCAACTCACAGAGTTTGATGCATAAAAAAAAAAGGGGTAATTCATGAATTACCCCTTACAATTTATTGGATAAGATCTCTTATTCACGCCATCATGGAATCAATCTCATAGATTCTCTCTCCCATTAATCAATCGATTTCAGGTATTTAAAAAAGTCGCTGTCCGTTGAAAGAAAAATGGACGTATTTCCATCAAATGATGTCTCATATGCTTCCATCGCCTTGATGAAATCATAGAGTTCGCGAGTGGTTGAATTTCTGTTATACGCTTCATTATAAATAGACGCTGCTTCTGCATCCCCTCGACCCCGGATCTCCCGTGCCTGTCGAAATGCAACAGATTGTATTTCCAGCAGTTCACGTTCCTTTTCACCTTCTATGCGTGAAGCTTCTCCCTGCCCTTCCGAACGAAAGAGATCAGCTATTTTATTACGCTCACTAATCATACGATCATAAACAGTACGCTGAACATCTTCCACGTAGTTTATTCTTTTAAAACGAAAATCAAGTACAGCGATTCCAAGATCTGAAGTTCGCTCATTTGCAAGCTCAAGAACAATATCCTGAATTGCATTTCGTCCTACTTCAATCGTTTCGAGGGAGTCTTCTATCACTTCATAAATTTCTCCTTCTACATCGGGTTCTCTGTTGGATGTACGGACTAATTCCACTAAATCATGAGAAGCTACTGCGTTTCGGGTTTCACCGTCCAGGATATCATCCAGCCTGGATTGTGCTCCCCGTTCGTCCCGCATTCTCTGGAAAAACTGCAGCGGATCGGTAATATGCCATCTCGCATAAGAGTCCACAAATATAAATTTCTTGTCTTTTGTAGGCACCTGATTTTGATCACCGTCCCACTCCAGGAACCTTTTTTCAAACCGGTTTACTTTTTGGATAAAAGGAATTTTCATTTTCAGTCCCGGATCAACAACAGCCTCTCCCACCGGAGCACCGAATTGGGTGATAATAACCTGTTCCGTTTCATCCACAGTGTAGAATCCATCGAACATTACCAAGAACAGCGCGAGGAATAAACCTATAATAATTATGTGTTTCTTTTTCATGATTCTCTCTTATTCGTTGTTTGAATTATTATTCTCATTCTGGTTTAACAAGTTAGCGCCGTTCATTTGCATCTGAAGCAATGGTAATACATTTGCTCCATCCTGATCTGTAATCACCTTATTGCCAATTTTTGGGAGCAGCTCCTGCATCGTTTCATAATAGATTCTCCGCTTTGTAACCTGGGGTGCCCGTACATACTCCGTAAAGAGGTCATTAAAGGCTGCAACTTCACCTAATGCCGTATTTGTCCGGTTGGTTGCATACCCTTCTGCCTGTTGAATGGACTGCTCAGCCACACCTCGCGCTCTGGGGATCACGCGGTTATAGTCTGACCGGGCCTGGTTTATGAGCGTTTCTCGCTGCTGCTGAGCCTCGTTAACCGCATTAAATGATGGCTTGACCGGATCCGGCGGATTGATATCCTGTAACACTACCTGCTCCACCTGCACACCTGTTTCGTACTCAGTATTCATTTCCTGTAAAATTGCCTGAACCCGTGCAGCAACTGATGCCCGGCCAATTGTCAGTACTTCATTAACCGTTCGGTTTCCCACAACCTCCCGCATGGCCGCCTCCGACATATCACGAAGTGTATTATCGGGATTGCGTACCTTAAACAAGTATTTATAGGGATCGGATATGCGGTATTGTACTACCCACTCTACATCAGCCAGGTTCAGGTCTCCCGTCAGCATTAACGATTCACCGGCAAATCCAGCTTTCCTGTATTGCGATTGAATTCCCGACTCAACGGTTCGATAGCCAAATTCCTGCTTTAATTGCCGTTCAACAGGTACAATTTGTGCAGTTTCCATAAAAGGAATTTTAAAATTTAGTCCGGGTTCAGCTATTCTTTGATATTCGCCGAATCGCTGAACAACGCCAACCTCCTCAGGGTCTACAGTATAAAATGATAAGAACGTTACAATTGCTACAGCAATGACGACTGAAATTAGCTTAAAATTTCCCAAAAGCTTTTGCAGCTGCGGTGGGATGTTTGTCCCCTTGAGAGGGTTGTTTAACTCTTCCATAATTTAATTTCCTTATTTAATTGTTCTGCCAAAGTGATTTGCCCATTTCTCTTTGATGGATATATCCCGCTGTTAAGATATAGACGGCATATTAACTACCTGTTGATATCTCGTCTACTCACAAACCCCGTAAATCAGAAGTGAAGATTTATAATATCAATGTAACTTACGGAAACTATGGGGATTTGTTGATGTTTGAATCGAAGATAAATTGGTGACATGCCTGATCCAAGAATACAGCGAATACTGGGCACGAAAATAGTTCATTCTCAGCAATGCCACCTATATGGCCTGAGATAGAATTTTGAATGATCCAAAATCGGATTACTTAAACGGTACAATTGGATCGAATGATTTAGACTAAACCACTTCCACCTCAAACCAGATAAAATCGCTGATTGCTCTTCTTTATTCTACTTAAAAGCGATGCTCATCGCACTTTTCAAAAGTTGAGATTTGGATTTTATAAATATTTATTCTACAATTGTAGAAATATCTCTAAACTTGTAGAACATGAAACTATCAAAATCTGAAGAACAACTGATGCAGTACATCTGGAAACAAGGCAAAGCATTTATGAATGAACTGCTTGAAATGTATCCAGAGCCAAAGCCTGCAAATACGACTGTTGCTACACTTCTAAAACGAATGAAGGATAAAGGGTTCATCGATTATGAACAGATGGGGCGTTCCAGGCAATACTATCCGCTGGTGAAGAAATCGGATTATTTCTCCCGATATATCAACGGGTTGATCAAGAAATATTTTGATGATTCCCCCTCCTCTTTTGCCTCATTCTTTACAACCGAAACCGATTTGACTGAGGAGGAACTGGAAGAACTCCAGGAGATTGTTCAACAAGAACTTAAAAAGAGGCAACTATGACACTTTACCTGATCTACTCAACCGTATGCATGGGAATTCTGCTTCTTTTTTACCACGCCATTTTGGAAAAAGAGAAGATGCATCAGATCAACAGGGGATACCTGATCTTCAGTTTGGTCTTTTCGTTGAGTATACCGCTCATTCCTGTTGGCATGTCTGATGCATTCATTCCAAGGTTTCAAAACCAGCAGCTTTCTGAGATACAATATTTATCTCAAGGAGAGTGGTTGAAAACCGGCCCGGAAGAGAGGATTTTGGCATCAGAATCATCGGGGACGTCTCTGTATTCAATGGCCCAAATTGCTTTCCTGATCTACGCGATGGTTGCAGGTGTACTTTTTGTTCGACTGATTCGAATCGTTCACATGATTCAGTTAAAAGCAGACCGAAATCCACGAAAGCTTTTTGACGATTATGAGATTGTTCTGCTTAGCGAAAAAGTTGTACCTCATACATTTAACAGTACAATTTTTTTAAACAAAGACCAGTATTTGAAGGGCGAGATTGCCCGAGAGATAATGGTTCATGAACTAACACATGCCAGGCAAAAACACACTTTGGATATATTGTTTGTTGAAATTCTAAAAATTGTGTTCTGGTTCAATCCGGTTCTCTATTTCTACAAAAAAGCCATGCTCTTAAATCACGAATTCCTGGCCGATGAAGCCGTGATTCGCGGAGAAACTCAGGTATCCAAATATCAAAAATTGCTGTTGAACAGCCTGATGGAACAACCCTCGCACGGACCCATCAGTCCATTCAATTATGCACTCACCAAAAAACGATTTCGTATGATGACTCAAACCAAATCCAAAGTCCGAACTTTTTTAAAAATTACATCCATTATTCCAATTTTTATTTCATTAGCTCTTCTTTTTAGCTGTGAACCTACTCCATCAGAATATTCTAAACAAGAAGCAAACGTAGATGAATTAACTATTGAGATTTACGATCCCGAGACGTTAAAGATAAATGGCGATGAAATGAAGTTTTCTGAATTTGAGAAATTCCTCTCCAACCTGCCTAAAAATCTAAATCAGGTTACTGTAGAAGTTCATTCAAATGCAACAATCGGAATCGTTTCGGATGTTCAACAATTACTTCGGTCTCGTAAAACACTCAAAATTAATTATCACACCAATCAAGAACGAAATGACGAAAAGCTTAAACTAGTCACCCAAAAATTCTTGAATGCTGCAAATGAATATATGAATATGAGTATTCTGGATACGAACGCTGACATTTTACAGAAGGAGTATGATGAGCTTCTAATACTCTATGAAGGGATCAAAAACTTGGGGATTAGAATTCCCGACTCTCCCCCACCTCCACCTCTTGCTCCCTCCCCTGAAGAACGCATTAAAAATTTGGATTTGGGAGGCAGCATCGAGATACCTGAATCTACAAATTCACCTCCCACCCCATCTGATCAAAAGGATTGATTTGAAATTTGTTGTTGGGGATTTAGCTGTTAATTATTTCTGATAAATAAGAAAGTCTTTTGAGAATGGGTACTAAATCATCCCTGCCAATTATATTTAGCCTTTGCTTTGTTTTAGCTTCGTGTGCTGAAACAATAGATGAAGGTGGCAATACGCCGAAAATCACTGAACTAAACGATTTTGAGACTATCGTATCATCTGATAAAATGGTTTTAGCAAATCCTCACCGGATACGATTTGAAGATCGTAAGGGGTTAATTATTTTTGATAGCAGTCTGGAAAAAGTAGTACGACTTTCACTGGATGGAGAAGTTATACATGAGATTGGCAGTAAAGGAAGCGGTCCTGGGGAATATCAATCTGTGTCAAATATTCACCTGTCAGACGATTCAATTTTTCTGGTAGATGACAGGCAGTTCATTATTCATCAATTCTCGCAAGATGGAAATCACATTTCTTCCCTGGATTATGGAGACTTCGGAACGCACCGAATAAACAAACCAACCGTAATCAACCAAGAAAAACTACTTATTCCCAATCCTGCGTCTGGTCAAGCTTTATTTAAATTGATAAACCGCAACGGAGAAGAAACTGCACAGTTTGGAGAAATTCCTGAAGGAAGTACAGATGAGCTTGATTATGATCTGTACAGGGCTGCAATATCAAATCGCGAAATACCACCCTATTTCAAACCACATGTATTTGCCGTGAACAACGGCGAAGAGTCTGTTTTTATGGTGTATGAAGCATTTCCAAAAATTAGTAACTACGATCTGACCGGTAAGCTACTTTGGGAAACTGAAACTATTGACCTGCCGGAAATAGTTTCAGTATCTACTGGATATTATAATTTTATGAACATGGTATTGCGTCAGGCTAACGCCGTTCAACCGTTGAGAAAATATATAGATGGAGTTAGTAAGAATGGCCGACTCTTTGTTTCCACTAATACAAGTCATAATAACCCACTTTGGATTCACGAATTCGAAAATAGTGGAAATTTTTTAAACAGATTTGTATTCAGATCTGATGTGGGTCTAAAATCCCATTTTGATATTGATATCAATGGACGCAGATTTTTTGTTATAACCAAAGAAGGTGAAATACGAGCTTATCCATTTTAGGAACAGCTACTTCTTTTTATCATAAGCGATTAAAACTCCAGTTGTGCCACCTAAAGAGAACTGGTTAAAAGATTTTGTCAAACGGTTTTAACTTAGTAGCTGTATGACATGAACTTCTCACTAACCTCACTTAGATTAAATGAGTCTCTACTGTAATTAGACGCGTCAGAACTCAATCCAAGTGGATATAAATGAAATATACCAATGGCGGTTATTTACTTTGTTACTTTGCAAGGTCTGCTGCAAATATTTCGGAAATAGGATTTAATCCAACAATTCGTTTTAAATAAAGCTATTTGACGAAATACACAAAAAGGTAATTCATAATCAATTTGAATTCTCGAGACATGCTGTTGATCAAAGTATTATTCGTAATATTTCTGTACAGGAGGTAAAGCAGGCGATAAATAAGGAAGCAAAAATCATTGAAGATTATCCGAATGATAAGTGTGGTCCAAGCTGTCTCATTCTTGGGCTTACCAAGCAAAACAGGCCGCTTCACATTCAGTGCAGTTACCCATCGCGTCCGGTTTTGAAAATTATTACATTGTATGAACCTGATCCTGAAAAATGGATCAATTTCGAAAAACGGAGAAATCCATGAGTACAGCTGAAGAAAAATTAACTGAACGACATGTAACCTACAGCCTTGAGCTGGATGGAAAGTTTTATATTGTTGAAAACGTGCCAGCCCGTGTTAATGAAGAAACCGGAGAGCAGTATTTTGCTCCGGAAACGGTCGAGCATCTCCAAAAGAAAATCAGGGGAAATGTCACTCCCAAAAAAACCGTAGAAACTCCCGTTTTTGATTACTCGGATTAAAATCGAAAGTCTGTACAACGGTCACAAGCGAGGACGCTTGCGCCATCCTATATTCGTTACTTGGATCTATCTATAAATCGCTGCATGCCTCGTCTTTTTGAGGTTTATCCCAAGCATCGGTAAATAATGGATCTGCAATGGGGGGATGTACCAAGTTCTTTACTCCTAATGGCCCGAGTGTCTCACTCATTATTCATTATTTTTTGTAGATTTTTTAAATAATTGCACATAGAAAACAATCATTGACGCATAAAAAATGATCATCATTAAAAGAAAAAAATTGTCGAACGGTTCATAAAAAAAATGAAAGAAAATAATGCCCGCTAAAATTGTCGCATGCAAGATGATATGAAACACTAACTGTTTAAATGTCATTTTATACATGATTGAATAGATCGTTTAATCAATGGACACTAACGGGGACCTCGAAGTCTCGGGGCAGGCTGTTTGCGCCACACTGTATTTATCATTTAGATTTTGAAATTTGATGCTTGGTGTCCTTAATTTTTCAAAGTCCTCTATTAGGTTTTAAAATAGCTTCTAATTTCTTTGATAATTTTATCCGGATTCTGCCGATTGTCGGTAATCGTTATAATTTCAATCTCCTTGTTTAAAATCCGGTAATAAAATGAGCTCTGGGTAGTAACCACACACCAATAAATATCATCAAATTCTTCTGTTTGAGGATTGCTCCGGGGATGACTGGAAATTTGAGAAGATTTCTGTTCCAGTTTTTGTAGGAATTTCTCTTTAGATGGTTTTCCCCATTCTTCTTCAAGATAGAGGAGGAGCTTTGTAAGTTTATATTCCGCAAGTGGAGATAAAAATACTTTCACAAGGTCACGATACTTTTTTCAAAAAGTCTTCGAGAGAGATTCGCTCACCCCTGTTTAATTGTTCAATACCGAGTTTTATTTCTTCTTTTTCAAGCTCCGTCAAGCTTTTTCGGAATCCGCTATTTTCGTCAAGCAACAATTGATGGATTTTCTTGATGAGTTTTGGGTCTTCCAACTCCAATATCAACTTGGCAAGCTCAATTTTTGATGTTTGGGGATCCATTTTATTGAATTAATATTTTTTTAATGAGAAAATAAAAATGTCTTTTTATTAACCACTCGTTACTTCATCATCTATTGGGTTATTCCAGGCTTCGGCCAAAGAAGTCTCTCAAATAAAAGAAAAACTATATTTTATTTTCTTGGAATCTATTATAAAGTAACGAAAATGAACACTTGAAAGCTATCTGACTTTTCACATTTCGATATTGCTATCCGATGGGTCGAAAGTATTTGAAATTAGGTGCTTGACGTTTAGAAGAAGTCATTTATTTCTCAGCCTCTCAAAAATTTCCTCCAACGCCTCCTGATCATACACTTCCCCCTGCCTGATTACAGTGTTGATCTCTAACGTATTTTCAATATCATCCAACGGATTGGCATCCAGAATTAACAGATCCGCCCACTTTCCTTCATCGATGGTTCCCAATTCGTCTTCCATCTCAAAGTAACGGGCGGGATTTAACGTTGCGGCTTGGAGAGCTTCCATCGGGGTGAGCCCGGCATCCACCATTACTTTCAGTTCATGATGAAGGCTTCGACCCGGAGTTAATAGGCCAATCGGTGTATCGGTTCCGGCCATGATAGTAATTCCGGCTTCATTGATTTTCCCAACCATATTGAACAGCCAGTTACTGTATTCAGCTCCAAATTCTGAAACTTCAGATTGCGCACCTTCCTCAGCACTAGCGTACCATTCTTGTTCGATGGAATCCGGCAACAATGTAAATGTCTCCTGCCACTCGGAATCGGTGTAAAATTTCTCAACGGATCGCGTATTCAGCGCCAGTGTTGGTATTTGCCACGTTTCGTTTTCGGCTAAGACTTGTAATACTTCATCCGCTCGTTCTTCATCATAATTTTCGATAGCCGTTTCTCGCATCGCTGAATGAATTCGGGATCGCAAAATTCCACCGGGATCATCTTGTCCCTCTTCCAGCATTTGCAACCGCTGCTCCTGCAAATCCTCCCAGTTCGATGCCATCGACACTTCCAGGTTTCGCATATGCTCCATGCTGTTCAGTCCTGCATTGGATGCGCTCACCGCATTCATACTCAGCGGCACGTGTCCGGTCACTTTCAATCCCTTTTCCTCGGCAAGTCGCATTACCTCTTCAAACTGTTCGGGAGTCAACATTTCGTAGGCTTTCAAAAGATCCACACCGATGCTGTCTAACCTGTTAACCATCTCTGTAACATCTTCAACGGTTTCCAATCCAACCGAGAGCGGTGGTCTACCGGGACTGCTTCCATCGTATACATTTGGTTCGCCATCCAGAAGCGGACCAGCAATCATCACACGAGGTGCTTCGGTGGGATTTGCCGCTGCCCGATCTTTCCACTGTTTTACAAATTCAATACGTCCGCCCGTATCCCGAACGCTGGTGATTCCGTAGGCCAGAAACAGGTTGAACATACTGGGTGCCAATTCTTCGATATAGGAAAAGTGAACATGCGCATCCCACAATCCCGGGATCAAGAATTTTCCTGTTCCGTCAATAATTTCATTGCCTTCAGCTGAAACAAAGAGCTCATCAGATGAACCAATCTCCAAAATTTTTCCATCTTTAATGACGACCGTTTGATGATCTGTCATACCATTTACTGCATCAATCGTGGTGATGCTATGGATAATTGTTGCATTTTCATATTCGGATTGATTGGTTTGGCAAGCGGTGAACAGTAAAATGAGAAAAGTGAGCGGTATAAAGAATCGTTTCATATTCTAAAGAGCATTTTTTGAGAGGATTTATAATTGCTCCAATCTATTTAAAAACAGTGGGTTTGCCAATTTTATTCGTCCCAGATTGGTACCACAACTCTTAAAATAATCGAATAAAATGCAAAAAATCCCAAGGGTAGCACATAGTAGAAAGGATACGTAGCAGAACCATCCGAGAAAAAAGGGATCATACAAAGTGGAGCCACTACAAAAAGTATCAAAGCAGAAAACCATCCGTATCTGTCCAGTTGAAAGAGCAGTACCGCTATCCAGATTGTAAAAAGTGGAAATAAGATAACTGCAGCTGCAAATATCAAAAAAAGTATGCCACCAGGTAAAAGCCACCACATTAATACCAATGTACCGGATACCGGAATCTCATAATTCAGCAACGTTTCAAGTTGAATCAGCTTCTTTTCGCGAGTCGTTTGCCCCGTGACTTCAATTTGCATGGGATTTGAATAATTTATTCCTGATAACTGTACCCGCATGAATTTGAGAAAAATGATTCAGATATGTATTAGAAATATCTTAATCCCTGAATTGCAACGGTTTCAATGGCTACCTTGTTTTCTAGAAAACAACTAAACAAATACAAAAGATGAATCGTCTCGCTCAATCAAAAAGTCCTTATCTAAAACAACATGCTGAAAATCCGGTTGATTGGTATCCCTGGGGTGAGGAAGCGTTTGAAAAAGCCAAAGCAGAAGACAAACCCATTTTTTTATCAATTGGTTATGCAACCTGCCATTGGTGCCACGTGATGGCCCACGAAAGTTTTGAGGATGAGCAAGTTGCCAAATTGATGAACGATGCGTTTATCAACATAAAAGTAGACCGGGAGGAACGTCCTGATATTGATAACACTTATATGACCATCTGCCAAATGCTGACCGGTCGGGGAGGATGGCCGCTTACCATTGTAATGACCCCTGATAAAAAACCGTTTTACGCAGCAACCTACCTGCCTAAAGAATCACGGCAAAACCGAATGGGCATGCTCGATTTTATACCGGCGATAAGAAAGGCCTGGGAATCAGATCGTGAAAATGTGTTGCAATCCGTCGAGAAAATTGAAGAGGGATTTTCTAAAAGTTTGGACATTGGGAAAGCGAAAGGTCACCTGCCGGACGACTTACCCAATCAAACGTATCAGCAACTCACCCAAAAATACGATTCGGAAGAAGGGGGATTTTCTTCTCAACCCAAATTTCCATCTCCCCACAATCTTCTTTTTCTGTTGAATTGGTATAGGCTGAATGATGATGAGAATGCATTGGAAATGGTTCATCACACATTAAAAAAAATGCGCTTAGGTGGATTGTGGGATCATGTCGGTTTCGGATTTCACCGCTATTCTACCGACCATAAATGGCTTCTCCCCCACTTCGAAAAAATGCTGTACGATCAGGCGATGTTACTGATGTCTTATGCAGAAGGTTGGAAAGAAACCGGGGATCCACTGCTTAAACAAACAGCCTATGAAATTGTTGATTATTTGGATGATTGCCTGACCTCAGAAAGGGGTGCTTTTTATTCCGCTGAAGACGCTGACAGCGAAGGTGAAGAAGGGAAATTTTATGTTTGGGAAATGGAAGAGATCAATTCTGTATTGGAAAAGAAGGATGCTGATCTCTTTAAACAACGATTTAATATCCGGGAGGATGGCAATTTCCGGGACGAAGCAACCGGGCAAAAAACCGGGAAGAATATTCCACATCTCAAAGACCCTGTTGATGAAGAACAAGCTGAAAAAGTTGGTCAGATTCTGAAACAACTCAAGGCAGAAAGAGAAAAAAGAGAGCGCCCCTTGCTAGATGATAAGATCTTAACTGATTGGAACGGGTTGATGATCGCCGCACTGGCTAAAGCGGGTATAATCTTCAAGGAAGAAGAGTTTATAAAAAAAGCGGAAAAGGCTTGGTCAGTCATCAAAGAGCACTGCTTGACTAAAAAATCCACCCTGTATCACCGACTGAAAGATGAAGAGGCAAATATTGAGGGCATGGCTGATGATTACTCATTTACAATATTTGGGTTGATTGAACTCTACGAAGCCACATTTAACCCGGAATACCTTGAAGTGGCCGTTGACTTACAGAAGCAGTTCGATAAAGATTTCCTGGATTATCAGTTTGGCGGTTATTATTTCACAGCTTCAGGTGCAGAAGAACTTCTCGGCCGACAAAAAGAGATTTATGATGGAGCACTACCCTCCTCAAATTCGGTTGCGGCATTAAATCTGCTTCGACTTTCACGACTTACGGGTAATCCCCAATTTGAAAGTCGAATCACAGATCTTTTTGGAACGTTTTCACGCCAAATAAAAGAATCCCCCACCGGTTATACCTTTGCTGTTCATGCATTCCAGATTTCAAAATCGGAGTTAGTAGAGGTATTGATCACCACTCCGGAGATGAACAGCCTCATAGAAAAGCCTCTCGAGATGTGCCGTAATAATATTCCAATGGGGTCGGCCATATTAGTCAAAACACCTGAACTGGCGTCCAAACTCCAGGAAGTTTCTCCTTTCACTGAGCATTATAAAATAGACGATCTTCTGATGGTATACCTGTGCAAAGACTTCCAATGCGAAGCACCGGTTCATACGCTTTCCAAGCTGGAAAAGCTCTTGGAGGCCGAGGTATAGATACTTTGGTTTCTCACACGTACTAAATTTGAGTGCACATCAAGTAGCTTACAGAACTGTAAATCAACTTTGAGTCGCACTTCGCTAAGGATTTTATCGGGCTCACAAAAAGGAATCAGTTAATCTCTATTACCGTCTGCTTTAGCTGACGGCTAGTAAACCAACAACAAGTTTGTGGCTTTAGCCACATTCTTAGAATTAGATTAATGAGCACAAAAATGGTTCAAGAGAAATAGGGCTAAAGCCCGTTTGATGCCTTTGAACTTACCGTTGGCTGAAGCCAACGGTAATAGATACGCCCCCCTATCCTTCAGTTCTATTCTCAAGTCTCAGTTTTAAAACTTGAGCGAAGTTACCTACTTGTTCCGAAGGTCTCCTTCGGAACATTCCTTTTGGAAGCTCTGCTTCTGATAAAACGTCTGGAGGGTTGGATTGCTGTTATGTTATGACGAGTGAATGGAAGCGGAGCTTCGGGTTGGCGTTCCGAAGGAGGACCTTCGGAACGAGTAAAAGTACTTGAACGAGGTTGTTACCTTCATCGTCCCTTTGAGTGATACCGGGTGGAACGACAATTCCCGGGTGGGTTTTGTTATCTTCCCCACTGAAGACCCGCGGCTTTCCACGGCGTACTGAATAATACGGGTTAATTCCCGATTTCTTATTTCCAATCCCTTCCCGATCTCCCATCTCCTAACAAAAAATCTCGAATCATGGGGAGAAACTATTTGTTAATTCGTCTGTAATTTGACAACATCAGAACAACTAATTAACTGCAGCAAAAAACAAGCTACCATGACTGAGAACGGCGACGGAAATGTAACCTATAAAACGGAAGGGCGAATCGGAACAATTGAGTTTTACCACCCCAAAGGTAATTCATTGCCCGGGTCGATACTCACGAAACTTACCGAGACAATTCGAAAAGCGGGTACAAATGGTGACATCCATGCTATTGTGATGAAAAGCGGAGGGGACGGAGCTTTTTGTGCCGGTGCTTCTTTTAATGAATTAACGGCAATCTCCACCGAAGATGAGGGTAAAGAATTCTTTATGGGATTTGCAAATGTTATCAACGCCATGAGAACCTGCCCGAAGATGATTATTACCCGTGTTCACGGGAAAACGGTCGGTGGTGGAATCGGAATCATTGCGGCTTCTGATTTTGCCATTGCTCAGGAAAATGCATCCGTTCGGTTAAGTGAACTTTCCCTTGGCATCGGTCCATTTGTAGTGGGACCGGCTGTTGGAAGAAAACTGGGCACATCCGCTTTTTCTACATTAGCTTTAGATGCAAAAACATGGTACGACGCTCGATGGGCCCTGGATAACGGGCTTTACAATAAATTGGTCAGTAACACCGAAGAACTTGATAAAGCTGTTGAGGAAATATCGCAAAATCTTGCTTCAAGTAACCTTAATGCACTAACTCACTTCAAAGATATCATTTGGCAGGGAACCGGGCACTGGCACGCTACGCTTGAACAACGAGCAGAAATTAGCGGACGCCTGGTGCTTTCAGAATTCACAAAAAAAACGATCGCCAACTTTAAAAATAAAAACTAAGAAAGCTTCGCTGTACTTTTACGAACCAAAAGTTCCGGTTTGAGGCTGGCATGCCTAACTCTAGCATCTTTATTTTTAATTTTTTCTATCAAAAGCTTGGCTGCTTTTTCTCCTTTTCCATAGGTAGGCTGTGCAACAGTAGTTAGAGGCGGAATCATATATTTAGAGATCGGGAGGCCGTCAAACCCAACCACTGAAAACTGCTCCGGTACGCTGATATCGTTTTCAAAGAGCGCCAGCAAAGTACCCATCGCAAGCGTATCACTGGCGCAAAATACGGCCGTCATATCGTCGTGCTTTTTGATCCACTCCTCCATAGTATCATGACCATCGTGCTGGGAGTAGCTGCCAACAGCGGTATAATCATCCTTCGGCTCAATTCCCGCATTACAAAGAGCATCTTGATAACCCCTCATCCTGTGTTCAGTCTCCTGTACGTTTTGATCGCCAAACATACCACCAATATCTTTATGGCCCAATTGAACGAGATGATCCGTGGCTTTGTAAGCCGCATCATAATTATCCACATCTACTGATGGTATTTCCGGGTATTTGGGATTGTGTCCTACCAATACAATTGGGATATCGGAATCTTCAAAAGTTTGTAACGTAAACTCAGTCACCTCTTCGTTGAGACAAATCACTCCATCAAGATGGTGTTCATTTAGTATCAAATCGTGAAGTTCCTTCTTCATTTCAGAATTGTAGAAAGATAGACGCACATAGTAACCGTTCCGGATGCACTCCTCAAAAATTCCAAGATAGAGTAGAGTCCAATACCCATTTCCAAGGCTTTCCTCTCCAAAAATTCCCGACAAAACCCCAATTTGGTAGGTGCTGCTGGTAGCTAAACTACGTGCAACAGAATTGGGACGATAATTATATTCCTCAACTACACTCATCACGCGGCTGCGGGCTTCATCACTTACATTGGGATGATTATTGAGCACCCTCGATACCACAGACCTCGACACATGAGCGAGCTTAGCAACTTTATCGATGTTTAACTTTTCCATAGATCTCTGGATTATGGCTGACCTCTATAATCAATCAGAAAAATGGCATCTGTTTGAGTAACAACAGAGAAACTAAAGAATTAATTGCGCAAAAACTTAATTTGATTACTGAATTGTAACC
The DNA here is from genome assembly GCF_022012475.1 of Rhodohalobacter sulfatireducens. Taxonomy (GTDB): domain Bacteria; phylum Bacteroidota; class Rhodothermia; order Balneolales; family Balneolaceae; genus Rhodohalobacter; species Rhodohalobacter sulfatireducens. Next base: position 91,193 of record NZ_JAKLWS010000013.1, read on the forward strand.
GATCTGCCTGATCTTCCTGCAGAGTTGAATACTGAAATCGTTACCGAATCACCACCAGATATTTCAACAGGTTCAGTGTACAACGGAGACTCTGAACTTGTTTCACCATTTATTTCATACCGAATATCAAGTCCGGGAAAGGCATTGTTTACTTTGAGCAGCCCATCTTCAATAACTGCACCCGGAACCGGCAATCTGTAATTAATATTTACAAAATTTTTATCTAGCCTGTCAAGTTCATATTGACCGATGCGATTGGCAAATTCATTCCACACATCATCTCGTTCCGACCGCAATTGAGAAATATTTTCCATATCTCCCCAGGAAGGATTTCCAACCCATGCCCTTTCAGCAAGTCCCAGCAGGCGTGGTAAAACCATGTACTCCCATCGCTGAGGTTCATTCACCGTTTCAGACCAAAGCTGCCCCTGGATTCCCAAAATATTTTCTCTGCCCGTTTCACTTAATTGAATGGCATCATCATACTGACTCGGGCTTACAGGATTTCCGTAGTTATCATGTTCTGCATTCTTATAGAGGTCGTATGGAATGAAGGAGTAAGTATCTTTCGTATCAAACATAGCTGCCCAGTAAAAACCCGGTTCCTGCCAGGATTTATTGTAAGCCATATCCAGGTAAAGGTTCGATGCGTTTGACATCACAACTTTGTAACCGGCATTGGCAAGCATGTATGCATAATCTTCCCGGCCCGAACCCCAGATGCTCGACCAAACATATGGGACAACATTTTCTTTATACTCGGGATCTTCTTTAGGGCCATTATGCTCGTCGTTGAGTCCTACTTCTTCCCAACCGGCCATTTGCAAATCACGCTGCTCAAGCATTGATTCTAATCGAGTGAAAAAGTGTCCAAAAAGATCACTCGCACGATCAATATTCCTTTCTTCCATATACTGCTCGCAGGCAGGTGATTCAGTCCATGCACCTTCGGGAACTTCATCACCACCGACGTGAATCATATTCAGGGGAACTCCCGCCTCTTGATGCATGAATATGACTTCATCAAACACCTTTTCCATAAAATTATACGTAGATTCCCGGCAGACATTTATGACGTTATCATCAAAATACTGGACGGACATATAATCCGACTCGTCATCGGGATCAGCCAACCGGTACATCTCTGCCTGTTCTGATTGTCCAAATTCCGAAAGACGATTGAACCGTACTTCCATTCCTTTAATAGCAGCTCTTGCATGTCCCGGGACATCAATTTCAGGAATCACTTCAATGTGACGCTGATTCGCAAATTGAAGGATTTCGATATACTCATCACGCGTGTACCACCCACTGCCGAATGATGCCCCCGGAGTAGGATCAGGTCCTGAGCCGTATGATGGAGCCAGGAAATGCTCTTCTGTTTCTGTGTGACCACGTCGGCCGCCAACTTCAGTCAGTTCCGGCAATCCATCTATTGCCAGCCTCCAGCCTTCATCATCCGTAAGATGGAAGTGAAATTTATCGAGTTTATACATTCCCATCAGATCCAGGAGCCGTAGTACGCTTTCTTTATTCTGGAAATTTCGAGCTACATCGAGGTGCATTCCGCGGTAGCCAAATGCGGGTTCATCAGATATTTGAACCGCACTCAATTCCATGTTTTCGCTCTCCCGGTTTGACATAAGAGAACGCAGACTTTGAATGGCATAAAAAATCCCGGCATTTCCAGATGAAGTTAGTTCAATATTCTGTTCGGTGACTTGAAGCGAATAAGCTTCTTCACTTCCGGGGTAGTCTGTATCAAGGTTCAAAAAAATTCCTGTACCACTCCACTCACCTTCCAAAATTTCAATGGAATTTTCAATTTCAAACTCATCAGCCAAAAGCTGAGTCAGATATTCAGCCTCATCTAAAAAGTCAACTGCATACGTAATTGTAATTCCATCTTCCAACTCAAAGCTCCCTTCACCCATTTCCACAGATGAAGGTGTTGGTGTAATCTTACTGACTTGATTGGTTGGCAATGTTGTTACTCGCTGATTCTCCCGATACCGGCTTTCTGCACTGGGGATTTCAAGATTGTCTGCCTGGGTTCGGTTCACCTGCTCTTCCCCCACAAAGGGTTCAACAGTAACCTGTGCTACCTCTTCAATACGGTCTTCATTCACAAAGTAAAATCCCTGGGGTGCATCGGTTTTTTTGATGGCATGAAATTGTGCATTGTATTCCTTCGTAAATTCACCACCAGCCGGAATAGGGTTGAAGGCATCCGTCGGTTCAAGCTTAAAGAAATCTCCGCTGATGTGTGTCGCTTCAAACTCTGGTAAAAAGCTCTCTTCATCCAATACCCGTATGGAGTTGAAATAAAGAGTCCAGCCATCATTAGAAAAACTTTCATTCCCGGTATTATGGAACGTCAAAGAAGCAAGTAACTGATCGTTGCTTTCAAAATTTGAGATTAGGTTCCATGTAATCTCAATTGGAGAACCAGTAATCTCCATTGACAGGCTCACCGGTTCAGTATCGGACTCCTCTTGAGATGTACATCCCATAAAATTTAAAGAGAATAGAAGAATAAGACTGAGGCAGGATTTTATGATAATTGGTTTCATTGGTATCTGAATTTCTGATCTGTTCCGAAATAGTAAAATAACACCATACTCAGGAATTATTTAATCTATGCCGTTTGTTTGCTCAGGCTGTCCAGTTTCAGCCACATGAAAGCGGCTGTGCCAAGAATAGCCGTTCTTTTACCGCTAATTTCTGAAAGTTTCAGTTCCACGGTTCCTTTATAAATATCAAGAAGGTTCTCCTCCATATTTCTTTGGGTAGGCTCCAATATCAATTCCTTAGATCGCGATAACCCTCCGGTAAGAACAATCAGTTCCGGGTTCAATAGTGCAACAGTATTTGCGAGGGTTCTGCCCAAAAATCGTCCGGTTATCTCAAAGGCCCGAAGTGCAAGTTCATCACCTTCATTGGCAGCCTTTGTAATTTTCTTGGCAGAGAGAGAGCCGTTCTCTGAAAATTGTAAGACAGATTTAGGATATTCTTCGCTCGCTATCAGTTCATTCGCCGTTCTTACAATTCCGGTTGCAGATGCATACGTTTCCAGGCAACCTTTTCTGCCACATCCGCATTCCCTTCCATTTCCCGAAATCAAAACGTGTCCCAGCTCCCCTGCATGGCCGCGTGAACCAAGTACCAGGTCTCCGTCTATAACAATACCGCAACCTAAACCTGTGCCGAGTGTTACGCAGAGAAAATCTTTTTTATTCTGGGCAACACCGAAAAGCATTTCACCAACGGCTGCCGCATTCGCATCATTTGATACTGAAACCGGTAAATTAAAATTGGCAGAAAGAATATTGGCAACCGGCAACTTTCTCGGCCAGTTCAGGTTAGAGGCATTATCAATCGTACCATTTTTCTGACTTCCGGTGGGCGCTCCTACACTTACACCAACCAGCTTATACCCCGGCCCGAGTGCCTCCACCATATCCTGAATCGAATCACTCAACTGTTCAAAAAATAGCTCATGGCCAATTTCTGCATTCGTAGGTATGGATTGATAAGCAAATAATTTGCCCTCACGACTCACCAAACCAAATTTTGTATCGGTACCCCCTAAATCTATTCCCGCAACTAACTCCATTTCATACACTTATAGAAGTTAAATAACGTTGAAGTAGCTCACCTCCAACATCAAATATTTTTGTGAAATTTCTAAAATCGTTCATATAAGAACATTCTTAAAAATCACTAATAATCCTTTAAAAGCAAATTTATTAGACTTGGTTTTTTATATTTGGAACCGATTCCAATCATCACTCTTTTCTTTAATGCGTATATTAGAATTTGTAAATATTGATGTCTACATAACAATTATCTGAACTGAAACGAACGATCAATGGAAAGCTTAGAAAAGAAGTTAAATTCTATTAACAAGCGTCTCACCTATTACGAAAACATTCCAACTGTTATTTATAAAGACAGTTCTGAGGCCTCCGTGGCAATTGCTCATGAAATTGCATCTCTCATCAAAGATAAAGCTAAAAAAAATGAACATGCTGTATTAGGCCTGGCTACAGGCTCAACCCCGGTAGGTGTGTATGATGAACTGGTTCGCCTGCATAAAGAAGAGGGCTTGAGCTTTAAAAACGTGATCACGTTTAATCTTGATGAGTACTACCCAATACAGCCTGATTCACTGCAAAGCTATGTTCGCTTTATGCATGAACACCTGTTTGATTCTATTGATATTCCCGAAAATCAGGTTCACATACCGGATGGTACGATTCCTGAAGAAGATATTTACGATTATTGCGATCAGTACGAAGCCAAAATTGAGGAAGCCGGGGGAATTGACATTCAGCTCCTTGGGATCGGACGAACCGGCCATATCGGGTTTAATGAACCGGGTTCACGGCCAGATTCCACAACACGCCTGATTACACTGGATAAAATTACTCGTAAAGACGCAGCGAGCGATTTTTTTGGTGAAGAATATGTGCCTCGTCGCGCGATAACAATGGGTGTCGGCACCATCATGAAATCCAAAAAAATTATCCTGATGGCATGGGGTGAAGGTAAGGCAAACATCATAAAAGAATCGGTAGAGGGAGATATCAAAGAGAGTATCCCCGCAACATACCTGCAAGAACATGATAATACTGCCATTGTACTGGATACTGCAGCATCTGAAAAACTGATGCGTATAAATACACCCTGGCTCCTCTCTTCTTGCAAGTGGGATGACGAACTGGTGAGAAAAGCAGTAGTATGGCTTTGCCAAAAGCTCGACAAACCAATTTTGAAACTTACGGATGAAAATTACAATGAAAACGGAATGGCCGACCTGATTACCAAACAGGGACCCGCCTATAGTATTAATATTAAGGTTTTCAACGAGCTCCAACATACCATTACCGGCTGGCCCGGGGGGAAACCGAATGAAGATGATAAATATCGCCCCGAGCGGAGAGAACCTTTTCCCAAACGCGCAATCGTATTCAGCCCACACCCCGATGACGATGTTATCTCCATGGGAGGAACACTGATTCGGTTGGTCGATCATGGGCATGAGGTGCACATCGCTTATCAAACATCGGGAAATATTGCGGTTTTTGATGATGACGTGGTTCGATTTGCGGATTTCGTTCTGGATTACACCGAAGCTTTTGACATGAAAGAACAGAAAGCTGAAAAGCTGTTCCGAAAAATAAACGACTTCCTGAAGTCCAAAAAACCAGGCCAGGTTGATTCCCCCGAAGTAAAGAAAATCAAAGGGCTCATCCGACGGGGTGAAGCGAAAGCCGGAGGACGCTATTGCGGGGTTCCGGATGAAAATATGCACTTCATGGAGATGCCGTTTTATGAAACCGGCCGCGTGAAGAAAAAACCGCTTTCTGATGAAGATATCCAAATTACAGTCGATCTTTTACGAGAGGTGAAACCTCATCAAATATATGCAGCCGGCGACCTTTCTGACCCACACGGTACGCATCGCGTATGTCTGAAAGCCATTTTTGAGGCGCTCGAAATTGTAAAAAACGATGATTGGGCGAAAGACTGCTGGGTCTGGCTCTACCGAGGTGCGTGGCAGGAGTGGGATGTGAACGAAATTGAGATGGCCGTACCATTGAGCCCAATTGAACTAAAACGTAAGCGCAGAGCTATTTTCAAACATCAATCTCAGAAAGACCGTCCTCTTTTCCCGGGTTCAGATACCCGAGAATTCTGGCAACGTTCCGAAGACCGGAACCGTGGAACTGCCAAAGTGTATGATGATCTTGGATTGGCAGAATATGAAGCGATTGAGGGCTTTGTGCGCTATCATTTCCGTGATTGAAATTGAATAGGCAGTAATTACTTGTAATTAGAATCTGTGGAAAACTTTGCGTCTTTTCCGGTAATAAAACCGGAGAGAGGCGCAGGGTAACCCATAGAGATTTAGGATTAATTTTCAATCAACCAGAAGGAGCTATTCTGAAAAATTTGCTTTGCACCATCACTAATTGAGGCTTTGTATATCTGTAAACCCTCACCGACTTGCTCACTGTACCCTTCTTCTACCGTACTGATAAATTCATCTACAAATTCTTCTTTCACAAGGTTGATGGTACAACCGCCGAACCCACCACCCATCATGCGTGAACCAAAGACTCCATCCAATGTTTCTGCGATTGCAACCAGAGCATCCAGTTCCTTACAGCTCACTTCATAGAGATCTCTGAGGCCATAGTGAGATTTATACATTAACTTTCCGAATGTATCCAAATCATCTTTGGTGAGTGCTTCGCAGGCGGCTTCAACCCGATTGTTTTCTTCAAGAACGAATTTGCATCGTTGGAAAACAGTGGGATTAAAATCACCCATGTGCTTTTTTAAAGTCGGTAAGTTCACATCACGCAGGCTTTTAATTTCAGGGTAATATTTTTTCAGGACTTGAACTCCCTCCTCACACTGTTGTCTCCGAATGTTGTATTCAGATGATGTCAGCTCCCGATGCACATTCGTATCACAAAGAATGATTTTAATATCCGACCTGCGAAACGGGTAGAGTTCAAATTCAAGAGACCGGCAATCCAGTTTCAGGGCGTGACCTTCTTTACCATGGATATTCGCGAATTGATCCATAATTCCACATTGCATGCCTACAAAATGATTCTCTGCAGCCTGGCCGATTTTGGCCATCTCTGTTTTCGTGATTGACAGATCAAACAGCTTCGACAGTCCCAAAGCAACCCCACCTTCCAGCGCCGCAGATGATGAAAGACCCGCGCCAATGGGTATATCTCCTCCAAACACGCAATCAAATCCACCAATTTCATCCCCTCTGGTTTGAAGCTGATCTATAACTCCAAGAATATAATTTGCCCAGTGATGATCACTTTTCTCAAGATCTCTCTTAAGGGCAACCACATAGCTTTGCTGCATATCGATAGAATGAAGACGGATTTTTTCCGATCCATTCGCAGCGAATCCTAACACTATCATTTTATCAATCGCTGCAGGTAAAACAAATCCCATGTTGTAATCAGTATGCTCTCCAATCAGGTTAACCCGACCCGGAGATTGGATTAAAATGGGTTCAGAATCAAAGTGGCTTTTAAATTTCTTATAAACTCCTTCAAACAAATCTTTCATAGATGATAAATGAATTAAAAACCCTTTTTACCAAAAAGCGGCATAAAGTATCGCTACTAAAATTAATATTACGTAAGCTCCGATATTAAAAGCGGGGCTTGTTTTAAACATATCAGCTGTTGTATGAATAGCTTTGGGATCTTCATCGTAGGGATTCGTTGTTAAGCTGACGCCTGCAATAATCACAATGGTACTAATGAGTGTATAAAACATCTGGTCTAAAAATGGAAGCTGCACTGCCGGTGATTTTAAAAAGATCGCTATCACTATGGATGCCAGGACTCCGTAGATAGCACCTTTTGAGGTGGTTTTCTTCCAGAATAATCCCATTAAAAATACAGCCAGAATACCCGGGCTAACCATACCTGTATATTCCTGGATATATTGAAAAACCTGGGGCACGTTATCGAGTTGAGGTGCCATAAAACCGGCTGTAATCAATGCAATCGCAGCCGAAATTCTACCCATATTCACCGTTTGTTTATCTGTTGCATCTTTCCTGATATACGGAAGATAGATATCCATCGTATATATCGTAGCTACGGAATTCAGCATCGAGGCCATTGACGATACAATGGCTGCCGCAAGTGCCGCTACGACCAATCCCAAAAAGCCGGGCGTTAAAAATACCTTCATAAGCCACGGATAGGAATTGTCGTATTGAATACTTCCATCAGCTCTTGTGAAAACATCAAAAACACCGGGGATTACAGCGGTACCCTCAGGCTGAGTATATAACACATACACAATGATACCGGGGATAACGACAATTAAGGGAATAAGTAATTTCAGGAAACCTGCGAAGATAATACCCTTCTGCGATTCCTTAAGTGATTTAGCGGCCAGTGTCCGCTGAATGATATATTGATTAAATCCCCAGTAATACAGATTAGCTACCCACATTCCGCCGATTAATACGGCAATACCCGGCAGATTGCTGAATTCAGGATTTGATCGATCCAGTATCATAGTAAATTTTTCTCCGGCTACATCATAGAGATGGGTCAGGCCATTCAAAATTCCGCCTTCGGGAGTAACATTATTAAGCCCGGCAAAGGTGACTACAAAACCGCCCAAGACAAGTAAACCCACTTGCAATACATCGGTCCATGCTACGGCAGAAAGCCCCCCGTATAGCGAATATGCAGCAGCAATTGCCGATAACCCGATGAGTGAGTAGATCATGAGGCTTCCGTCGCCCGTACCCATAATGGTATCAAGAGCCAAAGCTCCCAAATAGAGCACAGTAGTAAGATTTACAAACACAAACAGTGCAATCCAGAAAACCGCTAAAATGGTTTTTAATGTAGTATTAAACCGCTTTTCGACAAATTCCGGAATGGTAAATATTTCTTTTTCAATAAAGATGGGAAGAAAGTATTTACCGACAACAATCAGGGTTACCGCCCCCATCCACTCATAAGAAGCGATCGCAAGCCCAACGGCAAAACCGGAACCCGACATCCCAATTATTTGCTCCGCTGAAATATTAGCTGCAATCAGGGATGCTCCAATGGCCCACCATGGAAGTGATTTTCCAGCCAAAAAATAATCTGTCGCGTTTTTTTGATGACCTTTTTTATCTCTTGATACCCACAGACCAAGAAAAATAATCATACAGGCATAGGCACAAAAAACAACTGTATCAATTGTGGAAAATTCCATAGTTCAAAAAATTATATTTAGATAACGATTAGTTTTGCATTCATTTTTAGGATTCCAATGTAATATCCATGGACTATTTTTTGGTGCTGCAGGTTTAATTTTTGAAGAAACCCTTCTTTCAATTGCAGCAAACGATGCATCCGGCCGACCACTTCAGGTTTTTCAGGGTTACCAAATATGATTTTTAAATGATTACGGTTCAAATTTTATCATCAACTAATTTGGAAGCCCCTCACGGGCTTTTAATCCTGCTGATTTCTCTTTCGAGTCCAACGGTCGTATTAAAAAGCTATAAGTATAAGAACCCTCACTTAAACGGTATTCAGGATGTGGCCTGGATTTTGTACTCCAGGTATCGTCCCCTCCCAATCCCATCTGCTGGTGATCTAAGTTGACAGTAATAAAATCTCGATCCGGAAGTTCGTGGATATGGGAAGCATCTGAAAGATCTTGCATACTGTAAGGCCAGGCACTAAAATTAATGAGGCCTTCACCAACAACTAATAAACCTTTTCCGACGCTATTGGTAAAGGACACCCAGCGAACATCTGATCTATTTCCATTCTCCTGCGGGCGTACATAGTTGGTGATAAGCTCGTCCACTTTTCCTGCATAATACCCAATGGAAGACCCTGTTTTGCGGTCCCAATAATTCTCATGGGGTCCCCTGCCAAACCAGGTTATTGTTTCGTAATCGGCCGGAATAGCCATTTGCATACCCACTCTGGGAATACTGGGAGGGGTCTCTCCTCCCTTCTGTACACTGTGCTGAATTGAAATGTCGCCATTCCCGTAAATAGAGTAGATATGACTAAATGTCGTCTTGCCCATAGGCAGTAAACCCTCGACTATCACCTCTACCGTACCAGCCTGATCTCCTTCTGCATCGCTTTGAACTGAGACAACGGTCCGGTCTTCACTGGCTTCTTTCCAGTCCGATAATAACACACCCATTCCATTACCGCCTGCGAAATCATTATCAGTCATAGCCCGCCAGTAATTCGGAGCCAGCGGTTTTTTAATCAACTCATTATCATGATACATCAGTGACTCGATCACCCCCGACTGCTTGCCGATCTCCACTGAGAATTCCGTTCCGGTTACAATAATTCTATCTGCATTCTCACTTACATCTAATTTACCGGGTTGATTGTTACTTAAAGCGGGTTGGACAGGTATCTTGTAAGGAATCTCAAACTGTTCCCATGCAATTTCATGACCTTCCGCTGCCCATTTTGTCTTCTCCTTCAGCAGGACTCCCACCTTCAAGTGATACTCAGCATTCGGGTGTAATTCAGGCTTTTTGAATGGTATCTCTACTAATTTTTTTGTTGCCGGCGGTACATCAACGTTATTTAGTTCTCCTGTCTGTAGGGTCTGCCCATCTTCGGTAAGACTCCAGGCAATCTTATATTCAGACAGGTTGGTGAAGTTGAACTCATTACTAATTTCGATACCTCCCGACAACAGGTCCACAGGACTCATGTGAACCTGTGCATATACCTTTTTCACCTCCCAAAGTGCTGGCTGAGGGCTTTGATCAGGGAAAATAACACCATTTATGCAAAAATTTGCATCATTGGGGTCATCTCCGAAATCACCCCCATAAGCCCAATATGTCTCACCTGAAGATGTTTCTTTGACCAGACCCTGATCCATCCAGTCCCAGATAAACCCTCCAATAAGCCGTTTATGACTTCGAACCGCATCCCAATATTCCTTCAGGTTTCCTGTCGAGTTGCCCATTGAATGTGCATATTCACACATAATGACTGGACGATCATCATTGTCGCGATTTGCTATTTCAGTGAGTTCATCTATTGTAGGATACATTCGACTCATCATATCCACATATGAGGGATCCGTTGGTTCTCCCTGTGCTCCTTCGTAGTGAATATATCGTGTCGGATCGAACTCGCGTATCCATTGAGCCATTGAAGCATGATTCGGGCCGCTTCCAGCTTCGTTACCCAGAGACCAGAAAATAATGGAGGGATAGTTTTTATCTCGCTCTACCATTCGGATGGCTCGCTCCATAAACGCTGTATTCCAGGTTGGTTCGTTCGATAACTCACCTCCCAAACCATGTGTTTCCAGGTTTGCCTCATCAATTACGTAGAGGCCATATTTATCGCAAAGTTCAAGGAATTCAGGGTTATTGGGATAATGTGAAGCACGTACGGCATTTACATTAAACTGTTTCATCAGCTGTACATCCCGCTCCATCTCTTCAAAAGAGACCACTTTCCCGGTGTGTTGGCTGTGATCGTGACGGTTTACTCCATACAACAACGTTGATTTACCATTTACAAGTAACTCTCCGTTTTTAAACTCCACCGTTCTAAACCCTACTTTTGTACTTGTAGCCTCTATTACGTCCCCATCCGGATCAACTAGAGAAAGTACCAATGTGTACAGATTCGGCTTTTCAGCCGACCATTTTGCCGGATTTTCAATTTCTGCCTCCATCAAAGCAAATGGTACATTATCTCTCTGCGGATACTGCTCGTCAATTATTTTTGTAGCCTCAATCGAAAGAGGTGAAGGTAGTACTTCGGTATCAGAAGCATCATAAAGTTGAGCCTCTATTCTCCAGTCTTCCAAATCAACATCTATGTTTTGCGACAGTTCCGGTCGGATTTCCAATTTTCCATTCTGATAATTGGAATCCAGTTCACTTCGCACAGCAAAGTCCGATATATGAACTTCAGGGCGGGAAACCAGGTAAACTTCCCGGTGAATGCCTGACAAGCGCCAGTGATCCTGATCTTCCAGATAGCTGCCATCGCTCCAGCGCAGAACTTGAACGGCAATGGTATTCTCTTGTCCCGCTTCCGCATAGGGAGTAATATCAAATTCAACCGGCAGCCTGCTATCCTCGCTGTATCCTACTTTTTGGCCGTTCACCCATAGGAAAAAGGCGGAGCTTACGCCACCAAAATGGATTCTTATCTGCTTGTCATTCCAATCTTCAGAAATAGTAAACGTATGTACATAAGATCCAACCGGATTATTATCATAAGGTACAAAAGGGGGATTCACAGGATTAAAAGGGTACCGGATATTCAAATAGATAGCGGTACCATATCCCTGAAGTTCCCAATTAGAAGGCACCGGAATATTATCCCAGGAAGAGGTATCAAACCCCTCTTTGTAAAAATCCTTCGGTGAATTACCGGGATTGGGAGCGAAATTAAATTTCCAGGTACCATTTAATGATTGAAAACCTGTAGCCTGCCTGCGTTCATTTTCAAGTGCCTTATCAATGTCGGGATAGGAATAGAATGTAGCGTGTGCCGGCAACCGGTTTATCCCGTTTATTCTGGGATTTTCCCAAATTTCAAGATCAGGTGTCGTATTAGAAGAAAATTGAGCTAGCAAATCCGCTGTAAAAAAAATACTGAATAACGCCAGCATAAAGATGCTTAAAAGGTCTTTTTTAAGAGCTCCAGTGTTAAACATGACATCCCCTTTTAATATTTTTTATAAGTTTTTTAGAATATCTCTTTGTTTAATAAATATAGATATAAAAGTTTAACCTTCAATCATAAGAGTCATGGCTTCCTTCCACTTATAGGAAGCAACCGCAATTAGGGATGCCCCAATTACCCACTGTGAAAGTGATTTATTGCTGATGAAAGACCTTCCGAAACTTCTTTGATTCTTTATTTTGCAATAAAATAACCTCTATAATTATCAAAGAGCAGACAATAAAGTTGATGACCTGGACTCTAAAAAGTTCATGGACAGGTTTATTAGTCAGCTTTTAATGGCAAAATAAATACATCTTAAAAAATTAACCCATACCACTTCTTAGATCATCATAAAACTAATTTCAAAATTGTTTTAATAACCTTTTTCTTCGTAACCCTGATTTTAGCGCAAAAAAATTATTGACTACAACCGATTAACCATGAACATATATAATTGTTTTCTCATTTTTTGAAATTATCTGCACCGATCGCATCTTTTTAACAAAACATTTAATACTCACGAGAAAAAGAATAGGGGTATGCACTCTCTGTATTGCCTCTATCTTTATTCGGTGAATCTGCCATTTCAAACAAAATGTTTGCGCCATCCATCAACGTATTAAAATCTAGCCAGTTCTTGTCATAAGCTTCGCCATTTACCTTCAGTGATTCTATATACCTTGTTTCGGCAGAATTGTCCGGGGCATGGATCACCACAGCGTTACCGTTTTCAAGCTCAAGAGTTACTTTTTTGAACAATGGTGAGCCAATCACATACTGATCCGTCCCGGGAGCTACCGGATAGAAACCCATCGAAGAAAACACATACCAAGCTGAAGTTTGACCATTATCCTCGTCACCTGAATACCCGTCCGGATGCGGAGAATAAAGCTTATCCATTACCTCGCGGACCCAGTATTGAGTTTTCCAGGGCTGGCCGGCGTAGTTGTATAGGTAGATCATATGCTGAATGGGCTGATTTCCGTGAGCATATTGCCCCATATTTACGATCTGCATCTCCCGGATTTCGTGAATAACCTGGCCGTAGTAACTTTCATCAAACTTTGGCGGTAACGTAAATACTGAATCCAGCATCGAAATGAAGGCATCTTCGCCGCCCATCAGGTCGATCAATCCCTGGGGATCGTGAAAAACCGACCAGGTATAATGCCAGCTGTTGCCCTCGGTAAAAGCATCTCCCCACTTAAATGGATTGAAAGGTTCCTGGAAGCTCCCGTCTTTATTTTTTCCGCGCATCAAATTTGTCTCAGGATCAAACAAATTCCTGTAATTTTGACTTCGATTCGCAAACAAATCGATCTCTTCCTGTGGACGGTCCAAAGCTTTAGCCAGTTTATAAATTGTAAAATCATCATAGGCATATTCCAACGTACGTGCTGCATTTTCATTAATTCCTACATCATAAGGTACATATCCCAATTCATTATAGTAATCAACCCCGGCCCGGCCGACAGATTCAAGGGGTCCTTCATTTTCGGAATTTTTCAGTATAGCCTCATATAAAGTATCAATATCAAATCCTCGTACTCCCTTCAGGTATGCATCTGCAATAATGGATGCTGAATTTGATCCGATCATCACATTTCGATGTCCCGGACTTGCCCACTCCGGCAGCCAACCGCTCTCTTTATAGGTGTTTACCAATCCTTTCATAAATTTCTCATTCATGGATGGATACATCAGGTTGAAAAAAGGAAAGACCGCCCGAAACGTGTCCCAAAAGCCATTGTCGGTAAACATATATCCGGGTAAAACCTTGCCGTTGTATGGACTATAGTGGACCATATCCCCTTCTTTGTTGAACTCATAAAATTTGCGGGGAAACAGAAGTGTACGGTACAAACATGAATAGAAAGTTTCCAACTGGTCATCGGTAGCACCTTCCACCCTCATACGGCTCAGCTCGTTATTCCAGATCTTTTCTCCTTCTGACCGAATCTCATCAAAACTCTTATTACCGATCTCCCGCTCCAGGTTTAATTCAGCTTGTTCAAGACTGATAAATGAAGAGGCAACATTGATATGAACTAGATCATGCCTCCCCGTTCTAAATCTCACTGCTCCTGCCACATGATTGGCTTCTTTCTCAAAAGAGTCATAATCAATGGTTCCATCTTCCCAGGTAACAACTTCCTCAAAGGGTCGATCGAACTTGATTACAAAATAGTTTCGGAAGTTTTCCGGAACACCACCGCTGTTTTTCGAAGAGTAACCAACAATTTTCTGTTCTTCAGGGATAATTTGAACTCTGGATCCCTCATCCATAGCATCAATAATAACCCAGGAACTATCCGATTCCGGAAAAGTGATACGGAACTTAACTGCTCGGTCAGTAGGTGTAAATTCTGCATTCACATCATAATCTGCCAGGTACACCTGATAATAATGCGGTTGTGCCACTTCTGCTTTATGAGAAAACCAACTTGCCCGCTGCTCCTGTTCAAAGGCAAGCTCGCCAGTAATCGGCATTACAGCAAACTGACCATAGTCATTCATCCATGGACTTGGCTGATGTGTTTGCTTAAAACCATTAATTTTATAAGCATCATAAGCGTACATCCATCCGCTTCCCATCTCTCCGGTCTGGGGAGTCCAGAAGTTCATTCCCCAAGGGCGTGCGATAGCCGGGTAGGTGTTACCATTGGATAACAAAAATTCCGAATCCGTTCCCATTAAGGGATTTACATATTTAACCAAGTCTTTTTCTGATTGACTTTCCTGGGAATGTATCAATCCGGGCAAAAACAGAATTGCAATAAGCCCTGTAAAAAATATGTTTGCGAAACTACTCTTGTAATAGTCCATTTTTGAATCCTAAAGTTATTATTGAAACTGTTCTAACAATTTTCAGCTGCTTGTACAGAGTAATGATGATCATCTCTCCTTAAAATTAATTTAATCAATCTCTGCTACTCATTCCGATCCTTTTTATTCTTTGCAAGAAAGCTTATCACTCCGGGAAGCAATTTGTATGAGACACAGATTTTAGATTCTCATTATCTGTAAATGGCAATCTGAAGAGAATATCATACATGTTGCCAAAAAACATTTAAAGACACTGTATTATCATTATTGATTTTCAGGAAGCGGTTTCACAAATTGACCCATCATAGTTTTAATATTGCTAACCAACCAGGAGGCCATACCATGGCAAAGCAGTTTATTTTAGCTCTCGACCAGGGAACCACATCTTCAAGAGCCATTATTTTTAATCAGGAAGGCGAAATCATATCCACTGCTCAAAAGGAGTTCAAACAGATCTATCCTAAAGCCGGATGGGTTGAACACGACGGTAAGGAGATATGGTCGACCCAGGCCGGGGTTGCTACAGAAGCAATTACCAGCGCTGGGCTTGATGGGTCTAATATTGCCGGAATAGGAATTACAAATCAACGCGAAACCACACTGATTTGGGACCGTGAAACAGGCAAACCGGTGTATAATGCCATTGTTTGGCAAGATCGCCGAACATCTGACTTTTGTGATCAGTTAAAAAGTGAAGGCTATGCCGAAACCATCCAGGATAAAACAGGGCTTGTGATCGACTCCTATTTTTCGGCACAAAGATCAAATGGATTCTCGACAATGTAGATGGAGCAAGAGAGCGAGCGGAAAATGGAGAGCTGGCCTTTGGAACAATGGATACCTGGCTGATCTGGAATTTTACAAATGGCAAGACACATGTTACCGATGTAACGAACGCTTCCCGTACAATGATTTATAACATCACTGAAATGGAGTGGGATCAGGAATTACTTGAGCTGTTAGATATTCCTGAAAGCCTGCTGCCGGAAGTAAAATCATCAAGCGAAATTTACGCGAATACGAACTCCACTGTCTTGAATGCCGAAGTACCGATTGCAGGCATTGCGGGTGACCAACAGGCAGCTCTGTTTGGTCAGCGTTGTATTGAAAAAGGGATGGTGAAAAATACCTACGGAACCGGGTGTTTTATGATGATGAATACCGGTGAAAAACCTATCAAATCAAAAAATAACCTGCTGACAACAGTTGCATGGGAGATTGATGGGAAGGTTGAATACGCTCTCGAGGGAAGTATTTTTATTGCCGGTGCTGTGGTTCAATGGCTCCGGGATGAGCTTGGGTTGATTCGAAAATCAGCCGATATTGAAAAACTAGCCAAAACCGTAGATGATAATGATGGCGTGTATCTCGTTCCAGCCTTTGCCGGCCTCGGGGCTCCTCACTGGGATCAACATGCGCGAGGGACAATCGTTGGGTTGACACGCGGTTCAAATTCGGGGCATATTGCACGAGCCGCATTGGAGGGAATAGCTTACCAGGCGATGGATGTTTTGAAAGCGATGCAATCCGATTCCGGCATCGAGATCAAAGAACTACGCGTTGATGGAGGAGCAACCGCCAATAACCTCTTGATGCAGTTCCAGGCCGATATTTTACAAGCACCCGTGATTCGGCCAAAAATTCTCGAAACAACAGCACTCGGAGCTGCCTACCTTGCAGGTCTCGCTGTTGGATACTGGGAAGATCATCAAGAGATCAATGAACAATGGAAGGAGGATCAACGTTTTGATGCGCAGATGGAAGAAGAAAGGGCTGCAGAATTGCTTGGAGGTTGGAAGAAAGCTCTGAAAGCCACAAGGGCATGGTCAGAAAAGATGGATTTTGATATGTAATCACCTTTTCTGGTACAGGTATATTCTTTTTAGCGATGTCCTGCTTTGATACAATTAACGATAAACTCAGCAGCAGCAAGACAAACAGACCTGCAAAAGATTCCATATTTAAAAGAGAAAAAATTCATTTATAAAATTAAGTACTATGCTTCTGAATAGAGAAGAAATGTTAAAAACCGCTAAAGACAAGGCGGGTTATTTTGATGTAATTATTATTGGCGGTGGCGCTACAGGACTCGGCGTTGCCGTAGATTCCGCTACACGAGGGTACAGCACACTACTATTGGAGCAACACGACTTTGCTAAAGGAACATCCAGCCGGTCAACCAAATTAGTTCACGGTGGTGTTCGATATCTCCAGCAGGGAAATGTTTCTCTGGTTCTTGAAGCTCTTCGGGAGCGTGGATTGTTAATTCAAAATGCTCCACACCTTGTCCATAATCAATCCTTTATCGTTCCCAACTACGATTGGTGGGAAGGGCCATTTTATGGTGTGGGCATGAAAGTTTATGATATGCTTGCCGGAAAGCTTGGATTAGGGCCCTCAAAAAATCTTTCACTGGAAGATACCATTGAACGGCTTCCAACACTTGAACGAGAAGGACTGCGTGGTGGCGTGATCTACTACGACGGACAGTTTGATGACTCAAGAATGGCCATTAATCTTGTCCAGACAGCAGCCGATCATAATGCCACATTGCTAAACTATCTGAAAGTGACGGGATTGCTCAAGTCAAATAATATGGTTGATGGAGTGACTGTTGAAGACCAGCTTACCGGTGATACATTTGATATAAACGGGCGTGTAGTTGTAAATGCAACCGGGGTTTTTACGGACAATATTTTGCAGATGGATGATTCGGAGAAAAGTCCAATAATTGCCCCCAGCCAGGGAGTACATCTTGTGATAGATAAAGAATTTTCACCGGGTGAATCAGCGATTATGGTTCCACATACAGATGATGGGCGGGTATTATTTGCAGTTCCATGGAATGGAAAAATTGTTGTGGGAACAACTGATACACCGGTTGATAGCCCAAATCTTGAACCAAAGGCTCAAGAGGATGAAGTTGAGTTTATCCTGAAACACGCATCACAATACCTGACAGGAAACCCAACCCGTAAAGATGTTCGAAGCGTGTTTGCAGGTCTTCGACCACTTGTGAAAGCCGGAGATGGGAAAGATACGTCATCCATTTCTCGAGATCATTCATTGATGATTTCCAAATCCGGACTTGTAACCATAGCCGGGGGTAAATGGACTACTTATCGTAAAATGGCGCAGGATACCGTAGACCAGGCAGCTACGGTTGCAGGGTTGAATGTGCAGGAATGTGTAACTGAGAACCTGCGTATTCACGGTTGGCTCAAAAATATTGACCAGGATGATCCACTCCATCATTACGGTTCAGACCGTGTTGAAATCAATAAATTAATCAACGAAAATGAGGATTTGGGTAAACCGCTTCACGAGCGTCTTCCTTACCTGAAAGCGGAAGTTGTTTGGGGCGTTCGAAATGAAATGGCTATGACGATTGAGGATGTTCTCTCTCGCAGAACCCGTGCATTACTTCTCGATGCCAGGGCCAGTGTTGAAATGGCACCTGAAGTAGCAAGATTGATGGCTGATGAAATGGGTGAAGATCAGGCTTGGATTGACGATCAAATTCAGAAGTATGAAGATGTTGCTCAGGCATATATTCTGCAATAATAGATCCTTCAAAAGTGCGGAACATGGTGGAGCTCCTTGAAGAGTTCGTTGTACTTTCAAAAACTGTAACGCTTGTAGGTCCTTCGGACGCATCAAGGTCACTTGATCGTCGTTGTGATAGTGCAGTGATAGCGCGAGTGTCTCGCGATATTTAATAAACAAAGACTGAACTAATCATGCCCACCTCAAAAGATGTCATAAAGGCTCTAAAAGAAATAGCCGATCCAAAAATCGCCAAACACAGCGCGCGATTCTTCAAATCAGGTGAAGGTGAATACGGTGAAGGAGATCGGTTTTTGGGGATTCGGGTTCCTAAGCAAAGAGCAATTGCTAAGAAGCACAGAGAACTTCCTTTTGAAGAAATCATAAAATTGCTTGAATCTCCATTTCATGAGGTGCGATTGACCGGTGTTTTCATTCTGGTTTATAAATATCAAAAAGCTAAAAAGTTTGAGAATCACCAGGAGATCTACCGGTTTTATATGAATAATTTGGATGGAGTCAACAATTGGGACTTGGTGGATTCATCCGCAAAATATATTGCCGGACATTTTCTATTTGAGTACGATCAGGACCGATCCATTCTATACAAACTCTCTGATTCTAATGATCTCTGGGAACGGCGAATCGCCATCATGACCACCTTCTATTTTGTGGATCAGGGAGATTTTGATCTGACTCTGGAACTCGCCAAAAAATACCTGAATGCACCTGAAGACCTGATTCATAAAGCTTCAGGCTGGATGCTGAGGGAGATCGGTAAACAAGATGAGGAACTGCTTAGAGAATTCTTGGATGAACACTATCAAGAGATGCCCCGAACCATGCTTCGCTACGCCATCGAAAAACTGGATGAGCCTGTTCGGCAGAAGTATTTGAAGGGTGAGATCTAATCTCCCCTTGAGGGGAGTGCGACTTTAGTCGCGAGGGGTGTACTTGTGATAACGAAAACGTCTCATTTGTGCCTTATTTATATTCAAGCACGAGCGAGACGCTCACGCTATCTCTACTTATTCACTCCACGACCGGAAACTGTGAAATTCGCAGAGTCGTTGAGCCATAAGGAATCAGCGTGATTTCTTCAGTTTGTACCTCTGCAGTACTTGCTTGATGTCCATACAAGTGCTGACCACTTGCCGGCAAGGGACCTGCCGAATTCTGGTACATTGTCCACTCTTTAATCTGCTTTCCGCTGGTTTTAATCTCAACAGGGGCATTCTCTAAATTCCATGGATAAACATTTTTCTTATCGGTATAAATAATCTCAAAATCTGAATTATTGACCGCTTCATTCGTCAATCCATAATTCCAGGGAGTGGTAGCATAGACTTCGTTGTAAGGATTTTCAATCCGCCAATTTCCCTCTTCAGGTGGCTTCTGTTCCCATCTTTCGCCAATTTTCAATGCATAAACCAGAGGCCCACGCTCTACTCCAACTGATTGTTCAGCCCATCGGCTCAAACGAACATCCATGGGTAAATGCAATGTCACTTCATCTCCATCAGACCAGGTTCTGTCAATTTTTACCATCTGGCCAGAATTATCTTTGATCTCTTTCCAGCTTTCACCAT
This sequence comes from Rhodohalobacter sulfatireducens, assembly GCF_022012475.1. Lineage (GTDB taxonomy): Bacteria > Bacteroidota > Rhodothermia > Balneolales > Balneolaceae > Rhodohalobacter > Rhodohalobacter sulfatireducens. The sequence continues at coordinate 111,402 of NZ_JAKLWS010000013.1, forward strand.
TTATTTCAATCGAAGCTGTATCAGCCCAACCAGGAATTCTTAACTCAAACGGAAACTCAACATCATTTGGAGTTTGAATTGTAAAATTCACCTGCTCTTTGAACGGATAATCAGTCTGCTCCGCGATTGTAATTTCAGTTCCATTCCCAACTTTGGCAGTTACTTGATTGGATGAGTAGATCATTGCAGCAAGGCCATTATCCTGTGTGGCATACCATAGATTTTGCACCAGTTTCGGCCATCCCTGGTGCATGTTTGTGGTACAGCATGGATAGCCGGTCAGTACACCAAAACAGAGCTGTGCATTGGCATCATTATAGAAATTTCGAACCTCGTGACTGATCTTTACCTGGTTGGCCTGCTGGAAATACTGCCGGGTTTCAAAATGATCATCGTGTTGAGATGGAAGAGCGTTAAACGCCACCTTTTCTAAATAATCCGAAAAGTAGGTATCACCGGTGATTCGAGCGATCTGCTCAAATGAATACATCATCTCCACCACGGTGCAAAACTCAGTACCCTGGGTGGGGTTATTTCCATGAAGATTTTCGTCGGCTCCAAAGAGTCCGGATACAAATCCATGGACATTTTTCAGATCGGCCAAGCCCTCTTTCACAGACCGTATTGATTGTTCATCCTGATTTTTTTGATAGTAGATCACCGGAGCTTTTAGCCCCATCGCCAAATTTACCGTATGCAAATGAGCAACAGGATTCAGATTTGCGATTCGTCCATCTTCAAACACCTCCTTCCATTCATAGGTTTGAGAATGGATCAGATCACCCAGTTCCAACAGGAATTCATCCCCTGTGTAATTGTAAAGCCAATAGACAACCATCAGGTTATCCGCTCCTCGACGATTCCCCCAATACGACCAATTATTCAATGGTTGATCCTGCAGATGCTCAAGTTGATATCGAAAATAGTTGGTCATTAGATCCAGAACTCTCTCGTCTTCGGTAGCCATATAATATTGTTTGAGCACTTTGAGCATCACCATCTTCGGCCACCAATCCTCCCGCGGTGTTTTTTGGACCCCTTGGGTTGGTTCAGGCTCAGTTTCAAATGGAATCGGTCCGAAATATCCATCCTCTCTCTGATTTTCTAAACTCCATTCGATCCACCTTTGAGCTTTGGCTTTCAGCTCTTCATCATCCAAAATGTAAGCTAGGGGAACCAGGCCATCCAGCCAATAGGGGCCACGCTCCCAACCGTCACCATCTCCACCCAGCCATCCGTTGGATTCACCCACGACCTTTGGATAGACCTCATCCAGGTTTCCCGTCAAACCAGACTTTTGTCTCTTTAACTGTTCCAACAACCATCCTTTTGGTTTGATGTCACCAATGGGCAGTTGGATATAGGGCTCCTTGACCAACGGTTCTCGATTGGAGATATAAAAATCGTTTCCGCTTTCATCATCATTTTCCACTGGCTTTGGCGGGATGAGCATGAGGAGAATAAAAAGAGTGACGAGATATTTCATGGTATTGAGCAGTGTTTACTTATGTTGATATGTGTACTATACCAAGAATTTTAGAAAGTTTCTTATATGTGGCCAGATGGTTTTCAAGCGAGTATTATTGGTATACCGATGGCGTAAATGACTCTATTGTACCCTAATTACATTATTGTAAGCACGAGCGGGACGCTCGCGCTATTTCGGACTCATGACTCACGACTCACGACTCACGACTCACGACTAAAATCTAACCAGCTCTTCAATCTTTTCAGCAATATTCTTCGCATTCGGCATTACCGAATTCATCAAATCAACATTGTAAGGAACCGGGATATCCGGAAAGGCAAGTCGCTGAACCGGGGCGTCCAGGAATTTAAATAGTTCGTCTGATATGGCAGCACTGATTTCCCCTCCGAAACCTCCCGTTCGATTGTCTTCATGAACAATCAGGCATCGGTTTGTTTTCTTCACAGATTCAAAAACCATCTCTTTATCCCAGGGAAATATGGTTCGCAAATCAATAATATCAATAGAATGATCTGTTTTATTGCCCGCCTCTTCACACCTTTCACACATTGCTCCCCATGTGATAATAGTCAGATCCGATCCCTCTTGCAGTTTCTTAGCCTTCCCAATCGGAACAACAAACTCATCTCCGGGATATGGTGTACGAGCGTATTTTGAGTCCAACAGATTTCGATGCTCAAAAAAAATAGTGGGATGATTATCTCTCATGGCTGATCGAAGCAGTCCGGCGGCATCCTCTGCACTGGATGGCATTACAAGCTGCCAGCCGATCATCTTCGCAAAGAAGCTCTCATTCGATTCGCTGTGCCAGGGATCGCCGCACTTTGCAAATCCACCCGGCATTCTGACTACCATCGGTGCTGCAAATTTATTGGCAGTTCTCCAGCGAATGGTACCCGCATTTTTGAGTTGTTCTGTTGCGGGATCTGCGTACTTTCGAAATTGAATTTCAGCTACCGGCAGAAATCCGGCATAAGCCAATCCAACGGCTCGACCGATAATTCCTTCCTCAGATAAACTTGTATCAAATACCCGATGGCCTCCGAATGTTGTCTGGAGTCCTGATGTCACCGCATGGACGCCTCCTTTTTTCCCAACATCTTCCCCAAAAACGAGAACTTTCTCATTGATTTCCAACTCATATTCCAGTGTTCGCCGGATCGCCTCCACCATATTGATTCTCTGCTTTGCAGATTGAGGCTCCGTTGTCGTTTTCGGAAAATCAAAATCGGAACTAAACAATCCGCCAACATTTTGAACCTCCATACCATCATGATACAGAGCGTATTCCAAATGGTCCTCTGAAGGAGATGAACGACTCCAGGCTGATTCGGCTGCTTTCTTTACTTCTTCCCTCGTTTCCTCTTCAATGTCCCTCCATTCCTCAATAGATAAAAAATCGGGAATCAGAAAATCTTTCAATTTATTAAGCGGATCATTCTCCTGTTCCTTTTCCAGAAGTTTTTCCTGTTTGTAGGCCTGATTATCTTGGTATGAGTGGCCATTGAGCCGGGGAACTTTCAATCTCAAAAGTGCAGGGCCCTGATGATTTCGGACATATTCTATGGATTCCTGAATAATCTTTGAAGTCTCTTCGGGCTCTGTCCCACTACCTTTATAAACTTTCAGGTTTTTAAAAGAATAGAGATTATTAGCAATGTTTCCTCCCGGTGTTTGATAACTTCCCTCAACCGAAATTCCATATCCATTATCCTCAATAAAAAAGAGTATGGGGAGATTCAGTGTGGTGGCCATAGTCAGAGCTGACCAAAATCCGTTTGTAGCCACAGACCCGTCTCCACCGCAGATTACCGATATTGCACTTTCATACCCCTCTTTACCTGATTTTGTGAGCAGCTGAATCGCCTGGGCGCTTCCGGCACCGGGGGTATATTGAGATCCAACATCGCCGGCCAATGGCAAAACCATCGGTCCATTTTCATTGGGCATGTTACAAACCACACCAATATCTCTACCATTACTGTAGCCACCCGATTTTGCCATTCCTGATGCAATGGCATCTTCCGTAGACAGGCCGAGAGTCAGCATTAAAGGTCTTGAACGATAGTATGCACTCACTACATCTTTTGGATTCGTGAGATGCAGCCCCAGTAGAATTTGAGCCAACTCATGTCCCCGAGCCGAAAACTGGTACAGAATTTTTTTATCCGGAACCAGCTCCTTTTCTTCAATATCATCTATAGAACGTGAAAGATGCAGGAGTCTTGCAACTCGTTTCCACTCAATATCTACCTTATTTCCGGTTGTTTGATTATTCATTCACTTTCAAAAATTTTAGAATTCTGACATCTCTAAGAGCTTTGAATAACTCTCTTTAAAATGATTCATTTCTTCCTCTGTTCCAATGGTGATTCTGATACAATTTGGCAATTTAAACGCATGAGTCCTTCGAAGAATCACTCCCTGTTTCATCATTTTTTCAGTGAAGGATCTTGCCGCATTCTCATCCTCCAAAATCATCATTACTGAATTTGCGATAGAACGAACATACCTGACCTCATGCTCATCAAAAAAGTCATATAATTTTTCCTTCTCTTTGATAACTGCTTTTACACTTTTCTCAACAAACGATTGATCATCCATTGCAGCTTTTGCAGCCGCCTGTCCTAATCTTGTCGGCTCAAATGTTAGTTTTGTTTTTATCATCTGTTCAATCAGCTCCTCTTGGGCAATTGCATAACCTACTCTCATCCCCGCAAGTCCATAGGCTTTTGAAAACGTTCGTAGTGTTATCACATTTTTACGCCGGTTGAGTAACGAATTAGGATAATCAACCACAGATCTTGAATACTCATGATAAGCTTCATCCATCACCAAAAGAACATTTTCAGGAATTTCATCAAGCAAATTCCTGTATTCCTTTTTTGTGATATAGGTTCCGGTCGGATTGTTGGGATTTGCGATGTAGATCATCTTCGTTTTGCCATCTACTGCATCCAGGATTCCCTCCACATCAAATCGATAATCTTTCGTTAAAGGAACCTTTTTGACTTGAATTCCACGAACTCCACTCTGAACAAAAAATCCAACAAATGTTCCGTTTGCTGTAACGGCATTTTCATCATCCTTAAAGAATGTTCTGCAAAGCATCCCAATAATACTCTCCGATCCCGCCCCTAAAAGTATTTCCGATTCCGAAACCTGGTACAGATCAGCGAGCTTTTGCCTCAAATTAGAAGCCAGCGGATCAGGATAATCTTGTATCTCTCTGGATGCCTCCATGATGGCTTGATTAACTTTTTCACTGCATCCCAGCCGATTCTCATTGGATGCAAGTTTAGAGATTCTTTTGGGCTCATATCGTTTTCGAACCTCTTTAATGGTCTTACCGGCTTCGTATGGCTGAAGGGATTGTATGTTTTTGGGTACTAAATTCTCAATTTTCATAATTGATTGCTCAGTTCAAGAGATCAAAAAAACAACACATAGCAAAAAACCATACACACATAAAATCGGAGTTTATGAAAGCGCTTTCAAGCATTATTTCACATTTGAATGATTTCTGCACTATTTTGTTCTTTTACTTGTAAAAAGCTATTCCTTGAATAAACATTTCATTATGTCTGAACACATTCTAATAACGGGCGCAAGCAGAGGCATCGGATACGAAACGGCGAAATACCTGGCAAATCAGAATTGCAGTATCACAGCCATTGCTCGTTCCGATGATAAACTCAATCAACTCAGAGCTTATGCACCGGAACAAATTTTTATATTACCACTTGATATTACTGAAGCTAATGCAGCCAATCAGATCAAAGAGCATTTAGAAGAACATCAACTTTCTATAGACGGATTGATACATAATGCAGGCTTGTTGATTAACAAACCCTTCTTGGAACAGACCGATGAGGATTGGCAGCAGCAATTGAACGTAAATTTAACAGCCCCGATCAGGCTGACCAGAAACTTAATATCTATGTTCAACGAGGATGCGCACATTGTCAACATCGGAAGTATGGGAGGTTTCCAGGGAAGTGAAAAATTTCCGGGTTTAAGTGCATATAGTACCGTTAAAGGTGCACTGGCTATTTTAACAGAATGCCTCGCTCTTGAACTCGCAGATTACAACATCAAAGCAAATTGCCTCTGTTTGGGTGCCGTTCAGACCGAGATGCTTGAAACAGCATTTCCGGGTATTGAAGCGCCTCTGAACCCAACAGAAATGGCTCGATATGTTGGCGATTTTACAATAAATGCCGGTACATTTATGAATGGCAAAATCATACCGGTAGCTTTGAATAATCCCGGATAACTTAATTGAATATTTAGAATGAAACGCACTTTTTTACTCTTGATTTTAGCCGCCGTACTTCTGTGCGGATCTTTTTCAAAATCCAATGCTCAGTCTGCACGACTGATCGGCGAAAACATGCTGAATGGAGCGCTAACCGGAACTATTCTTGGAACCGCCACCATGGGCCTGCAGAATGACAATGATTTCACTCCTTTGAGAATCGGATTAGGAGCAGGAATAATTGCCGGAACCGGGATGGCTATTTATGACGTCTCCACACTCCCTAAAGGTCAACAGTTTTTTATATCCGGATTATTTAACGATGGTACTAACTCTTCCATCATTGTATTATTAGATACTGTCTACGGAGCAGGTGTGGGAGCTGCACTCGGGTCAGCAATCATGCTTATTGGTAATCAATCAATTATTGATGGATTACAATATGGTGCGAGTATTGGAGCGTGGGCTGGTTTTGGAGTAGGACTTGTAGACAGTTTCATGATTGCCGAAAGAAACGAGGATTTTGTTGCTAATCGACTTTTAAATCAATCATCTCTATTTCAGATTGATCACGAGAATTCATCCTTGTCACTTTTGCAGCCTGACCTTTTTAATTATGCAGCAATTGGTAACAACTCATTGAGTGTTAAAACAACTCCTGCTTTACAGCTATTTTCTCTGAAAACCTTTTTTTGATATTTATTCTCTAACTTTTGCTGTCGCAAGACTCTTCAGGAGTTCTTTTACGGTATTTGTATGACCGGATAGTGACGGATTTATTCCATCGCTCAGGAAATACCAAGCCTCTGGTGGATTTCCCATTCTATGACCAAGTGGATCAACAATGTATCCTTTCTTGCCTGTAATCACTTCTCGCACGGAGGCTAAATCCTGATCATTGATATCAAAATCAAAAAGCTCCATTTCATCCAAAAGTCCCGGAATAATGGGAGTGGGTGTAATCCAAATCGGCGGATTTTCTGTTACAGTGGCGATTGCATCTTCTATAGTTGAGAGGTTTTCCCAAGATTCAGAAAGAGGAATGAGCGTTCGATTTTTAAAGTAGGATGGCCGAATCGTATCAAAAGTTCCCAGGTTTACAATCACCCAGTCCGGCTCATGCGAAAGTACATCCCGATTCATTCTTCTCAGCGCTTCGGATGTTGTATTATAGGAAAGGCCTGCATTTATAAATCTAAAGTCAGCTCCTTCGATAGTTATGTCCAGAACATGTTTAAAAATCTCAAACCATCCCTGAAGATCATCAGTTGATGAGTCTCCAAAGGCAACAATCGTATCATCTTTATCAAACGGTAGCTGATCTACCCATTCAAGTACATCTTCCTCTTTTAAAAGTTCGAGGGCAGATTCTTTTGCATTTTCAGCAAAAACGGAACGTAAATTTTGTAATTCATCTACAGTGATACCCATCAAACCGGCAATCGATTCTTCGTTTTTTATTCCGGGAAGTAATGGAAAGTGTTTTTTAAGGTTTAAAAATTGCAGTAAATATTTTTCTAGGGCTTCTTTCTCTTTATCAGTTGCTTTGTGTTCAGACATTTATCTGTTATTTAATAATTTTTTTGCTAGTGAAGGGAGCCCAATCGCCGCTTTTTCCTGAATATGCTCCCAATCTGAGGTGATTCGCATTTCAGTTTCTGACGGATCAACTAAGTATTTTGAGATACCATTGGGTGAATAGTTTACAAGACTGGCAGCAGGATAGACTGCTAATGATGTTCCAACAACGATAAAAATATCGGCATCTACCACTACTTCAACAGCCTTTTGAATCATTGGAACGGCTTCACCAAACCAGACTACATTAGGTCGGAGTTGTGATCCATCTGCGGCTTTATCGCCTAGTTTAATGGGATCTGCTCCAATTTCAGTTATCAGATCAGGATCCTCTTCACTTCTCGCTTCACTCAATAAACCATGCAGGTGAATAACGTTTGTCGATCCGGCTCGTTCATGAAGATTATCTACATTTTGAGTAACAACAGTGACATCAAATTCCTCTTCGAGATTTGCAATTGCATGATGTCCGGGATTTGGATCAACTTCAAAAACTTGCTCTCTCCTCTTGTTGTAAAAATCCAGGACTTTCTCTTTATCGCGATTCCAACCATCTATAGAGGCTACCTCATAAATATCATAACCTTCCCATAAACCGCCGGCATCTCGAAATGTAGCCAGTCCACTATCGGCACTAATTCCTGCACCCGATAGAACGACAATGTGTGACACCTTAATAACCCTTACTTATTGATTTACAAATTTGAGCCATGAACTGCTGTCATCATAATCCTCAATAATGGCCGGTGTTTCTGCAAAAGAATAGGTAGAAAAGAGGGATTCAATTTCTGATTTCACAACTTTAAGGCTGTTGGAAATCATATCGCTGTTAAATCCGCTTTCTCCAAGCTTGATGGTCATCTCCATAGAAACCAATCTACCAAGGGCCCTGCCAAGTTGAACCAGTTTCCGTTGAGCCATTTTAAAGTCTACATCAAAATTTAGGGTTTCTTCAAAATGCTCGGCAGAGTTCTCGGTTAGAGAATAATCACTCAAGAAATTGTAGAGATTTGTCTCTTTTGATTTTCTCATCATTTTCAGAATAGATTCTGAAATTTGCTGATAGAGTATATCATTAGATCCTTCAAAAATTTGAAATGGCCGACTGTCAACCATAGCCCGGCCTGCAATATGGTCCAATCGATAACCTTTAGCGCCTACAAGCTGCAATAATGATTGAGAAGCTTCATGCATATAGTCCGTAACCACACTCTTAATTGAATTTGCAGCTACATCCATTCGCGAGGTGTTTTGGTTAAGCGGAACATTTGTGCTTGTGAAGTAACTCATTGCAGAACTGATGGTAAAATACGACTGTAATTTCGCAAGTCTTTCTTTCACCTGGTCGTAATTAAAAAGACTCATACCTCCTACAATTCTAGTCTTACAGTGATCTAATGCCTCATCCATCATTCGTTTGAGGTGACCCGTACTCATGCCCGGGAATTGTAATCGGCTTCGATGTAAAATATCCAGCATCATTGTTACACCGGTTGTTTTCGGTTCTAAACGGTGTGATTCAGGTACCTCAATATCAATCTTGTTCTTACCGTATGGGAGCATGTATAAACCAAGATTTTGGTAGTACTCCTTTACATCTATTCCACCATTGGAACTATCGTGGATAAAGAATCCGATATCACGACCAAGTTCACCTTCATCATTTTTATAACCCCTGGCTGTGATTAACCAATAATCGGCCCAACCCGTCAGGCCTGCCCAGTGTTTAAGTCCGTCTATCTCATAGGACTTAGTATCTTCATGGTATTTGAAACCTGTTTGCATGCGCAAGGCATCTGATCCGAAGTCTGGCTCTGTGATCATCAGCCCGCCCATATTTTTCCTTCGTAGAAAGTCTTTAAAGATCGTGCTTTTCGCCTCTTCTGATCCATAATTGGCTAATGGCTGTAAGAAAAGAGCACCATTAATACCCATCATCAAAGAAAGAGGAAGGGATTGATAAGATGAAGCTTCCAGCATCGATAGTGCTTCGCTAGTTATAGCTCCCCGCCCATCATAATCTTCGGGTATAAAAGTTGATAGTGGATTACATTCCATAATTTCTCTCAAAATATATGGAGGTAACCCCCGTGTCATCAGAAGTTCGTCTTCATCATTTCTTTCACTAAAAAGTTCATTCAGTTTGTCCTTATAGTGGTCAATAAATGATTGTATATCTCTTTTAATATTCAATGTTTTGGTGATATCTAGACTCAATGGCTTATTTTTTACTTTAGTTGATTGTCGAAAACTGTAAAATATAACGATTTTCCCACATTTTATCATTCCCGGTGTTACCAGAACGTCTCTCTTTTTATTTACGTCTGTATTAAGATGAGTTTTAAACAAAAAAAGCCTCCGAGTGGGTTACACTGGAGGCTTTGTTGGGAAAAAAAAAGGGATGAGGCGACGACCTACTCTACCCCGTTTGGAGTACCATCGGCGCTGCGGAGCTTAACGGCCGTGTTCGGGATGGGAACGGGTGGGGCCTCCGCGCGATAATCACCTCATCAATTTCATAAG
>NZ_JAKLWS010000014.1 GCF_022012475.1 Rhodohalobacter sulfatireducens
CCACGGTACTTTTCCAAAACCCTTATGAGCTTCCATACTCGTAAGGGTTTTTTTATTTGATAGCAACCAGCCGGGCGAGAAGTCTATCCCGCCGATGGGGAATGAGCGAAGCGAATCGGGAAGCCCGGCCCACGGTACTTTTTTACATACAATAGTATTGCCTACAATGTGGACGAACTTATACAGATGCCTGGAAAGTTACACTTTATTGAAAATATCATTAGTGGTTAAGGCACCGATTGTTGTAATTATAGTGAAGTGACGCTTTAATAGCGTCTCACTTGATGAATAGTCAGGGTATCACATCTGAATGGTGTGATACCTGATTTAATTGAACTCCTTAATCCATCCCGTTTAATCTGTTAAAATTAAGTTCCCGGGTAGTAGAGAATATTGCATAGAGGGTGTAAAATGGAATAATTTTACACCTAATTTCGTCTATTCAGTAACTATACAGGATTTCCTTGAAATAAAAAGAGAGGAGATTTTCACATCCCCTCTCCTGTACTATCTCTTTATGGGAGTTATGTAAGCCTAATTAAGATTAGGCACTTACAGCTTCTTTGAGTGAATTGCCTTTAAAGACATATAAAAGTGACGTTGCAATAATCAGCACTTGAAACTCCATTCCACGGCCACCGTTATTGCCCATATTGATTGAGTTCCAACCATACTGGGCATGAACCATGGCAATAGCACCAATCATGACAATTGTAAACAGGATTCCGGCAAGTCTTGTGGCCCATTCAGGCCCAATTCCACCCCAGAGCATTAATAATGATCCTCCAATTTCTACAACTCCAAGAATAAATACCATTGCTGTTGGCATACCCATCATTGAAGCCACTTCACCAGCCATCGCAACTTTTGGAAATCCGTGATATATAAATATTGCTGCCAGTGCAAATCTCGGCAGCCAATGCGCAATTCCAGAAAGTTTGTTTAATCGTTCCATATAAACTCCATCTTTTTCTAATTCCGATTTCACTTATATGATGCGACAAGCCAATAACATCTTACCTTATTAATTGCGCACGATTAATTTACGGCTGAGCATCCCTAAAACAGTTCCGTATGCCAGGTGAACCAAAAGCGTAATGAACAGGTACTCGATTGTGGAGCTCAGGTACAGTGGATGACCCGGAGAAAGCAGTTCTGCATTCCCAATTCCAAAGAATCCCCAACCGATAATGGGACTGTAAACCAACATCATAAAAAACCATAAAGCGACCGCTAATTGAAGCCCTCGTTTTACGGATACTTCGTATTCAAATGCATAGAGAAAGACGAAAGCCCAAAGAGTTCCATAACTGTAATGTACCAGTGAAGAAAATAGCGATTGTTCAATGCCCAGGTTATACAAAAAAGCAGCTGCTGGATGAATATTCGTCGGCGCTATACTCAGCAAATACATTGCGGTTTTCATCACAACATCCATCGAGAACGTTGCCGCCATTCCAATTAAAATCACCTTAATCCATTTCATAGCGTTGGGAATAATTTACAGGAGTGCACTATTCGATCCTTTTTTTATTGTGCTGTCAAAAACAATTTGAATCATAAATTGGTCTGATTCGGGATACTTTAGATGACCGTCAATTTGCTTCAGCAGTTTTTGAATCAGGTTGAATCTCAAATTTGAGGTATTCTCCTTTAAGTGATCATCAGCACCTTTACTCACGGCACGAATCTGTAAACAATATTGATCTTCCACCGTTTTCATTGCCAAACCAATATCAATATGGTTCTCAGTTTCAGACAACATATTTATCATATAGTATGCCAACTCGTTGCTTAGCAAACCGAGCGGAACAGCCAAGTTGATGTTAATGGTGGCATCATCGTCCATGAGAGTTTCTCTGTAGACCTCTCGAATATTCTGAAAATTGACCTGAAGATGAGTAGCCAGTTTGTCGATATACTGGGAAGCATCAATTTCTGAAAATGTATCTGATTGATACAATAACTCATGCACAATGGCCATCGACTGAATTCTGGAACGGCTTTCGGCAAGGGCATCCTCCGTATTTTCACCCAACATCTCTTGCAACTCCAATAAGCCCGATATCACTGCCATATTATTTTTAACCCTGTGATGGATTTCGGCCAACAGAACATTCTTTTCGTCCAGCGATTCTGAAAGCTTATTTTGCTCTTTCTTCAGTGGAGTGATATCTATGGAGTGAACGTGAATTCCCTTCTCTTTCGAAATAAAATTGATCACCTGCTGATAATATTTACCATCCGTTTTTATCTCTTTGATGGTTGTTGAATCCCATTTTTTAGAGAGGTCTCTGAACTCCACCTTCAGTTCCTCAAGAAACGGATGGCCCAGGCCCTCCGCTTTTAATGAGGGGAACAGTTTTCTGGCTGATTGATTAATGAATCCAAGCTTACCATCTCCAGATACATTGATAACGGGATATTGATTTAACTCCGGAAACAGGGCAAGATAGTCTCGCTCATGCAGCAGGCTCTCTGTTTGAGTGATCTGCTTACTCCCGCGCACTGTGTAGATCACCCCAATTAACACGATTAGAATACCCAGCAGAACCGTAAACCAAAGGGAGTAGCGTTTTAGCATCAAAAGTATTTGCGCATTTCCCAAAATCATCTCTCTTGTTTGTGTATGGATCTTCTGATTGGTGCTTTGATACCTGTATAGTCCCTTCTGTGCAGATTCTGTATTCTCCCTTTCTTTCAGAAGAGAATCGAGAACCTCCTGCTTTTGCTGTTGCAAATTCTTGACATCACTCCAGGTTTGTTTGATATGTTTGATCTGATCTGTCTCCGAAAAAAGGGTAAAGATTCGTATCAACCCGTTTATTTCATTTGGATGAATCTCATCTGGGTCAAATGCCGGAAACACTATATTTGCCCTTGGCTGATCTTTCATTAATTCATCAATGACCTTTTCCGGATGATTTTGTGATGATATTGAATTGTTGTAGGATATGAGAAAAGATTCTTGCCCCGACTCCAGGTAGGTTACAATGAGTGAATCTTGGGCACTGTTTTGCTGCGACCATCGGACTATCAATCGATTCAGATCACCGGTGGCAGTTAACATATTGATGGCAAATGTTGTAAGCACAACCAACAAGCTTGCCGAAATAATAAACACTGAAACAACTGCAACGTATTTTTTTACAGACTGACCGCCTTCACCTACTTTATTCATTACACTTCATTTGATCAAAAGATTTTGCAGGCATATAACACAAAACAGACGATTATTGAGGTCTCAATCTTACTTTTTAAATTTTACTGAATGGCAAGCAGGTATCTTGAGTTTATTTTAGTAAGATATAACTGAACAGCAGCATCAAACAGGTGTTTAACAGTAAATTATAATGGCTATGGAAAAAACACTCGAAAAAAGCAGAACGGAAGACCATCATCTAAAGACATCATCATTTCCATTTACCCGTACGGAACTCATCAAAAAATTTGAAGAGGTTCGCGCTTTTACTGAACAGATCACAGATCCACTTGAGATCGAAGATTATGTAGTTCAGGTAGCCGAGCATGCAAGTCCGGCGAAATGGCACTTAGCACATACAACCTGGTTTTTTGAAACTTTTTTACTGGAAAAGGAACTGGAAGATTACGACCCTATTCATCCACAGTACAGCTACCTATTTAATTCCTATTATCTTCAAACCGGAGTTCCACACTGCAGAGCACGCCGGGGGAATATTTCGCGGCCAACCGTAAAACAGGTTTATGAATACCGGGAAAGCATTGATGAACATGTTCTCAATTTGATCAAAGATGCAACTGACAAGCAGTACGAAGAATGGGCACCCATTATCGAAATCGGTATTCATCACGAACAGCAACACCAGGAACTCCTGATGACGGATCTGAAATATATGTTCTCACAAAATCCGTTGAATCCTGTTTATAAAGAGATTGAACGACCGAAGGCAAAATCTATTCCCGAGAACTCCTGGATTAAATTTGATGAAGGAGTGTACAAAATTGGGCACAAGGGAGAAGGTTTTGGGTATGACAATGAGTTTCCACGTCACAAAACCTACATTCACGATTTTGAGTTAGCAAACAGACTGGCTACAAATAGTGAGTATATGGAATTCATGAATTCCGGGGCATACGAAGAACCCGAATGGTGGCTGGATGAGGGCTTCTCTACCATTCGGGATGAGGGTTGGAATTCACCGTTGCACTGGATAAAAGTGGATGGAAAATGGCATCAGTTTACTCTATCGGGACTTGAGAAAATTGACCCCAATGACCCGGTCACTCATGTAAGTTATTTTGAGGCAGATGCATATGCCCGGTGGAAAGGATACCGGCTCCCAACAGAACAGGAATGGGAAGTAGCATCGGAAACAGTTCCTGTTGAGGGACACTTTGCTGATGCCGGTTATCTCCAACCAATTGCACTTAGATCGGAAAAAGGAGGTCTGCAACAGATGTTTGGTGATGTTTGGCAGTGGACCCAAAGTTCGTACTCCCCCTACCCCGGCTACAAGCCATTACCCGGTGCATTAGGTGAATATAATGGGAAATTTATGTGTAATCAGTATGTCTTGCGCGGCGGTTCTTGTGCCACATCTAAATCCCATTTTCGCAGATCGTACCGAAACTTTTTTCATGCCGACGAACGCTGGCAATTTACCGGGATACGACTCGCACGCTAATTCAATCATCTACAGTTTAAATTTATGGAAGCAACATTAGAAAAGAAGAACGTCTCAACTGAGATGTTACCCGACGTTTTGGAAGGATTACAAAAACCTCAAAAAACCCTGCCCAGCAAATATTTTTATGATCAAAAAGGGTCAGAACTGTTTGAGGAGATCACGGAGCTGGATGAATACTATTTGACCAGAACTGAACTGCAAATTATGCAGGAAAAGATTCAGCAAATTGCCAACAGATTAGGTGAGAAAATTCAACTTGTGGAACTGGGTAGTGGCAGTAGTTTTAAAACCCGGTTATTGCTCGACCACCTGCAGAATATTCACTCCTACATACCGGTAGATATTTCAAGATCTTTCCTTGATGATGTAGCTCAAAATCTACAAGAAGAATATCCCGAATTAAAGATTCAAGCTATAGCGACGGATTATACAAAATCTCTTCATCTCCCCGAAATCCCCGATGCAGTCAAACGTATCATCTATTTCCCAGGATCTACCATCGGAAATTTTACAAAAGAAAATGCTGAAGAGTTTATTGGGCTAATCGCAAATTCCTTGCATCAAAATGATGGATTGTTGATTGGTTTTGATTTAGTCAAAGACAGGGAAACATTGCTTGCAGCCTACAACGATTCTTTGGGAGTTACCGCTGAATTCAACAAGAATATTTTACAAAGGATCAATAATGAATTAGGTGCTGATTTTGATCTAAGCGGATTTGAGCATAAAGCTATATTCAATGAAGAAAAAAGCCGTATTGAGATGCACCTGGTCAGCCGTTCTAAACAGGTCGTGAATATTGGAGGAGAAAATATCACTTTTGAAAAAGGAGAAACAATCCACACTGAAAATTCTCATAAATATACTCTCTCCTCATTCAGAGAGATGACCAACCCACATTTTAAAGAAGTGATCACCTGGACGGATTCAAATGAATATTTTGCTATACAGTATTTGCATAATTGAGATTCAAATGCACCATTTTCAGCGAATCAAATAAGCAAAAAATTACAGTTTTCACGATGCTGGTAACTAAATCTACAAAAGTAAATCAGCATGAGTAGCCCCGACTCACAAGTCGGAGACTTTGGAAATAACACGGAGAAGAACTCCGAAGGTATTCCCACATTTTATACAGATCTGAGCATAGGTAACAAGATCCAGAGCACTTGACCTTTTGAGGGTTCATCCAAATTCAAACCCATGCTTGAACGAACCGGGACTATTGCAGGCCTTCAGCCTGCCAATAGAAGGGCTGTAGGCTTCAACCCAGATCGATGCCCCGGGCTGATATAACTTAGGCTTTTCCCCAAGGGATACCTTTGGTGCAGCCTGTTGTATTTGCCATAAATCACAGGCTGAAAGCCTGTCAGATCGAAGCTTGGGGCATCGCCCCAAGTATGTACGTGAATCCCTTTGGGCAGGCTGAAAGCCTGCAATAGACGCCATATTTTAACCTCAAAATCGCTTAGGACAGTTTTGATCAACAACCATTCAATTTAGAAAAAATGGAAATATTTCAATCCAAGAAGTAAGATTAAACCAGCTTATACCATCTACCAAACATTAATCACGAATTAAATTTCAGCAGTTCAATGAATAAAGTAGCAATCGTCGTATTAAGCGAAGCAGGAAGTCACGAAGCTCTCGGCCGAGTAGTGAATGCGTTAGAGTTTGCGAAAGAGCTTCAAGATCATAATGATGACGTTAAAATTGTTTTTGATGGTGCAGGCACGACATGGATTCCAAAATTGGAAGACGAAGGTCATGATGCTCATCCGTTATACGCGGCTGTAAAAGAGAGTATTCACGGAACGTGCAAATTTTGCTCAAAAGCGTTTGGAGTGATCAATGAGGTTCGAAATACAGACATCGACCTTCTTGATGATTATGACGACCACCCAAGCATGCGCTCCTTCATTATTGAAGACTACAAAGTAGTAACCTTTTAAAAAACTCATTTTATAATTGTAATTAACCTATTCAACTAACTAACCTATGTCTGACTCAAAACCCAATTTCTCTGACCTCAAAGCACTTTTTGTAAACTGTACACTAAAAAAATCCCCCCGTAAAAGCCATACCCGCACGTTGATTGATGTATCTATGAACATCATGGGTAAAGAGGGAGTTGATGCCAAATGTATTCGATTAACCGATCACGATGTTGCATACGGAGTCTACCCGGATATGACTGAGCATGGTGCAGAAAAGGACGATTGGCCGGAGATTTGGAATGATGTGGATGCAGCTGACATTTTAATTATTGGCACCCCAATTTGGCTGGGTGAAAAATCATCGGTAGCCACAAAATTAATTGAAAGACTCTACTCCATGAGTGGACTTCAAAACGGTAAAGGACAGTATAAGTATTACGGAAAAGCCGGTGGGTGTTTGGTAACCGGTAATGAAGATGGTATTAAACATTGCGCGATGGGAATTCTTTACGCATTGCAGCATGTAGGGTACAGCATTCCTCCACAAGCTGATGCCGGCTGGATTGGAGAAGCCGGTCCCGGACTCAGTTACGGTGATGAAGGCGATGATGGGCCTGTTGGATTCGATAATGAATTTACCCAGCGTAATACTACATTTATGACCTACAACTTGTTGCACCTTGCTAAAATGTTGAAAGATAACGGTGGATATCCTAAATATGGAAATTCCCGACAAGACTGGGACGACGGTACCCGCTGGAACTTTGAGAATCCGGAATACCGATAAGATTGCAGATAAAGGTTTGATTTAATCATGAGTAACCCGTCCCCCGATATCTCAGAGAGCGATTGTAAACATCTTGCCGATACTGCAAAAAAAATCTTAAACAACAACTGGAAAGACTCATTTACCGTCCCATCCTCAAGCCAGTATCCTCATCAATGGTCTTGGGATTCTGTTTTTATTGCGATGGGTTATGCCCATTACAACCAGGACCGGGCCGAATCTGAACTTCGGCACCTATTTAATGGGCAATGGAAAAATGGAATGGTACCTCAAATTGTCTTCAACTCAACCGAATTAAATGGCGACTATTTTCCCGGTTATGAATTTTGGGAAATCAACAAGTCTGATAATGCTCCCGACACTGTAAAAACATCCGGGATCTGCCAGCCACCGATCCACTCTACCGGTGTTCTTCATCTTATCAAATATGCACCCAACCGGGAACGGGCTCTCAAATTTGCATCTGATCTATTTCCAAAACTGGTTTCATGGCATAACTATTTATACAGTGAACGCGACCCAAATAATGAAGGATTGGCCTATATCAGGCATCCGTGGGAGTCCGGTCAGGATAATTCTCCAATTTGGGACAGCATACTGGATGAGTTTGAAATTAACAAGGAAGAGCTCCCTGAATATGAACGGAAAGATGATATTCATGTGAATGCCGATGAACGACCATCAAGTGAGGAGTATGACAAATATGTCTATCTCGTTGATTTTTTCCGACATCGAAATTACCATGAAAAACAGATACTAGATGACAATTGCCCGTTCTTAGTTCAAGATGTACTCTTCAACACGCTCCTTTGCAAAGCAAACAGAGATCTTGCTGAAATAGCTTCACTTATTGGAAAAAACCCTAAGCCTTTCAAAGAATCAGCAGAACGCACAGCAGAGGCTATGAACCAGAAGCTTTGGAACGAGAAAGAACAGATGTATAACGATTTTGATTTACAGACATCCAAAAAAATTCAGGCAAGAGTACTTGCCGGATTCATGCCGTTGTATGCCAAAATTCCTGACGAATCTCAAAAGCAAAAAATGTTCGATTATTTGAATACACACTGCTTCTGTCAGTTGACAGACACCTGTTTCCCGGCTCCCAGTTATGATAAAAGCGGTGATGATTACTCTGCAAGGACATACTGGCGCGGTCCCGTTTGGATAAATATGAACTGGCTTTTAAGTGAAGGGCTTGACCAGTATGGATTTGATGATTATGTGAAACAGGTAAAAAATTCAATTATTCAACTCCCGTTTAAAAGTGGGTTCAGGGAATATTATGATACAGATACCGGGGAGGGTTACGGTATTGAAAACTTCTCTTGGACAGCCGCACTATTATTGGATACTCTTTATCGTGAAAATGCCTCTGCAATTTAGATGGCAGTGCGGATCTATCAATCTTAGCGACCTATTTAACATCAGTTCCATATATATTTCCTTGTAGATAATCAGAGCTCGGTTCGACCGTTTTTGGCCTGAGCAATGTCGCTGATCTATTCTCCTCAAAGTGAAACACATAACTAATTCATTCCGATTGAAAGTCATAATCGGAATTTGACTCCGGATGGATCCCTACGGCACGATTAATATGACGTATTTCATCATTAGGCCCATCTTTATCTCTCGAATTCATTTTTATTTTCACAAGAACTTTTCAACAAACTGTATTCGGATAGATGCATGAATTCGGGTAAAAGTCCGCAAAAGCAAACCAATAGCCATTATAAGATCGTGTTGACGTTAATCTCTCTCCCGTTCTTGGACCGCTCACAGCCTCACCAAAAATGTTCCAGCGGTTGCTTTCACTATCCTCCATGATGATGGGCAATTCGTCCTGAACAGGTTCGAAATCAAGTACATTTCCATCATCTGTTAAATTGACAAATGAAACGGCAATTTGATCCGAAGAGTTACCGGCAAACACGATGTTCTTGCCTCTGAACGACTCCTGGATCACCTGAACTTCATCTGCCAAATCTTTGATCGGATAGATTCTCATAACTGTCTCTTCTCCCCTGAATTGATTTTCCATCACTGCATGGACAATCGTTTTATTGTCCAGCCGATCATCATCTCTTCTGGGTTGAAAAACAAATTGATCGTCATTTTCTAAATATCCCCTGCCGTATGCATAGCCCGAATAATTGCGTGAAAATCCTGTGTCGGTTGTAAGTACTTTTGCTTCAGGATAGAGCTCTTTCCAAGTTTTCCAAGTACTTTCTACTACCTGGATAATTTCACCCTCTTCTCCAGACAGGTTGCCACTTACCGACCGCAATTGCATTTGGGACCAATTACTGTCGGTATTCCGATCGTACATGATTAAGTTATTTCTAAAAAGCAATCCGGAAACACCAAATTCATTGACCTCTGAATTTATTTCTCTGTTGTAGGCAATGCCGGTTCCGGTTAGAGGGCAATAGGTTAGTGAAAAATGCTGACCGTTAATCTCATCATTTACAATTTCATGCCAGTCCATTACCTGGTGTGGATACAAACGCACTTCTTCGTCAATCTTAACACCGATTACAAGTCGCTCATCTTGCACAAAGTTGGCCTCATTTACTGATTGAAATGATGGATTCTCAATGGATGGAATTCCATCTTTACCTGGCCCGCCGTCAACAACCTCCTGAACCGGTATTAGCCAATCTCCTCCTGACGAAGTACCCACATTATCATTTGACGTAGTATTGCACGACATCCATAGAAGCATACTGGTTACAAGTACAATAAAAGGAATAGTTTTAGGAGTTTTTTCAGTCAACATATCTCACACCATTATCTAAAAATTATTAAGTGGTAGTTGCCAACTAGACGATTCACTCCACAAATGTCTTACTTTTTCTCCGGGAGTTTTCAAAAAGGTAAGATTTAATATGAGTAAGACATCAGTTAACTAAAGGAACCGAGTATTCATTTAACGGTTTTTTTTTAGTAGGATGGTTTTATACCACGTTTCATTTATAACTGTATCGAGTTGAATAATGAGTGACACAACTAAGATTTTACTAACAGCCATAATTGCTATTTTTTTATGGGTCGGTGATGGGATTTTGATGAGAACCTTATCTGCTCAAACATGCAGTTGTGCGGGTGCCCCTTTGGTAGGTGCTCAATCTCTTGGCTCAATTGAGCAGGGAAATCTAGTACTTGGGTTCACGACGCATTTCAACAATATCGATAAATTATATGCAGGCTCAGATGAGTTGAAGAACCGATCTGCGGACCGGAGTACCTTTACCAATTTATTGGAAGCAAACTACGGAATTACAAACAGGCTCTCGTTCACCGGCACATTTTCTTATGTAACGAAGGAGAGAGTGACTGGATTACAAAACTCCACAACTTCGCAAACACTGCAAACAGCGGGAGTTGGTGACGCCCTGGTTATGCTTAAATACAATCTCATCAAACAAACTCTCTGGAAACCCTATCAATTCATTGTTGGAGCAGGATCTAAGATTCCCATTGGATCCTTTTCAGAAACATTAAACGGTATTCAGTTAAACGCAGATATGCAACCGGGCACGGGTTCATGGGATTATACAGGCTGGACCTTTTTATCATATACGTTCAGAGCTCAAAACATTACTCTTTTCACCGTTAACGCTTTCAGTAAAACCACTTCAGCCCAACGTTTTAACAAAAACGATAATTTTGAATTTGGCAACGAACTTAACTCTCTCCTGGGAGCTACTGGCCCACTCTTTAACAGATTCTCTTTTAACCTGAGATTGAAATACAGGACGGCCGGCTCCGACTTGCGAAATGGAGTAAATTTACCCAGTACCGGTGGTGAGTGGCTAAATTTTGAACCCGGTATAGGAACTCAACTTACAGACCGATTGTCAATGCAGGTATCGGGTGAGATCCCCATTTATCGGAACGTTAATGGTACACAGCCTTCTACAACCTATATTTTATCAGCGTCACTGTTTTTCAGCTTAAACAAAAATGAAGGTGGCTTTAATCTCGGCCTGCCCGGCAGGTGAACAGTTTTAACTAAAATTACTTCGTCATGAAACAGATCAAACCAAGCATTTTCATAATAATCACATCCGTATTTTTATTGATCTATTCAATGAATGTTTATGGTCAGGAAACCGGTGATTCATCTCCCTGGATTTCGTTTGAAGAGATGGTTGAATCGAATCAGAATCAACCCAAAAAAATTATGCTTTTCATGGAAGCGGATTGGTGCGGTATTTGCAAGCGCATGAAGCGGGAAGTATTTCCGGATACAACGATTGAAAGTATTCTAAACAATAAATTCTACCCGGTTCGAATTGATATCGAATCCAAAGAAGAGATTCAGTTTATTGATGAACGAGTCACAAAAGAGGAACTGAGTAAGCAATTTGGGATTCAGGGAACTCCCACGATTATCTTCCTGGATCATGATTTTTCGGTGATCGGGAATAAAGTAGGTTTTTCAGACCGGGAAGAGCTTACTGCCCTTCTGAATTTTATAACCGATGAGCAGTACAATGAAACTAATTTTGAAGAGTATATGCAAAACACTCAATGATAACTTTGCTGTACAAATCGCATCCGACCGCTGCTTTATCGGTCAGACGGGTACAACAGGCCTTAAACCAATCTCAGTGAAGGCGAACCATATTAAAAGACCCCTGTAAATCTTATTCAAAGAAGGCTTTCGAACCCCATCAGACGGCTGTATTTGCCGTTAGATGGATGCCTTATTAACTAACGTGTTAACACCGTCCACCCGTCTGACCGCAAAATCAGCGGTCTGACGGGATAGTAGTTCAAAGCTTTCTCAAAAAATATTGTAAAAAATGATTAACCCAGCGTAAGAACCATCTGCCTGATGCACTCTAATTATCAATGAAACAGATCCATTGTATTTCAACGGATTGTAAATGTGAACATAGTAACTTTTAAAACTTATGCTGAAAGCAAAATACCTTGTATCCATTCTACTCTTTATTACTCTTTCTGCAGGCCTTTATTCTCTTAGCCTGGCACAAAGCTCTTCAAACGAAGACTTAGAAAAAGCTCCCGATTTTGAGGTTACAACCCTGGAAGGAAATTCTGTGAGCCTCGAAAAGTCGGTAGAAGAAAATAAACCCATGGTGGTCTATTTTACAGCCTCATGGTGCCCTACTTGTGCAAAGAACTGGCCGGTATTTTCAGAGCTCTATCCTGAGTACAGAGATGATCTGAACTTTATATCCATCAGCATCGACCCAACGGATACGAAAGAAGTAATATCGAACCTGGTTGAAGAGGAAGATATTACCTATCCATCTACCTGGGGCCATCCCAATATTATGGTTGATTTTGGTGTACAAGCACAGGCTACTACGGTGGGTATTAACCGCGACGGATATATTGAATTTGTAAAAAGTAATACCGCTCTCAGCAAAGAAGAATACCAGGCTTTGTTTGATCAGTTAGTAAGCGCCTCGTAAATGGAGTTTGTCTCATTTTCTTTCGTACAGGGGGTTCTGGCTTTCCTGGCCCCTTGTGCGGTTGCTTTATTGCCTGGCTATATCGTAGCTTTCGTCTCCCGGAATTCTGTGGGGAATCCGTCGTTAGGGAAACGTCTTGGCCGCGGTTTAAAACTGGCCATGCTCAGCATTCTAGGTATCTTGATTATCTACACCATTGCCGGTGTTTTTATTATTGTGGCTGCCCAGGTTCTCAAAGAGTACATGAAGTGGATTACCGTGGGTATGGGAGGGCTTCTGACTATACTGGGAATTTTGATGATTATGGGTAAGAACATCTCCTTGTCGGTGAATCTTAGAAACCCAACCGACAGATCCGAAGCTGTTGAAGCCGTTGTATTTGGCCTTGCATATGCCATCGGTGCACTGGGGTGCTTATTCCCTCTTTTCCTGGTCGTTGCCACACAGGCGATGTCTGCCGAAACAGCTCTGGAAGGAGCCTCTTATATCGGAGCCTATTTTGCCGGTATCAACAGTATGATGATTGGGGCGATTCTTCTATCAACATTTGCTAAAGATATGCTTATGAAATATCTCCGAAAGATTCTACCCCACATGGAGCGAATAACCGGAATTCTGCTCATTTTGGCAGGAATTTATGTGATTTATTATCAAATGGTCCTTTTTTAAACTACTATTCAATGAAATTATTTAATCTATTCAAGAAGAAAAGAACAGGTAAAATGGAGTCTTCAACCTGGAACACCTTATCCGAGTTTAAAGATGTTCAAGCGATACTTGATAAATCAAATGAACGCCCTCAATTGATCTATAAACACAGTACCCGGTGCAGTGTAAGTTTTGTTTTAAAAGATGATTTGGAAAAATATGCTGAACAGATTTCTCAAAAAGCCGATTTAAATATCGTTTATGTTATTCAGCAGAGGAATATATCCAATGCTATTGCAACTGAGTTTAAAATCCGTCACGAATCTCCACAAGCCATCCTTCTAAAAGATGGAGAGGTCATATGGAAAGGGTCTCACTGGGATGTTAATGCAGAAGAAATTCTAAACAGACTTAAGTCGGTTACTATTGAACAAACATAACCAATTTACTGTCACCTGCCACAAAAGCTTGCCATAAACACTTCAGGATTGATGTAAATAATACACTGCAAGTTCTTTCTTTTGTAGTTACCTTCATTTAATAAGTGTACAAGAAATTGTTCAGTGCTTGAATACGCCGCCATCTCCCAACAAAAAAAGTGCAACTTGCCTTACTCCCGGTAATCAGGCATTACATATCGGTAAGAAAAACAGGTCTCACTTCGTCTATTAATTTCTAGAATAATAAAAATTATTGAAGAATATGGAACTCGAATTAATACACGATTGGCTCATGAGTCTTTCTGAAAATTATAATGTGAATCCCTACATCTTTGCGGGTATTTATGTTGGTGCAATACCATTTTTCACACTATCAGTTGCCTGGATTGTACGCAACAAAAGAAAAAATAAACAAATTACCCTGCCGGTACTATCAACGGGTTTCTTTCTATCCTCAGCATATATTTATTTGATGATTGCGGGTGAAAACGTACCAACCTGGGTGTATCTGCTAATTATCGGTTTATTGGGATACGGCATTTATACAACGTTTAATAAAATTAAGAACACAAAAAAAGAGAAGGCAACTGCATGAGTTATCAATATGATTTTATAGTTATCGGTGGTGGAGCGGCAGGGCTGACTGCCGCCGGAATGGGAGCTAATTTTGGAGCTAAAACACTCATGATTGAAGCCGACAAACTCGGCGGCGATTGCACCTGGACCGGTTGCGTGCCCAGCAAAACACTTTTACATGCTTCCAAACTTGCAGCCGGAATTAAAGAAGCAGAAGCATTTGGACACCAGTCTGCAAAGCCGTTGAATTTTTCTGCCATTCTTAAACATGTTCGAAAAGTGAGAGAAGAAGTATATGAAGAGGCAGATGACCCGGATATTTACCGTGATATGGGGGTTGAAATTGAATTTGGTACAGCCCGTTTTGTAGATGATCATACCCTTGCTATCTATAATGAAGAGAAAACAACGATTAAAGAAGTAAAGGGCAGATATATTCTGATTGCAACCGGAAGTAAAGCGATGGTCCCTCCTATCAAAGGATTAGATGAGGTATCCTATTTAACCAACGAATCCATTTTTGAGTTGGAAGAACAACCCGATCGATTAACCATCATCGGTGGGGGCCCTATTGGCATTGAAATGGCCCAGGCTTTCCAGCGGCTGGGTACGCAGGTAACTGTTTTTGATATGCAAGACCGGATTTTGTCGAATGACGATGAAGAACTGGCAGGAATGCTTTTGAAGAGGCTGAAAAGCGAAGGTGTTGAATTTCAGCTTTCGGCCGGGGTGAATGAGATTTCACAAAATGAAGATGGTTCGGTTCTGGTACATGTAGAAATCGATGGGGAGGAAATCACTCAGGATGGTGATGCCTTGTTGGTAGCAGTAGGCCGGGCAGCAAATTATAAAAGCCTAAATTTGGATGAAGCAGGAGTTCATTATTCCAAGCGGGGAATAACCGTGAGTGATCGTTGCAAAACCAACATTTCTCACATATATGCAGCAGGCGATGTTACCGGAAGGTATCAATTTACACACATGAGTGAGCATATGGCCAAAGTGGCGGCAAGCAATGCCATACTTAAAGTGCCCATGAAGATAGATACCGAACATGTACCCTGGAGTACGTATACCGATCCTGAATTGGCAAGTGTGGGAGCAACCCAGAGACAGCTTGTTGAAAACAGCACTTCATTTGAAACCTATCGTTTTCCGTACAGCAAAGTAGACCGCGCCATTACGGATGGAGATACAGACGGGTTGATTAAGATATTTGCAAAAAAGTGGAACGGTAAAATTCTCGGGGCCACTATTTATGGCAAACAAGGCGGTGACTTAATTGGTGAATATGCCCTGGCTATGAAAAACGGAGTTACTCTCCGTAATATAGCTGATACCATTCATCCCTATCCAACCTATGGACTTGGAGTTCGCCGGGCGGCCGATCAATGGTATGTGAAGAACCAGTCGGAATGGATGAGTAAATTGGTAAAGAAGGTATTCCGGTATCAAGGTGAAATTCCGGATTTGTCGGATAAAAACCGAATTGTTTAATACGGTTTTATAGGATATTGGAAGTAACTGTGATTCAATCAAAAACTTTTGTTGAAAAATCAACCAGAGATCTCTTTGCCCGGATTATTTCCGATTTTCTTAACCCGTTGACCTTACCTCTGCTGGTTTTTGGTATGGCGAGTTTGGTGATGAATGCTTCAAACCGGCGGGTTATAGAAGTGATGGGAAGTACCGCCTTTTTGTTTTTGTTTATTCCGCTTCTGTCGGCAATCTTTATAAAGGAATTGAAGAATGGCCGGACGCTCGACTTTCACGAACGAGCGTTAAGAACAAATTTATATCTGGTATCCCTTCTAAGCGTTGGTGTAGGCGGGCTGATTTTTTTTGATGAGATATTTACCAGTACGTATAGCATTCTTCTCATTACCTATTTACTGAACTTATCAGTGGCTTTCCTGGTGAATTTTCTATGGAAAGCAAGCGTACATGTGGGATCTGCTGTTACTGCTGCGGTAATGCTAAGCTGGTTAGCAAGTACAGGCACACAAACATTTTGGCCTGCAGTAGCTGCAACTTTACTCACTAGCTTGATCCCATTCCTGGCCTGGTCCCGGCTTCACCCGGAGGTACACAATGGGTTTGAAATCGTTTTGGGGGCAGTATCAGGATTAATATCCACAATTCTTGCTCTTTCAATCTTGACGTAATGCAACATTCGAACTCCAGCATCAAGAAAACAATGCTGTCAACCAAACCTGGTTTCTGCTATAAGGTTTTTGTAGGCATGAATCATTGTTTTTTGCGAAGCCCCGAAAAAGAACATCAAAAATGTTACAAGGTTGATAAAATTAACTTTTAAATAACCATTGTGAATATATTTTCGATGTGAAACAGTGACCTCACCAGGAAAGATTCGAAAAGTATTTCGTTTTCTTAAGCGGCTAATCAGCTCAAAATCTTCCATGATTTGATAATTTTTAAATCCATTTAATGATTCAAAAACATCTTTTTTTATAAATAATGTTTGGTCGCCACCCCTGCAAAACAAGAAATCGAATCGGGTAAACCATGAATTCACTTTTAATGGCCAGGCCTCAGAATCAAACCGAAAACGATAACAACCAGATTCTGCCCCATCTCGCACGGCTTTAATAATATCATCTGCATATGTTTCAGGAGGTACTGAGTCTGCATGTACAAAGTACAGGATATCCCCGGTAGAATTCCGGGCGCCAAGATTCATTTGAGCAGCCCGTCCCTTTTGTGGAGAAAGCAAACACTCAAATCCTGCCTCTTTTACCTTTTGGAGCGTATCATCAGAACTTTGTCCATCTACTACTAAAATATCTGCAACAGAATCATCTGCATATTTTTTGAGATACCGCAACAAATTTAAAATGCTATCTGCTTCGTTGTAAGCAGGAATTATAATGCTGATTTTCATGTACTGAACCATCTTTTATTCTTTTAAAAGTGTGATTGGGCCGAACCATGCCAACGTTGACTCTTCAGTATTATCTGAGTCGGTCATAATGGTTATGCCGGTAATTTCTCTTGGCTCTTCTCCAAATGCTTCTTGGTAGTCTTCAAGAATATTCCTTTTTAAGGAGACCCATTCTCCGGCCTTCTCATTGCCGGAGTTAACAACAATATATTTTACCCAGCTTGTGTAGGGGTTCTCTTCGATGGTACCCACTGCTGCTTCATTTGCCCATACATAATTCAGTGAACGCAAAGGAATATCAAAAGAGGTAAAAGTTTTAAAAAAACGATATTTAATTCGCTGGCCTAGAGGCAATTCACCAACCGGATAATCGAACGTAACATAAATTCGAACTACGAAATCATCCCCGTCTTTTTCTCCAAGTTCTCCCGACTGAATAACCTCATCAATCTTCCATTCCCATTCCAGGTAGCTGAATTTATAAGGATCAGCCCTAAGAGAAGTGGTTACACTCGAAATAGCTTGCTCACTGCTTGCTTTGATAATCGGCGTTCCGTCTTCCTTTTGATCCCGTTCGTAAACGGCCTCTTTCTTATTTCCAAAAGGTTCATGTCGAAGAATTTGGGCATTGTCATCCTCTGGGTCAAAATCGGCGGGGTTCAGCACAAACCGGTCGATACTGTCTGCATTTAGACGAATCGGTTCCTGCGAAAACGATGTAATAGGAATAAGTTGAAAGATAAGCAGGAGCAGAGGAATTACTAATAATTGCGAGTTTGAAAATTTCATAAAAATACATCCGGTTTAATGTTCAATACGTAAGTAACTGCTGATTGGATGGTATGTAACGGAAAAAACTTACGGTTCCGGATGTAAGATATCTTGGTGTTAGTCCGTCCAATCTAAAAGACAAAACCAAAACGAGCATGATTTTAATAATTTTAGTTGGCTTGGCCATGATTTCAGGAATTTCAAGTCCTGATATAGAGATGAAACAGTATTCTCTTGATAAATTAAGTTACACGGAACTTTCAATGGAATTGGTCAAAGAGGTGCGTGATGGAGATAAAACTGAGCCGATCACTCAAAGATTAGCAAATGTTTCGGAAGATGAGCTGTATAATGACCTGGAAACCGAGGCTCAGAAAAAAGCTTTTTGGCTGAATATTTATAACGCTTACATACAAATTCTGCTGCTCGAAGATCCCGGTCTTTTTGAAGACCGCAACAGTTGGTTTGGATACAATTTCTTCTCCTCCCCTCAAGTTGTGATTGCAGGCAAAGAATTGAGCTTTGATGATATCGAGCATGGAATTATGCGACGCTCAAAGATTAAACTGTCCATGGGTTATTTAGATCAATGGTTTGTAGATGATTTTGTTGAAAGGTTTTGGTGGGATGAAGTTGACCCCCGCATTCACTTTGCCCTTAATTGCGGAGCCGCCAGCTGTCCGTACATCGCCGTATATGATCCCGATCGGGTCGAGGAACAGCTTGATATCACTACTGAAAATTACCTCGAACAGACCACAGATTATTATCCCAATGAAAATAAAGTGGAAGTTAACAAGCTTATGAGCTGGTTCCGTGCTGATTTTGGGGGTCCTTCCGGGGCTATTCAAATGCTAAAGGAGTATGAGGTGATTCCTGAAAATGCAGATCCATCCATTTCTTATAAAGAATACGACTGGACACTGGAACTCGGAAATTACCAGGATATCTGAATACAAATATTTAAACCAACATATAAAACCTGATTAGCGATATGCAAACAATTACCAAGTTCAATGAAGTAAAAGAGTATTATGGTAAAGTGCTTAAGAAAAGTAAAGATTTGAAAAGCAGTGCATGTTGCACAACGGAGTCGTTGCCGGACTGGCAAAAAGAGATCTTAAAGGATATTGAGGATGAAGTGGTTACCCGTTTTTACGGATGCGGCTCACCCATCCCGTTAGATTTGGAAGGTATAACGGTGCTCGATCTTGGTTGTGGAACAGGTAGAGATCTATTTATGGTTTCAAAATTAGTGGGAGAAAACGGCCATGTGATCGGTATTGATATGACGGAAGAACAGCTGGAAGTCGGGCGCCGACTCACAGATAAACAAACGAAGAGATTTGGCTTTGAAAAACCCAATGTGTCTTTTTTGAATGGATATATCGAAGATTTGGATTCAGTTGGCCTCGAAGATAATTCAGTGGATGTAGTGATTTCAAATTGTGTCATCAATCTCTCTCCGGATAAAAAGCGCGTGTTTTCGGAAATCTTCAGAGTCCTTAAACCGGGTGGCGAGCTATATTTTTCAGATGTATTTACAGACCGAAGAGTTCCCAGAGAGCTTCAGGAAGATCCTGTTTTGTACGGAGAATGTCTTTCGGGAGCGATGTATATGGAAGATTTCAGGCGCTTACTCAGGGAAACTGGCTGCTTAGATTACAGAGTACTTTCTGAATCTCCAATCTCGCTCGATAATCCTGAAATTGAAAAAAAAGTAGGGATGATCAATTTTTATTCCATGACCATCCGCGCATTTAAACTAAACAGCCTGGAAGACATTTGCGAGGATTATGGACAAGTGGCTGTCTATAAGGGATCTATCCCACATGCTCCTCACCGCTTTGAGTTAGATGACCATCATATTTTTGAAACAGGAAAACCGATGCTTGTCTGCGGAAATACAGCTGCGATGCTCGAAGAAACACGGTTCAAGAATCATTTTACAGTTGCCGGAGATCGTTCAGTACACTACGGAGCTTTTGATTGTGGAGATTCTGTTGGCCTTTCAGAAGAGAAAACTACATCCGGTGGTTGCTGTTGATTTTTTAAGAAGAAATTTAAAAATCCTCCAGGCGATCAGTATAGAAAAGTTTTAAGCAGGCGTGGTTGCTTTTTCCTGGCTCAATTTTTTTCAAAGAAAGTGTCTATCCCTGCATTTTGTAATTGGGCGGTCATTCCGTCCCGGGGTGAGTTTGTCAGCACTGCCATTCGATATCCTCTTTCTTGCAGGCCTGTAGAGCTTGTGGAGCATCTGGATGAGGCAGGGCGGTATGAATTGGAGTGAGAACTTTTTTGCTTCACATTCTTAATTATTTCTTCGATTCGATTTGATGAATTTGATTTACTTATCCATCAGCGGCTGATGAGACAAAATTATGGAGTGCACCTCCAATTTTTTTAAGAACATCGTTACATCCAGTGATTGAATGTCGATTTTTTAAATAATCCGGATTGTTGTAACCGATTTGAACAATACCCTCTGAATTTTTCCAAATCAATATCTTTTGCGGAAGGTCTATGGCAGCTGTTTGGCTGCACTGCATGATTGGGGTTCCAAGATTCGGGTTTCCTACAATAATAAGCCTCGTTGGTAACAACTCCATATCTACACCCGACGCACCCTGTTGATGATCTATTTCACTAAAAATAGTAATGCCATTTTCTTTCAGGATATTTTCAAGGCGGTTGGCGGTTTCTTCAACAGTGTAATTGCTTTGTACTGTTGTTATTCCCTCCTGAGCATAAGCAGTTGAGAATGAGATTATTGAAATTATCAAGAGAGTTGTTTTTAGTAGTAAACGCATATTTTTCTTTTTTTTAGTGAACAATACTACGAGTTAATACTTATATCCCTGGACTTCTTGATCATCAGTTTCTATACCAAGTCCTAAAACAATTCGGTTCACAAAATTAAAGTAGCTGATGACCAGTGTGGCATCCAAAATAGCACGATCAGACAACCCCAAATCTTTTAAGGGTTGCAGGTCTTTTTGCTCCTCTAACCCATTGGGTTCCCTCGTGAGTTTTTTCGCCAGTTTACAAAGCTTTAAATCGATTTCAGATAACTCAACTTTTGAATAATCTTTACGAAGCTGTTCTACTTTTTCCTCGTCTTTCCAATAGTGGTTGAGGGCTTCAGCGTGATGCAACTGACAATATTCACACTGGTTTACCGCCGAAACAACCACGGCTATCATTTCTCTCTGAGCTCTTTTTAGCGGGGACTTTCCAAACATCACATGCATATACAAATCCATATGAGCTGTAATCGATTCAGTGTTCAGACTTTGAATCTTATGAATTTGAGCCAATTTTCCACGGCTTTCTTTTAGTCCATGATAAATCTCTTTGAGATCTCCTTTTGCATTTTCGGGTTCAATAATTTCGATATATGGCATTTTCCAATTATTAAATTTTAAAAGCTTTACCCGGGCTAATCAATCTTCTTCAGGCATTCATCAAAATGAAGATGCCGAATTTTTACGGCCCGAACAGAATAGACAACTAAAATGATCAGTGATAAAAAAATAAAGAAAACGCCGGAGATAAGGATTGCAGAACCGATACCCAAAGAGACTGTTGAAAAAGAGACAAGTCCACTGAGCACCATAAGGGCTGTACTGATGTAGAACCCCGTCATGCTGTACGTTAACAGTTTCATCTGTGATAACTTTTGATGGATCAATCTCTCATTTATTTTTGCTTCAGTAAGTAAGCGCTCTAACTCTTCGTTTAGAGAAACGATTAAAGTAGAAGTACTTATAATCAATAACCCAATGCCGGGAAGAATGGTAATTGGCAGGTACCAGGTATTCATTCTAATGGCTCCAAATTTTGCAAGATAGTAGGAATCAGCTCAGAAATAGTTGGATGAATGTGAACCGCCCGGCTAATAACCGTATAAGGTTTATCTGCATACATCACATCCAAAAGAGAATGAATGATCTCATCGCCGTCTACTCCTAAAATGGTGGCGCCAAGAATGCGTTCGGTATCGGCATCAACTAAGATTTTGATAAACCCTTTTGTCTCTCCGCGTTCTTTTGCGCGAGCTATGCGGGTCATCTCCCTGTACCCAATCAATATGTTTTTGTCAGATCCCCTTGCTTCATGTTCGTACATACCGATATGGCTCAAAGACGGGTCGGTATATAGCGCATAATTTAAAATTCTGTCAGAGACTTTCCGTGGATCATTATCAAATAGGTTGGCTGCCACAATTTCAAAATCGTTGTAGGCCGTATGTGTGAAAGCTCCCTTGCCATTAACATCACCCAAAGCCCAGAAACCATCTACCGTGGTTTGCAAATAATCATTCGTTTGAATGTACCCGCGATCACTGGCTTCAATTTCTGTATGCTCAAGTCCCAGATTATCTGAGTTTGGCCTGCGGCCGGTGGCTACTAAAAGATGTGTGCCCGAAATTTGAGGTGAACCACTTTCACAATCTACACTTACAGTCATTTGATCTTCTGTTTGAACAGCACTGATGCACTTTGCCTTCAATCGAAAATTAATTCCCTCCTCTTCCAGAATGTTTTGCAATATTTTGGATGTTTCAGGCGTCTCGCGACTGATAACTCTGTCGCCCTGTTCAACGATGGTCACTTCACTTCCAAACCGCCGAAACATTTGTCCGAATTCGAGACCAATATAGCTTCCCCCGATTATTACAAGATGCTCGGGAACCTCTTCCAGGTCCAGGATCTCTTTATTGGTCATATAATCAACATGGTTGAGTGCTGGCGGAACAAATGGCCGTGCGCCGGTATTTATAAAGATCTTTTCTGCGGTTAGTTTCCGGCCTCCAACTTCAACAATATGGTTATCAATAAATTTTGCATGCCCCTCCATAACTGTCAGGTTCTCAGTTTCTCTAAGCCAATTTTCAACCCCGTTTGTTGAATTCTCAACCAGCTTATCTTTACGGGCTTTTACTTTTTTCATGTCAACCTGTATATCACCAGAGATTTCAACACCGAAGTCATCTCCCCGACGGGCCATATGAGCGGCTTTAGCGCTGGCAACCATCGCCTTTGTGGGCGTACAACCGGTGTTTACACAAGTTCCGCCAAACTTATCTTTCTCGATGACCGCCGTTTTCAACCCCTCACTTGCACATCTGGCAGCTAATGAAGGTCCGGCTTGTCCAGTTCCAATGATGATTGCGTCAAATGTTTCCATATCTGAAAATCTCTTAATTATGAATGATCATTAAATCGTTTGTCTAATTGACGAGGTGAATCCAACTGTTCTTACAACCTTTTTTTAACAACATCTTCCATTTTGCTGAATCGGAGGACATGGTACACTGCCGTATGAACAAAACACACAACAGTCTCCCGGTTTAGGTTTTATAACGCTTTTACAATACTCACACTCCCAAAAATATTGGCAGGAATCCGTTGGCATTGGTTATTCAGATGATCTGTTGCAGTTCGGACAGGTTAAAATTGATCTTAATATCACTTTTGCCATTTTCTTTAATTTAATATCAGTCCTCAAAAATTTCTGTTTCCGGCCAAAACACAAGCCATGCAAAGGCAAAATAGTCTCCAAAAATCAGCGGTTCCAATTTTTCACCTGCCATGGGGCCGGACACCGCTTCACCGGTAATAATCCAGGTTGAATCGGTTTCCCTGTCTTTGATTTCTGAGCCATCGTCATAGAAAGTGAGTGTTTCCCCGTTTACACTCCTGGAATAAGCGCCGGTTGAACCGTCCTTCCGGGAATCTGAAATCTCGGGTGCATCCAGAGCAGAACGGGCACCCTCAACATGAAAAATTACAATCGGTTCATCAGCAAGTTCATCGTTAATCACCTCTTTACTTTGGCTGATTGGATAGGGATAGGCTTTTTGTTGATCTCCTATCCTCACACCAATTACCTTTTGTAGCGGTTTTAATCGGTCATCCTCTATGTCTCCTGCTAAAAATGGTGTGTTATTAACATCATCGTACCCGGAATAGGGATTTCTTCCATACGGACGATCAACACCCGTGTTTTTCGACAGAACCTCTCCATCAGGATGGGCCTCTTTGAATTGTTGATAGGAGATAATCTGGCTCGGAAGAATCTTTAACTGTTTCCCTGTGTAATCGCCCACAATAGCCTCTCCCGTAAACTGCTGCCAGAGGGATTCGGTTTTTCTGTCGAACATAATCATATCGGAATGTCGCAAAAATCCGGATACACCAAATTGATGAGTTTCCCCGTCAATGCGTCGATCAAAAACAATTGCGGAATAACATAGAGGACAGAATGTGACCAATACCGGAATATCCCCAAAGTTATCATTTACGATTTCGTGCCATATCAAAATTTGAAGCGGGTAGGCTCTTGCGCTGCCGTTTAATTCAAACGAAATGACAGGCTCATCGGGATCTATCCAGGAATCAGCCTCTTTACTGGAAATAAAATTTGGGTTATTAATGGCCGGTATTCCGTCTTTCGGAGGTCCGCCGGATTTGAGTTCTGAAAGTTCTATACTCCTCTTACTCGTATCCGTTTTCCAGCCAGAAAAACTCTGACTAAAAATATTCGAAGGAAAGAAGATTATTTGTGATATTAGGATGATGATTATGGTTTGTATATTCTTCATTTTCATCCCGATTGAGGTTTATTTTTTTAAATTTCTAATGCAGTTACATCTATGCTGGACTGGTTTAAAAGACGCGATAAGAAAAAAAAATCTTACTCTACAAACGAGGACTGGATTAAAGCTCTCACTCCGCCCCCCGAAGAACAGGCGATTGAACAACTTAGGGGTTACCTGTTGAAGGGGTTAAAATCAGTACTCTATAAAAACGTTGATCGCGGCCTTAATGATTTTTGCGAAGATATTACGCAGGATTCACTGCTTAAAATCCTGGATAACGTTGATACCTTCCGCGGTGAAAGTAAGTTTACAACCTGGGCGATGAAAATTGCTGTCCGTGAAGGCTATTCCGAACTACGAAGAAAAAAATATGATGATATCTCGCTGGAGCAATACAGCTCGTACGATCCCGATGAAAAAGATGCCGTTGAAATAGAGCATGAACAGGCGGGTCCGGATCAAATCACGCATGAATCTATCCTCGTTCAAAAAGTGATGAAGATTATGGAGGAGCAATTAACCGACAAACAGAAGAAAGTATTGCAGCACCTGATGATCGATCAAATACCGATGACGGTTGTGGCCGATATGATGGACAGCAATCGAAATGCTATCTATAAATTGGTATATGATGCAAGGTTAAAACTCAGAAAGAGCCTGGAAGCAGAAGGGATCAACCCGGAAGAAATATTAGATGAGATGTAAGAATTGTGAAAGACACTGCATCTATAATCTGAAAACAATGATAAAATGAAATTGAATAAAGATATTATTAAAAAACTGGTCGGTATGGCACAGAATGTGCACCCTGATGAAATCGGGTGTGATGAGTGCTTCGATCAGATTCACGAATTTGCAGAGATAAAACTCCAGGGAAAAGAAGCCAAAAAAGCGATGCCGCTTGTACAAGATCACCTGGATAAATGCGGCGAATGCAGGGAGGAGTTTCATGCCCTTCTTGAGGCAATGAAAATTCTGAATGAATAGAAATTTTGAGAACGCTTCAAAAAATCCCCCTTCGAAGGGGGAAAGCCCTGCTTCCGATCACGTTTTAAAATTTTAAAGAAGCAGAGCTTCTATCTGCCATTCCTAAGCAGGAGCTTAGGAATGAGTTAATTATTTGAACAAAATTTTGATGCTTGAAGGACTTTCGCTCCGCTACAGACTCTCAAGGTCTCCTCTTAGCCATCGATAAACTCACGTGACTTAAAAACCGTCTAAAATTAATGAAAAGCACTAAACTAACATTTCCGGGAAGCCGGAATGCTGAACTCTCGGCAAAAATGGATGAACCGGAACAAGGAATTTCGAGAGGAACCGTTCTATTTGCACACTGTTTTACATGCAGTAAGAATCTTCGGGCCGTTAACAATATCAGTAAAGCTTTGACAGATCAAGGCTTTGGGGTTTTCAGATTTGATTTCACCGGACTCGGAGAGAGTGAAGGCGATTTTGCCGACACTAATTTCTCATCCAATGTAGATGACCTTGTAGCCGCTGCTAATTTTATGAAAATGGAGTGGGAATCACCCAAAATGTTGATGGGGCACTCCCTGGGTGGTGCGGCAGTTTTGCAGGCAGCACATCAAATTGAATCCGGTGAGGCGGTCGTAACAATCGGTGCACCTTGTAATCCCGAGCATGTAACTCACCATCTGCTTGATAAAAGAGAGGAGATTGAAGAAAAGGGAGAAGCGAGAGTAAACCTTGCCGGGAGGACTTTTACCATCAAGAAGCAGTTTTTAGATGATCTTGAAGAGCAAGTGATGGATAAGATCATCCGTAATTTAGACCGATCACTGCTCATCTTTCACTCTCCGATTGACCAAACCGTCGGGATTGACAACGCCGCTCACATCTACAAACTCGCCAAACATCCCAAGAGTTTTATCTCGCTGGATGACGCCGATCACCTGCTATCAAACCAAGAGGATGCAAAATATATTGGGCTCGTGACGGCTGCCTGGGGAAGTCGGTATTTATAGTAATGTGGCTTGCCAAAGGCAATGTGGCTAAAACCACTTGTTGATATCACTATTAGGAATCGTCAGCTGAAGAAGACTGCAATAGATCCTCCGGCTTGTTGACCAATTTTTGCCGATATATTCTTGTGGGAAGATTAAATCTTTCACTATCTCAACGAACTTCATCCCTGAAAAAAAATTTTTATCTATTACCGTTGACTTCAGTGAATGGAATAAAAGTGCGAAAAACTATAGGGCTTTAGCCCCATTTGTATGCGGTCAAATCAATTGCTGATTGCACTTTCGGGAACCTTCAGAATGTAAGCAAAAGGATTTAGATACTCCTGCAATCTTTCAGATCAATCGATATTGAGATATCACGCACACTTCACACACCTCGTGGTCCAGGGCATAAACTTTAGCCGACCGACAGGAATCGGATCTCCACATTTTATGCAATCTCCATATTTTCCATCTTCCAGGTTATCCAAAGCCCGCTCAAGTTTTTGCAATCGGTTCTTTTGCTCTCTCAATGCAGCATCGTTAATGGTTTTATTATTGATGGCATCCATGCGCGACAGGCGACCGTAGGCATTATCCGGTTCAACCGGTTTTGTCAACTCTTTTAACTGTTCAATTTCTTGTTTTGTCTCCTCCAGTTTATCGAGGATCACCTGTTTCATCTCTTCCCGTTCGGTTGCTTCCATAGTTTTATTAGAATGGTTGATTGCTGAACGCCTAAAATAGTATGAACCTAAGGATATTAAAATATTTTGAACCCCAATTTGCTAAACGCAGATCAGAATAGAACCGGTAAGAAATTCCTATTCTAAATCATCTATATGACTCACTTTGAATATCCAAAGAATCATTCAGTGATCTACAGATACAGAAACCCCGAGCTCGGAGGACAGATTCTGCTGGCTAATCAGCAAGCAGATCTTCATCCCTACAAAAATGACGATTTTTTTAAAGTGATCTGGAATAAGGGATCAGACTTTTCATTTGAAATTGACGGACAACGCATTTCTCTTAAAAAAAATCAGCTGATCTGTCTCACTCCCCTACAAAATCCTGATTATTCAACATTTGACAGCGAATACTATATTCTGCTATTTAATCGCGAATTTTACTGTATTCACGAAAATGATGATGAAGTATCTTGTGAGGGATTACTCTTTTGGGGATCTTCTGAACGGCCGGTGGTTCAACTAAATGAGGAGGAAAAACCCAAATTTGAAACTCTTTTCCAGGTTTTTGAAGATGAATTAAATACACGTGATAACATCCAGGGAGAGATGCTTCGCATGCTTTTGAAACGGCTTATCATAAAAAGTACCCGGCTTGCACGTAAACAATTTTTCCCTCAGAATCTTGGCAAGAAGAATACTGAACTGATCCGGCAGTTCAACATTTTGGTAGAACAGCATTACAGGGATTGTCATCAAGTGAGTGATTATGCAGAATTGCTGCACAAGTCGCCCAAAACCTTGTCGAATCTGTTTGCCGAAGCCGGCCAGAAAACTCCTTTACAGTTGATTCATCATCGTCTTGTATTGGAGGCAAAGCGTCAGTTACTGAATACAGAGAAGCTTGCAAAAGAGATCGCCTTTGAACTGGGGTTTGACGAACCGGCTCATTTCAGTCGTTTCTTCAAAAAAGAGACGGGGAAGTCACCCTCTCAATACCGTAACATCTCCTGAAATATCAATGAAGGGAAAAATTGGTAAGGATCAGGGAAGGTCTGCCATTCGCATTACTACTCCATTCACCTATCATCATACTGAACTAATAGAAAGAGGGTTTTGAAATACCCGTCAGAACGCTGTTTTTGCGGTCAGACGGGTAACCCAAGATAACCATCTGACGGCAAAATCAGCCGTCTGATGGGGCTTCAAAGCTCTCGTAAACAAATCAAACATCGCTATGAAAAAACTAAACTGGACAAAAGCAATCATTGCCGGAGTTTTAGGCACTATACTATTTGATATCGTTGGACTCATCTTTACAGGCCAATGGTGGGATATTCCCGGGCTGCTCGGTCAAAAAACCGGGCTCGGTTTTGTTTATGGAATCTTTGGTCATTACGGGAACGGTGTACTGCTTGCTATTCTCTACAGTGCCATTGCACCTCATCTCTGGGGACCTCACTGGGTACGTCCGTTCATCTTTGTAACCGCTGAGACGATCGCCCTTGTATGGCTGTTTATGCTTCCGTTGCTCGGCGCCGGAGTGGCCGGGTTGAATC
Source organism: Rhodohalobacter sulfatireducens (assembly GCF_022012475.1). GTDB lineage: Bacteria > Bacteroidota > Rhodothermia > Balneolales > Balneolaceae > Rhodohalobacter > Rhodohalobacter sulfatireducens. The sequence goes on from NZ_JAKLWS010000014.1 coordinate 28,995, forward strand.
AATCCGCTATGACGCCTGTAGTAACACTGCTTCGCCACTTTGCCTTTGCGATTCCTCTGATCTTCCTGGTCAACCAGGATTTGAAACAACCGGAAAAAACAATTTCCAGCTAACTTACGCCCATGTTAATAATCCATTCAGGAGTGTCCCCCTTCGAAGGGGGCAATGGGGGATGATCCCACAAGGCTCAGCTTTGATTTTTAAATATAATCTCAACAAAAAACTACAAATAACAATCAATCATAAATCCATAAATCATTATGAACTTTACAATCTATAATACAGACAACGCACCTGAAAAATCGAAACCATTATTAAATGCAGCCAAAGAGAGTTTTGGTTTTGTCCCCAATCTCCTGGGCGAGTTTGCAGAAGCTCCGGCCGTTTTGGAAGGCTATCTGAAGCTCAACGAAATCGTTGGGAAAACCAGTTTCACTGCTCAAGAACAGCAACTGGCCATCTTAACTGTAAGCATCGAAAATGAGTGCCATTACTGCTCAGCCATTCATTCAACAATTCTGAAAAATCAACTGAATGTTGATGAGCAGATTGTGAATGCCGTTCGAAACGGTGAACCAGTTCAGCATGAAAAGTACAGTGCACTAGTGAATTATGTACGGAGCGTAGTACGTAAACGCGGTTTCGTAGATGATTCCGAAATTAAATCATTCACCGATGCCGGTTATACCAAACAAAATGTGCTGGAAGTAAACCTGATTACAGCACTGAAAACAATCAGTAATTACACCAATCACATTGCTGACACACCTCTTGATGAAGCATTCGAAGCTGAAAAAGTGGAGTTTGCCACGGTGTAATAAATAATCACAATAATCCATTTAAGCCCGGTTCAGATCGAATCGGGCTTTTTTTTTATTTAACAGCCACCAACTTGATCTCTACTTTTGCATCTCTGGGAATTCTTGAAACCTCCACCACCCCTCTTGCCGGTTTGCTTTCTGAAAAGTATTCGGCGTAGATTTCGTTAAAAGATGAACAATCATCCAGATCGCTGAGATATACATCCACGGAAACAACATCTTGCATTGTAAAACCGGCTTCTTCCAAAACAGCTTTTAGATTATTAAGTGCCTGCCGGGCCTGGATTTCAAGATCTTCACCGGCCATTTCCCCGGTTCCGGGAACCAATCCAATCTGACCAGCTGCATAGAGCGTATTACCGACCATAATCGCCTGGCTGTAGGGACCGATGGCAGCGGGGGCACTCTCGGATTGAATGATCGTGCGCTGGGAGGGTTCTTCTGAACACGAGTATATGAGGAAAAGTAGAACTGGGTAGATTAAAATGTGCTTTTTCATGAGTTTTGTTTTTTGATTTCCCCCTTCGAAGGGGGGATTTCATTACAATCCATTCTTTATGACCTTCTGCATAGCCATGGTAAACCGGTCCAGCTCTTCCATGGTGGTGTATACATTTGGTGTGACACGAATTCCCTCGAACTCGGTATGCATAATGGGTGTGACCAGGATATGATGTTCATCCCATAAATAATTCGAAAGATCCCTGCTGTCTATACCTTTGATCTGGGCTGTGGCAATACCGCAGGCATATTTAGGATCACGGCTGGTGTGCAATACAAATTTTTCATGATCTATTACCCGATCAACCCACACATCGGTCAGGTATTTCATCCGGGCACCTTTCCGCTCCGGACCTATGGTTTGATGAAATGTCAACGCCTCGGCAATGGCCAGGAAATTAGCAATTGGGTGCGTGCCAATCTCCTCAAATTTTCGAATATCATCGCTTTTCTGTTCGGGAGCTGCCATCAGCGGCCACAAATCTTCTATTTTATCTTTCTTTACATAAAGCATCCCCGAACCGATGGGGGCAAACAACCACTTGTGCAAACTTGTAGCGTAATAGTCGCAGTCGAGATCGGAATGGTCAAAATCCCAGTGAGCATAGCTATGTGCACCGTCTACGATCACAGGGATTCCTTTTTCACGAGCCATGTTCACAACTTTATTTACAGGGAGAATTTGGCCTGTAATATTGATGATATGACACATCAGGATAAGTTTAGTATTCGGGGTGATATTCTCCTCAAACAATCGAACGATCTCGTCATCATCTTCTGTCGGAATTGGCAATGAAAATTGTTTGAGTTTGATTCCCTCCCGCCGTTCACGTTGTTTAAAGGTATTGATCATTCGCGGGTAGTCGTGAGTGGTTGTCAGCACTTCATCTCCCTCTTCCAGGTCGAAACCGAACTGACAAATTTGCAACCCCTCGGAAGCATTTCGGGTAATGGCAATCTCTTCAGGGTCCACTCCAAAATTACCGGCAATTCGCTGCCTCACTGCCTCTTTTTGTGGTTCCAGTACTCTCCACATCGTATAAACCGGTGCCTCATTCATATAATCCAGGTGACGCTTCATGGCCGACTGAACCATTTCCGGTGCCGGGCTCACTCCACCATTATTCAGGTTGATTAGGCTGCGGTCAACCGTAAACGCATGTTGAACTGTGTGCCAGAAATCCTCATTACGGGCAATTTCATCAGGGCTGCCGGAATATTGTTTCAAATCCTTCGCAACTGCCTCTGAGTTTTCCGGGTTGAGAAATGGCGCTACGGTCATAGCCGCAGCCGTTCCGCCCATTTTTTGCAAAAATTGTTTCCTGTTGATCATATCCAATCGTTTTGATTTGATTTCATCCAAATAACAAAATGATGGGCAGATCTGAAAGATTTTTAAACGAAATGGTTTTAGATTATTCCAATTCATCTAAGAAAGAAATAATCTCAGCGACCCGCATACCTCGACTCGGGACTTCTGAATTGAAAGTCTTCCAGGTCTTTTTCTGATGTGAATGAGATTTCAAGGGGAACCGTCTCGGGATCAGTTGGCTGATTTGTATCAAGTGCCGATACAGAGCCGGTGGATTCGCCTGATATGGATGCACCTTCAGAACTTGTTATCATCACATTGCCGGAATCAAACCCGGATATAACAGTCGGAAATTGATCTCCTGAAACCAGCCCATAGATTTGAAAATGATTAGAATGCTGTGACAACTCCTCACCACTCATTGCTCTCAACATTTTACCGTCAGGTCTGTTTTTAACATCAAAAGATCCTTCACAGGGTCTGCCATTCAAAGGCCTGACAAGGAATAATGTAGTGTTTTCCTCTTTAGCCGTCACAACAATAACAAGATCACCTGCTTCATTCACTTTCCACGCACTGCTGGCCGGTACCTCCCTGCCATCAAACGTGATGTTTCCGCTTCCCATTTCAGCCAGGTCGCTATCACGGAGTAACGAAATAATGAATAACGGACCTGCAAAATGATCTACCTGTGAGGCTGATACAACCGGGAGTGTTTCGAACTTTTGCATGGGCAGAGCCGGTGTTTCACGCACATTTTCTATTTCTACGGTGTACTCTTCACCCTCAAATATCAGTTGACTTCGTACCAGTCCACCTTTCCCTTCAATTTGTTTAAGCATTCGTTTGACTATCAGATCATCGATCAGAGCAAAATTATAGGGCGGAATTCGATTTTCCTTAAATGGTTCATACTGGAAAGGGAGCGGAGAAAACGGTAACTCTTCTGATAGCCATAGATGCAATTCGTAAGAAACATCTGTATTCGAAATTTCAGATCCACCACTGTCGTAGTTCGTCTGAGTGTATTCCACATCTCCTATAAAATGATTGGAGTTGAATCCCCGGACGGTTACTTGCTGTCCTGTATTTTCAACTGATACACTCAGGTTACTGATGCTCCAGCTTGAACTCCCCGGTTCCTCTGAGGCTTTGGTTAACTCCTCATCAACATACCTCACTCCCTCTTCGGGTATAATATTATCCCGGATTTCTATAAAGTTTGTACCGATCTCATCATCCCAATTTTGTATAACTCCTACCTCACCATTCGTCAACGGACCAGAGATCCGTTCGCCGGGTTGATATTCACTGTCATCATACTCAGGATCGAGAACCGGAGTGGTAGAGATTTCATGGGATTCAAGAATAGATGTTCCATCTTCAGCTACCCTGAGACTCAAAACCATGTCTTCATTACAACTCGGACAGAGGTATGGAAATTCATACATCATAGGTGGCTGAACTGGTTGAGCGAGTAATGATCCAAAGCTAATGAAAAGAAAAATGAGGAGAGATTGAACAACACGCATAGTATTTAGTTTTTTTGAGTCATTTGATTGAGGCAACAAATTGTACCAAATGAACTTCTAATGAATGAATTTTGGATTGGCAGGTTTTTATCTACCGTCAATATTCACTTTTAGATACGATAGGCTAAACCCAAACAGTTCACATTAGAATCGAAACTGCTTGATATACAATTAAATAACCATTTTTATCGCTTTTCAAACTTTCACCGCAATAAAATGAGTTTAATCTTCTAAGATATTTTCTTCTTCCCATTCACGGATCAAACCTAATAGCTGATCCCTTTTTTCCGGGTATTTATGACCGATTTCATGGTGTTCTAAAGGATCCTCTTTAATATTAAATAACTCTGCATCTGTTAGTGAATCACTTTGAGCTATAAGTTTCCAGTCACCTTCACGAATTGCCCGGGTGTTTGATTGCCTCCAGTAAAAAAATCGATCATTTAATTCATGCTGTAATTTATCACCCATAATAAATGGCCATAAATTTTTTCCTTTTAGCCGATCATCTGAGATCAGATCGGAATTTGCCAAAGAGAGGAGTGTCGGAACCAGATCTAAAACATGAACGGGCTCATCAACTTGTCCGCCCCCGGGAATTTTCCCAACCCAATTAATGAAAGCAGGGACCCGAATTCCACCTTCATACAGATCTGTTTTCCATCCCCTGAAAGGACTGTTGTCTCCTAAAGTTGTATGTGGTGCATATCTACCGTTGTACTCATCAGCGGGTGCTCCCCAGCTCTCCTGTCCGCCGTTATCAGACATAAAGACGATGAGAGTATTTTGGCGTTCCCCTGTCGCTTCAAGCGCATCCAGAATTCGGCCAATTTCATAATCCATCTGTGTGATGGTTGCAGCTGTGTGTTGTCGCCAAGGGTCCTCAAAAACCTGTTCGTAAGGCTCAATCCACTTTGGGGAACTGTTGTGTGGAAAATGAGGAGCATGATGAGCAACATGAAGGAAAAAAGGTTTAGCATTATCTTTTCCGGCATGTTCTTGAATGACTCGAATCGCTTCATCCGTGATGAGCTTTGTAACATGCCCATCTTCCTCAATAAACTGATCATTTCGATGCCATGTTACATAATTGCCATACTTGTAACGGTGAGTGTAGGGATCAATCTGGCCGCGCAAGTACCCGTAGGTACTATCATATCCGTATTGCAACGGTCGATGCTCTGGTTCGTCTCCGATATGCCATTTCCCACTCAGGTGAGTGTTGTAACCTGCTTTTTTTAACCCAAAAGTGAGAAGCATATCTTTAGGTTCTACTTCTGTGGTTGATCCCAAAGGGCCAAATACATTAAACCTTGCCGGATTTTGCCCTGTTTGTAGTGCTACCCTGCTGGGAGAACATGTTGAATACACATAAAACTGGTTAAACCGAATTCCCTCATTAGCTAATTTGTCTAAGTTTGGGGTTTGAATTTTTTCATTATTGTACCCGATGTCATTCCACCCCAAATCGTCTGCGATGATTACAACTATATTCGGTTGATCATCTTCTACCTGAAGGTTTGTATCAACTTTCACATTAAATCCAAAAGCAATAAGAAAAGCTATGATAAAGCGAAGCCTGTTAAAAAGCAGATTCAGTAGTGTATTCATTTCTATATGATAAGATAAATCAGGAATATAACGGATTGAGCGATATCCATTCGCAAGTTGGCTGAAAGCAAAGTTTCTTCACCAGCTAAAAATCAAATTTACTTCGGTAAGTACTCTTCAAACCGAATTAAAGGATCACCATTTTGAATATATGTAATCGGTTTGGGATCGAGCCAATCAACAATCTCATCTTTAATAGAATAGGCAAAAAAATGATTACCCATCGGTTTATAGTGACCGATGAAATACCTGTCCATATACTCATCCAGTGATATACTAAACTTTTTAAAATCCTCAAGGTGTACTTCATTCATATCAAAAAAGCGAAAGTTATTTTGCTTGATAAAATCTATCATTTCCCGGTCGTAACGGCTTTCACCCCGGGTCATTGGCATAAAAACATTACTCGGGTCAAAATGGACGAGCATCAACTCTTTGCCATGGTTCTCACAAAAAGTTTGCGCCTTCTTTAAAATATATTTCGTTGCCTCAAAGGAATATTTGTTCTTTAAATTATTTGCCGTCGCTTGCATCGCCTCCACATTTGAAAAATCTACTCGGCGTTGTTTCAGAATGTCGGCTAATTTATTCAGGCCTCCTGTGTCTAAATCAGTATTAACCATGTTATAACTCAGAAGATGAAGTTGTACCATCAAATCATCCTTTAAGTTTTCATACATGAATTCAGGATCCGCCATTTTATAGATCTCCTCTTTTGAGGAAATCCGATTTTCCATCTCAACCAATTGACCACTATCTGTATTCATCTCGATATTTGACCAAAAATTGCCGTGAAACATGTAACCGCCATAGTCATTCCAGCGGGTGTAATAGGTTGCATATCGGCACCTGAAGACACTTCTCACATAATCATCTCCCCACATGTAAAGAATTACATACTTAGAGTCTTCATCCTCTTTCTCTCTTCTCAAAAGTCGTCTGTACGCCTGGTAGACTCCAAATCCGCCCATCCCGAAATTCTGAACCGGTTCTCCTAAATGCCCGGCCAGATATTCCTGCCAGGTCTCAGCATCACTTGCCTGGTGACAGTGAGTAAAACTGTTTCCATAGGTATTTATCCTGCAGGGTTTTTCGGCATAGATTTGATTGGTTCGTTTACCGTCTTTCATGACCGTTGAGATCGTATAACTGTTGCCAATCCCATCATGCGGCATATAATTCCCCAGGATATACCCAACTTCCGGATCGAACTGCGCCCACGAATTTTCATTCAAGAAAATATCCAACTCCTCTTTTGGAACTGCACTTTTTCGGAGATATTCAGCATACGATTTCTCCTGATCCTGCCCGCCCATACTATTCAGAAAGTCAGGCATCCAAGTTGATCCTGCAATTCCGGTCGCTATTAAAGCCCCGGCTTTTAAAAAGTTTCTTCTGTCCATAATTATTTGAGTTTATCATTATCAATAAATTACTCCAAAGCAACGGTCTGATACCCTGAATGACAGTTCCAAGTTGCCTAAAATTTGCACCGGATTACGGTATATTTCGAATCTACTTGAAATCTGCTAAGTAACTTAAGTTCGACATAAGAATTCTGAATATAACGCTCTCCTCCTGCCTGCCCTCGATACGTCAGGGTGTAAGGAGGTGTTGGGGGAGGTAGCCATATGATTTCAGGTCTCTGAACCCGATCCGATTTTGGTTTTAACCACCCCTTCCCAAAGGGATCCCTGCGGGGAATAAGGAGGGGACTTTTTCAATTCCTTTACATTCATTTTTGTCGAATTCACGTTAAGTTTTACCCCTCAGGTTATAAATCCGGGATTCTAATCTTCCTTTTTTTTAAACAGGATGCCCCATCCGGGGCATGAGATGAATCCCAAATATTCAATATCTTTTTCGTGAATTCATACTACTCAAAAAGCTCCGGTTCAACAATAGAAGCCGCGATATATCGGGTAGGATCATCATTGAGGGCATGGTTCCAATAATACACGATGACAAGTTTTCCATCTTCCCTCTGAACTATTTGCGGATAACCCACATCGCCATTGGCACCATCTCCACTTCTCACGGGAATTTCCTGCCCCCAGGTTTTTCCATTATCAGAACTAAACCGAAGGCAAAGCCGGGAGCCATATTCACTTCGATAGGCGTAGGCAAGTGCTAGCCTGCCATCATTCATTTTTACCAAACTCGGTGGTGCACCATAGTGACCTGTATCATAGACCGGTTCGTTTTCTTCGACCCAGGTTTCACCGCCATCCACTGAGCGATAAGCCTGCAAATAATCCCTGTCGGGATTCAAATCTCTGGCCCGAATCACCGTAAACAATTCTGATTCGCCGAACTTAACTGTAGATGGCATAATTTCAAATCCCTCGGGTTCGTCGCCCAACCAGGAAACAAGTTCCCAGTTTAAACCACCATCTACCGTTTTGGTGTGGATCACTCTCCCCTCTCTCCCGTTCTCTTTCGCAACATTCATAAATGCATGCAACACTTGCGGACCTTCAACAATATAATCCGTTCGGGTAGCAACACCTGGAGTTCCCAAATTTGGAAAGTTGTATGGACCTCGCCACTGTTTGCCCCTGTTCATCGAATAGTAAAAAGTAGATGGCCCGTCGTGATAATCATCTCTCATAAATGTGATCACAAAACCCGGATCTGTAAAATCGATGATGGGTTCTTCAAGATCTTTTGGTGCTTCGGCTTCTTCCTCCGTTAAATTATGATCGTATGCACGACCGGTTTGTCCACGCTCATAGCCATCTTCAATGGTCCAGGTTTGTCCACCATCCCGACTACGTGCATATTTATTTCGAGCGGTCTCCCTGTTGTATGTATGGAATCCTGCTGACGCCTGGAACTCGCCCTCTACAAATCCTACAAGAATTTCATCACTCCATTTCCATATTCCATTGTTGGCAGGCCATCCTGCAAAGCGACCTTCCTGGTAATAGACTTTGACGTGTAGAATTCCATTATTTTCGTGATCGTGGTCATCCTTATTCGTAATCGAATTGAAAAAGAAGAATAATGCTACGAAAAAAAGAGAGACGTATTTGAGTGATAAATTCATCAAATTTTTTTCTTTTGAGTCCCACATCTGTCCAAAACGTTTCACTCGAATCCGCGAATGCGGATCAAAAGGCACTTTCATTGCACAACCTGACAGCACCAACCGGATCTGTCAGCGTTGTGAGCAAAGATCGTTCGACGCTGACAGGAGGTCGGAAAAAGCACCGACCACGCTGTCAGGTCGCTAAACATGCCTCACAGATTAAAAAAGCCAGATTTCTTATCATTCTGAAAACGTTTTGGACAGCTAAGTTTGAGTCCTGAATTAGTTCTGTTTCTAAAGTTTACAGTTTCACGCCAACCTTCTCATCAGAGTTCTTCTTTATCCACAACCTCCTCCAATACCTCACGGCTGATGCCCAGTTTCACTTCCATCTCTTCGAGGGTAATATTTTTTGTTTCGGGCATCAGTTTCCAGACAAACAGCAGTTGCAGGAACATCATAAAAGCGAAGAATGAAAATATTTGAGCTCCAGAAAAGGTACTTAAAACGGTGGGAGTTAGTAGAGTAATGAGTGCAGCAAAAATCCAGTGAGTACTTGAGCCGAGAGACATCCCGTAATCCCGAACGGCATTTGGAAAAATTTCGGAGATAAAGACCCATATAACAGCACCCTGTCCTATAGCGTGAGAAGCCACAAATGCGGTGACAAAAGCAACCACAATCACACCCTCTGCACCTGTTGAAAATGCCCAGGCAACACCCAGCAAAGACGCGATATAACCGAATGATCCTACATACATCAGCAATTTTCGGCCCGCCCGGTCAATCAGGTACATTCCCAGCAGAGTAAAGATCAAATTAACAATCCCGATCGGTACTGAGGCCCCCAAAACCTCGGTTGCTGCAATTCCGGCTTGCTCAAAAATTCGTGGAGCATAATAGAGCACAAAATTGATTCCCGATAACTGGTTAAAAAATGCGAGTAAAAATGCCAGCATAATCGGGAATTTGAACCGGCCTGAGAAAAATTTTGAAGCCTCCGGATCAGAAGAGACGGAACTTTTTATCTCCCTCATCAACTTCTCAATATTCTCTTTAGGATTGAGTTGTTGTAAGATTTTCTTAGCCAGTGATTCATTATTCTGTTTGATGGCCAACCAACGCGGACTTTCGGGAATTCCCAAAACAAAGAAACAGTAGATAGCCGCCGGAATTCCTTCAACTCCGAGCATCCAGCGCCAGGCGTTTTCACCAAAGCTTGCTCCTATCCAGTAATTGGACAGGTAGGCTATCAAAATTCCAAACACGATATTGAACTGGTACAGGGCAACTAATTTTCCACGGTTATTAGCAGGTGTAATTTCTGAGATATAGATCGGCGCTGCTACGGATGAAGCACCAACTCCCAAACCCCCAATGAACCTGGCAATTGAAAAGATATAGGGATTTGGAGCAAGTCCGGAACCAACAGCAGATACAAAGTATAAAATCCCAATCCAAAACAGGGTTTTTCTCCGGCCATACTTGTCACAAGGAATTCCCCCGAAGAGAGCTCCGATCACGGTCCCCCAAAGAGCCATCGACATAATGAAGGTTCCATGAAAAAGGTCACTCATCTGCCAAAGTTCCTGGATAGGCTGGTCGGCACCGGAAATTACGATGGTATCAAACCCAAATAAAAAACCGGCCAGTGAGGCCGCAATGGCAGACAGTGCAATAGATTTTGTTTTAATCATGTGGTAGATCTTTTGTTAGCTTGAAAATTTTATTTCCCTCCTGCCTCTCCTCAATATCTCGGCCTGAAAGAGAGTCAGGTAAAATCTCCGCTTAGGGTCCCGAACCGTCGGGACGCCTTTAGGCGGTTGGGTGTACATCCCCCGAGTTTACACGACATTCGTCGCGCTCACATTCCCCCTTCGAAGGGAGAATTATTGCAGCGCCGTTTCTGTCCAAATTGACTCCAAAGGCCAAAATTCAATATTCGTAATGGTGGCCGAGCCTCCATCCGCAAAAGCAGAAACACCTATACTTTCAGGATCGGGAAATATCCGGTTGGTTATAACTCTCGATCCATCGTTCACAAAAACTTCAACAGATGACCAATCTACAAAAAATCGAATCTTAACCGTACCATCGGAAAGGTGTACAGGAACATCATTCCGTTGTTCAAACCCCTCGAAAAAGTCAGATTCCCCGGAGTTTGTCCGATCTGCAAATACATTTTGGTTCACAGAATTGTATCCGATAACCGTTCTTTGGTTTTCGGCTTCCCGCACATTTATCCCAACACTTTCTGCATCTCCGGGTTCGATCTCAACAATCATCTCAAATGCTTTACCGGATATCCCCTCTTGAGAGAGATCGATCGTTTCATCACTGAGATCCAGGTTTTCCAAACGAACAGGATCTTCCCTCAACTGCCTCAGGCTTTCAACCGGTTTTTGAACCAGACTGTATGATTCATTATTGGATTCCAGGTGAATGGAACGCGGAATTGACATCGCACTTCTCCACGGATGGGTTGGAATCTCATTTGCATAATCCCAGTTATTCATCCAGCCAACCCAAAGTTGACGAGCATCTTCCTCAGGAATATTGTTCCAACTGATAGCCGCATAAAAATCCGTTCCGTAATCGGTCCAGTGAGGTGCCGTTTCCATAAATGTCTCATCGGGAATAAACGAAGTGCCATCCCACTCACCCACAAAGTATTGAGAACCGGAGCCACCGGCTACCGATCCCGGGTTCATATCCACATGAAGAACCCATTTTTGATTTTCAGGATTATCATCCACCGGTAGTCGGAAAAAATCCGGGCATTCCCAGATTCCGCCTGTTGCACCGGCTGGCCCAAAATCACTCAGATATTCCCAATCTTTCAAATTATCAGAAGCATAAAACTGAACTTTATGCTGCGTGGGTAGTGCAACAACCATCAACCACCTGCCCATCTCTTCATTCCAGGAAACATTTGGATCCCGAAAATCCGGATCATCAAATTCCAACACAGGATTGCCTTCGAACTTCGTGAATGTCTGCCCACCATCGATGCTGTAAGCCAGTGATTGAGCCTGGTCTGTAGATCCGTCTTCTCGTGTGTAGTGACTTGTATAGATCGCTACAATGGGTGGGTCTCCCCCATCTCCAAATCCACTCGTATTCTGATGGTCTACCACAGCACTACCGCTGAATATTCCCTCTTCCTCTTCTTTACCATAGGGAATAGCAACGGCTTTATGATCCCAATGAACAAGATCGGTACTCGTGGCGTGTCCCCAACTCATATATCCCCAGCGGTTCCCAAATGGATTGTATTGATGAAAAAGATGATAAACCCCGTCGTTGTAGACTAAACCATTCGGATCGTTCATCCAGTTAATTTTTGGTGAGTAATGAAATTGAGGCCGATAAGGCTCAGAGAAGTTTACCTGTGCCGCCAGATGCTGATCAATTCGATCCGGATCGTATTCAGTTTCCTCAGGTACCTGTTCCTCACAGCCTACAAATATTAACGCAAGAAGAATTAGCAGAAATTGCAAAAAGATGTTTTCTCTAATCATAGGATTGAACTAACATATCTTCTGATTTGACATCATAGTATAAACATTCATTGAAATAAAAAAAGCCTTTCCAAAATTCTGAAAAGGCTTTTTAAGATTTCCTTTGTCCAATTATTTGATGAGTGTAGTAATGCTGCCAATCAGAGGAAGCGGTTTCTCTCGATCGTTTACTACGTTCAAAATTCCCAGAACCATGCATACAAGGCCAAATATCCAAACGACTGGATAGATTAGCAGACCGATCAAAATGACTGTCAGAATGCTTGCCGCCGTATTTCCGATAATGAGGAAAAGTAGGAGTAGCAATTGTTGATTCGCGTGGAATTTTGCAAAAGAATTATCTTTCGCTTCTGTTACTAATGGCAGAAAAAATAGAATTGGAAAAATATATCCTATAATTCCAAATAGCCTTACCTGGCTTACATCGGCTTCACCTGAAGCAGTACTTTGTTTTTCTTCGGGAAACTCATTGGGTTGATTTTTGTCTTCCATGTCGGTGTTCTTTATGTGTGGTTTATGATGTTTCGTTGCTAACTAAATTCCTTTGGGATTTGCTATTAAAAGATTACGAGATAGCTCCTAAAAAAAATCTAAATACTTATTCAGAGCTTCCATATGCCATTTTTTAATCTCTTCAATATCCATGCAGTCCCCAATATTTTAATTTATTGATTTTTATTTCGTAAACCTGAAACGATAATGGTCAATTCGTGTTAAAATATCAACTTCTCACTGATTGAAATTTAAACGAACTGTATAATGTTATGCGTGATTTGAGGTAAATTTGATTCAGTAAAAATTTTAATTGTGTACATATACAGTTTTTTACACTCTTTAAGAATTCAATACGTTTTTTGCTATGAGAAATCACGGTCAACGGTTAAATTCACTCCATACTAAAATTCCAGGCCTTTTAAATCAATCAATGTAAACCCGATATTTACGCGAACACTTACTCAAGCAGTCCTCTTCAAATGAAAGTATTTTCCAAAACATTTTCCTGCCTTCTAATTCTTACTTTACTTACAATAACTTCCTGTTCTACCAGTGAACAGGTGTCCGAACCTCAAAAAGATCTCGCCCCACTCGTAGACCGAATTGAGCGGCCCCTGCCCTATCCCCTACAACCCCCGGCATCTTACCAAATGGCGGTGAATAACGGCACACGTACAGAAAGCGGTGAACCCGGTGAAAACTACTGGCAGAATTACAGTTACTATACATTACATGCCGAAATTGACCCGGAATCAAACATGCTCTATGGTAATTCGCAGGTTACTTTTGATAATAACTCACCTCATTCCCAGCGTGTAATTGTTGTTGAGCTGGCACAAAACTTACATAAAGCCGGTACTCCAAAAAATGAATACGTTGAGATAACCGGCGGGATGGATCTTTCCCGAATCTCAGTAGATGGAACTGAAATTGAGGAAACAAACATCTACAGGCGATGGACTCAAGAAGAGGCCGGGTACATTTTAGACGGCACACACCTGTACATTTACCCGGATGAGCCGTTAGAATCAGGAGATTCTATCGATTTTGGGTTTGAGTGGTCCTTTGAAATTCCTGAGCACGGTGCTGCAGGCGACGGTTCAGGACGAATGGGACGAAGTCGCGAAAACCTGTTTTACATTGCCTATTGGTATCCACAGATTGCCGTTTATGATGATGTAATTGGTTGGTATAATGATCCGTTTTTAGGCAAAGCTGAATTCTACCATGGTTTTGCTGATTATGATGTGACCATAACAGCACCTGAAGATTGGCTGGTAATGTCTACCGGAGAGTTCGTGAACCCGGAGAATACACTTTCTGAAGAAACTCTTGAGAGATATCGAAAGGCGGGAGAAAGTGATGAAGTCATCACCATTGCGGATTTTGATGAGCTGGATGAGGCCACTCTGGACAGCGAGGATGATAAACTTACCTGGAGGTTCCAGGCCTACAACATAATTGATGTAGCATTCAGTGCTACACTTGAATCAAAGTGGGAAAGTGCCCGCACGAAAGCCGGTGATGTAGACGGAGACGGGGAGATGGATTACACAAGGATAAACACTTTTTACCGGGAGCCTGCTAAGTTTTGGACCGATCAAACCAAGTATGCCCAACACTCTATCGAATTTTTGGCGGAGTACACCGGCAAACCCTACCCCTGGCCTCATATGACATCGGTTGAAGGTGCCGGTATCATCGGAGGAGGCATGGAACACCCAATGATGACTGTAATTGGAGATTATAACAGCGCCGGTGCAGTGCGGCTTTACGGGGTAACCGCTCATGAACTGGCACATATGTGGATACCAATGATGCTAAGTACCAATGAGCGTCGCTATACATGGATTGATGAGGGATACACTCAGTTCCATGATAATCTCGCTTCCGCTGATTACTATGGCCCTGACCGTTTTGATCAGCTCGATGTGTTTGCCAGTTATATGCAGATTGCGGGAACGGAGCTGGAAGGAGAGCTGATGCGTTGGTCTGATTATCACTATTTTTCAAACACGTACAGTATTGCCTCTTACGACAAGCCCGCTTCCATTCTTTATGCATTAAAAGGCCTGCTTGGTGAAGACCTGTTCATGGAAGCTCACCGTGAGTTTATCGATCGATGGGCTTTTAAACACCCATACCCTTGGGATATGTTTAGTACGTTTGAGGATGTAACCGGACGAGACCTTTCATGGTTCTGGAGATCCTGGTACTATGAAACCTGGGTACTTGACCACGGTATAGCAGATGTATCTCAGAACGGCGATGAAGTCCTCATAAATGTTGAAGATCACGGCAATGTTCCTATGCCTGTAGTCGTTGAAGTTGAGTTTGAAGATAACACCACGCAAACGGAAATGGTGGATGTTGATCACTGGCTAAACGGTTATAGAACGAAGCAGATTGAAATTAGATCTGAAATTCCCGTTGTAAATGTTAGGATTGACCCGGATTTCGAGTTCCCGGACGTCGATCGATCCAACAATCAGTGGTCGTCTGAGAATGAGTAAATTGAACTTTGGGAGTTGGCGCAAGCAACTCGCTTGTGGTCATTTTTTCAGAGCACGACCGGGACACTAGCGCTATCTTTTGTACAGTGTAGCCTGGTTAAGCGCAATTTGTCTTTCACTCAAAATTTTTAGCACCTGAAAATCTTCTTTTTTTCAGTTAAGTTTCATAATTAGTTACGTAACTACCAAGAATAGGCTTTCTATGAAGTCAATCTTCAATAAATATAAACAGAGCAACACTCTCCGCTGGTTCTTTCTTGGGGTTGGGATTTTAGCGGTAATTGCACTTACAGGACTCAATGTATACTCGTTATACGCACTTCGTGAATCTACTATTGATTCGGCAAAAGAGAATCGAAAAGTTCAATTAGAAGAGTTTACCGAAGCGATACGTCACCGCTTTTATTCACCATTCCGTGGCATCAGCAAGTTAGATATGAGTGATCTCCAGGAATCCTGGAATGAAAACGGAGACTTCCCCCCCTATTTCCGTGAAGTTTTAGCAAATACGATTAGTGACTCTCTATTCACGGATGTCTATTACACACCAGACGATAGGATTGGATGCTGGCATCCGGATCGTGACGTTTATCGGTTCGATCAGCTAACCTCGTCATTTGTGGTTGATAATAATTTTCCTAAAGAAGCGTGTGACGGAATTGGAATCTCAAAAACCCGGATGAATACCGTTTCTCTTGATGATTACCGGTGGAATCTTCGTACGGAGTTTGACGCACACCGGTCTATGACACTTGCTTTGATCAACAACAGCGAAAAAGAAATTATCGGCCATCTCAACTTCCTAATCGATAAAGAGTACCTGCTCAACAACATCATGAAGCCTAAACTGGAAGCAAAAATCGGTTCCCCTGAAGAATCCGGTATTGTGGTTTGGCTGCGTGATTGGATGCAGAATGATATCTTACTTTGCAGTGGCGGAGACATCACGTACGACAGGGCGAAAGTTGATCTGCGGCAACGGTTTCCTGATTTATTAGACAATTGGGTCTTGTATGCTTCATTCACTGAATCTCCCTCCGTTGCAGCCACAAAAGCTTCCGTAAATCGAAACTTTGTGTTGTTGGGAATTGCGGTATTTATACTGTTTGGCGCCTTCATTTTTATGTTCATTAATGCACAACGTGAGCGTGAATTTGCAAGACGACAGGCCGGTTTTCTCGCCAATGTTACGCATGAGCTGAAAACTCCGTTAGCTGTAATGCAGGCTGCAGGTGAAAATATATCAGATGGCAGGGTTACGGATGGTAAGCGATTGAAAGATTATGGGGCTCATATCTATAATGAGGCGATACGGCTCAGAAAAATGATCGATAAGCTTCTTGATGTAGCCAAAGTAGACTCCGGCCAAACAGTCGTTGAACAAGCTCCTTATCAACTGAAAAACCTGGTTCTGGAGTATTATCAAACCAATAAATCTTACATAGAACAGAAAGGGTTTACTTTTGAGTTTCAATCAGATGAAAAGGTCCCGCTGGTTATGATCGATCCGGATCACCTTGAAACCATTATGAATAACCTTGTTGAAAACAGCCTCAAATACAGTCACGATAAGAAAAATATTCAGATTGAACTTCGTTCAGAATCTGATTCGGTTAAACTATCAGTGGCCGACTATGGAGAAGGAATTCCCAAAAAAGTCCAAAAAAACATTTTTGATAAATTTTACCGTGTTGAAAATTCGCTTACCGCTAAAACCAAGGGACACGGATTAGGCCTTTCAATTGTTAAAAATCTGGTCTCTTTAAATGGAGGCTCGATAAGCGTTAAAAGTGAGCATGGTAAGGGAGCCACATTCACCTTAACCTTCAAGGCACTTGTTGAAGCCCCCAAAGACTATGACAGACAAGAAAGTGATGATGCTATTAATATTCCAAAGAGCGTTGAATTAGATAATTATGTCGGATAAATCAAAAAAAATCTTAATTGTAGAGGACGAACCTAGTCTTGTTTTTACCCTAAAAGACACTCTCGAAGCTGAAAACTACGATGTAAATGTAGTTGAAGACGGGGCTGAAGCCGTCGAAACCGTTCAACAGTTTGAACCGGATTTAATGATTCTCGATTTGATGCTGCCAAATGTCAGCGGTTACGAAATCTGTAAAGAGATCCGGGATTTGAAGTATACATTCCCAATCATCATGCTGACTGCAAAAGACCAGGAAATCGATAAGGTAACCGGGCTGAATCTTGGAGCTGATGATTATATCACGAAACCATTTGGTGTAAAGGAGTTGCTGGCCCGGATCCGTGCAAGACTTCGCAGGGCAAACGCATATTCTAAATCAGGTCCTGCTGGACTGCTGAAACTCGGCGATATAAAAATTGACCTGAATGACGGTAAAGTCTTTAAGCCGAATCAAAAAGAAGAAGAGCTATCAACCCGCGAAGTGGAGATCATTGAGTTCTTTCTCTCAAATGCTAACCGCCCCATTTCCAGGGACGATCTACTTGAAAAAGTATGGCGTTATGAGTACAGCACAAACACCCGTACCGTTGATGTGCACATCTCGAAATTGAGAGCCAAAATTGAGAAGAACCCTGATGACCCCAAATACCTGGTAACCCTTCACGGTGTGGGCTATATGCTACGCCTTAACTAATTCGGTGCTTACCTTCTCTACAAAGTCCGGGAAACCTTTCAACTGTTTTTCCCATAGCTTCTGCATTTTCTCTGACAGGAGTCCATTCTCTTCATCAAACGTATCATTGACCCGCTGGATAAACATCCTCTCCGGGAAAATATGGGCCTGGCGATAAATTAAAAGTTGTGAAAATTGTTCAACGGGTCGCAAAGCTCCAAACGCTCCTGCCGCTTCACCAATCAGGCAAATAGGAGCTTTGTTAAATGCTTTTGGAAAGGGAAGATAGTCGTAAAATAGTTTCAAAATTCCCGGAAACCCTCCATTGTATTCGGGAATCACGAATACGAAACCATCCGCATCCAGGAATTTGTCATTAAACTGCTCAACTGATTCTGGTTTGTTATTATACTTCCCTCCCACAATATCTTCAATCGGGAAATCTCTGAGAGAAAAGATTTCAGTTGTTGCTTTTTCTGATAAAAACCGTTCGGAATATCTCGACACTTTCAATGCATTCGAGTTAGGCCGGTCGGTTGCTGATAATATGTGTATACGTGCCATAAAATTTTCTTTCTGAGAAAAACAGGGCTTAAAATTTTTTCATTCCATCTTTTCGGAACTCATTCTATTGGTACTATTACAGTTATTGATCGTAAAGTTTAACCAAATATCATTTTTTTTTGAAATTTTTTAATTCTCATAACCCCATATAAACCTAAAAAAAGCGCTTTCAAATACAGTTTATCTTTAATTATCAATGCTAATTAAACATTTTGCCTAATTTTATTTGTATTTCTGATAAAACCACCCTATCATTATCCCAGTGATTGGCAATAAAGAACTTCCTAATACGAAGAACTCATGTTATGGTAGACATCGAGCAATAGCTCCAATACTTCGCAAGCCCGGAATGGAAAATTCCGGGCTTGCTTTTTTATATGAACTGGATATTACTTCTCTTTACTTTTTTTAATTTCTTCAAGCCTTTTTCGAAGGATGGGTTCTCTTCCCTCCGTTCCGAACTCGAACCAGGAACAGTCATCGTAACTGTCGGGAAGATATTTTTGCCGGACCCAGTGGCGGGGATAGCTATGCGGGTATTTGTAGTCGTCCGACGCATTTTTATGATCTAAATACATAGACGCCAGTTTATTTGCCGTCTTATCTCTGAGGTGCGATGGGACATCCCCCACTCCTTTCTTTTTGATCTCGCTGTTAATCTCAAAGACAGCCTTAGTACTGTTGCTTTTTGGACTGATAGAAAGGAATATGCAAGCATGAGATAAAAAATAAAATCCTTCCGGCATACCGGTTTTCAGAAAAGCTTCCTGGGCTGAGTGAACCACCGTAATTGCATAAGGGTCAGCCATGCCAACATCTTCGGAAGCAAATATCAACATTCGTCGAAATATAAACTGCGGGTCCTCTCCCCCTTCTAGCATCGCGTTCATCCAGTAAAGAGCTGCATCCGGATCTGAGCCTCGCATAGATTTGATAAACGCTGATGCATAGTGATAGTGCTCATCCCCGGTTCGATCATAACGAACACTTCTTTTTTGAATAGACTGCCTGGCTATTTCAAGTGTAATTTCAACTCTTCCGTCTTCACTTTTCGGGGTAGACAATGCCGCTACTTCAAGAGCGTTCAGGGCATTTCGAATATCTCCCCCGGCATAATCAGCTAAATGATCCAAAGCTTTATCAGAAACAGTGATATCAATGTAACCTAAGCCTCGTTCTTCATCCTTAAGTGCACGATGAAGCATTACGACTACATCTTCCTTTGTCAGCGGATAGAGCTCAAAAAGCTGGCAGCGCGAAAGAAGTGGGCTCACCAACGAATAAAACGGATTTTCAGTTGTGGCCCCAACCAACGTTAACACACCCGATTCCAGATGCGGTAAAAGTGCGTCTTGCTGAGCTTTATTCCATCTGTGAATCTCATCTACAAACAGGATAGTTTTTTTACCGGTCGCTTTTTTCTGGTGCTCTGCTTTTGTTACTACTTTGCGCAACTCCTTGATTCCATCAAGAACCGCATTGATTACTTCAAACCGGGCATCAATCTCTCTTGAAATAACATGAGCCAATGTGGTTTTACCGGAGCTTGGAGGACCATAAAATACAAGTGATCCAATCACCCCGCTTTTAATCATCCGATTAAGCATTTTTCCTTCACCAACCAGGTGCTCCTGCCCAACAAATTCATCCAGGGATTGCGGGCGCATGCGAGTGGCTAAAGGCTGATCTTCATAACCCTCATTTAGTGAATTACCTGAGTTTTCTTTTTCAAATAAATCCATATCGAAAGGTAGAAGTAGTATGTCTCGAGAGCAAGTGGATTGAAAATCAAATATTCCATGATTTTACTATGGCAGACAAGCACTAAATTTTAAATGTTTCATTGGAGGACTCACAATTTTTGAATTCGATAATCGCTTTTTCCCTCCACAATCTTAACTCTCTGAACAGTGCCATCAGCCCAGTTCACCTCAATCACTGATGGAGATTCATTCACTGATATTCCAAGGACTTGGGTATAGCTGTTTTGAGAAGCGTAGCTGCCCCCTGCCTGAATGAATCTCGCCGGTCCTTTTTCACCACCATCATATTCTAAACGAATGGAGGATCCGACCGCACTTCTATTCGATCTTGAACCAACTAGCTCTATTCGAATTCCTTCTCTGTTTACCTTGCTCTCGAACAGTTTAGTTTGACCGTTATTTTGTGAAATTACAAGATCCGTCTTTCCATCCTGATTAAAGTCTCCCAATGCCGCCCCACGCTGTTCTCCATAAACCTTAATTCCCGAGATATTACCGGGTACGGATTCAAAGTTTGCATCCCCATCACCGAGCAAGAGGATTCCTCTCCCTGCATCCAATCGTGCAGTATTTTTTGGAAAGCCAAAATAATTCTGACCAATAAAAAGATCTTCGTTTCCATCATTGTTAAAATCTGCTACACCCGAGTAAAATCCATTTGAAAACTGAGTTTCAGCCGGTAGAGTTTTTGGTTCAAATGCAGTTCCTGTATTAACAAAGATCATATGTTTAAGAGTATTAATTTCTTTGTAGGGTACATCATTAAAAGGTTGATCAAAGATTTCATCAATGGAGGCTTCCGCAAACTCCTTATGCGTACTTACATTTGATAATATTGTGGGTACGGATTCAAAATCATGTAGTTTTCTTCTTGGAACATAACTGCCAATTTCATTACTGTAATAGGTTTCAAGTATATCGAGACGTCCATCCCAGTTAAAATCATCATAGTACATTCGAATGGGTTTGTTATCATGAATTTGATAAGCACTGTTTAATCCAATATTTAATGCAACAATATCAGGTAGCCCGTTCCCTGTAAAATCACCGACTGTTATACCATTCCACCAGCCATTATACTCGTTTAGACCCACCTCTTCTGTAATATCAACAAATCTAGCACCTCGATTTTCAAACAACCTAAGCGTGCCCCATTCTGTAGCGATGAGCAGATCCTGTTCACCATTACCGGTCACGTCAGAAAATAGAGCATCTGTTACAAGGCCTGCATTACTCAAGACTCTCGAGTTTCTTTCATCCAGTTCAAAGCGCCCATTATTATTACGAAAAAGTCTGGAATCGGCATTAACAGGATATTGACCGGGCTTAAACCTTCCCCCGATAAATAAGTCTATAGCACCATCTCCGGTATAATCAGCGGCAGCTATTGGGCCTGTAGTTGATAATATTCCGGGAATTGCTTGCACATTGGAAACTGCATTGCTGCTCAAAGAAACTGAAGACTCACCGGTTTCAATCGAGTAAACAAATGCTGAGGGTACGCCGGGATTTCCCTGTTCATAGTTGGCACTACCTATTACAAGGATTGATCTGTTCTCTTCAGACCACCCTAAAATTGACGTTTGATCGCCCGGGGCCACTCCGGTAATAGGATCCATCTCTACTCTGCTAAAATTTCCGTTTTCCAACTTGGAAAAAACAGCGGCCCGCCCCTCTCTACTCGCAGTAACCAACAGTTCCTCTACCTGATCACCATTCAGATCCATCCATGCTGCTCCCGGACCAAAGCTACTTAATTTTTGAGGAAGCAAAGGACTAAAACGGAAGTCATCATAAGAATTCTCTTGATGAATATGATCAATTTTCCCTGATTGATCACTAAATGCCGGTTGATTTTCATTGACCGAATAACTCCTCGCTTCAGTTGTACGAAGTTCTATCGATTCCTGATCAATTTCGTAGATTCTATTGGCTCTGATATCCTCAATAAGGCTATAGTTACCGTCCGGCCAAATTACTTTAATTGAATAATCATTTTTGCCTTCTTCAGCGGAGAATACAACTTGTTTCTGTGAGCTCGACAGATAGTTTCCTCCTGCAGTAATCTCTTTACTTTGAATCAGGGATCCGCCTATCAGTTCTATCTTCGCTCCTATACTTTGGGTGTTTGGTGAAGTACCTTTTAATCGAACAGCGATTCGTGAGTGATTGGACCTGTTTTCATAGAGAGAGGCTACATTGTCGAGCCTGTTGAAAATGATATCCTGATCTCCGTCATTGTCGAGGTCTGCAAGGGCCATTCCCATAGAAATATCTTCGGTATCGAATCCCCAGTTTACACTCTGATCGGAAAATGTTAAATCTCCATTATTTTTAAAGATTTGATTTCTTAACTCGAGTCGCGGATATCTTAAAATATCACCCCCTCTTTCATTATTCGACATATCCGCTGTATACATAGCAATTTGGGTATCCATATCCTGGTAATCATTCGTAAAACCAGTGGCGACGATTAGATCTTCAAATCCATCTAAGTCAACATCCAAAAATGAGGTCCCCCAAGACCATTCAGTAGCTTCAAGTCCACTGTAATAAGCTATTTGGGCAAAATTGGGAATAGAATCTCCCCTGTTCAGATACACCGAATTGCGATTATGTAATGTACGTCCTTCATATTCGGGCAAAAACTCCGAAGATTGTTGCAACCGGCTTGAATGTTCACGACTCAGCATTTCAGTCACCACAAAATCCAAATGACCATCCCGGTTTATATCCGAAAAATCAACCCCCATAGATGAAAAACTCATGTTTCTAATTCCATTTCGATTGATTCTTTCAAACGTTCCATCCCCCTGATTGATCCAAAACCTGTCAGGCGTCCAGAAATCATTAGCTACGTACAGGTCCGGATAATTATCACCGTTTACATCACGAAAAGTGGACGTCAGGCCCCAATCAGGTGTTAACCCGATGGAATTCCCGTTCTCATCATAGAAATATTCAAGTGGATCTGCCGGTTCAAATCGTCCCTCACCCTTGTTAAGATATAATTCATCAGGTTCGCCTACTTCATTTCTGAAGGACCCCTCTGCTGTCTCAACAATTGTAAACTGATCTGCGAATTCCGGAAGTACCTGAAGATGACCATCGATCACCTCTACGGTATTGTCCATAGAGAGCTCTTTGGCTGAATATATATCTCGAGCAGTTTGGATTTTGTAGTTTGTGATATACAGATCCAGAAGTCCATCACCGTTGATGTCTGCCAGAGCCATTGTATGTGCACCCCGACTTTCTCCTAAACCACTGTCAGTTTTCAGTTGAAAGTTTCCATTCCCGTCATTTATATAGAGTGAGTTCCCGTCACTTAATGAGCTAATGAACAGGTCAGGGTTTCTATCTGCATTCACATCGGCAAAAACGACACCAGTGGAGTTATAACCCTCATGAGTCAAACCGGCCCGGTCAGTGACATCTTCAAAGTGAAAATTTCCCAAATTTTTATAGAGTTTATTAGCTCCGTCTATAGATGCGAAGTAGATGTCTTGCAGTCCGTCTCCGTCCACATCGGCCACGGCTACACCTGAGCCATTCAGATAATGTCTGTTTTGAAATTTTAACTCATCTCTTACATCGTTTCGAAATGAAATATTTGTTTCTGTTGAAGCGAGAGATGAGAAGCCTGTTTCTCCAAAAAAACCGGGAGATATTTCACTCCAGCGAAAACCATCATCCTGATTCCATTCCAGCTCATCAGACGAGTTGCAGCTAAAAAGGCAAAAGCAGAGTATTGTAAAAGTAACGGCTTTTTTCCACTGGTAGAGCATATTGGAAGATGAAAATAATGGACACGAAAAATGATGATCGACTCAATATCCACTTATGGATATCAAAATTTTGAGTGACTAAAATCTCTGATAAAATTGTAAAAATCCACAAAGGAATGTTAGAAATTTACTAGCCTGTAATTGTTTATTAAGAAAATAAAAAACCTGACAGGTTACACCCGGTTGCATTTCACATGAATGCAACCAGATAACCTGGCAGGCTTTAAAGTAATTCACAAAAGAGTTATAAATTAATAGCCGGGATTTTGAACCAATGCACTATTTCTATTTATCTCCTCTAATGAAATCGGAGCAAAATAATGGCTATCGCTCCAGGACCTCGACTGGATAAATCGCATCGGGTCGTATGAGTAGTTTGAGTATGTACTGCGATCTGTAACGTCGGTTGCTTCCGCAGTAATGGTAATTCCAAACGCATCTGTATAAATATCAGGTGCAATCATCCATCTGCGTACATCGAAGAACCGATGTTCTTCACCAAACAGTTCAACACGTCGTTCATTCTGATACCGTTCGACCAAAGCCTGCCCACTGTCTGAGATTGGAGGCATACCGGCACGGTCACGAACCATATTGATCACTCGACGTGCTTCTACTTCCTCTCCCAAGCCTATACACGCCTCAGCATAGTTTAAGAGAACTTCAGCATATCGGAAGAATGTATAAGGCGTTTCCTGTCGTTCTTGAGGCGGCATGCTTGGATCGATGAATTTTCTCAGGTAGTATCGTGTCCAACTTCCATTCCAATCCTCGATCGGGCCATTTCTTGTGTCTACGCCAACCGCTTCACTTCCATCTGGCAACGTTACTGTTTCAAACGTTTGAATATTTCCAAATTGATCGTAAGGTTGTCTGAATGAGGGCGGCTCTACCCAAGGTGCGCCGTCATAAAGAATGGATGCATAGAATCTGGGATCTCGGTTTTCGTATGGAGCAGCTGCATGATCCGGATTGCTCCAATCGAACTCGGAACCATCTGCCATTTCATAGGCATCTACTAATGATTGTAACGGAGTGTTCCCTGCCCATCCGCGATAACCATTGGGTCCGTTCATTTGGTGAGTCAAATAACGATCCGTCCAGTCTCTGCTTGCTTGAAAATATCGATTCATAATTGTTTCTTCATGCCGGCCATTCACCAGGAACAACTGTTCATAATTTACAGCCGGATCATCATGTTGGTTATATAAACTATACTTGTTCATATTCATGATCTCTTCAGCTGCAGCTTTAGCTGCCTGGTATCGGGATTCTTGGCTACCTGATGTATATCCAGTCAAATCACTTGCGGGGTTCGCATACAGGTCACTTGCTGCGTGAGTGAGAATTCTCGATTTAAGTGCTAAAGCTGCTCCTTTAGACGCTCGCCCTAAATCTCGTGGTTCCTCAGGTAAAAGAGCAGCTGCGCGATCGGCCTCCTCTACGATAAAGTTAACTGTCTCTTCAAATGTATTTCTGGGTACTGCCAAATCCTCCCCTCCAAAGAGGTCAACAGGATTTAAGATGAGTGGTACACCACCATACATTCTGAGAAGGTTGCCGTAGAAATAAGCTCGCAAGAAATGAGTTTCACCTTTTATATCATTCTTGAATGATTCACTGGCCGTAGCTTCGTCAATATTTGCTAAGATAATATTCGCTTGCCGTATGGCCGAGTAAAGATGATCCCATCGATAGTGTCGAAGGTCACCACGTCCGAGTGCACCCAGGTTACTTGGGCTCCAGTTTCCTTGTACAAGGTCTTCTGTGCCATATCCGTGAGTGAAGTAGGAGTCATCGGTTAATGAGGCTATTTTCACTTCATCTTGGCCGTGATGCATCTGACGATAGACATCCGATAAATATAGGTCCATCAGTGCGGGATCCTGCCAAACGTTATCATCTGATATCTGATCTGTCGGGCTCACATTCAATGCATCCTGACCGCATGAGTTGAATACAAGCACCGAAAGCATGACCGCCAGCAGTACTTTTATGGGTAACTTTTTTAATGCTTTTGTGTTATTCATTTTGTTGTGATTTAATTTGAAAATGTTCGCAATCACTAAACTCAAATGGTTTAGTAATCAGAGTCCCGGTTGTACCCGAGACCCTGGTGATTAAAATGCCAGTGACAGACCTAAGTTCATGACCCTCTTTTGCGGGTAGTAAGAACCTGACGCATTTCTGGCTTCCGGATCCAATGGAAAATCGCTAAATGTTAACAGGTTAAATCCATTTGCATACACTCGCATCCTGTTTATTCCTAAACTGGATGTCAGATTCTGCGGTAAATTATACCCGATTTCGAGGTTTTTAAGCCTGATATAATCTGTATCCATATAGAAGTAGGTGTTCTGATTACGGATCCAATATTCATCTGCACGGTTAAACGCTCTCGGTCCAGACGCATTAGGGTTATCCGGAGTCCATCTCTTCTTCGCGAAGTCATTCAGATAGTTTCCAAAATCACCAGACTGTGTCTGAATCCATTGAGAAGCCCCCGCGGCCCCCTGGAACAGCATAACAAAGTCGAAGTTTCTGAACTGTCCACTTATATTTAATCCGCCATTCCATTTTGGAACGCCGTTGCGTTCAACTCGAATTCTATCATCAGCATTAATCTGACCATCACCATTCACATCCTCAAAGATTAGGTCACCGGGTCGTGCTCCGCTCCAATGCGGATAGCTATCGACTTCGGCCTGATCACTAAAGACACCAATTACATTATACAACAGAGGAGATTGCATTCTTCTTCCTGTACTCTGCTGCCATTCTGGTGCGCCTGGGGGTTCATCCCAAAACTTGATCTCGTTCTCGGCATATCCACCGTTCAGTGAGATATCAAGAACAAAGTCCGTACTAAATTGCTGTCTCCAGCCAATACGACCATCAAAACCTTTGGCTCTCACTTCTCCGATATTTTCTCTGGGCAAGTTAATACCTGCAGTTTGAGGTACAGAAGCATTTCTAAACCAAAGAATATCTTCTCTCAATTCGTTGAAGTAATCGACTTCAAGAGTAAACCTATTGTCAAACATTGATGATTCAATACCTACGTTAAACTGGTTGGAAACCTCCCAGCTTACATCCGGATTGGGTGTACGTGCAGGAAAGATCGACTGAACTGAACTTCCTCCAAACACATGTCCGGCACCAAATTGGTACGTCGATAAAAACTGCCACTCTTCAATTCGGTCATTCCCTGTCTGACCATAGGAAGCACGAACTTTTAATTCATCAAACAGGCTGACTGCATCTTGGAACCAATCTTCCTGTGTTAGCCTCCATCCAACAGAAACAGACGGAAAGAAACCATACCGATTGCCCTCAGGGAAGATGTAAGACCCGTCATACCTGGCAATGACTTCAACCAAGTATTTACTCTGATAATTGTAATTGAGTCGAGTAAAGAAATTTTGACGGACAGCCTTGTTAGGACGTTCGATATCATCACCTAATGATGAACTTCCTCCTTCAATGTTTTGCTGATCTTCGCCCCCAAATGAAAGCTGGTCAATCTGCGTAGTTGGGAAAAATCTTCTGAAAGCATAAAATCCGGAGTTTTGAATATTTTGTCTTTCAGTTCCAAGCAATGCAGTAAATGAGTGGTTTTCAAAATCTACATCATAATTCACCAGCAAGTTCATCAACGTATTTTGCCCTTCATCTGACCACTGTTGCAGTCGGGCATCCTGGTTCGGCACTAAACTTTCATTGAATATGGGTGTACCACCGGTATCCATACCATCCGGTTGACCATCGCCATTTGTATCAAAGCCTGCTAAATCATAAAGCGTCCAGGGAGTTTGCCAAAATTTACGATTACGGAAATCCTTGTCATAAACAACGGTACCTGTAACAGAAAGACCCTCTACATTCGGCACTTCAACACGTAGTTTTGCATTACTTTGGAAGTAATAGCGATCATCTCGGTCATATCCGGTTGCATCTGTCCCTGTTACGACCGGGTTCGTACCGTTTTCAATATCCGGAGCCGGCAGACCATTTGGCCAGAAACCATGTTCATTCGGCTTGCCCCTCATCAGCATTCTGAATGTTGCACCGGCACTCTCTGTTGGGAAATTTCTATCTTCAAATCGTCCCAACAGATCTACAGATAAGGATATATTTTCTGAGAGCTGGCCATCCAGGTTACTGCGGAAACTGTATTCATTATAACCAACGGCACTGTTATCGTAAAATCCATCCTCTGTAAGCCCGCTGAAAGAAAGATAGTACCGGAAATTTTCACTTCCGCCCGCAACAGACATATCTGTTCGAGTTTGGTAAGACACATCTTTCAAAGCTTCACCAAACCAATCTGTGTCGGGACATAGCCATTCATCCTGAACCTGTGCATGACAGTTGATCTGATCCTGAGTGTAGCGGGGTTGGAGACCTCGATATGAATCAATTTCATTCAACATTGTCATATATGTCTCGGCATCTGCCATATCGGGAACCCTACTTGGCTGGTTAAAGCCCTGGTTAAAATCCAGTGTAAACTGCGGAGCACCACTTCGTCCTCGTTTAGTTGTAATCAGAATTACACCATTTGCAGCCCGTGAACCATAAATTGCTGCTGATGCGTCTTTCAACACACTGATATTTTCAACATCCCGTGGATTAATCCTGTCCAATCCACCAGAGCGATCCGGAACACCATCAATTACGATCAATGGCCGATTATCATTCAATGTACTTTCACCGCGGATACGAATTAATGCACCGTCATCTCCCGGCAAACCACTTTGGTTAACGGTCACAATTCCCGGCAGCTGACCTGTTAATGAGTTCGCCATGTTTGTAACCGGAATTTGCTGAATTCTTTCACCTGAAACCGAACTTACGGAACCCGAAAGAGTTTCTCGTGATTGAGTTCCATATCCAACCACGACAATATCTTCTGCCTGGTAAATGTCCATTTCAAGTTCAATATCAATTGTTGTACGTCCATTAATTGGAACTGTCTGACTCTGATATCCTACGTATGAAAATATTAGAGTATCACTTAGTGATGAAACTGCAATCTCATAGGTTCCTTCAATAGATGAAGCAACGCCACGGTCAGTATTAGGAACCGTAATGTTTACACCCGGCAAAGTTTCACCCGTCATCGCATCCCTAACGGTACCTGTGATTGTTTCTTGTAGTGATTGTATCGCTGATTCAGATTGGAACTCAACCTTTCCTTCTGTACCATCGTAAACAGTTGCAAGTGTACTGTTGTCCTGAGCCTGCAGATCTACTGATGCAGCAAGCTGGAATAGCAATAGTATCACGATGAGTCGTATCATTGTCGCCATTCGCTCCATGTTTTCCTTTTTTTTGTTGTTATTGTTTTTGGTAGATGTTGTGGTTCGGTTCACAAGGCCTTCATACAAATTTATTTAATCAATTATGCATGCATTGTAGTTTTATATACTCCAAATGCTCATTTAATTCAGTAGACGGTACACATTACACAACAAGCGGAAAAATCCAATACAAACTTTTAAAAAATTTAAAATCCAAATCCCATTTCTTCTTCATTCAGGCAAATAAATGAACAAATTTTAACAACCTGATATTATCCACCTATGATCTTCAGCGAGTACTTTTCCCACTAATGCCATGATATTTTTACAGAAAAAATATTTTACCAATTGTCCACGTACAAAATTTAGTTGACTTACGCACTTTTTATGAATGGAAAATGCGAATATGCAAAAGCGCTTTCATAAAAAAATAAATTCCTAGGAACTTTCAAATAAAATTTCCAAACTTTTTGAAAAAGGTATCTTTATTAAACCTTTTATTTATCCGCACAAATTTATTTTATCCAATTATTGAGCATTTATTCAGAATAAAAAAATTTGTTTATCGCAAGATATTGAACGATTAGCCATCAATAATGCATCTTTGAAGCGATAAATGCTGAAAAAATACCCTAAGTCTAAAAGTTGCGGATATATTATTTAGAGTATCTGAAATTCTCTCTCCAGCAGAAAACCAAAATCATGATCGCTGGCCCTTGATCTATCATTGATGTAAAACAATTCTGCTAACGGCCTGAAATCCTTTAATACGCTTGGTTTTACATGGTAAAAGGTCAGGGCTGGAACTCTATGACAGCTTCCACAATATATTGTTGATAATTGTTTCCCCTCTAGAATATGGGAATAATTGATTGACTGGCCTTTGCCATTACCTGTTTTTTTATTTAATTGGAAAAAGATTATAAGTACTAGCAGAATGCCTGTAAGACCGAACAATACTTTTTTTTAAAGCACTCATACTGATGAATTATTATCCTATAGATAGATGAGTTCTAGCATAAGGATATGCAATTTTCTATTATGTATTTTTTTCTAATCAATTCATAACATGCACGCCAAGAAGTTCCTATCAAAACGGTTTTCTCTGCCTTTAACCACTTTAATCATCATTTTAGGATGTGTACTGTGTTTGATAATTCTCCAGATTTCTGGAGCTTATCAAATATCTTTCCTTCAAAAATTATTTTCTTCAGGGCCAACATTTCAATTGGCAGATGTATCCAGTCAAGCCGGTATCAACTCGTATTCCAGACCTCCGATCAATCAAGCCAACACCAGTTACCTGGAAGTAATGGAGGGGGGTGTAGCTGTTGGTGATATTGACAGTGATGGCTGGGAAGATTTTTTCCTGCCAAATTTAGGTTTATCAGACTCCTCATCTGCCGTACGAACTTTATCATCTGCACTTTTTAGAAATCTTGGAAACGGTAAATTTGAAGATATTACTGTAAAAAGTGGTCTTGACGATATTCCCGGGTACCCGGTAGGTGCACTTTTTTTTGATTACAATAACGATGGACACCAGGATCTATATGTATCTGCTTATGGTGGAGGGCAACTTTTCAGAAATGATAGCGGTTCATTTACAAATGTAACAGAATTTGCCGGGCTCAGCCTTCAGGGATATTGTGGCGAATTAGACTGCTTTACTGCTGCAGCTTCCACTGCTGATTATGACCGCGACGGACATCTTGATCTCTTGGTTGTGAATAACGTAAACTGGAATATTGATGATCCCAGATATTATGGACAGGGAACACTGATCCCTATACATTATTCCGGCCAGCCAACTATACTATTTCGAAATAATGGAGATGGTACATTTTCAAATGTTTCGGAACAGAGTAGTGTAACGAACCAAGATCAACAGGGGCACCGGGAAGATGGAAAAGGACTTTCCGCCGTATGGTCGGACTTAAATAATGATGGTTGGCCTGATATATATATTGCGAATGATATGACTCCCAACAGGTTGTACATCAATAAAAAGGATGGGACATTTTCTGAGATTGGAATCGCCGCACATGTAAATGAATCAAAAAGCAGCATGGGAGTAGATGATGGAGACTTCAATCATAATGGAAACTACGATCTGCTAACAACAAATTTAATTGGACAGATGACCAGCCTTTTTCAAAATTATGGGAATCTCCGTTTCGATTATGTTACATACCATACCGGTATAATGCCCTCTGAACGGGTATCAGGATGGGGAATTGTTTTTGTGGACTTGAATTTGGATGGACTCCAGGATATTGCCATGGGTAGCGGGGCGCTTTGGGATCCCGAGGATGAACTCGAAAATAAAAACCTCATATTTTTAAACAGTATGAATAATGGTTTTAAGAATGTCACAGACGATGTTATTAATTTTTCTAATTCTGCACTAACCCGCGGGTTGGCTGTTATTGATTTTGACCGTTCCGGAACTCCGGATCTTATCTATTCAAATATTGACGGGACACCTTCACAACTCATACAAAATCTCTCATCCGGACATAACTGGCTTCGGGTTGATTTGGAAGGTGTTCAATCCAACCGGGATGCGATTGGAACTAAAGTCATTCTAAACAGGAAAGATGGTTTTCAGCAAATTCAAACTGTGAAAGCAGGAAATTCTTATACAAGTACGAGTAGTAAATCTCTTTTTTTGGGGTTAAAAAACTCGGAAGTAGAAAATATGATTATCCAGTGGCCATCAGAACTAACTGACACTTTAACTAATATCGAGAGTAACACGATTCTTCTAATAAAAGAGAATGAAGGAATCGTTCAACAAGATGCAGGTTAAAATAGCTGCTACCAATATTTTTAAGAATTGAAAAAGTTCTTGCAAGTGACAGAAAAATCCGTTTATTAAAACAGATGTCTACTAATTTAAACGGGAGGAAAATATGAAAGTAATCGATTTGCTCAATAAGAAGGGAAATGAGATATACTCTATTGGTTCAGATGATACAGTTTACGATGCCATCAAAAAAATGTCGGAGCTTGGCATTGGTGTACTTTTAGTGATTGATGATGAAAAACTAAACGGAATAATTTCTGAACGAGATTACAGGGATAAAGTGATATTGAAAGGCCGTCATTCTAAAAATACACCTGTAAAAGATATCATGACCTCCAGCGTGTTCTGTGTAAACTCCAACGATGATGTGAAATTATGCATGAAACTGATGACCGAACATAAAATTCGTCATCTGCCGGTTTTAGATGACAATGAGTTGAGCGGAATTATCTCAATTGGTGATGTTGTAAAATCGGTAATCGATCAGCAAAAGGTAGAGATCAATTCACTCCGCAATTATATTGCAGGCGGCAGTTACCCGGGATGAATAACTTTGTAAATCGGCTCGTCGAGCCGATAAATAACCTATCTAGATCACATAAATGGCATCAACGACCCCGCTTGTGCCCTTTTTCAATCGGCCAGGAGTAAGAAACCTGTCAGAGTCCTATGGATCTTGATTGAATTACAAATGTTTAAGTAGCATATAAACGA
Source organism: Rhodohalobacter sulfatireducens (assembly GCF_022012475.1). Taxonomy (GTDB): domain Bacteria; phylum Bacteroidota; class Rhodothermia; order Balneolales; family Balneolaceae; genus Rhodohalobacter; species Rhodohalobacter sulfatireducens. The sequence continues at coordinate 61,873 of NZ_JAKLWS010000014.1, forward strand.
CAAAGAGAATCCCGGCAGAATTTTGATTCTTTCAAACTCCGCCTGGTTCTTTATATACTTTTTTTAATCCACGGCTCAGCGAGCCGTGCTACATTCAAATTATTGCTGGCGCAAGCGTTCCGCTTGTACCCTTTCGACTCTGCCAGGTTCTTTATCTACTTTTAAAAATAACGGCTCAGACCCAAAGGGAGGCCTTTGGCCCGAGCCGTGCTGCGTTTAAATCGGTAAGTTATCGTGCTTTTTCTTCGGAATGGTATCAACCTTATTTTGGCAAACTTCAAAAGCCTTAATCAGTTTTTCTCTTGTTTCCGAGGGTAAAATCACATCGTCAATAAATCCGCGAGCGGCGGCCCTATATGGATGTGCAAACTCTTCGTTGTATTCATCCTCCAGTTCCTTTTGCTTCTCCTCGGGATTATCTGCATTTGAAATTTCTTTCCTGAATATGATTTCAACGGCACCTTTTGTACCCATTACAGCAATTTCTGAAGTTGGCCACGCAACGTTATAATCTGCACGGATATGTTTGGAGTTCATTACATCGTATGCTCCTCCATATGCCTTCCGTGTAATAACGGTCATTTTAGGTACAGTAGCCTCACAAAATGCATAGAGAAGTTTTGCACCATGTTTGATAATGCCACCCCATTCCTGGTCTGTACCCGGCAAGAAGCCCGGAACATCCTCAAAAACAACCAATGGAATATTGAATGCATCACAGAAACGAACAAAACGGGCACCTTTCAAAGATGCATCGATATCGAGTACTCCGGCCAGTGATAAAGGTTGATTTGCAACAATACCTACTGTACGTCCATCAAGCCTGGCAAAGCCAACTACAAGATTATCCGCGTAATTTTCATGGATCTCATAAAACGAGCCTTTGTCCATTACCCCTTCAATTGCATCCTTAATATCGTATGGCTTATTGGGGTTCAATGGAACCAATTCATCCAGGTTTGCTGCTTTTTTTGAATCCGGTTCAACCGAATTTTGCTCAGGTACTTTTTCCTCACAATTTTGAGGTATATAGGTCATCATCTGGCGAATTTGTCGCAGGCACTCGGCGTCATTTTCGGTAGTGACATGAGCTACACCCGATTTCGTACCGTGCGCACTTGCACCGCCTAAATCTTCAGACGTTACCTCTTCGTGCGTCACTGTTTTTACCACGTTGGGACCCGTTACAAACATGTAACTTGTGTTTTTCACCATAAATACAAAATCAGTCAGTGCCGGGCTGTACACAGCTCCTCCTGCACAGGGACCCATTACAGCTGATATTTGCGGCACAACACCGGATGCCATTGAATTTCTCCAGAACACCTCTGCATATCCACCAAGAGAGCTTACACCTTCCTGGATTCTCGCTCCTCCCGAGTCGTTCAACCCGATGATAGGAACCCCGTTTTTCATGGCAAGATCCATAATCTTGCAAATTTTCTCAGCATGTGTTTCTGAGAGGGATCCACCGAATACTGTAAAATCCTGACTAAATATATAGACAGGCCGCCCTTCAATTTTTGCAAAACCGGTTACAACACCATCTCCCAGTACCTGTTGTCCGTCCAGGCCAAATGCCTGGCTTCTGTGAGTGACAAAGGCATCTATCTCTTCGAAACTGCCTTTATCCACGAGAATATCAATCCGTTCCCTGGCCGTAAGTTTCCCCTTTTTATGTTGTTTTTCGATTCGGACTTTACCACCGCCCTTTTTCGCTTCCTCTCTTAGTTTTTGTAGTCGCTCTACTTTTCCGTTTGTTGCCATTTTTTATTCTCTGTTTTTTTGTTATGAATTATTTTCTAAGAAAAAACTGTGCAATCGATCTGTGAAATCAACTGCTGCTTCATCATATACATCTATATTATTTCTTGAAAAAACTTCTTTTTCCAGGTACATGGACGCCGATTTCCAATTGTCGTAATCCATAATATCCAATAATGCCTGCTCGTATGCCATCTCTGACCCTTTAAAAATTTCGTCCACAAACCGATCTTTCTCATCATCAAGCCAACCTGAAATATTCTCAATTTTTTCATCAGGATCTTGCTGCTCAGCTGTTAAATCATAAATCGGTTCTTCGATATATCCTTCATCTTCCTCCTCTGCAAAATCATCTCCAAAATCCTGTTCAAACTCACCATCGGGCTCCTTCTCAGATTCATCTTCATACTCGTAACCGGAATCGGTTTCAAGATCATCTCTCTCCAAAAAGGACCGCCACATTGGCTGATCCTTCTCGTCTTCATCAGTAAGCTCCTCTGCGGAATCCGTTTCAAAGGATTCTACTTCATCCGATTCATTTTTTTCTTTATCCTGAGTTTCAATTTTAAATGATAATTCCTCCTCATTCTCATCATCTTCACTGAATTCTTCGAAATCGTTGAAGGATTTACCTTGTTCCTGAATTTCTGTTAAATCTTCTTTTACAAGGTTCATTTCATCGTAGATAGATGAAGGCTCATCCTTACCCGGGTCGTTTTCCTCTTCTGCAGACTCCGTAAGATCCTTTGGTGAATCTTCAACGTTTTCGTCTAATGTAAATTTACTGAGCAATGTGATTTTTTCAGGATCCTCATCTACGTCATCTTCATCATCTGGTACCGAGATCATCTGTTTATTCTGCGTTTCCTCAAACAGGTCATCTTCCCTGATTTCAGAAAACAGGTCTACAATATTTTCATCCCGATCGGATTTTTCATCTTCACCATCTAAATCTGTCGGGTCATCGGGCTCGTCAAGTTCTTCATCAAATTCTTCTTCGTCAACTACTTCTTCACTCTCCGCCGATTGCATTCGTTCAACCGGCTCCGGTTCAGACTCTTCCAAATCTTCAGAACTTTCAGGCAGGAATTCTTCCTGATCCGGTTCTGAGTTTTCCTCTGTTTCACTCTCATCCGCTGTATTTATTTCTTCTTCGTCGAATGATTCTTCGTTCTCAACCTCCTTTTCTTTCTCTGCTTTCTCTTCACGCTGCACAAAAAGCTCCGGCTGATCCTCATCTTCTATATCCAGTACATCTGCTGAACTCAGAACTTCGATCAATTCCGTGTCATTAAGATTCCCCTCAAGCTGTTCGAATTTTCGGGCGTAACCCGGTTTCTCTTTGTCTTCAAAGAAAATGCGGAATAATTCTGTATCCACAGAAGTTCCTGCCAGGTCAAACACAGGTTTGAGTACCTGCGCCCAATTGAGAGGATGATAATTCTCTACCAAACGCTGATCGACTTTTGTAATTAATTCACGTGCTTGGTCAATACTAATCTCATCTTTCTGTTTTTTTTCCATGTATCTTACGAGTGCCAATCCAAGCTGTTTATTTACCTCGAGCGACTGCACTCGATCTTTAGCCGTTTGATACTCAATAATATCATGGGTTCGAAAAATAATATCGGGCAGAGACTGTCTTGGTCTTAACGCCAGTTCCAGGCACTCTTCGACAGCTTCTTCCAACAAATGAGAAAGTTTAGAAGCCGGAATTCGAAGGTGTTTCATAGATATTTCAACAAAATCCTGCCAGGCTTGCCGGACCTCCTTTTCCAAAGGTTTAACCCACTCCGATTCAGGCATCTGAAGTTCGGAATTGATGGCCGAAAGCACATTTTTTCGAAGTGTTTCTGCAACAATATATGGAATGCCATATGTGAGCAGTTCCTCCGGGGTGAAAAATTGAGCTTGGTCGGGTAATTCCTGGAGGAGTTCTTGAGTTATTTGTTCTGAAATCTGCTCCATAATCTGTTGAAGGATGAGGTTACATGACTAAATCTAAATGATGATATTTATTGTAATTTATCACATTTCCGATATCTTAGAAAATTAGAGCTTCATTTAAAAAATCTTTTCTTTTTGATGCTGCTCAGGCTACCTTTTATTGATGATAAAACTGAAAGCTGACAACCTGGAAAAACGCTTTGGACGGAAAACTGTTTTCACCGACCTATCCTTTGAAACAGGTACACTGGTTCTAGGAATAGCGGGCGCAAACGGTTCCGGCAAGTCCACGTTGTTAAAATGCCTGGCTGCTCTTCTAAAACCTACTTCAGGTTCTGTAAAATGGACTTTAAATGATCATGACATAAAAAGAACGGATTTAAAAAATTACCTGGGCTTCGCTGCTCCATATATTCAACTATATGAGGAGTTAACGGTTCGAGAAAATCTTGAATTTATTCAGAATGTTCGTTCATTAAGTCAACAAAAGCCCTTATCGGATCTGCTTGAACCACTTGGGGCAAAAAAGCTATTGGATAACCATTTTGGTGAGCTTTCAACCGGGCAACAGCAGCGGATAAAATTGGCAGCAGCTATTATACATAACCCGGATATTTTATTATTGGATGAACCCGGATCGAATCTCGACGAAGCGGGAAAAAATATCATCACTTCCCTGGTTGCACAGTTTAAAAATTCAAATCGAATGGTGGTGATTGCTTCAAACCAACAGTATGAACTTGATCATTGCCATGAAATTATAGAACTAAAAAATTAAGTCGGTGGTTTGTTGTCGGTTGTCAATTGTAAATTGTTTCCACAACGCCATGGGCAAAGCGTGACTACAGATAGCGCAAGCGTCCCGCTTATGCTCAATATTAAGGGCACGAGCGAGAACCATCAACAAACCATAAACTACTAACAACTGACAAAATCATGTACACAAAAGAAGACCAACAACTTGCAGAAAAACTACTGGATCACAGCACGGAACTTGAATCGGGGCAAAATATTATGCTACAACTGATTGGGCTGAATGGAATCGGGTTGCTTCGGGCACTCGTTGAACAGGTTCGAAAGAGAGATGCACATCCCTTCATTAAAATTGAAGATCCTGAAATGAACCGGGTATTATTAGAAGAAGGCGATGAAGATTTTTGGGCAAACCAGGCAGAAGTCGATCAACTTCCTCTAATGAAACAAATGGACGCGTTTGTTGGAATTCGTGCGGCAGAAAATATCTACGAGAATTCAGGAGTTCCCAAAGAAGCTAATAATGCTTACTCAAAAGAATTTCTCAATCCTGTTCATTTTAAAGAGAGAGTGGAACACACGAACTGGGTGGTTCTGAGGTACCCCTCCCCCGCATTCGCCATGAATGCAAAAATGCCTACAGAGAAATTCAGAAACTTCTACTACAATGCTTGTATTTTTGATTATGAGAAATTGGAACAAGCCATGAAACCGCTCGAGGATCTGCTCCGAAAAACTGATTTAATTCAGTTAAAGGGAGATGGAACAGATATTCAGTTTTCAGTAAAAGGCCAAAACTGGATCCCCTGTTTTGGCAAGCGAAATATCCCGGATGGCGAACTATTCTCATCCCCCATCATCGATTCTGTAAATGGGCATATCACGTACGCGCCATCTGTTTACCAGGGAAAACCCTTTGAGTATGTAAAGTTGGAAGTTGAAGACGGAATCGTAGTCGATTTTGATTCGTCTAATAACTCTGCGCTCGAAGAAATATTGGATACAGATGAAGGTGCCCGCCGGTTTGGTGAATTCAGTTTTGGGCTAAATCCTGTCATCAAGGAACCCATGTATGATATTTTATTTGATGAAAAAATTTACGGTTCCAATCATCTGACTCTTGGAAAGGATTATGCAATTGCTTCAAACGGAAATTCAAGCAATATACACTGGGATCTTGTATGTATCGGACCGGATGTCTATTGCGACGGGGAGCTGATTCGGAAAGGCCGTGAATTTGTAAAAGATGAGTTGAAAGGCTTGAACCCGGATGCATTTTAAGCATAAATAAGGTTTCTGCTCAGTTGGCTACCTCGACTGGCGCAAACATCCGCTTGTGCCAGTATCATATCTGTCCAAAACATTTATTTTGAAATCAGAAGACGTAGAGTCTGTCTCAGGCTTTTCCCGGTTTGTTCAAGCAGGTGTTGAATTTTGAAAATTACGCCAAATCTGACCACACATTCAAAAAAAAAATGATTCCGTTATGAAGGGGCACAAGCGGACGCTTGCGCCAGTAAATTGATAAGCACGGGCATTAGTAAAGCAACCCCTCAGCTGACACAAGCATCTGCTTGTGCCTGTAAATATTGTAGTATATTCTATATTCTATTCCCTGTTTGATGAATCTGTAAAAATGAGCTTTAACAGACCGAAATGCTGCGATTTCTACAAATTTTACTTCTGGTTTATATTGGGTTTGTGACTACAACGCTGGACTTAATCGCTCAAAATTCGTCCGACTGGCAAACTGATACTACAAAAATTCATACTGAACATATTCAGATTGATTTCAGTACAACCAACATTTTGAAATCAACTGAGAATGCAAAATTGAGTGACGGAGGAATTCAGAAGATTGATCCAGATGCAAGAATAACCTTTGTATCTAAGCAGATTGAAGTTCCGATTAATAATATCTCACCCTTCCTGGCATTGGGCAGCCGGTTCGTATTTTCTCAAGTAACAGATCAACCCGAAAGTTTGCTATTTGAGGTTCGCTATGCATTTCAAAGTGGAGATTGGTCTGAATGGGAATTTGTTGAGAACGATGATCACCTGACAACCAGTCCCGATACATTAATTGGTACTTTGCAATTCCTCCCGAGTGAATCTCAGTTTATTCAATTCCGGATTACATTACCAAAATCTCTAAACGGGCAAACAATTCAACTGAGATCACTGAATCTATCATTCACCAGCCCCGGATCAACTCCTTCCACAATTTTAGAAGAAATCCGGCAGAAATCTGTTAAGGTTCCTGATTCTCGGAAAAGAATTTTTCAAAGTTATCCAATGCCGGAATTTGTAACACGAACCGATTGGGGATCGCCGGATGGCCAGGAACCAAGTGGGCCTGTATCATTAACCAATGTGACACATCAAATTGTACATCACACGGCGGGAACAAATAGTTCTTCAGACTGGCCCGCAGTGGTTCGAAGTACCTGGGAGTATCATGTCAATACGAATGGTTGGAGTGATATTGGTTACAACTGGCTAATTGACCCCAATGGTGTGATTTACCAGGGACGAGGTTGGATAAATGGAAATGATGAAGTATTGGGAGCACATTTTTGCGGTACAAATTCAAATACAATGGGTGTAGCTTTGATGGGCAATTTTGAAGAGGTAAAGCCAACTTTGGATTCTCAAAATTCCCTGATAGAACTACTGGCCTGGAAATCCGATGAGAAAAATATTGATCCAATTGGAAAAGATTTTCATCCTTCAAGTGGTTTTAATTTGTTTACAATCAGCGGTCATCGTGATGGGTGCAGTACGTTGTGCCCTGGAGAAAATTTGTATATGAATCTTCCGCAAATACGAGACGCAGTCCATGAAAAAATTGGGCATGTATTTAACCCTCCTGTTGCGTTCACTGTAAAAAATAATTTCCCCAATCCGTTTTTTGATCAAACAACTTTGACATTCTCTATTCCTGATCCCGGCAATGTTCGTATTACGGTGTGGAATGCCGCCGGAAAATTGGTTGAAGTGCTGACAGATCGATTTTATGAGGCTCAAACCCATACTGAGATGTGGAAAGCTGCCAATTATGCTTCCGGTGTATATTTTGGCAGAGTTGAATATGAAGGACTCGTAATTGTAGAAAAGATGCTCGTCATCCGGTGATATTCATAATGAGTTATTTTGAGCGCAATTCGATTCGATAGAGGGTAGGAATTTGATTTTCGGATAAAATCATCTCTTATTGTAGTAGATCATCATTAAAATCAAGAGTATGATCAATAGAACTGTTATAGGGATGGTACTTTTCCTCTGCTGCGCTCTCGCAACAGCTCAGCAGAGTGGTCAAACTCTGCCGCAATCTGATACTACGCTGGTCAAAGCCCTTCGAGATTCAAGCTTCGAATATTCCTATTCAGATCCTGATCGAGCCATTGAATTTGCCGAAGAGGCTATGGAAATTTCCAGGCAACTTGAATACAAAAAGGGAATTGCAGGTGCACATGGAGATCTTGGATATGCTTATACCGTTAAAGGTCAATTCGAAACTGCACTGGTTCATCTTGATCAAGGAATAGATCTAAGCCGCAGTATTGGTGACAGTCTTGCCTGGGTTACCATGTTGAACGACAAGGGTTCAATCTATAAATCAAAGAGTGAATATGAGCGAGCCCTCGAGTTCTATTTCAGATCGAGAGATTTATGTGAAGAGATGGGATTAGAAAGGGGAATTGCTGTCACACTCACAAATATCGGTCTCTGTTATTTTGAGCTAAACGAGCACGAACAAGCACTCGAGTTTTATCAACAAGCTCTTGAGATCAATGAGACTTTAGATAATAACGCATCACTGGCAATTATCTACAATAACATGGGGCTGTTGCACGGTGATATTGGAAATTTTGAGAAGGCTCATGAATATCACTCAAAAGCCCTGGATATTCGACAGGAACTCGGTTATACACTGGAAATTGCGAACAGTCTTAATAACATCGGGCGCTTGCACATGCAGCAGGAGGAACATGAAATTGCCATTAACTATTTGACTCGTGCACTTGAAATGAATAATGGCAAAGACCAGGATCTTTCATCTATCATACACGAAAATCTTGCGAAACTTTACATTTCAACCGAGCAGTTAAACACGGCTCTTTTTCATGCAGAAGAGACCTTAGCCCTCTCAAAAGAATTTGGCACGAAGTTAGGAGAAAAAATTGGATACGAACTATTGGCTCAGATATATGAAGCACTGGGCGATTACGAAAACGCATATCTCAACCAGCAAAAACTAACGGCCGTTAAAGACAGTATTCTCAATGCAGAGAAAACACAACAGATCAATGAACTTCAGACTAAATATGAAACCGCACAAAAAGAGAAAGAGATTGCGGTACTTGAACAAGAGAAACAGCGTGAAGCAATCCTTCGGAATGTGTTCCTCGCCGGACTCATTCTTGTTGGAATCATTGGAATTCTTGTATACAATCGGCAACGTATAAAGATCAGTAAAAAACGTGTGGAACTTGAAAATACCCGGTTAAAAGAGGAGCAGTTGGAAAACGACCTGGAATTTAAAAATCGGGAGCTCACAAACTACTCACTTCACCTGGTCCAAAAAAATGAAATGATGAAAGAGTTGAAAGAGAGTATTGAACAGATAAAGAAAAACGGTAAAAAAGGTATTAACAAAAAACTACAAAAGCTTGAAAATGCGGTTGACTACAGTCTGAATCTGGACGATGACTGGAAGCAATTTCAACACTATTTTGAAGAGGTTCACTCCGGTTTTTTTGATGCTCTCAAAAGGGAATATCCTGATCTGACTCCTAACGAATTGCGACTTTCGGCACTTGCGAAATTAAACCTTTCAATCAAGGAGACGGCCACCATAATGGGAATTGCACCAAATAGTGTAAAAACGGCCCGCTATCGACTTCGTAAAAAATTGGATATAGAAACGGAAGAGAACCTCACTGAATTTATGATGCAACTTGAAAAGGAGAATGTATAACAGTTCACATCAAAAAAAATCTGTTAAAAAGCCTGTAACAGGCATTATCCTCTTTGTATACCTATTGTTGACCTGCTAATAATTGCCCTTCTCGATTTGAGCAAATAGGTTTTCAGCAATTCAGGAGCAAAACAAGAAAGCTTCTAAAGCCAAAACCCCAAAACAAAAAAACCAAGAGCGGCATGTATAAATTAGAAATTTCTCTTCTTCAGATTATAGTATTTATTGTTATTTCCCCGATTTCACTCATAGCTCAACATAATAATATGTCACTCTCCAGAACTGCCGATAGTGAGCAGCTTCAGTGGCGAAACTGCCCCGAGTTTATGCCGGAGAGTTGTGAAATCGCAGTACTTCAGGGAGATCCTACAAAACCAAATGCTGACGTGTTTTTTAAAATGCAGGGCAATACAAGTGTCCCGAATCATTGGCATCATTCGGCCGAGCGTATGGTCCTGGTATCCGGTGAAATGGAAGTGAATTATAAAGGACAAGAACCGGAAATCCTTCAAACTGGTGCCTATGCCTATGGTCCTCCGGAGAAACCTCACTCCGCATCCTGTCTTTCAGATGAGACCTGCCTGTTATTTATCGCATTCAACAAGCCTGTAGATGCTTTTCTCGCTGAGTAGGTGTGCTTGAGCGAAGTCAGATATCAAAAAAATTAAACCCTTGGAGATTAGATATGGAAACAATTGAAGCATTAACAATCGAAGATAAAATCATCAATTTAGACCGGGAGAAGTTGGATAAACTGGAGAGCCAACTACGTGGAGATCTTATTACTTCCCAAAACGAAATCTATGACGAAGCCCGTTCTGTTTGGAATGGATTGATCGATAAAACACCGGCGATAATTGCCAGATGTATGAACACCGGAGATGTGGTTGATACCCTCAACTTTGCACGAGAAAATAATCTTCTTGTAGCTGTTCGAAGCGGAGGACATAACGTAGCCGGTAACGCAGTCTGTGATGAAGGGATTGTAATCGATCTTTCGGAGATGAAAGGTATACACGTAGATCCTGAGGCCCGAACCGCCCGGGTTCAACCCGGCGCAGACTGGGGAGATGTAGATAAAGAAACCCAACTCCACGGCTTAATTACACCCGGTGGACAAGTTTCAATAACCGGAGTGGCAGGCCTTACTTTAGGAGGGGGTATGGGTTACGTCCGGCGGAAGTGGGGCCTCACTTGCGATAACCTTCTTTCTGCCGAAATTGTTACCGCTGATGGTGAAATTGTTACCGCCAGTGCCAATAAAAATGAAGATCTGTTCTGGGGCATCCGTGGTGGTGGCGGTAATTTTGGTGTTGTCACCTCTTTTGAATTTCAACTCCACGAACTTGGTCCGGAAATCTATGGAGCGCTGACAATCTATCCTTTTGAGGATGCAGTATCCGTGCTTAGAAAATGGAGAGATTTTGCTCTTGATGCCCCAAATGAGGTAACCTGCGATGCTTATATCTGGGGCATGCCACCTCTCCCCGGTGTTCCTGCAGAGATGCATTGGGCACCCGTCGTAATTATTGCAGGAATGTACGCCGGTCCTGTTGAGGAAGGTAAACAACGACTTCAACCGGCATCCGAATTGGGAACTCCCATAGAAGATATGAGTGGACCCCGGCCGTATGTTGAAATGCAAAGCGACCTTGATCCACTTTTCGCTGACGGACAACTCTACTACTGGAAATCGCTCTTTTCTGATAGTATGGGTGATGAACTGATCGACGAAGTTGTTGCACATGCTGCTGACAAGCCCTCAAAACAGTGCCTCTTTGCATTGAGGACATTGGGGGGCGCCATGAGTGAAGTACCCGAGGAAGCCACCGCCTACGGTAATCGTGATGCTATGTTCAACATCAGCATTGACAACACCTGGCAAGACCATAGTAAAACCGATGATATGATTGCCTGGACCCGCAGCGCATGGAGTAATTTACGAGAAAAAACTGATGGAGGAGTTTATGTGAACTTTGCCGGATTCGGTGAAGAGAAAGACACATTGACACAGGCAGTCCACGGTAAAAATTACGAACGGTTACAACAGGTAAAATCGAAATACGATCCCGATAATTTCTTCCAAGTAAACCAAAACATCTTACCATCCCGATAAATTCATTTGAATGAGAATCTAAATCAAGACAATTATGATTTATTCCAAAACTCAATTTTTCAAAACTACAGGATTCTCCGTTATCATAATTCTGATTGCCGGTATGCTCAATATTGGCTGTGAAGATAACAATCCCGCAGAGCCTGAAGAAGACGAACTTGAAGGAGCCGAAGTTGTCATTGAACCTCAAAACGTCTCAATGGAAGTTGATGAAAAAGTAGACTTTTCCGCTTTCGTAGTGTCAGCTTCCGGGGATACAGTAAATGAAGAGTTCAACTTTCAGTGGAATTGGTACTCCAGTAACCCTGAAGTGTTTACCGTACAAAACAATGGAACGGCTACAGGAAAAAGTTCCGGAGAAGCATTTTGCATTGTTGAGGCTTCAACGGGTAACAGCAAAATTGTTGCAAAAATGGTACCCATTGGATTGGACTCAGCCCGTGTATTCCTCTTCTAAAATGCTAACCTATGGTAGATCCAATACTTTATAATCACAAATTGAGATGAATCTTATGAAACGGTTTAGTGCGTTTATCTACGGAATAATCAGTTACTTAATTTTTTTTGGGACCTTCATCTATCTCATTCTTTTTACGGGTGATATGATTGTTCCCAAAACTGTCAACTCCGGCCTTGAAAATCACTGGGGTGAAGCACTTATGATCAATCTTGGACTGATTATTCTTTTTGGATTGCAACACACCGTTATGGCTCGAAAATCTTTCAAGAACCGATGGACGAATGTTGTAGCCAAACCAATTGAACGAAGCACGTACGTGCTGTTCTCCAGCTTCGCCCTTATTCTACTATTATGGTTATGGCAACCCATTACAGGTACGATATGGCAGGTAGAGGCGACCTGGTTGACCGTTATTCTTCAATGGGGATTCTGGCTGGGTTGGCTTGTGCTATTTCTTTCCACCTGGATGATCGATCATTTTAATCTCTTTGGATTGAAACAGGTTTGGAATTATCTCCGCAATAACGAGCAAAATTCGCCTGAGTTCATGGAGCCTGGTTTCTATAAATATGTTCGGCATCCACTTATGCTTGGATTCTTGATTGCATTTTGGTCCACTCCTCATATGACAGTCAGTCACTTTGTACTCTCTGCCGGGATGACTCTTTATATTTTTGTGGGTGTATATTTCGAAGAAAAAGCGATGATACGTCGCTTTGGCGACGATTACCAAAACTACAAAGAGAGAGTTCCAAAATTCATCCCTTTTCTGAAGAGCTAAATAAAATAAGGCATACTTTATGGTTCAAAAGGCGAAAAAATCTGACCCTTGGATATTCCCTCGTTTAAATCCAGTCTTTAAGTAATCCCTGATTTAAACAACTACCATACAAAAATGAAAGTTAACTCTTTTCAAATAGATCACAAGAATCTTCTTCTTTGAATGATCTTACCTAAATAACAAATCGGAGTTTTAATATGGCAGATCCAAAAACGATCAAAAAAGCTTTTGACCGAAACCAAAAAGCACTTGAAAAACGCCCCTCTATCGGTAAAAGAACCGCCTTAACAAAAGTTCGTGTACGAGACGGAACCACCTGCGAAATTACGGCCAGCGGTAAAAAGATGATTTGCGATGTAGGAACGGAAATGGGCGGAAATGACGCCGGTCCCGGTCCGGGAATTTTTGAACGGGGTGCATTAGGAAGTTGCCTGGCAATTGGCTACGCAACCTGGGCTGCATATACGGAAATACCCGTTGATGATATTGAAGTCGAGATCGAATCAGATTATGATGCGAGAGGTCAATTTAACATTGGCGAGGAACCTCCCGGATTCAGTGAAATTCGCTATAAAATCACCATCGAAAGTTCTGCTCCGGCGGATCAAATCAAAGCACTTATTGAAAAGGCGGACTCACATAGCCCGGTTCTGGATGATTTCAGGCGCCCAATACCAATCAAAAGGGAAATCAATATCAAATCAAAAGAGAACACGTCATGAAAGAGAATACTCCTCAACAAAATGTTACCGAACCCGATCCTAAATTTATCGCTCAACAACTGCGTAAGCCTTCCGGGAATTTTGCCTTAAATGTAGGGCAGAAGATGAACCTTGTGAATAAACCCCTTTATGATCTCACTTACGACGTGATCGAATTGGATGAAAATGATCACATTTTGGAAATAGGATTTGGAACCGGAAAGTTTTTTGGTAAGCTCTTCGACCTAAATAGCAAGATAAAAGTACGTGGATTAGACTATTCTGAGAAAATGGTTGAAGCAGCTTCAAAAGCCAATGAAGATCTCATTTCAAATGGTAAACTGGATTTAAAACTGGGGAACAGCAACTCAATTCCATTTGAAGATCAAACTTTCGAAAAAGTATTCTGTAACATGGTAATATATTTTTGGGATGAGCCTGAAGATCATTTAAATGAGATCAGGAGAGTTTTAAAACCCGGAGGCTTGTTTTATTCAGGGCACAGAACACGCGAAAGCATGATGGTTTTTCCTTTTGTTGAGCATGGATTCAATCTCTATTCAATCCAGGAATGGAAAGAAATTTTAAACGAAAACGAATTCACCATTCAACAAATTCACAAAAGATTCGACCCTCAAATAGAAATAGACGACAACAAGCTGCAGCTCGAATCATGCTGTATTCTAGCTGGTAAATAGACCTGAATCTAAATGAAAGGAGTGCGATGGATAACGCAACTCAAATACTCATTATAGGCGGCATGTTTGTTTTAACCTATGGCTTTTTGCTTGGAATTCCGATGGCCAAAGCCCGCGAGAAAGCTTCAAGAGCTCCGCGGTACCTCTTGGCGGCACACCTTGCCTCGCTCATACAGGGTGGTATGCTTTTGGCTTTAACAATCGCCTTTGATTTTTCAACACTTATTTCTTGGGTTGAGACGACTGCAGCCTTACTCTTTGTCGGCGGAGTGATCTTATTTGATCTCGGACTCACTCTCAATTGGCTTCAAAAAATTGAAGACGCTTTCGGAGAGAAATCACTTGGATACAAAATTTCATCTGCCGGAACCCCACTCGTTCTTATCAGTGCAGGAATCATCATGTATGGCGTACTTGCATCAGCATTTATGTAAAGTCAGCTCTATCAACATTAATCAACACTTAAACATAAATTAATTGTTATGAAACCGGATCTGCAACGCCGTGTCCAGCGATATGGATGGGACAATGCTGCTCCCTACTACGACACCGGCTGGCAAAAACAACTTTGGCCCGCCCAGGAACGCCTTCTCTCAAAAATTGAAGTTAAACCAGGCGATCAAGTATTGGATATTTCTTGTGGTAGCGGTCTGGTTACTCTGCCGATAGCCAAATCAATAACTCCGAGAGGAAAAGTTACGGGAGTAGATCTTTCTGAAGGTATGATTGAGGAGGCTCAAACCCGAACAGATGAAACAGACCTCAGCAATGTAACATATCAACAGATGGATGCTGAAAATCTTGAATTCGAAGATAACCGATTCGATGCTGTGGTCTGTTCATTAGGTTTGATGTATTTCCCCTACCCCGAAAAAGCGCTAGAAGAGATGTATCGTGTCGCCAAGCCGGGAGCTGAAATTTCAACCCTTGTTTGGGGGGCTCGAAAAGAGTGCGGATGGGCAAGCATATTTCCTATTGTTGATAAAAGAGTAAAATCTGATGTTTGCCCGCTGTTCTTCCAACTGGGTACAGGCAATGCTTTGAAAAAAACCTTCGAATCTACGGGATTTAAATCCGTCAGTTCAGATCGATTCTCCATATCTCTGAATTTTAAAGATGATGAGCAGGCTTGTATCGCCGCATTTTGGGGTGGAGCCGTGGCGCTTGCCTATCAAAAATTTGATAAGACAACTCGAGCAGAAGCAAATAAAGAATACCTGGACTCCATTCAAAAATTTAAAACGAAAGAGGGATATAGTATCCCTGGAGAATTTGTAATTGCCAAAGGAATAAAATCGTAATAGAGAATTATATAAACTGAATATCATGAAGTCTCAAAAAGCAGAATCCGTTAGAAAAAGGCAGCAACCGCTACAAAATCACTACAAAGAAAAGCCGGGAGATGCAAAAATCACTGATCGGGCAATAACTACTGGTGGTGAACTTGGTGATCCGTGGCACGGGGGCATCAAGCCGGGCAGTGTTGATCACGGTGTGGAATGGAAATTTGGTGTGCATCATGCGGTAGGCGGCTATCATGATGCCCCCAATCCCGGCGATATTTTGTGTGCTGCGCTGGCAACCTGCCTGGAATCTACGATCCGATTGATAGCAGATCGTAGGGGTATTATTCTGGAAAAACTGGAAGTGGAAGCAACCGGAAATGTTGATGTTCGGGGTACACTGGTAGTTGATCGTGATGTACCCGTTGGATTTCAAAATATGCAGTGTAAAGTAGATATTCAGGCATCAGATGAAACAGATAAAAAAGAATTGCAAAAACTACTGGCTTATGCCGAATATAGTTGTGTCAATTTACAAACGCTCACAAAAGGTGTAGATATAGAAACGACCATTAATCTCTAAATAAAACTGAAAAACATACTTCATGACCCTTTTTGCTTTGATATGTTAAGCATCATTTATTACCTGGTTTCCTATGGAAGAGAAGCTGCCAAGAAATCCACCGTTCGGAGAAAGCATAGATTATTTCAAGTATATTTTACATACCCCACAAATCACAGCTAATACGGAAGAGCTGCCGGAGGGAACAAAAGAATGGGCGATTTTGACTGGTCTCGTATGACAGTATCTAAAGACCTGCCGGTAGTGACCTGATTAGCGTTTACACGATGAAAACCAGTAACTGGCTTTGCTACAAGAAAATGGAAAACCCCAGGCCTTATAACTCTGACTGATTCTATTGAAACGATTATGGGAAGTGCAGAAGATCTATTAGATCTGCTCGAATCTCGGTATGAATGTTAGAAGATTTAAAAAAATTTATCAGCGCAACTCCCTTCATATCAACTTCTTACACCATAATTGTTGCTTTTTCAAATATTCTTAACTACATAGGTAGTAGTAACCTTCACTCAATATACTACGCCCATGTCTGATCTACTCTTTTCTCTGAATTGGTTTTCAATAATTGTTGCAACCCTGGTTTATTTTATTTTAGGTGCCCTTTGGTACAGCCCGGTTCTATTCGGGAATACCTGGATGAAGCTCCGTAACTTAGACCCTGAAACAATGGAGCAGCCCAACCCGATTATTTATTTCTACTCTTTTATCCTGCAATTTATCGGTGTTGCCTCCCTTGCTATGTTCATCACAGCTCTTGGAGTTGATGGCGCCGGAAATGGTGCATTAATCGGATTTGGAGCCGGTGCCGGATTTGTATTCTCACTCGCCGGAGCAACCGGAATTTTTACTGACATCCCCATGAAGCTCCACTTTTTGGACAATGGCTATCACGTGGTTGGGTTGGTACTCGCAGGAATCATTTTGGGGTTGTGGTAATTGTGGCAAGGCAAAAAGCAAAAGTGAAAAGTTTCCTGCTCATTATTCTTTTCGCCTGCCGGATTGAAGATTTAGAGACCTAAGCTGGCACAAGCGGGACGCTTGCGCCAGCTTGGGGATCGAATCGTTTGTATTCACCGGATGAGTGTTCTCTTTCAAACAATTTGGAATTGCTGAATGACTCATCTGTTGATTTTCTTTGCCTTTTCACGATTCACTTTTCACTCCTTTCTAATCCGCCCACGCTTCGGCATCACTGTACACTTCAACGAATTCAAGTCGATTGCCATCCTTGTTGACAGTCGCTTCGAAATCAATCTGTTCGTTGTCGTCTTCCCGTTTAATCAACTGTTTAGCGAGTTGGTTTACGATCTCGGTTTGAATCAATCGTTTAAGCGGCCGTGCACCGTAAACCGGATCGTATCCGCGGGTTGCAAGCCAGTCTTTGGCTTTATCTGAGATTGAGAGTGATACCTTATTTCGTCCCAGCATTTTCTCAACCCTTCTCAACTGGATATCTACAATTTGACGAATATGGCTTTGATCCAACGGATGGAATACAACCACATCATCAATCCGGTTCAGAAATTCAGGACGGATTGTTTTTCTAAGCTGCTCAAGCAATTTAGCCTGTAGATCTCTGTATGTATCCTCATCCATCTCTCCACCACTCTTTTCAATCTCTTCGGAGATCAGGTGAGAACCGATATTACTGGTCATGATAATGATGGTATTTGTAAAGTCGACTGTTACGCCTTTGTTGTCCGTGAGCCGGCCGTCATCAAGCACCTGCAACAGGATGTTGAACGCATCCGGGTGTGCTTTCTCGATCTCATCCAACAGAACTACAGAATATGGCTTCCGTCGCACGGCTTCGGTCAACTGCCCGCCTTCATCATATCCAACATAGCCGGGAGGTGCACCGATTAAACGGCTCACACTGTGTTTCTCCATATACTCACTCATGTCGATTCGGATCATCGCATCCTCGTCATTAAAAAGGAAATCCGCCAATGATCGGGCCAACTCGGTTTTACCCACACCCGTTGATCCAAGGAACATGAATGACCCAATCGGGCGATCTTCATCCTGCAAACCCGCCCTGGATCGTCTTACGGCATCAGATACAGCTTCAATCGCCTGATCCTGTCCGATTACACGCTTGTGAAGTTCTTCCTCAAGCATCAGAAGTTTTTGCCGTTCGCTGGAAAGCATCTTTGTGACCGGTATTCCTGTCCAGCGTGAGACAATATCTGCTATCTCTTCAGCCTCCACTTGCTCTTTCAAGAGGGATCGATTTTCCTGGACGTCATCCAATTCGGCTTTTGTAGTCTCAAGGTCCTTTTCGAGCTGAGCAATTGTACCATATCGCAATTCAGCCACTTTTTCATAGTGGCCTTCCCGTTCGGCTTTATCAGCTTCCATTCTTGCTGTTTCAATAGCTTGCTTCAGTTCACGGGTTTTTTGGATGAGGTTTTTCTCAAGATCCCACTGTGCTCTCATCGAGCTTCGTTTCTCCTCAAGGTCCGCCAACTCTTTTTCGTTTGATTTAAGTTTAGCTTCATCCTTCTCTCGTTTGAGTGCTTCTCGTTCAATTTCAAGCTGACGAATCTGTCGTTCAATGCTATCTAACTCTTCAGGCATGGAATCGATTTGCAATCGCAATCTCGAAGCGGCCTCGTCAATCAGGTCAATCGCTTTATCAGGTAAAAACCGGTCGGAGATATATCTGTGTGATAGCTCTGCAGCCGCAACAATTGCCGCGTCTGTTATTCGAACACCATGATGGACTTCATAACGCTCCTGCAGTCCTCTCAAAATAGAGACCGTGTCCTCTACGGACGGCTCACCGACATATACGGTTTGAAGCCGCCGTTCAAGGGCTTTGTCCTTTTCAATGTATTTCCTGTATTCGGTAAGTGTGGTTGCACCAATGGCGTGCAGTTCACCCCTGGCCAGTGATGGCTTCAAGATATTGGCAGCATCCATTGAGCCCTCTGTTGCTCCGGCTCCTACAAGAGTGTGGATCTCATCAATGAAGAGAATCAGTTCACCGTCGGAGTCGATGACTTCCCGAACCACGGCTTTCAGTCGCTCCTCAAATTCACCCCTGAATTTGGTGCCTGCAACCAATGCGCCCATATCGAGTGCAACAATCTGTTTGGTTTTCAACCCCTCAGGAACATCGCCACGAACAATTCTCAGAGCCAACCCTTCGGCGATTGCTGTTTTACCTACACCCGGCTCACCAATTAAAACGGGGTTGTTCTTTGTTCGGCGGGAAAGAATCTGCATGATCCGCCGAATTTCCTGGTCACGACCGATTACGGGATCGAGCTTATTCTTCTCAGCCAGTTCATTCAAATTCCGGGCGTATTTTTCAAGAGCCTGGTACCGGCTTTCAGCGTTTGGATCATCCACTTTTTGAGATCCCCGGATATCTTTCAAAACCTTTAAAATTTGCTTTTTCTGAACACCCATCTCCTTCAATATCGATCCTGTCTCGGATGCTATCTGTAAAATTCCAAGCAAGATGTGTTCAGAACTGATATACTCATCACCCAAATCATCGGCTTCATTTTGGGCCTTATCGAATACCTCTTTGGTTTTATTTGATAGATACTGACCGGAAACAGACGCACCCTTAACAACCGGGAATTTCTTGATAATCCGGTCAAGCCTGTCATGCAAACCAGGAATATTGACACCAATTTTCTTGAGAATGTTAATTGTTACATTCTCAGAATCGGTAGTTAAAGCGCGCAAAACGTGTGCTGGTTCAACCGCCTGGTGATTTTCATTTTGAGCAAGCTCAATACTGGCCTGAACAGCCTCCTGAGCTTTAATGGTAAATTTGTTGAAGTTCATAACTCACCTGTTTTTGTGTCTTTTTTTATATAAGGCTGTTGCTAAAACCGTACCTCCCGACAAAGACCTGTCGGATTTGCAGTTCACTCGCTCAAAACCTCTTAAAACTCTTCAAATCACACAAAGGCTGACAGAATACTGCCACTTTGATGAGTCTTTGGCTTACTACTGGCAGTGATTACCTAATTGAAAATGTTTTTACTCTCTTCTAAGAAGGTTCAGATTCTTCATTTGGAACCCGGCATTAATCACCGATTTCAGGCACTCAGAGAAAGAGTCCCGGCTCATAGAGAACATCTCAATTGCCTCCGATACGATCTCTCGATTTTCGAACCGGATTTGTGAATTGGACTCAAGTGCCCGAAGTACTTTTATAAAATCGGACTTATCGAACTTTACATTCTCCTCAATAGAAGTCGCTAGTTCATTTAAAACGATGTTATTCAAAAAATAAGTTTCCGATATATGGTCTGTGTTAAAAAACTGATCGGCATTTCCACTTTTTTCGTGGCCTTCTACCAAGTATTCAAATAATACTTTTGTATTCAATGCTTTCATAATTCCTCCCTCCCATTTAATGATGTCTCAAACTGATACTTCGCGTCAGCATGTAGATTGGGAGTTTTGCCTTTTTTAATAATTCCTCTCAAATTGGCGATGGTCTCTTTCTTTTGGATAGTTACAGACCCGTCTTCATTGGCCTCCAGCCGTACGGTCTCTCCATCCTTCAAATTTAGATACGATAAAATTTCTTTGGGTAAATTTAAGCTTGCATTCGAAACATTCTTCTCTTTCGCTCTCATGAAAACCCTCCTTTCTTTAATATGAAAAAAATAAAATCCGGTCGATTCACATTCTCAAAAGAAGGAATCAACCGGATTGGTGTATGGTGGTTTACAGTTTTAAATAAAACTGCTCCATTGATTTGCTAAAGTAGCACCTGGTTCTACAATCTGAGCCAGGTTACTTCTTAAAAGGATTAATCGATTTTAGATGTGAGTTGATCAGCCCGAACTATTTCCTGCAAATAGAAAAAGATTCCACTCTCATATTTATAATCTAATAAAGACAAGAGGGCTTTGGGAGAACCAAAGCGATCTGGATTTTTATAATACGCCAGCGTTAAATATGCCTTATATCTAAGTGAATGGGTTTCTCCCTCTTTTGCAATTCTGGCAACAATCTGATTTACTCTTTCGGAATTGAATTCCGGATATGCAATTTTAAAATTAACTGCATTGTAAAGAGATGATTCTACAACTCCTTTAACATCTGAATTCAGGTTATGTATCAAACCCATTTCCAGTTTTTTAAAGAGTGCATTATCATTTTCAACTTTTGTAATTGCTTTGGATTCTTCTGCCGTTGAATTGTTAAAAGGCAAGTCATTGGCAACAGCAATGCTGGCAATGAAAAAGAAACTAACTGCGATTACAATTTTTAGAGCTTTCATTTGTATAAATGTTAATTGCGATTTAATTGATTTGATGTATTATCAATTCGATTAAAAGGTAGGGGGCTAAAAGCTCTTAATTCAAGAGTTTGGCTACGATTTTTTCCATTCTATTTTCTATGATAATGTCATTATTGCATCTTTTATGATTGGAAGCCCTTTCTATTATTTTGTCTTAATATTGCCTTAACGTACTTCTTTTTGGATTAAAATCAGATCCTCAATAGCGTTCGAAAAAAGCCCTTACAATGTCTATTTTTACAAAAAGCGCTTTCGGTTTTTACAACAATATCTCTGACAAAAAAACATATACATTTTGGTGTTTTGAGACATGAAAAGCGCTTCGAATATGGCCTTTTTGTTACTCTGACATACTTGGCAGACATTCTTTGTGCGAGTTTTGAGAGTAGTGGGTCCAAAATAAGGATGAATTGAGAGTGAACTTCATAATCTTCAGTTACTATTGCCATGATCAAAAATAAATTCAACGATACAACCTTAGAAATAGAACAGGGAAATATTGTCGATCAGCCCGACTGCGATGCCATCGTTAATGCTGCAAATGCACAATTACGAACCGGGGGCGGAGTGGCCGGGGCAATCCACAGAATCGGCGATCCTAAGCTAACCCGGGAAACTCGCGATCTTGCCCCCATATCTCCCGGTGAAGCAGTTATCTCTTCCGCTCCAAACTTTCCTAACAAATACATTATACACTGTTTGGGACCGGTGTACGGAAGAGACAAACCCTCAGATAAACTTCTGAGAAACTGTTATGCCAATGCACTTACTATTGCTGAAGATAACGGAATAACCTCTATCGCATTCCCCGCAATATCAACCGGTGCTTTCGGGTATCCAAAAAGAGAAGCTGCAACTATTGCAATAACGGCAGTTAAAGAAGCAACACATAATCTGAAAAGCGTAAAGCTTGTTCGTTTTGTTCTTTTTGGAGAGGAGGATTATGAACTTCATAAAGAGATACTGGATGAATTTACAGACTGAAATAATCAACTTATCATAGTCTTGCAATTGCAAAATTTACCAGTAGCAGATTTGATTAAAACCACAAAGTCACAGTGTTTTTTCACAAAGAGCACAACGCTGAGACTCTTCCCTTGTGAATCTTATATTCAATTGTGGCCATTAAATCACGTTCATCCACCGAAAAAGACAATAGAAGATAGTTTGTATTCAGCTGGTGCCTGCCCCTTTGGGGATTGTTTCTTTCACCTGCCGAATGAAACGTTTTGCAGCTTCAAAATTCGCCAGACGAAAGAATCAATCGTCAGGTGAAGTTAAAAAATGGGTGGTGTTTACAAACCAATAGCAATTGAACACCCCTCCCGACTAAAGTCGGACTCCCCTCAAGGGGAGACTTCTCCATAAATCTCATTCAAGACACCGGCCATACGGATGCCAGCCTGGAGCAATCTCTTGTAAATAATCTCTTTATTGTAATACCTGTATTCATAACTGAGTCGCATATCATCGGGCAAATCATATACTTCATCCCGATATTCCATCGACTCATAGGCCCAGTCTCGTACGGAATCATCCTGCCAGTCCTCAATCTGATCGTGAGTAGCAGTATCCAGCTCTTTCGCCAATTCGGTATAACTAAGTTGAAACGATTCAATCATTCCGCTGTCCCACACGCGGTGTATATTGGAATCATCACCAAACCACTGTAGACGTACATCATTCCCGCCACGGTCTTCGCCATTCCCCACGTGTAGCGGTTGGTGGATGTCACCGATCATATGTATCACCAGTTTCAATTTTTCACTCTCCTCTTCTTTGGTAAGATTCCCGGTTTTTAACTCCTCAATTAATGTCTCCAGTGCCCAAATGATATCGCCGCTTTCTTCCTGTATATCGGGGTCATACTCCTCCCCGTCCGGGATGGTAACATAGTGCCAGGTATCAAAATCGTAGCTGTCATCGGATCGAATATCGTCCATCCAAACCGTTGAGACGGCAATCGACCGATCACCCAAAATATTGTTTACTCTTGCTTTTGCAAGATCATTCAGGTGTTTTTCGGCAATTTCACCGGATACGTAATGCCCGATCTGCCCCCATCTTTCGGTTTGATCTGAATCAATAAAAAGGCCTGTAAGTAATAAAAATGAAATCAAAAAATGCATAGCTGTCTGTTTTTCTTTATAAGATAAGAGCTTTATTGTTAGCAGAAAGTAAAAATGTTTGATGGGTTTAGAAACCACTTCCATGCAAAAGACCTGTCAGGTATTGATTGTTCATTTGAAGGATTAAGCTCAATTAGAAACGAAACCTGACAGGTCTCCGGCAAGAGCCTAAAATGGGCATCACATGATCATGTCAATGGCAAAAGCTCACTGATTTCGTATTTTTGTAGGAGTTATTGCTAACTAAATACTGTCCATCATGAGAAAATTGCTGTTTGGCGTCATTGTCTGCCTGTGCCTTCCAGTTCAAACTTTCGCCCAGGAATCCGTTGGGTTTTCTGAGCCTGATAATATTCAACCGCTGTTAGATTACCGCTTACCTGAGTGGGGCTATACGAATTTTTACCTGGATTTTTCTACGGATGGTTCATTCACAAATCGTGAATCTGATGCCCCAAATGATGATGTACTCATATCTCTCAGCCCCCAATATCTCAGATATAAAGAATCTGAATCAAGGATCTCAAATGCATCTGCAGGTTTACTCTTAAATTACGATTCATTCGAAACAAATGAGAGTGAAATTACAGAGGAGCATCAACGCGGAATTGATATTAGGTTGCCATTCAACCTCAGTGAAAAGCTATATAAAGATAATTCAGATATCTTCTTTACCGGCTCATTATTTGGGATTTTAGATTTTGAAAGAGATTATGAACGATTCATTGAGGATGGAATATGGAAACGTGAAAATATTCACAGAGACAGAGGTTTTCTAGGATTTTTATCTATTGGCCTGGGTTATGGTCGTCTCAGAAATGTTAATCCATTGATCAGGTCTCTTCGCTTGAGTGAACGATATCAAACTTTGCAAACTTCACAGCAATTTAATAATGGCGATATAGTAAATGCGTCTGAGTTGTTTACCCAACAATATAGATATAGTCAAGCTTATGATCGACCCATGAAATATTTCTGGCAAGATATGAACAACGTTATATCTCCGGATTTGAATCAACTCAATCCTTATGACCTCTTTTACCTCACGGATGTGGCTTCTGAAAATATTGGACAAAGACTTGAGGGATGGGAAATTGGAGTAGAACTTGATCTAAGATATAATGTTAGTCACCACTATAGAAGAAATAAATTACTTAGTACTGAGGAAAGTAATATTAGCAGTAGTGAACTTGAGCTACAACCCAATATGTATATAAGATGGTATAAAAATTTCACTCTAAGACATCAATTAGGGTTCGAATCTGCATATAGATATTACTATGATCTGAAAAATTCTGATTTTAACGAACATAGCCTAACATCAGAATTGAGTTGGTTATATACAATTACAGATCGTTTTATCACCAATACAATTTTCCTATACAGGTACAATAAGAATGACTATGTACCTTCAAGCTATTATCATCTTGGAAGATTAGGAGTGAATCTAAATTACTTTATTGAAAACAAGCTATCGTTTTTTGTAAATGCGAGATACTCTACTCAAAAGATTGTAGAAACAAATGAAAGTTTACTTTCTCGAAATTTTAATTTCTCAGCCGGCCTTCGCTATTACTTCAAACGAGAACTCTTCTAAAAACTAATGCCACGAAGACTGAGAGAAATAAAAACAATTCCTTTTCTCCGTGCTTCCGTGCCAACACTATCAATCCCGTCGCTCTTCAGCCAGTTTTTTGAACAGTTCTTTCTCTTTTTGGGTGAGATTTTCCGGAATGGTGATATCTGTTTTCAGGTAGTAATCTCCCTTCTTGCCGGTTTTTTTGAAGTTTGGCAGTCCACGTCCGGCAAGCCGGAAGGTTCTGCCGTTTTGAGTTTCAGGTGGTATATTCAGCTTAATCTTCCCATTCAGTGTCTGAGCCGTCAATTCTCCACCTAAAACAGCTGTGTAGAGATCCAATGGTACTTTTTGATAAATATCATTGCCCCTTCGTTTAAACCCTTCAGGGTCCCTTACATTCACTTTCAGGTAAAGATCTCCCTTCGGGCCTCCTACTTGGGAGGCTTGCCCTTTTCCTTTCAATTTCAGGCGTTTCCCGTCTTCTATACCGGCGGGAATTTTAAGTTTAACTCTCTCTCCGTTTATTCGAAATTGCTTCTCAGTACCGGTAAGTACATCTTTTAGATCTACATTCACTTCGGCCCTTGTGTCTTGTCCTTTTTGGCGAATATTTTGGCGTGTTCTGCTTTGATATTGCCGGGCTTGAGACTGACGACCTCCAAACGGATCGCCCCCACCACCAAAAATGGTTTCAAAGAAACTGGAGAACGGGCTGCCACTTCCACCGTGGCCTCCTCCTCCAAATATATCTTCCATGTTGATTCTCTGGCCACCGCCACGATTGGCGTATTGTTGCCAGTTAAAATCATCGGCACTGGCACCGGCCTGCTGATATTTCTTCCAGTCAGATCCTACCTGATCATACAACTTTCGCTTTTCGGGGTCTTTTAATACCTCGTAAGCTTCGCCGATCTCCTTAAATTTATCTTCGGCACTCTTATCATCCGGGTTTTTGTCTGGATGATATTTCGCCGCCAGTTTCCGATACTTTTTCTTTATTTCATCCTGGGATGCATCCCGGGAAACACCTAAAATGTTGTAATAATCTTTATACTCCATAATATTACCTCACTATTATATGTAGCAAAAGATATGCCACCACTGATACTATTGCGATTTTGACATAGATAGCACAATATTTTTGCCAAAATTCAGGTTTCCGACCCCTCGTCCCATAAAAAAAGCCCCTGCCAACAAAGACAGGGGCTCGCAACCTTAACCATAACCACATGGTTTACATCAATTCGATAGCAATGAAAACATTTCTACCTTGTCTGTTTACACGCAGCAGAACTGCTTCGGTTTCATCATCTATATAACTTTGAATGGCTGAATAAAATTCATTGGGATTGTTAACTTCATTCTCGCCAACGCGCGTAATCACATCACCGCGTCGTAATCCCTGCCGGTATGATTGACTGCCCTGGGAAATATTAGTTACAACAACGCCTTGCACGTTTTCACTCAAGTCAAGTTGATTACGGATGTTGTCATTTAACCCATCCACAGAGAAACCGAGAGTTTCGCGGAGATCGTTTCTCTGTTCATCATTCATATCATTGGTGCTTGCAAGCTGATCAGGACGCTCTGTCAGTTCTACTTCAAACTCCATCTCTTCTCCATCGCGAATAATTTCAAGCGCAATCTCATCGCCGGGTTTTTTGCTGCCTATAGCAACCTGGAAATCTCTATAGGCACTGACCTGTTCGCCATCAAGACTTACAATTACATCTCCTTCCCGGAGTCCTGCGTTTGCAGCCGGTGTATCTGGCAGAACTTCACCAATAATTACACCTCTTGCACTTTCGAGGCCAAGAGCGCTTGCCATGGTTCTGTCTACGGTACTACCACCAATTCCGAGATAACCTCTTGCTACTCGTCCCTCGGTGATCAATGACTCCATCACATCGCGGGCCATATTGACCGGTATTGCGAAACCTACTCCCTGGTTTCCGCCACTTCGGCTGGCAATTGCTGTATTAATTCCGACCAGTTCACCATCAAGGTTGATAAGTGCACCCCCCGAATTACCGGGATTAATAGCCGCATCGGTCTGGATATAATTTTCATACACATTCAGTCCAACTGATGACCGTCCGCTTGCACTTACAATTCCCATTGAAACTGAATGGGCAAGGTTCGGATTCAACGGGCTTCCAATTGCCAAGACCATCTCCCCAACGCGGATACTTTCACTATCTCCCATCGCGATGGCAGACAGATCTTCTTCAGATTCAACCTTTAAAACGGCAATATCACTGGCAGGATCGGTTCCTACAATTTCTGCATCCACTTCATCACCGTCAAAAAACCGGACGTTGATCTCATCGGCATTTTCAATCACGTGATTGTTTGTGATGATATATCCATCGTCAGAAACAATCACGCCTGAACCCAATCCCTGGCGCTGATATTCACGTTCCTGGTCAAATCGCGGATCATCAAAGAAGAATGAAAAAGGCGATTGTTGTCGCCTTGTAATGGTTTGAGTCGTCGTAATTGTAACAACTGTTTTATTGGTTCTATCCGCAATATTTACAATTGCATCATTAAAATCCTTCAGAGTAGTGATTGGCGTCTGATCCGCGGTTGTCTCTGTCTGATTAAACGTTGGTAAATTAAAAACGGATGCGCTATTGGAGCCGTTATCCGTGGCGTAGTGTACGCCAATAAAAAGAGACACTACCGCAAACATAGCGGCTATACTAATTTTTAATCGGTCCATCTGAGAAAAATATTTGATTAGATTTTTTAATGTAGTCTAACGTAATAATTCTGTCTTATTGCATAAAATTTTGGCTATCAAAAAGATGCCGGAGGCGCATGTTCAATGCGGCTCCGGCGCTAACTAACCTGCTCTCTTTAGGGGACTAAGTAGAACAGCTCTTTAATTATTTAATTTTAATTTGTTTCTTCATCTGCTTCTCACTCTTATCAACGGTTATATTTAGTATTCCATTGTTGTAAGTAGCAGAAACACTGTCAACTTTTACATTTTCCGGCAGTGTAAAAGATCGACTGAAACTACCATAATGAGATTCTACTCTGTGATAGTGTTTATTGTCGTCTTTCTTCTCAAATTTACGTTCACCGGAAATCGTTAACGTATTATTTTCGATGTTGAGGTCGATATCTTCTTTGTTGATACCCGGGACTTCTACATCAATTAAATATTGTTCATCTGTTTCGGAAATATCGATACTTGGAGCGTATGTGCTCTGTCTTGTCGCTACTGCATCATTAAAAAACTCATCCATGATGTCTGAAAATCGTTTTCCGAATACGTCTGTGTTTGGCTGATTATATTTTATAAGTGTCATAATTGATCTCCATTTAGTTTCTAATTAACATCAATTTCACTTATAAACGTTGCAATCACAGT
The DNA here is from genome assembly GCF_022012475.1 of Rhodohalobacter sulfatireducens. GTDB lineage: Bacteria > Bacteroidota > Rhodothermia > Balneolales > Balneolaceae > Rhodohalobacter > Rhodohalobacter sulfatireducens. The sequence goes on from NZ_JAKLWS010000014.1 coordinate 90,308, forward strand.
GCCAAACTGTTTTATATCTGAAACAACTGACAACCTTGAAATATTGTTCTGCAGTTATTTCACTCTTATAACGTTTACAGACCGTTTGACATTATACAATAGACAAGCTGTCTTTTAAAGACTGTAAACTTGGCGGAGAGATGCTTAAACCGTGATATTAGCTCTTCTCTTTCTTTTTTCTTTCTAAAATGGGTAAAGTACTACTCAATATTTGAGAGTACATTTACCCATAATAAAAAAAGGGAGATTCAACATCTCCCTTTTTTACTTCCTTTGTAATTTCAATCTATCGGTAACTCTGATTCCACTCTTTGGCTATGAGAAATGCCATTTCAAGGCTTTGCTCGTAATTCAATCTTGGATCACAGTAGGTTTCGTAGTTATGGCTGAGCCCGTCCTCTTGCAGTCCGTTGGCACCACCTACACATTCGGTTACATTATCTCCGGTAAGTTCTAAGTGTACACCTCCGAGGTAACTTGCTTCTGCGCGGTGGACATCAAATGTGAGATCAATCTCTTTCATGATATCATTAAAATTACGGGTCTTCACATTGTTATCCGTGGCATAGGTATTTCCATGCATGGGGTCGCAGCTCCAAACAACCGGATGGCCATTTTGTTTAACCGCACGTATGAACGAGGGTAGATTTTTCTCAACATTTTCTTGCCCCATTCGGGTTATGAGAACAATCTTACCTGCCTCGTGTGATGGATTGATCTTATCCAGGAGGTTCAACAAATTATCAATATCAAAAGGAGGACCCACTTTAATCCCTACCGGGTTTTGAATTCCGGTCAAATACTCAACATGAGCACCATCTAACTGCTGGGTTCTGTTACCTAACCATACAAGGTGAGAACTGAGGTTGAACCATCCCTGCTTTCGTGGAACTCTTCTTGTTTGAGCGGAATCATAAAACAGGTTCAGTGCCTCATGAGATGTATAGAGGTCTACTTTGTGAGCTGTATTAAACCTATTATTTGGAGTGATCGTCTCCATAAACTTAATAGAATTGTTTATGGAACCAACCATCTGTTCGTACTCTTTGTAAAACTCGTTGTTGTGCATAAAATCGAGTTCCCACTGCTCGGGATGCTGAAGATCTGCAAATCCTTCATCAGCTAATGCCCTTAGAAAATTCAGTGACAGCGCCGACTTTTGATAAGCTTCAATCAAACGCTGTGGGTCTGGTTCTCTAGCCTCTTTATTCGGTTTATAACTATTGATCAGGTCGCCCCGGTAATTGAGCATCTTCTCGCCATCCACAATTTCAAAATCTTTTGAACGCGGTTTCGCATACTGACCTGCAATCCGTCCCACACGAACAACTTCTGTTCCCATCTCGTGGATCATGATAAAACTCATCTGGAGCATCACCTTCAAGAGGTTAACCAGTTTGGTAGATCGGCAGCCATCGAATGTTTCTGCACAATCTCCACCTTGTAACAAAAATGCTTTTCCGTCTGAAACCTTGGCAAGTTTTTCCTTCAGTGCTTCAATTTCCCATGACGTGATCAGAGGAGGCAGGGCTTTTAATTCTTCAAAAGAAGCTTGCAATTCCTCGGTATTGGGGTATTCTGGGAGTTGCGTAATCTCTTTATCGTTCCAGGAAAGTGGGTGCCATCCCCGGCCTTCCATAAGATCAGGGACTTCAATTTTATTTGCTCGTTTGGCGATTGTACTCATTGTTTCAATTACATGGGGTTAAAAAGACACTAAATATAAGCATCATTTATCGAATTGATAAAGTTTAAATATGTTCATTCATATATAACGTTAAATGAATGCGTTTCTTTTTTTCCTTGTTGAGATGGATGTTGTTCTTACAAACTCTTTGTATCTTTAAAGTTTTAATCTCAATCCACTCCAATTGCAAGAAAACATTGTTATTCGCGGAGCACGCGAGCACAATCTCAAAAATATAGATATAAACATTCCCAGGGAGAAGTTCGTGGTTCTAACCGGAATTTCCGGATCTGGAAAATCATCCCTTGCATTTGATACTATATATGCGGAAGGTCAGCGCCGATTCCTGGAATCTCTTTCTGCATATGCCCGGCAATTTCTGGGTATGATGGAGCGCCCCGATATCGATTTTATTGACGGCCTCTCCCCCGTAATCTCCATAGATCAAAAAACCACGAATCGAAATCCCCGTTCCACTGTTGGAACAATTACAGAAATTTATGACTTCCTGAGACTTCTGTATGCACGAATCGGTGTTCCGTACTCCTATCAATCCGGCAATAAAATGGAGAAACAAACTTCCGACCAGATCGTCTCCTCTATTATGGAGCTGGAAGAAGGTACCAAAGCTTACTGCCTGGCCCCGGTTGTTCGTGGAAGAAAAGGTCATTACCGTGAGCTGTTTGAACAGATGAAAAAACAGGGATATATAACGGCACGTGTAGATGGCGAATTAATTGATCTTGAAGGCGAAATTAAACTCGATCGGTACAAAACTCACAATATCGAGATTGTAGTTGATCGATTTGTGATTTCTGATAAGAGCGAAAAACGGATTTCCGAAAGTGTACACCTTGCCCTGGAGATGGCTGACGGCAACCTGATTCTCGGCATCCAGAAGGATGGTGAAATCAACGATAAAGTGTACAGCAAAAACCTGTATGATCCCGAGAGCGGACTCTCCTATGAAGACCCCGCACCCAACCTCTTTTCATTTAATTCTCCGTACGGTGCATGTAAAGCATGTAACGGCCTGGGATACCGCTATGATGTAAGCCGGGATCTTGTAATTCAAAATCCTGAAAAAACCATCAACGAAGGTGCCATTCGGTTTTTAGGTGAGCCGAGGGATATTTTTGTTTTCAAACAATTAAAAGCCGTTTTAGGTACCGTTGATCTTGATTTTGACACGCCTATTGAAGATTTCTCAGAAGAAGCTCTGGACCTTCTCTTTGAAGGTGGCGGTGATCAGAAGTTTAACGTCAGCTATGATTTCAAGAAAAATAATGTCACCTATAAGCATAAGTTTTCAGGACTTCGATCCATCATTCGTGAACAGTACGAAGAGAGTAAATCCAACAAACAGCGTGACAAGGCAAAAGCTTATCTTTCCAAAATAAATTGCCCCGATTGCGGAGGCGGCCGGCTCAACCCGGAAGCTCTGTCTTATAAAATAGATGGATTGAACATCCATGATCTCGTGGAGCAGGATATCGCGAGCCTTCGAAAAACAATTGGAAATCTAAAACTGAATGAGCGCCAGAGAAAGATTGGTCAGCAAGTACTGAAAGAGGTAATCGACCGAATTGACTTTTTACTGAATGTAGGGCTCAACTATCTAACTCTTGACCGCGAAGCACAAACATTAAGTGGCGGCGAGGCTCAGAGAATTCGTCTCGCAACGCAGATCGGAACTCAACTTGTAGGTGTGCTTTACATCCTGGATGAGCCGAGTATCGGTCTTCATCAGAAAGACAATATCAAACTGATCAACTCACTTGAAACGCTTAGAGATCTTGGGAACTCAGTCATTGTTGTTGAGCACGATCGAGAAACCATTGAGCATGCCGACTATGTGGTTGACCTTGGTCCGGGTGCCGGAACAGAGGGCGGGTATATCGTGACCGAAGGAAAACCGGAAGAACTCGATCCCGATTCAATGACCACTAAATTTCTTCGGGATGAAGAGGTGATTCCCTACCCCGATGAAAGAAGAAAAGGGTCCGGAGAAAGCCTGAAAGTAAAGACAGCAACCGGACATAATCTAAAGGAAGTTGATCTTGAGATCCCTCTTGGAAAATTTATTTGTGTAACCGGAGTCAGTGGCAGTGGTAAAAGTTCGCTCATTAATCAAACACTCACTCCGATTTTATCGAACGAGTTTTATAACTCTAAAGATGTACCACTACCCTATCAAGAGATAGAGGGAATTGAGAATGTAGATAAGGTGATCTCTATTGATCAGAGCCCGATTGGCCGCACTCCCCGGTCGAATCCCGGCACCTACACAAAAGTGTTTGATCACATTCGATCTCTTTTTGCAGAACTTCCCGAATCAAAAATCAGGGGATATGATCAGGGTCGATTCTCTTTTAACGTAAAAGGAGGACGTTGTGAAGCATGCAAAGGCGACGGCGTTAGAAAAATTGAAATGAATTTCCTGCCCGATGTATATGTGGATTGCGAAGAGTGCAACGGCCAGCGCTATAACCGGGAAACCCTCGAAATCCATTATAAGGGTAAAAATATCTCGGATGTATTGCAGATGCCGATCAGCGAAGCAGAGAAGTTTTTTGATTCCATTCCAGCGATCAAGCGGAAGCTGAAAACTCTAAATTCTGTAGGTTTGGGATATTTAACACTTGGGCAGTCCAGCACAACATTAAGCGGTGGCGAGGCTCAGAGAATTAAACTCTCGCGGGAGCTTTCAAAAATCGGTACCGGCGATACGGTTTATATTATGGATGAACCAACCACCGGCCTCCACTTCCAGGATGTTCGAATGCTGGTAAATGTAATTCAAAAACTTGTGAACAAGGGTAATACAGTTATTGTCATTGAGCACAATTTAGACCTTATCAAGGCCGCTGATTGGATTATTGACCTCGGTCCTGAAGGCGGCCATGCCGGGGGTGAAATCATCGCTACAGGAACACCTGAAGATCTGGCCAAAAAAGAAGAAAGCTATACGGGGCGCTATCTGAAACAAGAGTTTGTGAGAGAACAAAAGCGGGCAAAAACTACTGCCTGATATAATCAGTTTTCCTTTCAAAACAAAAATGCTTTCCTTGCAGGGCATTGGTAGAAAACCAAAATACGAATGTCGGACAGGCATTCAGAAATGCCCCATGAATGTAACTTTATATGAAAAATCCACTTCGGAAATTCATTCCTAAGCAAGAAGTTATTCCATCAACCAAGGGGGGGTTAGGGACATTTGGCGGAGTATTTACTCCATCTATTTTAACCATCCTCGGGGTTATTATGTACCTCCGTTTTGGTTGGGTTGTAGGAAATGTTGGTTTAATTGGCACGTTGATCATTGTCACTCTTTCGACGTTTATTACGTTTCTTACTGCACTCTCAATTTCTGCAATTGCCACCGACCAAAGAGTGCGCATTGGCGGTGCCTATTATATGATTAGCCGGTCGCTTGGTATTGAATCCGGTGGTGCTATTGGTATTCCGCTTTACATAGCACAAGCATTATCGGTAGCACTTTACACTGTTGGTTTTGCAGAAAGTGTGGTTGGTGTCTTTCCTGAGTTAAATTTCAAAGTTGTTGGGCTTGTCACTACGCTTGCCGTTGCCATTCTTGCTATTATTTCGGCAAAAGCTGCAATTCGGGCTCAATATTTTATAATGTTTGGGATTGCACTTTCGCTGCTTTCGCTGATTTTTGGGAGCCCTATTGAACAATCGAGTATTGAAATGTGGGGTGCTGCCGATCGTCATTCTGAAGGATTCTGGACTGTCTTCGCCGTTTTCTTCCCGGCCGTTACGGGAATTATGGCTGGTGTAAATATGTCTGGCGACCTCGAAGATCCATCCAGGTCTATTCCGCGAGGAACGTTTGCAGCGATTGGTGTTGGTTATTTGATCTACATGATTTTACCCATCATTTTGGCAACTCGCGCTGATGCCCTCACCCTCATTGAAGACCCTCTAATCATGAGAAAAATGTCATACTGGGGGGATGCCATTCTCATTGGTGTTTGGGGTGCTACATTATCAAGTGCGGTAGGTAGTATATTAGGAGCTCCTCGTGTATTACAGGCTTTAGCTCGTGATGGTGTTCTGCCAAAATGGCTCCGTTGGCTTGGGCGTGGTGATGGTGATGACGATTCACCACGGGTCGGCACCGTTCTTACTCTCGGAGTTGCTCTTACTGCCGTGTATTTTGGAAATCTCAATATCATTGCTCCAATACTAACAATGTTTTTCCTCACGACTTATGGTGTACTAAACATCACAGCCGGGATTGAACAACTACTGCAGAGCCCATCATTCAGACCCAAATTTAAAGTTCACTGGAGCCTTTCTTTGTTAGGAGCTTTGGGTTGTATCAGTGTTATGTTTTTGATTAACGCTGTTGCAACAGGCATTGCGTTTTTGTTTGTGATTATCATATTCATCTGGCTGCAACGCAGGGAGTTAGAATCGGCCTGGGGGGATGTTCGGCGAGGTATTTGGATGGCACTCACGCGTGCAGGTTTGATGCGGATGAGTGTAGAAACAGAAGCAAAAACATGGCGTCCGCATCCACTTGTTCTTTCCGGTGCTCCAACGAAACGTTTTCATTTGATTGAACTTGCTTCGTCCCTTACTCATAACAGAGGTATCCTCACCATCTCTACAGTTCTAACCAGCCAAAACATTAGTCATGTTCGACAGACTAAGATGGAGCAAAAAATCCGGGATTTTCTCTCCAAAAGGAGTATCCAAGGCCTTGTACGCGTTACGACTGCAAAAAGCCCGTTTGATGGTGGAAAAAAACTCGTTGATTCCTATGGTTTAGGAGCCCTTGTACCCAATACAGTTATCCTCGGAGACAGTGAAAACACCAACTCTATAAATGAATATTGCGATATGATTGCCCACTTCAATCAATTGCAGCGAAATGTCGTAATTGTACACGACAATAAAGAAAAAGGGTTTGGCAATAAAAAAATTATCGATATTTGGTGGGGTGGCCTGCAAGGCAACGGCGGATTGATGATACTCCTGGCCTATCTCCTACAAAGCAGCCGGACATGGTGGGATGCAAAAGTACGTGTAAAAATGGTGGTTGGTGACGAAAATGCAGCTAAAAATGCGCAAAGTAATTTAAACGATGTCATCAAAAAAGTCCGTATTGATGCCAAAGCAGAAGTGCTTGTTTATGGAGATAAAACATTCAACGAGATTTTGCATGAATCTTCTGGGGACGCCGATCTTGTATTTATGGGAATGGCCGAACCAGACGAAGATTTTACCTCTTACTATAGTCATCTTCAAAAACGGTTGAAGGGTTTACCAACCACAATTATGGTTCTTGCTGCTGAAGAGATTTCCTTCGGATCTGTGCTCATGCAGGAAGACACCTTTTATGAAGAATAGTCTGGTTTCAATCAGGTTGTTAGCATTATCTTTTTCTAAGAAAAAATGTTTGTCAACTGATTGGTTTCTGTCTATTTTTACAGGTCTGATGAAAAACAGAATAGATCATATCATTCGGTCGGTTACAATCACATGCTTAATGGCAGGACTTCTTGCTCATTTGGTTGTGCCGTTTTCAAGCCAAGCCCAAAAAACGGCCTTTACCCGTTGGTTGAATCACAATGTGGTTGCCTCAGGAAATGAGAGTGAGATTAAACTCAGAAACACCATCAACGAGTTACCTGAACAAACCGGGGATTTCCTTGGATTGGTTCAGGAAGCTTCTGAGTTGGTTGCAAATCACAAAGATCATTTTAAAATCTTTGATAATGATACCGATGCAACCGATAATCCACCCGAATCGAACTGGTTAATTGATCAATGGAATAATTTCCAAAATCAAAAATCCGGATTTAATTCTGTTCTGATTGAATCTGTAAAAATTTTGTCGAAATGGATTCCGAATAGTCCGGGATTCTCATCCTTCAAGGGTGATTTTGAGAAGCATCAGACAAAAATTCTCCCAGAACTTTTTTTCTACTCTTTCCGAGCATCTACAGATCTCATACAACCTTTGAGTAGTGGTATCAGCATAAATGCTCCTTAGTTACCCTCATCCAAGTCATTATTTACAAAAATGAACTACAAAACTGTGGTTCATTATGATATCATCACCTCAACGATTTAACTCTATTTAAAAGATTATTTAAACGATTATGAATTCACAGAATAACGGATTTAAAATTGGTAGCATCGTCGTGTTTCTTGGATTGACGATCTACTACCTGTTCCCCACTATCCAGTGGCAGCTGGAACAGAGACATATGGAAAGTATGGTGCCGTCGGAGCGTGTTCAGTACCAGGAAGAGAATGCAGCTAAATTGCAAAATCTTCGAGAAGAGTCACTTTCACTTGGCCTTGACCTCCAGGGCGGTATGTATGTAACTCTTGAGGTAGGAACCCCTCAGTTACTCTTAGAACTTGCCGGCGAATATGCAGATGAAGAACTTGAAGAAATTATTCAAGTAGCAAGAGACCGATCTTTCGAACAGCGTACAGATTTTATTGATGAATTTGTAACTGAGTTTGAAACACGGAATCCCGATGGTTTGTTGAGCAGGTACTACCGTTCAGATGCGGATAATATAAATCGCAGGTCTTCGAATGAAGAAATTACAACTTACCTAAGACTGCAAAGAGATGAGGCTGTTGACCGGGCGATGGAAATTATTCGTTCTCGGGTTGACAGATATGGTGTAACCGAACCCTCCATCCTTCAGCAGGGGAACAACCGAATTGTTGTTGAGCTGCCCGGTGTGGATGATGAGGAACGTGTACGGGAGCTATTGCGCGGAACTGCACGACTTGAATTCAGACTGTTGCCAGAACCGGAAGAAATCAACGCTGTAAAACAACAACTTGCCGACTATTTCGGTAATCAAGCTCAAAATCAACAATCTGACTCACTTTCATCAGACACGTTGGGACAAGCTGACGATGAGGTAACAAACTTGCTTGAAGTTTTTGATCTTAGAGGAACGAATCAATATTCATTTGGATATACTGCGGGTCGTGATACTTCTACCGTGAACCGGCTCCTCGAACAAGAAGAAGTCCAGAGTTTCATCCCAAGAAATATGGAGCTCATGTGGGGAGCCACACCGTTTGCCGAAGATAATGGAACTGAACTTTATGAAATGATACCGGTTCGAAACCAGGTAGAGCTGACAGGTGACGTAATTTCTGAAGCTCGGGTCGCTTTTGAACCTACAACGAATGCCGCTGAAGTTTCCATGAGTATGAACGCAGAAGGTGCTCGTAGATGGTCAAGAATTACGGGAGCCAATATCGGTCGGCCGGTTGCTATTGTTTTGGACGGATATATCTATTCTTATCCAACGGTTCAGAACAAAATCAACAACGGGCAATCTTCGATTTCCGGTCTCGGCGGAGTTGAAGAAGCGGAAGACCTTGTAAACATTCTTTTGTCAGGTGCCTTACCTGCTCCGCTTGATATTATTGAAGAGCGAACAGTTGGTGCATCCCTCGGTGAAGATTCGATCCAGGCCGGCCTCTACTCTACATTGTTTGGATTAGTTGTCGTGGCAATATTCATGATTATCTATTACCGTGTCGGTGGAGGAATTGCCGATCTGGCACTTATATTGAACATCATATTTATTCTAGGAATCCTTGCCGCATTCAACGCTACTTTAACCCTACCGGGAATTGCCGGTATTGTATTGACGATCGGTATGGCGGTGGATGCCAACGTGCTAATATTTGACAGGATTCGCGAAGAGATGAGAGGCGGTAAAACACTTCGCGCCGCAATTGATAATGGTTACTCCAATGCTATGAGCGCCATTGTAGATGCCAACGTAACCACCTTTTTCGTGGCCATTATCCTTTACAGTTTTGGAGTCGGCCCCATCAAAGGTTTTGCGGTCACACTGATGGCTGGTATTGTAGCCTCATTATTTAGTGCAATTGTGATTACTCGCGTGGTCATTGATTACCTCACCCGCGACAAAACCGCTGAAGTTAACTTCGGATAATCAATTTTTTAAAGAATTTAAAATAAACAGGTACACATTATGAGATGGTTTGAAACACCAAGTTTTGATTTTATAAAAGCCACTAAAGTGGCGTATTTCCTGTCGGGTTCACTAATTATCATTTCGATTGTAGCCATTTTTACGATGGGTCTAACATATGGGATTGATTTCCGGGGTGGACAGGAATTCGTATTCGATTTTGATAACCCGGTAGACGTTGTTGAAGTTCGGAGTGAATTGACTGAACCGCTCGGCAGTACACCCGAAGTAAAGCTTTTCGGTTCTGAAAGTGAAATTCTTGTTCGGGTTGATACGGAAGAAGATATCAACCAGACAAGAGAAACAATTATTTCCAACTTCAATGAGCTCTATCCCGATAACCCGGTTTCAGTTGAGAAAACTGATCTTGTAGGTCCCCGGTTTGCTGAAGATTTACGTATTGGTGCTCTCTACTCCATAATATTTGCACTTGCTGTGGTCTTCATCTATATCTTTATCCGGTTTAAGGGATGGTACTTCTCAGCCGGGGCGATTGCAGCTCTTGCTCATGACGTTCTCATTGTATTGGGTGTCTTTACTCTAATGGCGCAGTTTGCACCGTTTGACGTAAGTATAGACCAAACTATTATTGCTGCATTCCTGACCATTGTAGGGTACTCTCTGAACGATACCGTGGTAGTTTTTGACCGAATCCGTGAAAATTCATTGGTTTACAAAACAATGAATTTCCAGGATATGATTAATAAAAGCCTCAATGATACTTTAAGCCGAACCGTTATCACTTCATTAACAACCTTGTTTGTGGTAACTGTGCTGTTTATCTTTGGAGGAGAGGTGCTGAAAGGCTTTGCGTTTGCACTCGTAATTGGAGTAATATTAGGGACTTACAGCTCCCTATTCGTTGCAAGTGCGCTCGTTGTAGAACTTCAGAAACGGGCCATGCAGGCCAAATCATAACAATGTTTAATCTGAAATAGCTGATCTATGAGTTTTAATGTTTCTGAAAAATACAACTGTGTAATTATCGAATTTAAAGGTAATGTGATGGGCGGACCCGATGCCGTCAGTTTGAATGAAGAACTTCATGAATTGATTGAAAAAGATAAAACCAATGTTGTGGTTGATCTTGGTAAAGTGAAGTTTATGAATTCTTCCGGCTTAGGTATGTTGATTGGTGCGCTTACAACCATGAAAAAAGCCGGTGGTGATTTACGAATAGCAAATCCTACCGACAAAATTGAAAGCTTGCTCATTATTACAAAACTCATTACCGTATTCAAACACTACAAAACTCTGGATGAGGCAATTGCTTCGTACCAGGAAAACTAAGTAGCTGTTAAACCTTTTAATTTTAAATATGGAGGTGTTAACGCACCTCCTTTTTTTTGGATTTTATGCCTGTACGAATTGTTATTGGAGCCCAGTGGGGAGATGAAGGAAAAGGGAAAGTAGTAGATCTTTTAAGTTCGGACGCCAAGTATGTTGTCCGCTACCAGGGAGGAGCCAACGCTGGCCACACCCTTAAGTTTGAAGATACAACCATTGTCCTTCACCTTATTCCATCCGGCCTGTTCAACGGAAACTCAAAATGTATAATTGGCAACGGTGTGGTGATCGACCCGATTGCTCTCGTTGAGGAACTCGAAGAAGTTCAATCCCACAATATTGAGTTGGAGGGCAGGCTATTTATAAGTAGCTCCGCCCACCTGATACTTCCCTATCACAAAGTATTAGACCAGGTAAAAGAGAAGAGCCGGGGAAGTGACGCCATTGGAACAACAGGACGCGGTATAGGGCCTGCATATGTCAGTAAAGTTTCCAGAATTGGCATTCGCATGGATGATCTTTTGGATGAAAATTCTTTGAATGAAAAAATCCGAAAAAATCTCAAAGATATTAACAGGGCACTTGAGAATGTATATCATGAAGACCCCCTGGATGCCAATGAGATGATTGAAGAACTGAAACCTGCCATTGATAAAGTAAAACCATTCATCTGTAACACTTCCCAAATTCTTCACGAGGCATTAGAAAACAATGAATCTGTTCTGCTTGAAGGGGCACAGGGAAGCCTCCTGGATGTAGATCACGGCACCTATCCATTTGTTACATCATCCTCTCCTACGGCAGGTGGAGCTTGTACCGGCAGCGGAATTCCCCCTCTCGCTATCTCACATGCAATGGGAATTACAAAAGCATATGTTACCCGTGTAGGAAATGGCCCCTTCCCTACCGAATTAAACGACGAACACGGTAAAACTCTCCGAAAAAACGGGCAGGAGTTTGGAGCTACAACGGGACGCCCCCGGCGATGTGGCTGGCTCGATTTAGTTGCACTGAAATACGCCGTTCAACTTAACGGAATGAATGAACTGGCACTTACCAAACTCGATGTATTAGATGATTTTAAAGAGATCAAAGTCTGTACCGAATACAAATTAGATCACGGGACAACGAAAACTTTTCCCCTTGATACTGAGAACGTAGAAAAAGCAAAACCGGTCTATAAATCTTTCGAAGGTTGGAAAACCTCAACGAGAGAGATCTCAACTTTTGAGAATCTACCGGAAAAAGCCAAAGAGTATATCGCTTTCATTGAAGATTATGTAGGAGTATCATTTAATGTGATCTCAACAGGGCCGAAGCGATCTGAAACAATTGTTCGTTCGTAGGTCCAACAAAGAAATTTCAAAAAAGTGTTGAAAAGGAATACCGAAAGGTTTTATATTTGAAGTCTTGCTGATGTAGGATTTACACAGTTTTAGATTCTTGAACAGTTGAGACGCAGTACCTATTTATTGATATTCGCGGGAATAGCTCAGTGGTAGAGTCCCGAGGCGTCGGGACCAACGAGAAGGTCACGCACCAAAAAAAATTATTGATTTATGCGGGAATAGCTCAG
>NZ_JAKLWS010000015.1 GCF_022012475.1 Rhodohalobacter sulfatireducens
ACAACCGTATTTCTTTACAGCTCTAGCGAACTATGTACGTAGCTCGGCTCGCCTGAGCCGATAAGACAAATCAAACAAATTACCCTGATAAGCACGTTACTGGTAAATTGTATTGATGGGGAGCACTGAATGAGTAAAAAACCTTCAACTTTCTACCAGGACCACATCTTTGTTGTTCACGGCTCATGGAAACCGTATTACGTCTTTTTTTCCTTCACAAAAGCGTTGTGTTGCTTCTCTCTTTCGATGGTTGTGACCGGCCCATGTCCCGGATATACGGTTGTATTATCCGGCAAAATATAGAGTTTTTTACGGATTGATTGAGCAAGCGTATCAAAATTTCCTTTATAAAGATCCGTCCGCCCAATGCTTTCAAAAAAGATCACATCGCCAGCTATGAGGACCCCTTCTTCCTTAAAATATAATGATACGTGGTCCGGGGCGTGGCCCGGTGTATAGAGTACATCAAACGTAAAATTACCCATCGTAAAGTCCTCCTGCTCAGGGAGCGGTTCGGGAGTAAAATCAAATCCGACGGATTGAAATCCAAACGCCTTTGACTGCTGCTCAAAATGATTCCACAAATAGAGATCGGAATGATTCAGGTAAACAGGAACCTCAAAATCTCGCAATACTCGGTGAAGCCCTAAAATATGATCCACGTGAGCGTGCGTGAGACAAACCGCTTGTAACTCAGCCCCGGTATCTTCTAATTCGCTTTTAAAAGATTTGTACTCATTTGGAGAAGAGAATCCAGGGTCAACAACCAAGGCCTGGTCGTCTTCCAACAGCAGATAGGTGTTTTCGGAAAAAGGGCCTACTTCGAATTTCTTTAGCTTCATCGGCAGTATATAAAAAAAGGATGCAATGACATTCACTGCATCCTTAAATTAGAAACTGAATTTGGTTACTTATTCTTGTTGTAACGTTTATTAAAGCGGTCGATTCGGCCAGCTTTCTTCTGAATCTTCTTATTCTGGTTGTAAAACGGGTGATTCTTTGAATCTACCTCACTTTTGTAGACCCCTTCTTTAGTATTCATGGTACTTCTGGTGGTAAATTCAGTACCATCACTCATTACAACTGTAATTTCTTTGTATTCGGGATGAATTCCTTTTTTCATGGTCTTATAATATTATTCAAAATCTTTTCAGACCCAAAAGATAAGAATATCGATTTCTTCATGCAATCGTAATGTTTGATATAAAGTTGTTCCGGTAATCATCATTTAAAATGGCCAGATAACCGGGGCAAGAAGAATTACAACAGTCCAGAGGATCAATTGCAGCGGGAATCCAACTTTAAAGAAATCTGTAAACCGGTAGTTTCCCGGACCGTAAACCATCAGGTTGGTTTGATATCCAATCGGGCTGATAAGCGACATAGACGCCGCAAGAGTTACTGCCACAAATATTCCTCTTGGATCGATATCCATTGATCCGGCTACCGACAATACAATCGGAAACATGATAGCCACAGCCCCGTTATTTGTGATTATCTCAGTTAAAAATGCAGTAACCAATACAATACCGGCAAGCAGCACCCAGTTGCCATACTCGCTCGTTAAATCAATCATCCAAAAGCCTATCAAATCTGCCGTACCGCTTACCTCCATCGCTTTCCCTAAACCTAATGCAGCACCAATTACGATGAGAACGGTCCAGTCCACGGATTTTCTGGCTTCCCCTGGATCGATCACATTAAATGCCAATAATACTGCCACACCTATTAAACCAGCCAAAGCAATATGAATGATGCCGACAGCTACACTTACAACAATTCCTAAAAGTACAGCTACTGAAACATAAAGAGACTTACCCTCCGGTCGTTCTTCCTTTACTTCTTCCTTGTTTTCTATCTCTTCACCGCCTGCCTCACTTGTGAGGAAAAAATCCTCCGTATCTTCATAAGCACCCCGGAAGCCCCGTCCTGTATCCAGTAGTAGTACATCACCGGGTTGTACCACAAAATCTCCAAGGGCTTTATCAATTCGTTTTCCCCTTCTCCTTACACCTGTTACAGCCGCCCCAAATCGCTCAAGCAATCGCGCATTCTCCAGGGATGAACCTACCAGCCGGGACCCTTCTTTTACTACAATCTGGTGCAATTCTCGATCCTGTTTCTTTTCCCTTTTAATAATTCTCGGGGGCTGATATAATATCTGCAACCCGGGGTAATCACTTAGAGATGGCACCTTCGCTGCAATTCCACCCTCTGCTGCATACATTAAATGATCACCAACCCTGAACTTTTCGTTTGGGGGTACCGGTGCTATTTCACGATCATTTCTATTAAGCCTGGAAAGATAGAAACCCGGTAGTCTGGCCAAACCAGTCTCGCGAATTGTTTTCCCGACAATCTGTGCTTTATCAGTGACTTCAATTTCAACCAACAGCTCCCGCTTTCTCTCCTCCTCATAACGAATATCCCTTCGCGCCGGTGTTAGTATCGGAGATACAAAAACAAGGTAGGTCAAACCTACAGCGGCACATGGTAGTCCAAGCCAAGCCAATTCAAAAAACGAGTACCCTTCAAAACCATAATCTTGTAAAAGCCCATGAGCTATAAGGTTCGTACTGGTTCCGATAAGTGTACATAACCCACCCAGTATCGCTGCATATGAGAGTGGAATTAATAATTTTGAGGCCGGAATCCGGTTCTTTTGAGACCAACTTCTGATTGCAGGAATTCCCATCGCTACGACGGGCGTATTATTCAAAAAAGCAGAATAAACCGAAACACTCGGGCATAGCCTTATTAAAATTCTGCGAATTTTCTTTGATTTTCTCCCGAGGATAAACTCACTGGCCCTGTCTAATGCCCCGCTTTCTCGCAATGCGGCAGCTATAACATAAAGGCTCCCAAGGGCAAGAAGTGTTGTATTGCCAAATCCCATGGCAGCTTCTTCTAAGCTCATTACTCCCGATACAGTAACAATTGCAACTGCAGTTAACAATACCGCATCAGGACTCCACAGATCTGAAGCAAGCGCAATAATGGTAAGTAACAAAACCCCAAAAACAATGATTTGATCTGGACTCATTTTGGCGAATAAATTTTTTTACTTACAAATATCGATGAAGAATTCTGTGATACTTGAGATAACGACCAAATCAAAATAACATAAATGACAGTATATTTACTATGTTTTTATGGAAGTATGCTTATGCGTTTTTTTGTTGATTTTTAAATCGAAATGTAACAGGAATTTCCCCATCAGTTGGAGTTCCAATGTGATAGAGTTCCCATTCAGAATCGTAGTTTGTAATCCTGTCTCTTAAAATCCTTACCAAATCTTCAGAGCTTCCATTTTCGGAATCGAAATTAAACTTCTCCACACGAAATCTGAGTTTTCGATCTTCTCCGTTTACATGAACATCAAGATTTACAATTTTCTTTACATTGGGCACAGTGAACTGAACGCGTACGTTATGCATGATTTTAGGAGTTAGGTTTAATCAAAGGCATTGTAATGAATTTATTATCAAGAAATGTGCCAAACAGTTCTATATGCCTCATTGAACAAGTTCTAATGATTTCTTCGGTCAATCCTGTACGAAAACATACGGTTCATGTCCGATATTGGACACTGAATATCTTCATAAAAGATTACTCGCTAACGTCATTCATATAGTCTTTCAAACGATGAGGTTCTTCAAACAGATCAACCAACTCCGGGCTGTGCGAATCTTTTTCTTGCTGATCCCACTTCTCCAACAGATATTTTACAGCCAGATGTGTGCTCTCATGAAAGTGATTACCGCCCAGGCTACGTGCCAAACCCGAACGCATCAGTAGTTTTTGGACCGGTGTTTTCATCCCGGCAAAATGGAATTCTATATCCCAGTTTTGGAGAGTTTCCATTACAGATCGAAGAGCTTCAATGGCGGTTGTATCCAGGTCGTTGATACTCTTCGCGTCCACGATGACAGCACGGATTTTCTTATTTCTCTCTTCACTTTTGTGAATAATAAAATCTTTGATGAACTCTGCATTGTTGAAATTTATGGACGCATCAAACCGAAGTATGAGCACCTCTTCAATTGGAGAAGCCTGTGGATTTCGGGTCACATCCCGATAGGTCCTTGACCCTTGCACGTGACCTAAAACTGCAAGATTGGGCCTGCTTGAGCGATAAAGGACGAGGAAAAGAGATGCCCCGATTCCCATCAAAATTCCTTCCTGAATGCCGATAAGTAGTACACTTAAAAATGTAAAGATTGCGATGTACCCATCTTGAGGCTTAGTGCGGAAGAAGTATTTTAGTTCTTCCAAATTGATCAACGAAAGAGCGGCCAAAATGATAATGGCAGAGAGACCCGCCAACGGAATGTAATAAAACAGGGGAGTTAAAAAGAGTAACGTTAAGCAGACAACAATTGCACAGATAACATTTGAAAGGGTAGTCCGGGTACCGGCCTGCTCGCTCACAACCGTTCGCGAAAAACTGCCTGAAATAGGCGGGCTTTGAAAAAAGCTCCCGATGAAGTTTGCCGCACCTATTGCAAAAAATTCACGGTTTGGGTTGATGGGATATTTGTATTTGTTGGCATAGGTCTTACCGAGAGAAATCACTGTCATAAGCTGGACCAATACCAAAGTTGTTATGGTGGGAATTAGCCTGCGCAAGTTGTCGAGAGTAAAACCCGGCAGTTCAAATGAAGGCAACCCCGATGGAATCACTCCAATCACTTCAATACCATATTCCTGTAAATTTAACCACCAAACCATCACACCTCCTGCAACTAAAAGCACAAGTGCTCTCGGGAAAAGAGGATTCCATTTTTTTAGCAGATAGAGAATCATAAATCCAATCAACCCGATTCCCAATGCTGTAAAATTAACCATCTCAATCTTTTCGATAATCTGCATCGCTATGATGCCGATATATTGGGATCGTTCGAGATCAACACCAAGAATATTACCCAGCTGGCTGAATACAATGATGAGCGGTGCAGCGGCCGTAAAACCAAAAATGACAGGTTTTGAAAGGAGGTTCACCAAAAATCCCATCCGCAACAGGGATAGTGCAATGTGAACCAGTCCCACAAACATGGTGAGCAGTAATACTACAGACACGTACTCCCCGGTTCCCGGTTCGGCGATCATTCCGGCACCGGACGCGATAATAATCATGTCAGTTGCTACAATCCCGAGTGAAAGATGGCGCGAAGTTCCGAATAGCGGATAGATCAAAAGCGGAATAAGTGATCCGTATAATCCGTAAATAGGCGATAAGCCGGCAATGACAGCGTAAGCCATAACCTGTGGGATTACAATCACACCAATTGTAAGCCCTGCTTTTGTGTCGGCGATAAACTCTTGTTTGGAGTATCTGTGAATCCAGGTTAGAATAGTAAATTTATTCCTGATCCAGGAAAGAATAGCCGTCAGGTCCATATCTCAATGATTGAAACCTTGTTTTTTGTGATCGCCGTTGCCACAATTAATGATTTGATTAGCGGCTGAATATCAATCGGTAGTAGATTTAGAATCCGCTTATCTCCCTGAAAATATAAATAAAAATGCAATAATTGCGGTTTGTTTTATCTCATTCCATCGTGAATATGGATGAGTAAATATCCATACCGTACCAAATGTTTCCGATCCGGATATTTTCATCCGGGGCGTGCTGATTATTGTCATGATTCGCTATAGGGACAATTACAATCGGTTTTTGCATGATCTGCTCAAAATGATAGATAGGCAGAGTTCCACCCATGGTCGGGTAGAGTATCAAATCATCAGAAGTGGCTTGTTTGATAGCATCTACAATTTGCTGTGTCATGGCATTATCAACGGACGTCCGCATGGCCGGGTAACCGATTCCCCGTGTTACTTTAGCTATTTTTCGGTGCTTTAGACGAGTTTCCATATCCGGATCTTCCCTCACGATATGATACCCCTGTTCGCGTATATGCGCTTCCAATTTATCCTTCATCTCTCCGGGTTGATTTCCTTTTGCCAGACGAATTCCCAACGATGCAGTTGCTGTCGTAGGAATTACATTTCGAGCCAGCTCACCGGTATTTCCGCTCGAAAATCCACGGATGGTTAACGTTGGATACATATAACTTTCAATGAGTGATCGCCCCTCATGTTCGGTCCATGTCAAGCCGAGATCTTCCCGAATTTCATCGTCCACATCCGGCAAGGTTGCAAATGCTTGGCGGTCGGCTTCTGTGATTGGAGCTGTGCTTTCATTGAAATCTTCGATCAAAATTTCACCGGTTTCATTTTTCATACTTGCCAACAAGTTGGCGAGCATCTGTCCGGGTACCGGAGACCATCCCCCGTAATGACCACTATGTAACGGGCGCGAGGGACCGTAAACAGTTACTTCCATTCCCGTCACACCCCGAACGCCAAACACAACCTGCGGCCGGCCACTTTGATGCATCGGTCCATCAAAAAAGAGCCACAGATCTCCATCCAGCATCTCTTTGTATTGCTGCAAAATTTGGCGAACGTGTGGAGATCCTCTCTCCTCCTCGCCATCAAAAAAGAACTTCAGGTTTGATGTGAGTTCCAAATCGTTTTGCTGAAGCGCATCCAGCGTTGCAAGAATAGCTGCGAATGGTGCCTTGTCATCCGAAGCCGATCTACCGTAAATTCGCCAGTCAGGATTGATCGGTTCATCGACTTTGGGAAATTCTATCGGCTCTCCCCCATCTTCCATCGAAGCTGAATATAGCGTAGGCTCCCATGGTGAATGCGTCCAATTGACAGGGTCTGCGGGCTGACCATCATAATGTACGTAAATAATCAATGTTCGATCGGCCCCTGGTGTGTTGATCTCGCCATAAATAACGGGCGGTACTTCCGGTTGATCCGGCAGAGTCAACAACTCCATATTCGCACCGCGTTTTTCAAACTCAGTCATAATCGCACCTGCATTTCGCCGGATGTTCGGAAGATCGCAGGCCACATTCGGGATTCTGATTAACTCAAAATGAGTTTCCAGGATGGAATGAGCATGTTGGCTCCTGTACTCCCGGGTAGCTTGAACAGCAGTTGATTGAGCAAATATTAGGGAGGGAGTAAACAATAAAAAAAAGATGAGAGAAAGAAATCGGAACATAATGGCGGAGTTAACGCATTTTTGGTTTTATTGATGTAATGACGCTTCTTTGTGAACATTCATGTCTTTGCGCCTTTTTGTGATTCATAAAGGGCGCCTCGAAAGCCCGAAGGCTCTAAGAAACACGAAGTATATTTTCCATTTAATAAATATGTTCAACTGATTAAATATAAATAGACAGGTTAAATGTAAGGAGTAAAAATGTAGAGTTAATTACTCAATATGAAGGGTAGTTTAATGATGGTGATAAAACCCCTTCAAAACATCGTTATCAGGCAAATTATTTATACTTCGGTCTGACTCTAAAAAATCTACAGTCGAATCAAAAGCATCTCTCAAAATATCGTATTCGCCCTCTTTCGCAAACACTGTAAAACTATAAAGCCGTTCTTTGCCACGGTAAATGGAGATTCTACCGTTATGAGTAATATCGCGATCAAATCGAACCAGGAGTTCTCCGTAGTGAAAATCATAGATCTTCTTCCCGAGAGGGATCTCCATCTCCTCTTCCCTTTCCTCAATATTTGATAGAATCCGATCAAGATCGATCTCGGGAGCTGGATGCTTTGACCGTTGATTATTTGAAAACAGGTTTGAAAAAAATCTCATAACAGATTTATGGTTTTACCGGCTTGCACTCAGAAATAATGTAACGGAAATGGATGATTGAATGAAGTAACGGCTTTAAATTGTTGTATTGAATGGAAGCAATCGATAATTATAAACACCTATACACCATGAATTTACTATCATCTGATGAAATTTTAGATTTGACGGAAAACATTATCCATGAAGACACACAATTGCATAAAAACCACCTTGATCTGACCGTTGCCGAAGTTCATCGAATGGACGGTGCCGGTTCTTTAGATTTTGGCGGAAGTGAATTTACACCTGCAGACTCAAAGATCATTGATCCGGAGAAACGAAACGCGAATGATTCGTATGGTTGGTGGGATCTGAAAATTGATACTTACAAAGCAGTTTTTAATGAATCATTCGAGGTTCCTGAAAATACGATTGCCGTAATTACACCACACAGCCATGCAGAGAAAGCCGGGGTCATTATCAACACCCTGTACATATCGCCTGAAGATGATCTCAATGACCTGAATATGCATTTTCACGTTCCGGTTGCGGGTTGTAAAATCAAGGAGAACGCACGTATTGCAACGCTAAGATTTCTTGATCTTTCGTAGATTTTCACGGCTCAGCAAGGCATGCTACGTACACCAACTCGTTAAGCGACTAAACAACTTCGAGTCATCAATAAAATCAGTACCTGCAGAATTAAAAATTTTTGAATCCCTGAATCTCATTATTCAATCACCCGAGTTTTCATACACGGCTCAGGCGAGCCGTGCTACGTAAATCGGCTCGCCTGAGCCGATAACTCCCAAAACCTGATTCCACTAAAAACTCCTATTTCAACTTATTTCCACAACATCTCCCCCCATTTCGTCTGAATAAAAACAACAAGGAGGGTCGCGGCTCAGTGAGACGCGTTACGTATTTTGGCTCACCTGAAATCATAACTCCCAATCCTCTTTTTGAATGAGACCGAAGTATAGATTTCTCATTTTGAAATTAAATTCAACGTTCTCTACCGTCCCCATTTTATCTACGGCTTAACTCAATCGTGATACAAATCCAATCCATCCGTTTACTCATCGTACGGATTCTCTTCAACGACCACACCATCTTTTAAATTGACAATCCGATTTCCGTAACCGGCCATCTTTTCGGAATGTGTCACCTGTATTATCGTCACTCCTTCTTTGTTCAATTTTGTGAACATCTCCATGATCTCTTCGCTCTGTTCGGAATGAAGATTTCCGGTCGGCTCGTCAGCGAGAAGAAGTTTAGGACTGCCAATGATCGCACGGGCCACTCCCACAACCTGTTGCTGCCCGCCTGAAAGCTGAGGCGGGAACAGGTCTTTCTTTGCCACGATATTAAACCGATCCAGCATTTCAGCAACCATCGCCTTTCGTTTTTTGGATTTTACCTTCCTGTAAAGGAGTGGCATCTCGATGTTTTCGTAAACGGTCAATTCGTCAATCAGGTGATAGGCCTGGAATACAAAGCCGATGTGTGATTTGTGATAGTCCGACTTTCTTTTTTCAGTCAAATTATGAACCGGTTCATCCAAAAAGAAGTACTCACCCTCGGATGCATCATCCAAAAAACCAAGAATATTTAGCAGAGTAGATTTTCCGGCGCCGCTCGGCCCCATCACTGTTATGAAATCTCCCTCTTTTACTTCGAGATCTATATCCTTCAGAATAAAGGTCCTTTGAAACCGCTTATCGATATACTTGTAAATCTTCTTCAGTTTAATCATTGAATATTATTTTTGATGATATCTCAATCGAATTCAATCAGATCATATGGATTCAGCCGGATCTAATTTTGCCGACTGAACGGCTTGCCAGCTCACAGTTGCAAATGCTATGATTAAAGTCAATCTATTACCGGGAATGTTTTGGATCACCCCTGTTACTTCATAATCACTGCCTCCAATCTCAAGTGTTTGGCCAACTGCATTATCATCCCCAAAATATCGGTCAGACATATCCTGAGTGAGAACTGCAGACTCAGGACTTTTTAATGCGTCATTCTCGTTACCGGCTATCAACTCAAAATCAAAAACATCAAAAAGACTGGAGTCGGCGTAGACGATACTTCGCTGTTCGAAGACCCGGTTTTCATGTCGAACTACCAATGGGTTGAAGGAGCCCACATCAAATAATCGAACACCGGTTTCAACTTCGGGAAACAAACGTTTGCTGGTTGGGAGAATCATGGAGGGTGTCATTGCAATATGCGCCCTGGGATGATCAATCGTTACTCTGTAGATACGGTCTGATTTAGTGTGATATTTATCATACGACATCTCATGAGATACATACAGATAGATCAGGCTGCAAACCGCAATTCCTACTGCAAGCCCAAGGATATTAATAAACGAGTATCCCTTGTGCTTTTTAATATTTCGGCAGACAATTTTGAGGTAATTTATTAGCATGGTTTTGGATATTCTTAGTTGTCCGTGGATAGTGGTTTATAGATTACAACCAACAACTGACAACAAACCACTAACCAATTCATTCACTCCTCAAACTGTCCACCGGGTTTACCAACGTAGCTTTCACCGATTGATAACTAACTGTAAGCCATGCCACAACCAAAGCCGAAATACCCGCCAACAAAATAATACCTAAACCGATATCAATTCTGTAAGCAAAATTCTGCAGCCAGCTCGACATGAAATACCAGGCAACCGGTACTGCAATTACAAAGGCGATAAGAACAAGTTTTGTAAACTCCTTGTTAACCAGCAAAACAATACTTGAGGAAGTTGCTCCCAAAACTTTACGAACTCCAATCTCTTTTGTTCGTCGAAGTACCATTAAGGATGCCAAACCAAATAATCCCAAACAAGCAATAATGATTGCAAAGAAGGAACCAGTTGTAACGATCCGGCTCAAGCGTTGCTCCTGACGGTATTGAGCCTCGAGGGATTGATCGACAAAGGTGTAATTAAAAGGAGTGCCGGGCGATACAGTTTCCCATACGTTCTGGATAGATGCCATTGTTTTACTCAAATTGCCCGTATTGAGCTTAAATGAAAAACGAGGAGATGGCGAATTGCTCAACATGATGTTATTGATACCACTAAATATAATTTCCGGATTCATGGTCATTGCAAGTGGGTCAATCTCTGTATGCAGCGATTCGTAATGGAAATCCTCAACAACCCCAATCACTTCGTGATCAATAAATTCCGGCCCGGGCAATCGCCGGCCAATGGGATTTTCCCATCCAAAGTAATCGACCAATGACTGATTCACGATCATAGCACGGCGTTCATCAGAGGGATTCACATCGGAAAAGTTTCTGCCCTGGATAATTTCAATTCCGAGCGTGTTAATAAATTCAGCATCAATCACATTTGCGTGTAAATTTTGCTGTTGATTCTGATTATCACTGAATCCTATTCGAAACCAGCCAAATACCTGAACCGGTGAAAATGTGGAAACCGAAATAGATTCTACTCCCTGAGCTCCTGATATTTCATTTGCTATTAAATCTCTCATCTGATACCCGTTCTGTATCAGCTCGCTCATAGGCACGGAAGGGCCCGCAGAGAGCCCGGACTCCACCACAACTACCTGGCCTGTTTGATATCCCAGATTCTTGTTTTGCATAAAGCTCAGTTGGCGATGAACCGTAATAGTCCCAAATATAAGTGCAATCGAGAGTGAAAATTGAAGAACCACCATCGACTGCCGGAAGAAACTTTTATCAGCCGAAAGATTCAGATGACCTTTCAGAACTTCAACCGGCCGGAAACCTGATAATATCAATGCGGGATAGATCCCTGCAATCAAGCTGATTAAAATAGCAAGCCCGGCTAATATTCCGATCGATCCGAGAGTGAGTTGAAATTCAAGAGATGTGCCGGAAAGATCATTAAAGAGCGGAAGTAATAACTCACTGAAGGCAACTCCAACCGTGATAGCGAGAACGGTCATCATCAATGCTTCACCCCAGAATTGAGCCATCAAATGCTGACGAATTGCACCCATCGTTTTCCTGATTCCAACTTCCCTCGCCCGGGAAGCCGATTTGCTAATAGACAACGTCATAAAATTCACACATGCAATAAAAAGAATGAGTAAAGCGATAGCAGCCAACAGATAAGAGTAAGCCGGGTCACTTACAGAAGCGATATTAGGAGGAAATTCCGGATTGAGATGAATATCTGTCAACGGCTGTAAACCAATGGCGAAGTTTGTTTCACTCTGCAGTTCCTCTCCCAAAACTGTCTGCAGCATCGATTGGAATTTTGCATCTAATGCGTCAGATTCAGCATTCTCGGCCAAAAGTACATAGGTAGGCCCAAAAATATTAAACCAACTATTGAACGAATTTTCACCTACAAGCCGATCTAGATTCTCATTCGGAAGAAGAATACTGTACTCCAGGCTGGAATTAGATGGAGCATTTTCAAGGACACCGGTTACCGAAAAGCTCTGAAACTCATCATCAATACGAATGGAGAGTGTTTGCTGTAACGGGTTATCAGAACCAAAGAACCTCTCTGCTGTTTCCCGGCTTATCACCACAGATGACGGATTCTGAAACATAGTTTCTCTGTCCCCACTGATAAGTTCGAAATCAAATATGTCAAAGAAATCATTATGAACAACCAGCATCTGTTCATTTTGTTGATCCGGTCTTTCCGGTGCCTGAACAAGATTATTGAACCGGAATATGTAGGTCGATTTTTCAATCTCCGGAATGTACTCCTCCAGTGCCTGCCGGAGTGGAATCGGGGTAGATGTGTTTAACAATTCTCTGCCATCTTCCATGGTTTCCGTTGTCCATGCCCTGTAAATTCGGTCAGAGTTGGAGTGAAATGTATCGTAACTCCACTCATTTTGAACATACAAACCAATGAGCAGGCAGCAGGCAATCCCCACTGCCAAACCAAAAATATTTATAAATGAGTAAACCTTGTGCTTAAACAGGTTTCTAAGGGCAATCTTGAAGTAGTTTTTGATCATAGTTTTGTGTGTTGTTAGTTGTCAGTGGTTAGTAGTTGGTTGTTTTCTTACAACAGACAACTGACAACCAACCACTGACAAATTTATTCACTCCTTAAACTGTTTACGGGGTTTACGATTGCTGCACGGATGGACTGATAACTGATTGTCAGCCAGGCAATTACAATGGCGGAACCACCTGCAATTACAAATGACCAGACCGGCATATCAATCTGGTAGGCAAAGCCTTCGAGCCATTGATCCATAGAATACCAGGCGATTGGTGTTGCAATGGCGATCGCCATAATCACGAGAAGGGTAAATTTCGTTGAAAGAAGCCATACGATTTGTGAAATACTGGCTCCAAGTACTTTTCGAATTCCAATCTCCTTGATTCTCTGCTGAGTTGTAAAAGAAGCCAATCCAAACAAACCTAACGCGGCGATGATGATTGCAATCAATGAAAAGAATCCGAAAAGTGTACCCAGCCGTTCTTCAGAGTTGTACTGTTCATCAAAATTGTCCTGAACAAATGAATACGTAAATGGATAGCCAGGGCGCAGCGTAGCCCACTGCTCTTCCAAAAAACTTAGGACCTCTTCGCGGGAATTATCCCGGATTTTAACCGCTACATTCCTGATTCGATCATCAGGAATCATGAATACAATTGGTGCAATCGATTGATGCAGTGACTCAAAGTTGAAATCATTCACCACTCCGATAACCCTGCCCCTTCGGCCGCCATACAAAAACTGCTTTTCTATTGCCTCTTCAGGTGAATTCCACCCGATCGTTTCCACAGCAGATTCATTCAAGATAAATGCTTCGGTAGAATCGCTGGCCAGGTTGATATCAAAATTTCGTCCGGCAACCAGGTCGATATCAAACGTTTCAAGGAAATTATGGCTGATATGGATATCGGCAATTCGAAAATCGATATCCTGTAATTCGCCATCTACTTCGGCACGTGTACCCTGGGAATCCAGTAACCGACCTGAAGGCACACGACTGGCAACAGATACGTTTAAAATTCCGGGATGCCCAAGAAGCCTCTCCCGAATATTTTCATAATTTGAAGTAATCTGCTGGCTGACCGGTAAAACGGCAATATTTTCCTTGTTAAAACCCAAGTCCTTTGTTCGCATAAAATCGAGTTGGGTGTAAACAATAATCATGCAGGTAATCAAGGCGATGGAGATCGCAAATTGAGTTACCACCAAAACAGACCGGAATCGTTCATGGACTTTCCCGGCCTTGAACGAGCCTTTCAAAACAGTTGCAGGTTGAAATCCTGAGAGAAAGAACGCCGGGTAACTACCTGCTACTAATCCCACAAAAAGAACAATTCCAGACAGCCAGAATAGTTGAGTGTAGTTCTGAAGAAGGTCTAATTCCAGGTTCAGGTTAATAAAATCATTCACAACCGGCAGCATCAGTTCAACAATTAAAATGGCAAATAGCAGGGAAAGCACGGCCATAACCACAGATTCCCCGATAAACTGGCGTATTAACGACCATCGATTTGCACCAATCACTTTTCGAAGACCTACTTCCACCGCTCTTTTTACCGAACGAGCAGTGCTCAAATTCATAAAATTGATGCAGGCAATGATCAGAATAAAAAGTGCAATAGCACCATAGATATACACATATTCGATCCGGCTGTTGGCTTCAATTTCTGAATCGAGGTTCGAGTACAGGTGGATATCAGTGAGAGGTTGCAAAAAAAGCATAGTACCATCAGAAGCTGTTACCGGTTCTCCATCTTCTCCCAAATGAGTTTCTTCAGTACTCAGATGGCGATCCATAAATGCGGGAATCTGCTCTTGTAGCCGTTGATAATCGTACCCTTCCGGAAGCAGCAGATAAGTGGCAAAGTTGTTACTGCCATAGTTTTGCATGAATGCTTCTTGTCCCCCATAAAACTGAACGACCGGTTCCATCGATGCCAGGAAATCGAACTGGAAATGTGAATTCTCAGGAACATCTTCCATAATACCCCGAACCTGGAATTGAAGATTCATCCCCCGGATCTCCGCTTCAATGGATTTTCCCATGGGATCTTCATCCCCAAAATATTTCTTCACCATGCTCTCCGTAACCACAAGGCCATCGGGGTAGGTTAACGCGGTAGACGGGTCACCCTCTATCATCTCCCAGGAAAACATTTCAAAAACTTCAGGATCTGAAAAGAAAAATCTATTTTCTACAAACGCGTTCTCTTCATATCGCAGGAGTGGGCTGATTTCTAAAAAACGAACCATCTCTTCGATCGTACCCTCAAAATCTTGTTCCAAAAGCGGGCCAAAAGGCGGTGCGGCATGGCCAAGATGAAGACTGACCTGCCCATCCTGGTTGAACCAGGCGCGTGATGTACGAACGATACGATCAGAATTTTCATGATAATCATCGTAGCTGAGTTCATGCTGAACGTAGAGCAAAATGAGAATACAAATCCCCATCCCCATGGCCAAACCAAAAATATTGATAAAGGAGTACCCCGGGTTTTTCCGAAGGTTTCTGAACGCGATGGTTATGTAGTTTTTAAGCATAATTTTGGTTGTTGAATATTGTCAGTTGTTTGTTGTTTTGTTGGGCTATTGTACTTACAACTCACCACTCACAACTAACTACTTTACAAGTTTAATCAACTATCATACCAAACCTTTTAAACTCCCTAAATTCACTTTAAACGCCTGTTTTATAGAACGATCTTGTTCGGATTGATACAACTACTGTACGATTGCGAACAGTTTTCCAATGGATTAGTATTTATCAGCCCGAATTTACCAGGTTAGCGAAAAATTGATTCCTGTCTCTCTCTTTAAACTATAATTCATTTGTCAACCTATACAATGACGATGCACCACATTCTAATACCAATAATCCAGCTCGGTCTTCTTCACCACGTATTTACCATAGGTGGAGGCGAATTCGAGATGCATCGGGTGCTCTTCGTACGATTTGAGATCTTCAAGGCTTTTAAACGTCAGAAACATACAGTGAGAGTAATCAGCATCTTCCTGGATATTGGTTCCGAACTCTAGCTCCCGGATTTGGGTAATATTTTCTTCGAGTTCTAATAAATCCTGATTCTTCATTTTCACGATAGAGTCAGTTGCCTGTTCATTCAAATTTAAGAAAACCACATGCCTTAAAACCCGGGATTGGTATTCTGTTGCATCCTTTATTTGGGTGAATCCAAAAAGGGCTGCGATTAAGAAAATTCCAACTGTGATAAAATGAAATCTATCCTTCATGATTTTCTGAGTTTTGCATTGTTGTTAAGGAGAATCGTTCAATCCAAAATTCCTCATATCATATAAATTTTTCATTTTAATCAGGAGCCTCACGCACAAAAAAGAAAATAAACCCTGTCTGATATTGGGATATTAACCCGAAAATCAATAATCATTTTACCTATAAGAATATTAATTGTGACACTACATTCAATCAATAAAAGCGCTTTTCTGAAGTAATAAGTGCAGGTTGTCCGAATTAGAACTTTCTCCTTCTACCTGATAAATTTTCTTTTTTACAATAGAGGCTTGACATGAATTGATTTAGTGTTTAACCTGAATTCACGTTAAAAACGACTTGATGTCTAACACAATTTTTTAATGAATCAGCAAAACGGTTCCACAAACTTTTCCGCGACCGAGCACAAAAACATGTGCTGTATGATGTGTTGTAGAATGCCGCGAAAGGTAGTGGAAAAATTATGCTGATTTAATACAACGATCTTCATACAAAGCCCGCTACCGAACAGGTGGTGGGCTTTTTTGTTTTAAAAACCTGTCTGCCTGTCTGGATGTTAGCTGGGCTTTGTGAGAATGAGCTTAAACACCAATCAAAAACACAAAGCACAAAACAATGCCAGATACACTAACACAAAAAAGAGTACTCGTAACTACCGATTGGGCAGCTGATCATCTAACCGATGAAGGCGTCCGTTTTGTAGAGGTCGACGTAGACACTGAAGCCTATGATTCAGGACATATTCCGGGATCAGTCGGCTGGAACTGGAAGAAAGACCTCCAGGATCAACTCCGAAGAACCATCGCATCAAAAGAGGATTTTGAAAAACTGCTTCAAAAATCCGGAATTGATGAAGATACCACGGTTGTCTTGTATGGTGACAACAACAACTGGTTTGCCGCTTGGGCTTACTGGTTGCTTAAATACTATGGCTTCGATGATGTTCGCATTCTCGATGGCGGGCGCAAAAAGTGGGAAGCTGAAGGGCGTGAACTCACTACAGATCTCCCCAAATACGACTCCACCGATTACACAGTAGGTGATGTAAAAGGTGAATACCGTGCTTTCCGGGATGATATAAAAGAACGACTCAATTCTGATGACTTCGGACTCGTTGATGTTCGCTCTCCGGATGAGTTCACAGGAAAAATCCTGGCTCCTCCCGGACTCGATGAACTGTCTCAGCGTGCCGGCCACATCCCCGGAGCGTCTAACATTCCATGGTCGAAAGCCGTGAATGAAGACGGAACCTTCAAAAGCAAAGAAGAGCTCACCAAAATCTATGCGGACGAAGGAATTACACCTGATAAAGAGATTATCGCTTACTGCCGAATCGGGGAGCGGTCAGCGCACTCCTGGTTTGTCCTGAACGAGCTGCTAGAATTCCCAACTGTGCGGAATTACGACGGTTCATGGACAGAGTGGGGGAACCTGATTGATGCTCCAATCGAACGGTGATCTACCATAACAAAGGACTTGCTCGTTGCGGGCTTCGGCCTCGCAACGGGTCAACTCCTTTCTTCTAATTGATTCTACTCCAACCAATTGTACAGGAATTTAAATTAACGCATCACCCCACAAATGAGCAGTAAGAAAAAGAAAAGTAAACTCGAAAAAATAAAAGAAGGCAGTGAGTACCTTCGCGGTCCATTGGATGTTGAGGTCACCAATGATGAAGATCATTTTAGCAAAGATGCCATCCAGGTATTGAAATTTCACGGTACCTATCAACAGGATGACCGCGATAAACGACAAGGCAGAGACCGCCATTATATGTTTATGATTCGCAGCAGAACTCCGGCAGGAAAACTCACACCGGATCAATACCTGGCTGTGGATGATATCTCGAATGAGTACGCTGACGGAACCATTCGCGTGACGACACGGCAAGCTTTTCAGCTTCATGGAATTATCAAATCAGAGCTCAAGAAAACCATCAAAGAAATTAATGACTCTCTGATTACAACTCTCGGTGCCTGCGGTGATATTGTTCGAAATGTGATGGCCACACCTGCTCCCGATATTGATGGACGGCAAGCCAAAGTTCAGGATTTTGCGGATGAACTGTCGGATATTCTGCTCCCCGCTACGAATGCCTATCATGAAATTTGGCTGGATGGCGAAAAAGTCTATTCCGGCAAAGAGGAAGTGACAAATGGCACCACCGAGCCGTTGTACAGCAGCAGTTATCTTCCACGGAAATTCAAAGTTGGAATTGCTCTTCCCGGCGATAACAGTGTAGATCTATACACACAGGATATTGGCCTGGTTGCTATTTTTGATGATGAGAATGAGATCATAGGATTTAATGTCGTTGTTGGCGGCGGCATGGGGATGCACCATCGCAAGCCGGAAACGTTCCCACGATTGGGAGATCACCTCGGGTATATCACCAAAGACAAAGTGGTGGAAGTGGTAAAGGGAATCATCGGCATTCAGCGCGATTACGGAAACCGCGAAAACCGAAAACAGGCCCGGATGAAATACCTGATCCATGATTGGGGACTCGACAAATTCAGAAGCGAATTGATCGACCGAATCGGGTATGATCTCGAAGAATTTCGGGAAATCCCTAAGTTTGAACTGGAGCTCTACTTGGGATGGCACCAACAGTCCGACGGAAATTGGTTTCTCGGCGTCTCTGTAGAAAACGGCCGCATTAAAGATGAAAGAGATCTGAAACTGAAAACCGCCCTTCGAAAAGTTGTGAAGGAGTTCAGAACGGAAGTTCGCATGACCCCGAATCACAATGTTCTGCTCACAGACATACCTGAAGATCAAAAAGAACCGATTGAACAGGCCTTCAGAGATCATGGAGTGGCCTTGGCCGATGAAATTCCAAACGCCATCAAATTTTCGATGGCCTGCCCTGCCCTTCCAACTTGCGGACTTGCCATTACGGAGTCAGAGCGAGCTTTACCTGCTGTCATTCGGGATCTGAATGATGTACTTGAAAAACTTGAACTGCAAGATGAAAAACTCTCTGTACGGATGACCGGCTGCCCCAACGGATGCTCGCGTCCCTACGTAGCTGACATCGGTTTTGTGGGCCGATCCCTCGATAAATACAGCATTTTTATCGGCGGTGATCCGTCAGGTACAAGGCTCAACAAAGAGTATAAAGACATGGTACCGCGAGAAGAACTGGTGCAGGAAGTGCGTCCTCTGCTTGAACAGTTTAAGAATGAACGCACAGATAACGAATCCTTTAGTGATTTCTGGAACCGAGTTGGAATACAAAATCCTGAAGAGGTACCGGCTTAGATTATGAACACACTCAAACATTTAGAAAAAGGAAAGGTGTACCTGGTTGGTGCCGGCCCCGGCGATCCAGACCTTATAACAATGAAAGGATCGAAAGTTCTGGAATTGGCGGATGTCATCGTTTATGACCGACTGGCCAATCCGGAACTTCTGGGGCTTACCGGGGAAGATTCTGAACATATTTATGTGGGTAAAAGCCCGAATAAACCCTCTGTATCCCAGAAACAGATCAACCAGATTTTGGTATCGAAAGCGCTGAGTGGCAAACATGTGGCCCGGCTTAAAGGCGGCGACCCGTTTGTATTCGGACGCGGCGGTGAGGAATGCGAAGAGTTGCGAGCCAACAGCGTTCCTTATGAAGTGATTCCGGGCATCAGTAGTGCATTGGCAGCTCCGGCTTTCGCAGGCATTCCGGTTACGCATCGTAAAGCAGCCCGTTCATTTACCGTTGTTACGGGGCATACGATTAAAGGAACCGACGATTTTGAAAACTGGTGCCATCTCGTTCATGCAGATACGCTGGTTGTGCTGATGGGCGTCAGAAATTTGCCAAATATTTCAGAGACTTTGATCGAACTTGGAAAGAGCCCCGACACCCCGGCAGCCGTTGTTGAAAGGGCAACCTTTGAGTCACAAAAAGTAGCTGTTGGAACATTGTCGAATATTGCCGAAAAAGCTTCACATTTGTCGCCCCCGGCTACCATTGTGATTGGGGAACTTGCTGCTATGAGTCACGATTTAGCTTGGTTCAACACCGAAAAAGTGCGAGCGGACATCGATGTTCAACATCAATTATTAGCTATTTAAAAATTGTCAGTTGTGAGATATGATGTTGTCAGTTGTTTGTAAAGACATATTAAAAAACAACAAACCACTGACAACGAACAACAAATATTCTTTGAATTATGCAGGACGTTCTCGAACCAATTTTGAAAACAGATAAATTCTCCTCAACAGAACTCAACCAGCTTAATCAACAATTTGAAACTACTGATCCCGGCGAAATACTTTCGTGGGTATATGAAACTTTTGGCACAGAGATGGTTCTCGGCACCGGGTTTGGTTCATCGGGTGTTTTCCTGATTCATCAGTTGCAAACGTACGGTATTGATATCCCGGTTTTTTATCTCGATACGAATCTCTTGTTTGATTCTACATACGAGTTAAAAGACAGAATTGAAGCTCGTTACAATATTGATATTACTAGAGTTACCCCTGAACTATCTTTGAAAAAACAAGCTGATCGATTTGGTGATGAACTCTGGAAGAGAAATCCTAATCAATGCTGCTTTTACAGGAAGGTGCTTCCGCTTCGGAACTATCTTTCTGATAAAAAAGCGTGGGTGACCGGAATCCGCCGAAGTCAATCGGACACAAGAAACCAGGTTCGAATTGTGGATTGGGATGAAGAGAATGATGTAATTAAAATCAACCCGGTGGCCCATTGGTCAGGTAAAAAAATTTGGGATGAAATTCACCGACATAATTTGCCTTATAACCCGATGCACGATGAAGGATATCCGAGTATCGGATGTATACCATGCACTCAACCGGTCAACGCCTCCAAGGAAAGCGACGACCGAAACGGCCGCTGGAATGGTACGGACAAAACAGAGTGCGGAATTCATTTTCCCGAGCATTATAAGAATGGGAGTTGACAATCCCCCTTTGAAGGGGGAAAAATCAACAACGTTGATTTAGGGGGATGACCTGTTGAGATCGAATTCACGCTAATAAACTTATTCGAATTCCGAGTGACCATCCCCCACAACTCGCGCAAGTTTGCAACTTGTGCGATAATCGATTTTGGATATTTAGTCTAAAAAATTAACAACGAAATCAACTAGAATTAATCTCAAAAAAATGTCAAAAGCATTAGATGTCTACCCAATTTACCTTCGCCGATTAAAAGAACGGAAAACCGTCATCGTAGGTGGGGACTGGGAAGCTGAAGGTAAGGTGAAAGATTTTCTGGATCGGGGGGCCTGGCTGACGGTTATCAGTCCGGAATTGAATG
Organism: Rhodohalobacter sulfatireducens; assembly: GCF_022012475.1. Classification (GTDB taxonomy): domain Bacteria; phylum Bacteroidota; class Rhodothermia; order Balneolales; family Balneolaceae; genus Rhodohalobacter; species Rhodohalobacter sulfatireducens. The sequence continues at coordinate 21,173 of NZ_JAKLWS010000015.1, forward strand.
AGCAACTGCAGGAGTGGGCGGATGAAGGACGTTTTGAATGGATTCCCCGTCAATATCAATATGGAGATTTTGAAGGTGCTTCGGTTGCTATCGTCGCTGAATTCGAAGGTGATATCAATAAAATAGCTTACAAAGAAGCCAAAGAGCGAAATATACTCATCAATGTGATGGACGACCTTCCCCATGCTAATTTTGCATTTGGGTCAATCGTAAAACAAGGTCCGCTGACGATCTCCATATCTACAGGCGGAGCTGCTCCGGCCTTAGCTGTTCGGCTTCGTCAGCGATTCGAAAAGGAGTTCGGAACAGAATACGGCGAATTCCTTGAGTTCATGCAGAGCCTCCGGAAACCGATGAAGAAACACATCGACGAATTCGATACTCGCAAGAAACTTTGGTATGAGCTGATCGATTCAGAGATTCTTACCCTTTTCCGCGAAAGGAAAGTTGATGAAGCTTACAAACGAGCAAAGAAAATTTTGGGTGATGAACTTGTAGATGATGCTTTGGGAGTTGAAACTGCGGATTAGATGTTGATTGTCAGTGGTTTGTTGTCAATTACAACTAATAAAGAACAACAAATCACTAACCAGTTCGATTTATTTCTTTAATAGGCCTGCCATCTGCAAAAAAGCAAATCACCCTTACCAACTCGAAATCTCACTATCCATCCATGCGAGGCGTTGATCCAACCAATCCCGCAGGTATTGAACCTCCTCCTCGTATGTATCAAATACATAATAATTTCCAAATACCTGGTTACCCAGCAAAAACCAACGATCGAAGTTACGTGCTACAGCACCATCCTCAACCGGCGTAAATATAAGGTCTGAAATCAGTTGATTGAGTGATTCGTTACTCCATTCGGTTGCACGCATCTCCTGCCATCGCTCTTTCACTTTTTGTCGAAACATGGGATCATCAACCAATCGCTCCCACCAAAACGGGACCAGCCAAAGATCATTCGGCAAAAATTGATTGTATTGATAGATCCACGTCTCCGGTGATCGCCTGAACTCCTGTCCATCATTTCCCATCGACAGGTTAAAATCCCACACCGGACCCATATTTAATTTCCCATTGCGATCTTTATACATATATGTGCTTATCCGATAGGCATCCGCATTATGAGCTAACTCATTCAACAAAAAGAAATCCACAAAACTATCGATATTCGCATAATCAGTAAACGTGTACTCACCGTCAAAGTCTTCCGACGTATCGTTCAAAAGAGCCGTTTCAAACTCATGTATATAATTTTGGATATACTCTTTCTGCTGATCGGTAATATCTTCCCAGGCCGGATCTTCATATAGAAAGTATGTTTCCTCGCTCTTCTTATCGAAATATGGATCGTATTCGAGTTCATTTCCATTGACTCCATATTGCGAACGAAATCCTAAAAATTCAGTATAGGTATGATCATTTTCAACCGGATCACCTGCAGTTTTGTCAATTTTCAGGATATAACCGCCGGTAATTTCTTCCGGACCATTTTCATCGGGATCGAGATCAGACAGGTCCAGGCGGACATCATCGCGCTTTATTTTTTCCATGAACACATATATACCCAAATATTCACCATCCAGGAATACCTCACAAAATCGTGTTCTTGATGCGTAATGCCCCATGTTTCTGGCTAACCTGTAAATAAAAACATTCCTGATAAGAGTTTTATCACTGTATGGCCCGTACAGAATCCAATCCTCCTCTTCAGGAAATCCCAGGAGGTCTACATCGATGTCGTCCCCGAATTCATCCCAGGTTTCGATCCCGTACGATTTCTTTGGGAAAAGAGCCTGAGAAGTTGCCCCGCGGTATTCAATACCAATATGGCCGTCGTATGTGATTGAACCGTTCTCGTATACTTTTAAAAGAGCCGGGACTTTGGGTTCATCCACAATTTCTTCACTCTGAAGAGTGATGGACAGTTGAGGTAATTGACTGTTGATATTTACCTGGTCCGGTTCAGGATCGGGCTCAGATCCATTTGAAGTACTATTTTCTTTACAACCGGATAAAGTGCTCCCGAAAACTACCAAGAAAACAATGAAAAGGATATATCGAGAGTTTGAAGTAACGTGTATCATCTATTGATGGATTTTCTCAGAAATTTCTCTCAATATAGTGATTTTAAGCCCTTTGCATCCACAATTCAGTATTGAAACCAACTGTACTGAAAACTGTCAGTCCTTTGTGGCAACTTTAAAACTGACAACTAACCACAAACAACAAACTATACGTGAAACCCTTCCTGCATATTCTCTGTCACCACGTGGCCGTCGAACAAGTGAATCACGCGTCGGGCGTAATCGGCATCATGGGGAGAGTGGGTTACCATCACGATAGTCGTTCCGGCATCGTTGAGTTCAGCAAGCAATTTCATCACTTCGTCTCCGTGATCAGAATCGAGATTACCGGTCGGCTCATCGGCGAGAATCAGTTTGGCGTTTGCTACAACCGCACGCGCAATGGCCACTCGCTGCTGCTGGCCACCGGATAGTTGCTGCGGAAAGTGATTACGCCGGTGCATCATTCCCATTCGCTCAAGGGCAGCTTCCACTTTCTCTTTGCGTTCTTTGGAATCCACACCAAGATAGAGAAGCGGCAGTTCCACATTTTCAAAAACGGTGAGTTCATCAATCAGGTTAAAGCTCTGAAAGATGAATCCAATATTTCCTTTTCGAAGCTGAGCTCGTTCCCGTTCGGAATGGTCTGAGATCTCATGATCCATAAAATGGTACTCACCTTCCGTTGGATTATCCAAGAGCCCCATAATATTCAGCAGAGTAGATTTTCCGCATCCGGAAGGCCCCATAATCGCGCAAAATTCGCCATCTTTAATTTCCAGGTTCACATCATTCAGGGCGGTCGTTTCCACCTCTTCAGTGACGTATACTTTTTTCAGATTCTTTGTTTTAATCATGATTTTGTTCGGTTTGTTGTTTGGTACTTGATAAAGTTTGTAAGGAATTCATGGTTTTCGGTTCATACTTGTAGAAGCTGTCCGTTGTGTGTTGTTAGTGGTCAGTTGTTTTCTTCAACATTCATCAAATCCTTCTCATTATGGATATATCTAAATCAAATTTTGAAAATTTAGAGGTTTATCAACTTTCTGAAACCTTGGCTGATACAATTTGGGATATAATTGTCGTATGGAATTACTTTGCTAAAGATACAGTTGGCAAACAACTTGTTCGCGCTGCTGACAGTATTGGGGCAAACATCGCCGAAGGCAACGGCAGGGGCACTTTCAAAGGAAATAAACGATTTGTAAAAATTGCCAGATCCTCTCTTTACGAAACCAAGTTCTGGCTCAAAAGAGCTTCTAAGCGAAATTTGATTAGTAAGAAAGAACTTCATGTGATCGCTCCTATGATTAACGAATTAGCACCAAGATTAAATGCGTATTTAAATTCAATAGGAAATTAGTTAGTGGTCAGTAGTTTGTTGCTTGTTGTAGGTCGGTATTAAAAATTTACCACTAACAACTAACAACTAACTACATCCAATTTATTCCAAAACCAGAACCTCATTATCCCCAAACGTATCATAACTTGAGGTAATCACTTTATCACCGGGTTCGAGGCCGGAGAGTACTTCAAAATATTCGGGATTCTGTCGGCCTAACCGGATCTCATGCCGTACGGCGCGAGTCTCATCCTCATTCAACAGAAAGACCCAATTGCCGCCTGTGGTTTGATAAAATCCGCCTCGAGGTAAACGAACAGCCTGCGCCGATTCTCCCAATTCAAGCCTGATTCTAACCGTTTGGCCTCTCCGTAATCCATCAGGCGCATCACCGATAAATTCCATATCCACTTCAAACTGTCCATTGGTAATAACCGGGTATATTTTCGTAATGACAAGCTCGTGATCTTCTCCATCAAAGGGGAACGAACCTTCCAGTCCCGGTATAATCCTGGAAAGATGAAACTCGTCGATATTCACACGAACCTTATAATCATCCAGGTTATCAACTTGCCCGATTCTCTCGCCCGCTGAAATGGATTGACCCTGGTTCAGCTCAATGGTACTGAGTTGTCCCGATGCGGGAGCCGTAACCGTTAAATTTTCCAAAATCTGTTGAACAGCTTCCAGGTTTTGGTACATTCGATCTTCTGAGTTATCCAGTTGCCGAGCCTGCGTGATGGTTTGGATAGAATCTCTTCGGTAGGATTCATAGGTCAACTCATATCTTTCTTTTTGATAGCTATAGTTTGCCTGTGTCTCCTCAAATTCTTGTTCCGAGATTAGATCCTGTTCTCGCAGATGCTGATTCCTTTCGAACCGGGCCTCTAAAATCTGTAATTGCGACCGCGCATTGGCCAGCTGTTCCTGGAGCTGTAATGTGTTCTGCTCGAGGTTCAGGCGAGAATTTCGAACGTTATTAATTTGATCATACAGCGCTGAAGTCTGCTGCATCACCTGTAATTGTAAATTGGAGTTCGACATCTCCAGAATTGTGTCCCCCTCCTGAACCATGGTACCCGATTCGAGGAACACCTGGTTTACAACCCCCCCTTCAATGGCATCCAGGTATATCGTCTCTATGGGCTGAACGGTACCCGTAACTTGTATAAATTCCTGGAAAACATCCTCCTGAACGGTTGAAACTGTAACTCGTTCCCTGTCTACATTTAGCGTCGATCGTACATCCATAAACCCGATTACATACACAATCAATGCAGCGATGAGGATCCCTCCAACAACCATCAAAATACGCTTGGTTGTCCAGGTTTTCTTCTCAATTTTCCGATCCATTCCCATATTTAAAGCAATTCTTATGTTTTGAATATTATTAGTTCAACAAGCATGCCAAACTTTATAATCGATGTTCACACGCTTTGAGCAACTGTTATTAGTATTTCAACTGTACGAATTGCAACAGGGTGTGTTCGATTCCGTACAGTTTTTCGACTAAAACCTTGGATTATAGTTAATATAAAGTACTTTACTTCAATGGTATGATTTTTGAGCAAATTGGTGTGAATGTACGGGAAACAATTTAAAATGTTATACAAGCCGGTATGAACAAAGAACAAAAAATGGGACGTGTTCTCGTAATTGATGACGACAAGGATGTTCTGCATGCAGCACAACTTTTCTTAAAACAACATGTTGAGAATGTTAAGATTGAATACAATCCCAAACGTATTCCCAACCACTTAGAGGAGCATGATTACGATGTTGTTCTGCTCGATATGAATTTTACCGATGATGTTAGCAGTGGCGAAGAGGGCTTTTTCTGGCTTGATAAAATTCTTGAAATCGACCCCTCGATAGCAGTCGTCTTAATTACCGCTTATGGTGATATTGAAAAAGCTGTTAAAGCTGTAAAAAAAGGAGCATCTGATTTTGTCTTAAAACCCTGGCAAAATGAGAAACTTCTCGCTACCGTACATTCCGCTGTGAATTTGAGCACATCAAAAAAAGAAGTGCGGGAGCTAAAAACCAAGTATGATACTCTGCGGTCTGACCTTGAACAGCCCTACCAAAATATCATTGGTACCAGTCCGGCTATGCAGAAGGTGTTTCACACTATCGAAAAAGTAGCAAAAACGGATGCCAATGTACTCATAACCGGGGAAAACGGTACTGGAAAAGAACTGGTTGCCAGGGCACTGCATCGACGGTCCAACCGAAGTGAAGACACTTTTGTAACGGTGGACATGGGAGCCTTGCATGAAAATCTTTTCGAAAGTGAGCTGTTTGGTCACCAGAAAGGAGCCTTTACAGATGCACGAGAATCACGGGTGGGACGATTTGAGATTGCCAATGGCGGCACGCTTTTTTTGGATGAGATCGGGAATCTGCCTATTCATCTTCAACCCAAGTTGTTATCCGCTCTGCAAACTCATAAAATTGTTCGAATCGGATCCAATAAACCGATAGAGGTTGACATTCGGTTGATTTGCGCCACAAATGAGCCACTCAAAGAGATGGTTTCAGAAAATGCTTTCAGGCAGGATCTGCTATACAGAATTAATACGATTGAGATTCACCTCCCGCCGCTTCGGGATCGAAATGAGGATATCGATCTGCTGGCCGATCACTTTCTCAAGCAGTACAAAAAGAAATACAAAAAAGAGAATCTGAAACTATCTGACAAAGCATTGGTTCATCTCAAATCCTACCATTGGCCCGGAAATATTCGGGAGTTGGAGCATGCTGTTGAACGGGCAGTGATTTTATCAGATGAGGATATTTTGTCCCCTGGAGACTTTCTGTTGACATCCGGTACCGGGGCATCGCACGAAATTCCCGTGGACGACCTGAACCTGGAAGAGATCGAAAAAGCGGTCATCCAAAAAGCACTAGAAAAACACCGGGGAAATATCTCCCGCGCTGCCGAGGATCTCGGGCTTACGAGAACATCTCTTTATAGAAGAATGGAGAAGTATGAGTTGTGATTTGGTTGGTTGTATGTGGTCGGTTGTTAGTGATTGAATTGATTTTACAACTAACAACTAACTACACACAACTAACATGTAATTTGAATGATTTAGACATACTGAAGCATCAAATAAACTCTTAAAAAGTAAGAACCCTTAAATCAAAAATATGATCAAACGCTTTCGTTTAGGAATTGCAATTCGGGTGGTGTTACTCACTGTAACGTTGTTCTTGCTACTCTACCTGATTCTTGAGACGGAGTACTACATCAGCATGGGGTTTATGGTAATTTTAACCATCATGCAGATCGTTTTTTTGATCCAATTTCTTGAGCGAACCAATGTACTTTTAACCCGTTTCCTGGAATCCATTCGCTATTCTGATTTCACAGGTACATTTCAAAATCACGGCTTAGGGAGTAATTTTAATGAGTTGAATGAGGTATTCTCCAATGTGATTGAAAAATTTAAAGAAGAACGCAGCAAGAAAGAAGAGAGCCTGCGTTACCTGGAAACAGTTGTTGAACATATCGGAATTGGTTTGATCTGTATCAATTCCAATGGGGAAGTTATCCTGATCAACCGGGCAGCCAAGCGGCTTTTTGGGGTTTCCAATATGCGAACCATTCAATCCTTCAGAAAAATATCTGTTTCCCTCACCGATAAAATTATAAACCTTGAGGGAGGAGACCGAACCCTGGAACGAATCTCAATAGAAAATGAAAACCTGGATTTGGCCATCGAAGCAACTGAATTTCGAATGAGGGGCGAGGCATTCAAATTGGTTTCCTTTCAAAACATCCAGACCGAACTGGAAGAGAAAGAGATGGAATCGTGGCAAAATATCACACAGGTTCTCGCACATGAAATCATGAATTCCATCACTCCCATTGCATCTCTTTCCGGAACTATTCACATGCTTATTCAACAGCGTGCTAAAGAGGAGAATAATCATATTTTATTGGATCGCGAAACAGCCGAGGATGTAAATGAAGCGCTGAATACCATCAATAAGAGAAGTCACGGGCTGATGCGATTTGTCAACTCTTATCGCGACTTTACCCAGATTCCCACACCTGATTATGAATATTTCTCTGTTAAAGAACTTCTGCACCGAATTGAACATCTGATGAAAGCGGAATGCGAGAAAGAGGGAGTTGCTTTACATACTGAACTTCAGTCTGATACTCTTGAACTCCGGGCTGATCCCCAACTGATTGAACAGGTGTTGATCAATCTCACAAAAAATGCGTTGAGAGCTCTTCGAAACGTCGAGGAACCGGCTTTAACCTATAAAGCCGGGATCAGCATGGATGGACGAATTTACATCGATATCATCGACAACGGTCCGGGAATAAAAAAAGAGGACCAGGAAAAAATCTTTATTCCGTTCTACTCAACCGCCGGTAATGATCCGGATAAAGGAACGGGAATCGGATTGAGTCTTTCCCGCCAAATTATGCGGATTCACGGCGGCGCACTCCAGGTAAAATCCGAGCCCGGCAAACAGACGGTTTTTACGTTGAAGTTTTGATATGCTCCTCCTCTTGATATTTGTTCAACAATAATGGTCACGCTTTAATCTGTTTCGGGGTTTATCCCGGAGAGAGAGTCAGATTGGATTCAGCCCACTTCGGGGCTGCCACTTTTTGAATTCCATGTTCATAGCGCTATGCACTATGCTGACGATGGGCGCTCCTTTGGAGCTTCATTTATTACCGGTTCCAAAGGTCTCCTTTGGAACCTACACCTCGAAGTTCTGCTTCCACTGGAATCGGAGATTCAGAATAAGTGAAGAAATTGATAACTAAGAAAAAGATGTAAGGACTTTGCAGAATTCGGTTCATACAGATAGTGACTGGTCCCAAAGGGACCGTTGTCATCAGCATAGTGCGAAGCGCTATGCCTTTACATGAAATAATTTACAAAAGCCCTGAAAGGGCGAAGTCCGTAATCCATCAAACCATGCCACAATCATTATCCAAAGTATACACTCATATTATATTCAGCACCAAGCACAGAAAAAATATGATCGACAACCACATCGAAAATGACTTGTACAATTATTTGGGTGGAATTTGCGGAGATTTTGGGTGCAATCCCGTTCAAATCGGAGGGCATAAGAATCATGTCCACATTTTGTGTCTTCTGTCCAGAAAAGTTGCCCAAATGAACCTGATACAGGAGATCAAACAGGGTTCCTCCAAATGGATTAAAACGATGGGAAGCAAGTATGCTGACTTTTACTGGCAGGATGGCTATGGGATTTTCTCTGTATCTCCTACAAATGTTGATAAATTAATCGATTACATTCGAAACCAGAAAATTCACCATCAACAAAGAAGTTTTAAAGAAGAATTAATCCTATTTCTAAAAAAATATGGTGTGGATTATGACGAACGATATCTTTGGGCATAATTGTACCGGAGAGTCAGATTGGAATCAGCCCACTTCGGGGCTGCCACTTTTTGAATTCCATGTTCATAGCGCTGTGCACTATGCTGCCGATGGGCGCTCCTTTGGAGCTTCATTTATTACCGGTTCCAAAGGTCTCCTTTGGAACCTATACACCGAAGTTCTACTTCAAATGGAAGCGGAGCTTCCTATAGGCATTCCGAAGCTGAGCTTCGGAACAAGTGAACTACGAAAACACACCTCTAAGATAATTTCTATACGGATGTCTCCTCCTCTCCCCGACGGTTCGAGACAGGCAAGAGGAGAGTTATTCTACCTCTCATCAAAATCTTCGTCGTCGAAGCCGGTCATACCGCCGAGCATACTTCCCAGCATATCTGAATAGGTTCTGGTGATGTCAGCATCTTCTTTACCCAGTTTCGAGTTTTGGTGAAGTGCTTCGATCACCAAGTCCATCAATGCATATTCGTCATCGGAAGAATTTTTGGTAAATTTTTTCACGATTTGATGGAGTCCGGTCACATTATCTAATCGAGCTTTATACTCTTCGGAACTGAGCAGGTCAGGGATATCGAGCGAATTTCCTTTCGCAAACCAATCCAGGATCTCCTGGTATTCACCCTGTTCTTCTGTATCTGACCTTTTCTGGGGATCAGGAAAGTACCCTTTAAATGTTTTATTGATCGCCTTTCCGATGATATGCTTTGCTACATTGGCAGCTCCTTCCTGTTCACCTTCATAAACCAATTCGAGTTTACCGGTTAGTGCGGGGATCATCGCGTAGAGATCTGTAATTCGAAGTGTTACTTCCGATTCTCCATTCGAAACTGCACGCCGCTCCGCAGCGGAAATAACCTGCTCCATAGCCGTGATGGTCATACGTGTGGAAACACCACTTTTTTGGTCAATGTATTCACTTTCCCGTGCTTCAAAAGCCACATTTTCGAGAATGGTTCTGTAGCTGTCGGGGATGATGACCTTTACTTCGCCATTTCTCTCCGCCCATGATTCCTGCCTGGTAATTTGAATAGCCACATCCATTTCGCGTGGATAATGGGTGATGATCTGAGAGTCAATCCGATCTTTCAGCGGTGTAATGATGTTCCCGCGATTGGTGTAATCCTCAGGGTTGGCAGAAAAAGCCATAGAGACATCCAAAGGAATTCGAATATTGAACCCGCGAATCTGGATATCACGCTCCTGCATAATATTAAGCAACGCTACCTGGATTCTTGGCTGGAGATCGGGAAGCTCATTGATCACAAAAATTCCGCGATTCGTTCTAGGTATCAGGCCAAAATTTATAACCTCTTCATTGGCCAGCGCAATCTTTTTTGATGCCGCTTTTATCGGATCGAGATCACCAATCAGGTCCGCAACGGTTGTATCCGGAGTAGCCAGTTTTTCACCGTATCGCCGTTCCCTGTGAAGCCATTCAATAGGTGTGTCATCTCCCTTATCATCCAGCAAATCTTTGGCATATTTCGACACAGGATTGTATGGATCGTCATTCACCTCCGATCCTTTTACAACCGGTATATATTCATCCAGAAACTGAACCAACATCCGTAATATTCTTGTTTTGGCTTGACCACGGAGTCCCAAAAGAATCAGGTCATGCCTGGCAAGGATTGCATTTTGAATTTGTGGACTCACCGTTTTTTCATATCCCAAAATACCGGGAAAAAGTTCTTCTCTGTTTTTCATCTTTTGGATGAGATTTCTCCGCATCTCCTCTTTAATAGATACAGATTCCCATCCACTTTCCTTTAACTGACCAAATGTTGTTGCTTTTTTTGTCATTTCAATTTTTTAATTCAATACCAATTGCAATTTCATAACTTAAAAACCGTGAGCTTCATTTCTAAAGATTCAATTCTCTTTCAAAAATTTCAGTCACGTTTCTGGATTTAATCATACACTCCTCCCACTCAGATTCCGGGTCAGAATCACTCGTAATGGCTCCGCCAACCGGGTAAAAAAGTGAATCGTCCTGCAGGATTGCTGTTCGAATAACGACGTTAAAATCAAAATCATCCTCCGGGGTGATATACCCGATTGCGCCTGAATAAATTCCGCGTTTGTACATTTCTAATTGATCCGCCGTCTTCATCACTTCAATTTTTGGAGCGCCGGTCATAGATCCCATGGGAAAACAGTTTTTGATGATCTCCACCGGATCTATATGCTCTTTAGCCGTCGATTCCACAACTGAAATAAGTTGATGTACGGTACCGAATGTCTGAACGTCGTAAAGTTTTGAAACTTGTACAGATCCCAATTTTGATACTTTTGACAGATCATGCCGAACCAAATCCACAATCATCAAATTCTCTGCACGATTTTTTTCATTCATCAACTCATCGCGGTTAATCTTGTCCAGCTCCGAATCTAACGACCGCGCGGCAGTACCCTTTATGGGTTCAGAACGAATTGAATTTCCATCCTTTTTCAAAAAACGTTCGGGAGATGCACAACAGACGGAAAATTTTTCATGAGATATAAATGCTCCAAATGGGACTGGATTAATCTCACGCATTCGTGAATACAACCAATATGGATTGCCCAGGTAACCTCCACACAAGGGAATGGTATAGTTCATCTCATAAAAATCTCCCTGATGAATTTTTTGCTGGATGGTTTTCACCGTTTCAAGATACTCGTCCTTTCCAATCAAAGGTTGAAATTCCATCTCAACGGAACCGGGCAGTTCCGATTTCAACGTCGGCTTCCAATCAAAATCATAGCCTAATAATTCTACATTGCTATCTTCAATTTTCAGCAAAATTTCCGGCTCCATAAAATACATGTCCGGGGTGTTGCTCAGAGGTAAATTTTTTGATTCCAAATCCTCAACGAAATTCTTCAAATCATATCCAAAATAGCCAAAAAGCCAGCTTTTTTTATCTTTTCTGAACTCCTGAAGTGCATCCCAGGGATTCATTTCGAACATTTTTTTATCTCCATTTTCGAAGATTTCTATCGTTGAACCGTAAGCTGTAATTGAGCGTTTGGGTTTTGCCGCTATATAGGAACTCCCTGAAGAGGGGTGCCCGGCCAATTGCGATTCGAGTAAAATGAGTGGATATTGACCCAGTATTCCGTACAGCTCATCTATAGACTTATTTTTTAGCGATGATTTCATGTGCTCAATGATAGTAGAAATATTATAACCTATGAACAAGTTTCGATCTTAACCGTTCACTCACTACATTACAGGAAATGTGTTCTGACCAAAAATTATGTATAAATATTTAGCTCGGCCTCTGTTATTCAGATTATCAGCTGATTCAACGCATGATGCAACGGTAAAAATGGCATCATCCATTAGCAAACGGGCGTGGATGAGCAAAGCGGTTGGCTCTATCTACTCTTATTCTAACCCAAGCCTTGAACAAAATATCTTTGGATTAAAATTCCCGAACCCAATTGGGCTTGCCGCAGGTTTCGATAAAAACGCCACTATGGCCCCAGTGCTATCTCGCATGGGCTTTGGTTACCTGGAGATTGGGAGTATTACCGCCAACCCATCCACCGGCAACCCAAAACCACGCAGTTTTCGGCTGCCGGCTGATCGTTCACTTATCAACCGGCTTGGTTTGAATAACGACGGAGTTCAAACCATTTCACGCAGGCTAAAGAATCTCGATCTGTCGATTCCGGTTGGTATTAATATTGCCAAAACGCACGATCCCACAATTACAGGGGAAGATGCAATCAGGGATTATGGATATAGCTTCATCATTCTCAAAGAAATTGCCGATTACATAACATTAAATATTTCTTGTCCGAATACCACGGAAGGAAAAACATTTGAAGAACCTGAAACCCTGAACGCTCTTCTCGAACATCTTGAAATTGGTAAAGACTCAAGTTTGCCGCCGGTACTTGTAAAATTTTCAGTTGATCTGGATGACAATCAGCTTGACGAATTGATTGCAATTTGTGAAGACCACGCTGTTGATGGTTATGTGGCTACAAACACCTCATCCGAAAGATATAATTTAAAGACTTCTACTTCGAAAGTTGAGAAAATTGGCAGAGGCGGACTCAGCGGTAAAGCAATTGCAAAACGAAGCACGGACATAATCCGCAAAATTCATAAAATCACGAAAGGAGAAAAAGTGATCATGGGTGTTGGCGGAATTAGCAGCGGAAAGGATGCAATTGAAAAATTAAAAGCGGGTGCTGACCTTCTGCAAATTTACACTGCATTGGTGTATGAAGGGCCCGGAGTAGTTAAAAAAATAAACCGGGAAATTGCTCAATATCTTAAGGAAAATGATATAGAGCATGTGTATCACATCCACAAAATTAAAGATTAAAGGGAAAAATCATCGTGCATTCAACCGGCTCTTCTGAGGAGTGAGCATCGAACCTCACATTGGTTTCAATTCCGCTTTCAAGCGCCTGGGGTATTCCTGAGCGATCCATCCGGCTGAGTTGTTCGTAGGATTGAATGGTTCCATCCGGCTCAACCACAAACAAGTACTCCAGTTCACCACGAATAGATACATCCTGCGTCCACTCCGGGTAGCTCAGTGAATTCATAAACGATTCCATATCTCCACCCAGGTTGAGGGTGATTCCGGCCGCTTCACAGCTCGGATAATTCCCCATCTCTTCCTCGGTTTCCTGTTGATCCTGAACCATCGTTGAATCCCTGACGCCAAGCGAACCTACCGATGGTTTGGAAAGTGTTTCCCGAAGAATTTGTACCTGTGGCATGACTGTACTAGCAGAATACTCAGTTTCAATCTCCTGTAAAATGGACCGGGTGCTATCCCAATAAGCACCTTCAAAGGGGTAATTTTCCGTAATTTCTGGTTCCTTGAATGTCGAATCGGCAATCTGCTGCCAATATTGTTGGCGGGTATCATCTAGAGTGGTATCTGCCAGCATAACCCGTGCTGAGTCTTTAAGCTCCTCAAACTGGTTTCTTTTTGATTCTATCTCCTGTTGCTCCTCGAACCATTGGCTGAAATCTTCGTCAAATCCGGGTTGATTTCTCCCCTTTTGCATATATGTTTTGGCTTCGTCCAATAATAAAAAGGGGCGAACCAATTCAGCTTCACTGCTGTCAACCACGATCTCTGAAGCCAGGGCTTGAGCGGAATCAACTGTAGAATCGCTGACAGCCACGTTCATTCCTGAATCAGATCTGTTTTCATCTTCAATATTTTCAGACGATGGTATCCCCAATCGTTCCGCCAACCGTTCGGTATAGTTGGAATTAGGGGCTTGTGCTTTCAATTGCTCAAATAAATTTCCCGCTTCTTCCTGTTGATTTAGAAGTAATTTAACTTCAGCAATGGAGTAGAGAGATCGTATCGCCAGATCCTCATCATATCCTGAATTGGCCACTTTTTGGTAGTAGACCCCGGCACTGTCGGGCATATCCAGTGAGAGAAAGAATAAATTTCCGAGCCGGTAGTTGTAGGATTCAATTTCTGCGTACATCTCATTTTTTGCCTCCTGTGAAAATGGAATTTCACTGGTGTCAATTGTGGGTTGGATCCCCGTAGCTCTGAGATCTACAGAGTTATCTTCGCTTGAATCATCTTCAGCTGCACGAACTTGGTCGAACCTGCTGCCACTTACTACCGATCTTCGTCGCCAGTTATCTGCTAAGGGGCGATCGCCCCATATTGCCTGGAACTGTAAACTTGCATCGGCAAGACGTGTGGCACTTTCAATATTCAGAAACCCATATTCAGTAGTAGTTGCTGCCTGAGCCGGCTCTTGAGATTGATCAGCCACTAGCATTTGATCCCTCTGATCCTGGATTTCCTCGAGCTCTTCCTCCATCTTTTCCAGCTCCTGCTGACGTAACTCATCCAGAAATGCCTCCAACTCTTCCTCATCCAATTCCGCAAGGTTCAGCAAGCTGTCTCTCCTTGAAATGTTCTCTTTTATAGACACATATTCGCCATACGAACGGGCCAGTTCCCGGGCGTTAAAATCATCATCTAAAAGTGACTCATCCACTCTCTGCGATGCAGCAGAATCAAAATAAGCAGCTGCCATCCCCAAATCCTCATATTCATCTCGATAGATTTCACCAAGTCCGTAATAAGTTTTTGCAAGTGTAAAATCTGTAGGCGGCTGGATACGATTTCGAAGTACACTGTTGTAATTTTGAACAGCTGCCGCCTGATCGCCTTTTAATTGCAATGTTCGAGCAATTTCATACTGAAGGTCACTTCGGTACTCCAGGAATTTATCGTCTCGCCGCATTCTCTGATAGATAGATACTGCATAATCATAATTCCCGATTTCACGTGATACTTCAGCCTGCTTTCGTATAGCATTAAATTCAAGGTCAAAGTCTGTCCGTAAATCATTGATTTGCGAATACGAGAAAAGCGCCCGGCTTAACTCATCCATATTTTCAAACACCTGACCCAGTAAAAACCGGGTTTTGGCTCGTTTTTCCTCTTGCTCTATGCCGGATAGTGACATTTCTAAATAATTGGCAGCCGTCTCCCAGTTTTCCAGTTCGGTATGAAGTTCACCTAAAGCCAGCTGAGCCTCCGCCCTCCATTTTGGAAGCCAGTTTTCCTCCCCACTCAACTCAAACTCCAAGACCTCAATTCCCTGATCATAATTAGACATCTCCAGGTAAGTTAAGCCGAGCCAAACGACAGCTTCCTGCCTTTGCTCTCCTTCGGCAATTGTATCCAATTCCTGGAATTTTTCGAGCGCCGCAAAAAAATCGGAGCGGTGATAGTAGGACTTACCTATAACAAAGAGTGCCGGTACCACAAATTTTGAATTGTCATGATCGCGGAGAATAGCACTTCCCTTTTCAATAGCTTTATCAAAATCTTCGAGACCTGCATCCGTAGGCGAGGGATGTACACGGATCGGAACTAAAGGGTTAATCTGCGGCTGTTGATTTCGATTTTTCTCTAACCCGCTGTTATAAAACTTTTTGGCATTATAGAATGTATTATAGTAGGCTGTAAAATTATTCCAACCCTGTTTCAGGCTGCCGCAGCCGGCAAGAAGAAAAACCAAAACAGTTATTTGAACAATTTTTCTCACGGTATGATAACGCCGGAGCTTCCTCCAACGTATTTATTGATCTGAAATGGTACTGACCTTGATCATATTTGTACGCCCGCGCTTGGCAAGTGGCATTCCGGTGGCTATAATAACCCGGTCTCCATCCATCACCAATCCGTTTTCGAGCAGATAATCTTCCATCATTTTTACACTCATATCAGTGTCAAAAATTTCATCGAGGCGAACTGAACTCACTCCCCAAACAAGATTTAACTGCCTGCGCACAATCTGGCTTTCAGTAAATGCCACAACGGGTACTTTAGGCCTGAATTTTGCAATTCGCCTTGCTGTATTCCCGGAGTGCGTGATGGTACTGATTGCCTTGGCATCAACGTTATCAGCAATGGTTACGCATGAATACGCTAACGATTCAATCACCTGTTTTTCCTTCCAATCGGGTTTACGGTATTTCAGGCTGTAGTAAATTGAAGTAGCATTTTGCTCAACCGATTTGATAATTTTCTCCATAGTTTGAACAGACTCAACCGGGTATTTACCGGCTGCTGTTTCCCCTGAAAGCATTACAGCATCCGTACCATCAACCACAGCATTGGCTACATCTGAACTTTCTGCTCGAGTTGCTCTCGGATTGTTGATCATAGAGTCGAGCATCTGTGTAGCTGTAATCACCGGTTTCCCCGCTATTCGGCAACGTTCAATTATTTTCTTCTGAACCAATGGAACTTGCTCACTTGGAATTTCAATTCCAAGGTCACCACGTGCAACCATAATACCGTCGGCTTCTTCGATAATCTCATCGATCACTTCAACTGCCTCCGGTTTTTCGATTTTTGCGATAATAGCAGCGTTGCTTCCCTTTGCACGAACTCTCGAAATTACATCCTGAACATCGCGTGCGGACCGCACGAACGACATTGCAACAAAATCAACCCCTACATCAAGTCCAAATTCAAGATCTTCAATATCTTTTTCAGTGAGTGAAGCCATCGAAATATCAACATCCGGAAGATTCACTCCCTTTCGTGATTTTAAAACGCCTCCAACAACTACATCTGCAGTAAGTTCAGATCCATTCTTTTCAACAATTTTAAGCTCTAGAAGCCCGTCATCTACCAAGATCTGGTTTCCTACAATTGCGTCTTCTGCAAGATTCGGATAGTCGATGGGTATCACTTCATTTGTTCCTTCAACATTTTCAGTGGTTAGCTTTACCTTTGATCCTCTTTCCACAAACTGCCCACCGTCTTTCATTGAACCAACCCGAATTTTCGGTCCCTGCAGGTCCATCAAAACCGGAATAGAATATTGGTGTTTTTGTGCTACCTCACGTACATATCCAATTGTACGCTTATGATCTTCGTGTGAGCCGTGAGAAAAGTTAATCCGCACCACATTCATCCCAGCATGAAAAAGCTTTTCAATTCCTTCGAATGTGTTGCTGCTTGGACCTAATGTGCAAACTATTTTTGTTCTTCGGGCACTTCCTAACATAAATATGTGTTTGTTATTGAGAAAAATTTTGAATAGATAATATTAATACTGCTAAAGGTAAGCAATTATCACGCAGATTTACTGTTATAATAATGCAAAGTTCGTCTTTGCTATTATCAAGGACATTACCCCAGGTAAACGCATATTTATGAATTTAACTATAAAGAAGTACAGCCTACTGTTTTTTTTGATCTTTGCAATGTACATGACGGGTTGTGTACGGTCTTCAAATCCTGATGTGGAGAGAGGATCTACGTTTCGTTTCCAGGATGGATACCCCGAAATCCGTATGTCATCCATTGGAATTTTGAGTGAAGATGACGAACCACTAATTGATATAACAACCGATATTGTTCTCGGAAGTTTGATCTATTCTACCAATGATGAGGGAATCCGGACGGCAAATGTATCTATTGAGATTCGAATTCTTCAACAAAATGGAGATTTTAATAAAACATTACGCAATGATTTTGTTGTTGAATCTGAATATGATGGAAGCTACCAAAGCCAGGATGTATTTAGTAATCGGCAGCGCATTGAAGTTGTTCCAGGTCAATTCGAAGTTACGATAACCGTTCTCGATCAATCTTCAGGAAAGGCCTCAAGCCGTACCAGTGAAGCAGATATACCTGACCCTCAAAACCCGGAAATTAACCTTACAACAATCCGCCTGATGGGTAAACACTCCCCTGAAGAAGTTGAAAATCCTCAATTTTTCCCAATTACTACATACACGGCATCTTCAGGTTTAGACAGCCTCCAGTTTATGTTCCAGGTGACAAATAATAACATGGAGGATCCTCTTACTATCCAATCCCGGCTACTTAAATATGAAGCTGATACGACCGCTGCCCGGCCCATGAATTTTAACAACTATAGCCCTTCTACCCTGCCTTATGAGGGAATCGATATGAGAGATCCGGAAGAGATTGATTTTACCACACGTAGATTAGATCAACCCGGAAGTGTTCTCATTGAATTTAAATACGAACAGCTTGGAAGAGGCACATACCGGTTTGAAGTGGAAACCACCAAAGAAAGTGGTGAAGAGATCTATAAGGCCAGGGACTTTTCAATAAAAAGTGAAAATTACCCAACTCTTCAAAATCCCAAGGAACTGGCCGCTCCACTCATTTACCTGATGGACAGAAAAGATCATGAAGAGATGATGGAGATCGAAAACCCGGATTCTCTGAAAGAAGCCATCGATCGTTTTTGGCTTTCCAATATAGGGAACATGAATAAAGCAAAATCTGTCATTAGCCTTTACTATGAACGTGTGGAACAAGCCAATAAACAGTTTACCAATTTCAAGGAGGGTTGGAAGACAGACCTTGGTATGGTCTACATACTGTTTGGCCCGCCCTGGTACGTAGACCGGTATCTCAATACAATGGTTTGGTCTTACTCTTACGACAGGACTGACCCACGTTATAATTACACTTTTGAAAGGCCACAGATGAGAAACGAGTATTTCCCATTTGATAATTACCTGCTCCAAAGAAACCAGGGATATTTCAATATCCAGTACAGGCAGATCCAATTGTGGTTATCCGGGAATATTTTAACAACCCGTATTTGATGCTCCAGAATCGCGCATGTTTACAATGTGGGTGATAGAAAAATGGAAATTGGTACAAGTTGCAAACTTGCACCAGTATAGTGATCAGTGATCAGCCTTTAAGTGTTTAACTCTCCAAACTCTTAATAACGGTTTTCTGTTGCTCAACTCGCTCAAGTTTGTAACTTGGGCGATTAAAGATTCGAAAGCGGTTGTTCAACCCTTATAATCTCCTTACTTGCAGTGACCTCTACCTACAAAAAAAGCCCGCCATAAAATGACGGGCTTTTCTAATTTTTTTGAGCGGTTTCTCAGTCTTTCTGCTGCTTTTCTTTTATAAAAGCTTCGAATACCATCTCTAAATCCTGGGCGACTTCTTGTTTCGTTCGCCCTTCAATTCTGTGCCGGGGGATCATCGCCTTAATTTCACCATCTACAAAAAATGCGAATGCAGGTGAAGAAGGTGGGTACTCGCTAAAATATTCACGCGCCCGCGCAGTTGCCTCTTTATCTTGTCCTGCAAATACAGTTACAAGATGATCCGGTTTTTCTTCTACATTCTCCAGGGCAATTCCAAGTCCCGGTCGGGCATTGCCGGCGGCGCATCCACATACGGAATTGATCGCCATCAGCATGGTTCCATTGTTATATTCTTTCATCGCTCGGTCAACATCTTCGGGAGTTTTTAATTCCTCCACTCCAATGTCTGTCAGCTCTTTCCTCATCCAGGAAGTATCAGGGCCTACGCCAAATCCAAATTGCATAGTGTACTTTGTTTTGTTGAAATTTATTTGTCAAATATAACGATTAATCATCACATTTCTTACCCACCTGTCTTTTACTTTTCCTATCGGTATATTCACTAAAATTGATAAAGAAAATGATTTCTTTTTTAGTGTCTCGCTCAGTATCCTAAAGAGTATCCTCAGACACATTCAACTATTAAGTAATTATGAGTTTCATTCGTACTATCCTTTTATTCATTCTTGGTATTCTGCTTGTAAACTGTTCAGGCCCGGAACAACTTTCCATTTATAAGGAGAGTCAACCTTTGGAGATTGATGGAAACATCACAAATTGGAATCAATCCGAAACGCTGCTCGATTCAAAAACCGATGTAGATTACTATGCGGCTATATACGATAATAATTTATATCTATTTGTTGATGTTAAAGATCTTATGAAACACAGTGCTATCACGAAGTCTGGTTTAATTGTTTATTTGTCAAACTCAGAGAATAACCGAAAAAGGACCGGTATTGCATTTCCTCCAGGTTCATACAATCTCCTGAGAGAGTATCCTAATGCTTTTGAGGAATTTACTACCGATATGGAATGGTCTCGTGAACCTGAAAATACCGAACTTTTGACTGATCTCAGCGAAGAGATGTACTCATCTGTATTGATTGTTGAGAGACCCGGCAGCTCCAACCATCCAGAATATGGATTTGTAGATAAATCGCAAATAGAAGTGAATGGCATTGAAGTCGCTGCCAATCGCGATCAGCGACATCTTTCCCTGGAGATGAAAATTCCTCTCGGAGAAAGCCCTCTTTTTAACTTGTCCGGTGATAACATCTGGCTGGGATTTGCAATAGAACCGCCCGATTTTAATTTCAGAATTGAAAATTCGTCTGCACCCAGCAGGCAAAGAGAGCGTTACGCGGACCAAAGCCGCCGAGAAGCCAATATGCGGTATGCAATCAGCCGAAATCTTGGTCAGGGTGAAGACTGGTACATCATCAACGTGGAATAAAAAAAGGCGTTTCCCAAAAATGCGAAACGCCTTTAAACAATCATTACGCTAAGTTAACTAAACTTGTTACTTAGCATTTTGATAATTCTCTTCAACCTGATCCCAGTCTATAACGTCCCAAATTGCGGCTAAGTAGTCAGGACGTCGGTTTTGGTAATGCAAGTAGTAAGCATGCTCCCAAACATCAACACCTAATATTGGTGTTAACCCGTGCATATAGGGACTATCTTGATTTGCAGTTGAAATCACTTTCAGTTCTCCGGAATCATCAACACATAACCATCCCCATCCGGATCCAAACTGACCTGCAGCTGTAGATGAAAACTTCTCCTTAAACTTATCGAAGCTGCCGTATTTATCACTTATTGCTTCAGCAAGTTCTCCGGAAGGTTCTCCGCCACCGTCTGGTGATAATACTGTCCAGAAGAGTTTATGGTTTGCGTATCCACCGCCGTTGTTTATTACTGCTTGGCGAATGTTTTCAGGAACCTCTTCAATTCTCGTCAATACTTCTTCAATTGGGAGGTCGGCAAATGGATGCCCTTCGAGAGCAGCATTCACTTTGTTTGTATATCCCTGATGATGCTTTCCATGATGAATCTCCATCGTTCTTTTGTCAATGCTTGGTTCAAGTGCATCATGTTCATATGGTAATTCAGGAAGTTCGTAAGCCATTATATTATCTTTAGTTTTTTTAATTAAGATTTAATTCTCTAACACATTGATGTTAAATGTGTTATCTGTTATCCATTACATTAGCAATAATAAAAATATCAATCAAAAACGTTCCAATTTTTTTAGCTGCACCAGATATTCATTAAACTTCGGAGGAATTGCTCGGTTAATTCTTCTATCTTTAGTTTTTCGAAATTTTAATCAACTATTTTATGAAGTACGATTACGATGTAATCATTATTGGCAGTGGCCCGGCAGGTTTCTCCTGTGCAATGCAAAGCACAAAATTTGATAAAAAAGTGTTGATCGTAGAAGCAAGCGAAGAGAATCTCGGGGGCTCCTGGATTAACAAGGGAACCGTTCCAAGTAAAGCACTACGGGCAGCCGCCAAGCTAATACAGTCTTTTCACTCTCAATTCGGTGACGAACGAGGCAGAAAACCATTCGAGCGTTTTAGGATGGAAGATATTATGGATTACAAACGTCCCATTCTTGAGAGTAAAAACAAGAAAGTAAAGGATGATATCGTTAAAAATGAGGTGGATACAGCCAATGGATGGGGAAAAATTATTGATGCAAATACTGTAGAGGTTTTTAAACAAGGTGAGGATACTAAGACTTATACCGGTAAAAACATTTTAGTTTCGACGGGTAGTCGTCCATCGGCCCCTCAAAATGTGAATATCGACAAAACAAAAGTCTTGGATTATGCATCCATTCTAGATATTACACACATTCCGCGCCGGTTAGTAATTGTTGGAAGTGGAATTATAGCATTTGAATACGCAACCATTTTTGCTGCTCTTGGAACACGCGTCACGGTTTTAAGTGATCTCAGTGAAATATTACCATTCCTGGACCACGAAATTAAAAACGCAATGTTCAAGTCCATTCAGAAAAAGAACATACAGATCTTTAACAATATCTCGATAGAGAATATATCGAGTAACGACCTCAGAACCTGCGAAGAGGTGTTGTTCAAAACCAAAGAGAATAATCGATTGCAAGTTGTGGAAACCGACCACGTTCTTTACATCGGTGGTAAGATTCCTAATACCGATAACCTTGGACTTGAAGAACTTGGCATTGAGCGGGATAAGGCCGGATACATGAAAGTGGACGGAAAGTATCGTACAAATGTCCCAAATATTTACGCTGCAGGTGATGTAATTGGGTATCCTGCTCTTGCATCCGCTTCATTCCTGCAGGGACGACTCGCATCCTGCGAAATGTTTGGAAGCAAAGCCATAGCTGAAATGAGTGATACAAGTATGCCATATGGAATTTACTCCATACCCGAAATTTCCGGTATCGGTTTAACAGAAGAACAAGCAGAAGAGCTAAATATTGATGTGACAGTTGGCCGAGCTTATTACTCCAATCTCACCCGTGCCGATCTGAACCACGAAACAGATGGGATTCTAAAGTTAGTTTTCAGAACTGATAATTTAAAACTGCTCGGGGTTCACATATTCGGCGAACAAGCTACAGATATGATCCATCTTGGGCAGAGTATCATGGCTCACAACGACAATATTAAATATTTCATCGAGCGCGTTCTGAACTACCCTACATACACCGAGGCGTATAAAATTGCGGCCTTTAACGGTTTGAACCGTGTTCACAAAGCAGGTGTGAAGTACAAGAAGATTTTGAACAAGAGTTAAGAATATGCAGAGTCATCGGATGAGTGAAAATGCTTACCTATCTTGCAAGCTTATAATACTCATCCGTTGACTGATACAGCTTCAACAGTGTCTACCCGTCTGACCGCTTTGAGCGTTCTGACGGATATTTATTTGGAAATCAAACGTAGTGAATTGCCTTCACCAAGCCATGTGAATCTTTCTCAGGATCTTCCGGAAGTGTTTTCAATCCCTTCTTTTGTGATTGCTTTGCCGCAAGAGCCAAAGCCATGGAATCCACAATATCATCTTCCTCCACCTCGTTTCTGCGAAACTCCTCTTTGATATCCCGGAAAAAATCTTTGGCGATCTCTTCTCGATCACTCACGAGCGAAAGGCGATGGCGTAACCCTTTTTTGGTATTCTTCTTCTGAAAAATCATCCCACCATTCAGATTTCTAAAAATCAGTTCAGGGTGACTTTCAAAAACCTTTTCCTGTAGTTCCGGTTGATCGGTTAAAAATTGATCGACAGTCTTTATTTTTGGTGTGATATTCCACGCTTGGAGGGTCAGCTTTTTTTCGGTGAATTCGTAACTTTGCATATTCGCTTCCACATACGATGGAGCGTTCAGCGCCGGACGAATGGGCGGGCTAAACACGCTAGATGCATATTCTGAACCTAACTCTTTTCGGAGAAGTGCATCGCATTCTCGCGTGTATTCTTCATCTTCCAGGCCAATCGGCATATCTATCAGAATCCGATCGAACTTGTGAAACGCTCCCTCTAAATCCTCGTCTGTTCGAAGTACTTCATAGAAAGCATTGTCGTCGTCAAATGTAATTAAAATCCAACCGGCTGCACAGCCGTCTATTCCCGCAGTTTTCAAAATATACTCTATTTAAGTTGATAATTAATTCTTGGTCATCAAATAAGTCGTTACGAGTAAACACTGTAATCTTCATGTTTCAAACAGGAGATTGCCGTGGTTGCCAGGCTCCCAGGCAATGACTTTAATACCTAACTGCTACTCTGACTCGCGCAAGTTTATAACTTGTGCGATTTAGGTCCATGTTACCTCGAAGAGATCCATTGCGGGGCAAACTTGAACCAGTTTCAAAGCTTTCTATAAACCGAAACCGCCCCCTTCGGACCATCGGACTCTTGAAGAAGGCTCTGATGGTGCAAGTGTCCTCGCTAGTGACCAATCCCTTCTGAGTTCGTCTCACGGATCAGCGACCCAAGCTACTTATTTACCGTATTTCTCAGAGAAATATGGAGTTCAAGTAGCTGCTCTTCGTCAACCTCGCCCGGTGAATTATCCATCAGACTTTGTGCACGCTGGTTCTTTGGAAACGCAATCACATCGCGCAGACTTTGTGCTCCGGACATCAACATAATAATTCGATCGAGCCCAAATGCGATTCCACCGTGCGGTGGTGCTCCATATTTAAAAGCATCCATCAGGAAACCGAATTTTTCGTTCGCTTCTTCATCATCTATGCCCAGCACGTTAAATACTTTCTGCTGAAGTTCGGAGTCGTGTATACGAATAGAACCACCACCAAGTTCATTTCCGTTCAGCACTAAGTCATAAGCTCTCGATTTTACTTGCGCGGGTTCCTCATCCAGTAAGTCAATATCCTCCGGCTTGGGTGCTGTAAACGGGTGATGAAGCGAGTGGTATCGCAGATCTTCTTTCGACCACTCCATCAACGGGAAGTCGGTAACCCATAAAAATTTGGTTTGATCCGTTTGAATAAGGTCAAAATCTTTGGCGACCATGAGCCTTAGTGTTCCCATCTGTTTATAAACGGCGGGAGATGGTCCCGCAAGAATCAATACCAAGTCCCCTTCTTTAGCGCCGGAAGTTTCCGCCATATTTGCCATTGTTTCATCATCCAGGAATTTCCCAACGCTGCATGTGAGCTCTCCACCCTGCCATTTCATAAAGATCATTCCGGCTGCTCCCGTTTGTGACTGAACTCGATCCGTCAACCGGTCGAGTGCACCCCGTCCCATTGTTCCCTCACCGGGAACAGTTATGGAAACAACACGTCCGCCTTTGGCAACGGTAGATTGAAAAATCTTGAATTCTGAATCTTTTACATCATCGGAAATATCGTTGATTTCCAAACCGAACCGGAGATCCGGTTTGTCAGATCCATATTTATGAAGTGCTTCCTCGTATGGCATACGCTGAAAGGGCGTTTCGATCTCTATATCCAGGTGCTCTTTCCAGAGTTTTGCCATCAGCTCTTCATGCACTTCAAAAATATTCTCTTCATCCACGAACGACATCTCAACGTCAATCTGAGTAAACTCGGGCTGGCGGTCGGCTCTCAAATCCTCATCCCGAAAACATTTCACGATCTGGAAATAGCGGTCCATCCCGGAAACCATCAGTAACTGCTTATAGGTTTGCGGACTCTGTGGGAGCGCAAAAAACCGGCCGGGATTCACACGGCTTGGTACCAGGTAATCCCTGGCTCCTTCCGGAGTTGACCGCATCAAGACAGGTGTCTCAACTTCTGCAAATTTCTTGTCGTGATAAAAATTTCGAACCGCGTGAGCTACGTCCGATCTCAACATCAGCTTGTCCTGGATCTCTTTCCGACGGATATCCAGGTAGCGGTATTTCAGCCGGGTTTCCTCGTTGGTTGGTATTCCATCTTTAATTTCAAACGGAGGGGTTTCCGCTTTTGAATAGACAACCAGATCCGTCACCTCTACTTCAATCTTTCCCGTGGGCATCTCGGGGTTGATGGTTTCTTCATCCCGTTCAATTACTTTCCCCTTCACGCCAATAACATACTCCGAGCGAAGATCTTCCGCCATCTCATGAAGCTCCTTATTGGTCTCATCGAATACAATTTGGGTGATGCCGTATCGATCCCTCAGATCGATGAAGATGAGGCCACCTAAGTCACGGCGTGTAGAGATCCAGCCGTTTAGTACAACCTCCTCTCCTTGATTGTTAATTGTTAATTCGCCACATGTATGGGTTCGGTTCCAGCTCATAAAAATCTTTATTGATTAAATCCTTTATAAATCGTTTTCTTTGTAAGCGGCAAAAATAAAGAATCTGATAACCATTCGCTCATTTCATCTATAACTTTATGTTGAGTCTCGCGCTTATAGCCAACATTTTTTGCAGTTTTGCCCTTTTTGGGTTGATTTGGTGTGTACAGCTTGTTCACTATCCGTTTTTTCTTCGAGCTGATAAAATCAATTTTATCGATCATATCGACTTTCACAAACTTCGAATTTCCATTGTTGTAGTTCCATTAATGACGATTGAATTAGCTACATCCGGAATCCTGGCTTTTACATCCGCGCAATTTGCCGGCTGGAATATGTTCGGCTTTGCAGTTGTGACTTTAATTTGGCTTGTGACATTCTTTGTACAGGTTCCGTTGCATAATCAACTTTCAGATGGTTATGATGAATCAACTGTTCAAAAACTTATAAAAACCAATTGGATTCGTACAGCTTTGTGGTCAGCTAAATCATTTTCGAGTTTGGTACTATTATTTTTTCTAGTCTAATATTCAGTGAATGATAAAATCCTTTACATTTTAGGATAAAGGATTATATTGATACAAGTAAAGACGGACCTACAGGCTATCACGATGGGCAAAGTTCATGTATTAGTTGCGGAAAGTTTCGATATCTACAGGCACGGATTGGAATCTATCCTGAACTCCTCTAATAAAGTTCATTTGGAATACGTCTGTAAATCCGGCAATGAACTTATCAAGTATTTCAGAAGAAAACCTACTTCAGTTTGTCTTGTCTCTTCCGGAATACCTGATATGAACATACATGACCTGATGATGGAATTAGAGAAAGCTATCGAAGAACCTCCCGTAATAGTTCTTACCCACTCAACAGAACTTACCCATCTCAACCAATCCCTGAAGGCCGGAGTGAAGGGGTATCTCACGAAAAACTCTCCATCTGAAGAATTGATCGATGCGATTCTTGAAGTGAGCCAGGGACGGCAGGCATTCGGAAAATCGGCTTCACAGTTGATGATTGGCAAATACGCCGACAGTGCAAAAAAATTGCCCTCAAAAGGAAAAAAATTGATTACCAAACGGGAAAGGGAGATCGTAAAATTGATTGTACAGGGATACACCAGCGCAGAAATTGCCAACTTGCTCTATATCAGTACCCGGACGGTAGAAACACACCGCGCCAACCTGATGAATAAACTGGAGTTAAAGAACACCGCTGCACTCGTTCGGTATGCGATGGAACAAGATCTAAGCTAACACCACCCTACTACGTATTTATACGTAACTAAATTACGTTCAAATACTTATTGCAGAAGGCTCTTGATAAAAGTATGTTAAATTTGCAAATGGGGTAATAGCCGTCTGTAGATGATATTTAGCAGCACTCTTTGATCGGAGTGCTGCTAATTTTTTGCCCCCTGCTTTCCTGAATCATCCATTTTCAAACTTACTATACTTGAACTAAGTTTTAATATTTGGGTGCACCAAGGTAGACTGATTAGTCAAAATTTCTATCCAACTCTCAAACCACTCCGGATATTCAGTATCATACAAAAGAGTATTTCCAGGTGCTTCCACTACATCGGATCCCCAGGAATCATTCACTTCAATAACACACAAACCTTGCTCCGATAGTGTGACATCCCATCCAAGGCAAAGAGTTTGGTAGTGTCTGTGAAGCATTTTTGTAAATTCAACTAATTCATCCCAACGGTAGAGTTTGCTACCTGTAATTTTTTCACCGGTATCAGGATGATAATCAAATGAAAAAGAGTTGTTAATAGGTTTTGATCTGACAGCCTTCCCCAGTGTTCCGGTTTGAATATCGATTTGCGATGCTATTCCACTTAACGAAAAATTATCTGCATCAGATTTTTCAACGGGCATTCTTAAAGCTGCAAGGAAGAGGATAATCTCCTCATGATCAAACGGTGACCGACCGGTTACTATTCTACACGTTGCTAAGGATCCATTTGAGAATTTTCTCCACTTGTCGTGATTTTTCACTGCATCCTGGATAATCAAACTACGTCTTTTTGAGCCTTCTTTTAAGTAAGAAAGGATCTCATCATCTGTAAACGGCTGTCCTTTTAGGTCAATGAAAGAGTTTCCGGTGAATTTAAAATATTTTGCCCCGTCTCCTCTACCGCCGGCTAACTCTTTTATGAATAGATCTTTTGGAGGTAGTTTTGGTTTTTTTTCTTTTGGATAAATGAGTCTCCCATCCTCAGCTATACCATGTATTTTCGGTGTATTCCAACCATTTTTCTCACACAACTGATAAAAATCGAACTTATTATTTATGAAATTTGATTCCCCTTCACATAAAAATCCGCTAAATCTTCTAAGAATTGAATAGTGTCTGCCAAAACTGAATCTTTCCCTATTCTCCCATCTATGTTGATCAAACAGATTATAAGATCTAAAAGCGCGTGTATCTGTCCGAACACTAAAAGCCAAGTAAGCCATCCTTTTCCATTGCTGAAAATAAGAGAGGCCTGACATTTTTTTAATTAAAGTGCCATATGTTCGCAGATTCAACAGTAGATTGATATTCCATTTAATCAGATAAAAAATATCATCCTTAACCCAAGACAATAATCGAATCGGCAGCTTTTTTTCATAGGATCGTTTATCACTCCATTTCTGAAAAGAATAATGGCGTTTGCTGTTCTGTATTCTTTGTAGCCAACGTTTCTTTTTTACAATCTTTTCAGTCATTATGCCCCACCTAATAAGTGCAATAATTTACATAGATCTCATTCATATTTTTCCATCCACTTCTCGAAAAGTTCGGGATAAGCTGTATTCTTTAGCGAATCTTGAAATGGAATTTCATAACTACACGATGCCCAAGTAACGTTTCCTTCAATCATACTGCAACCCTTTGTAGTTAGACTTACATCCCATCCTATGAATAGTGTTTTAAAATGTTGATGAACATCCAGAGTAAACTTTAATATATCATCCCAATATGGTAAAATTGCTCCATCAATTTGATTACACGTATCAGGGTGTTTTGTAAATTCAAATTTACCTTTTTTGGGAGTGGACGAAACAGCAACACCCAATTTTCCAGTCGATATATCAACGGGCGCAATGATCCCACCCAAAGAGTAATTATCCGCAACTAAATCACCTGCCGGCATTCTAAAGCAGCAAAAAAGAGGAACAATATTCAAATCATTAGGCATTTTTGCTGTTACGATTCTGCATGTAGCTAAACTCCCGGGTGTAAATTTTGCCCATGAATTATGATTTTTAAGCATGGGTTGTATAATTATAGCTCCATTGCTCAGAGATATCTCCTTGAGTTTGTCCTTTAACTGTTCTGAAGAATAGCTATTAGTTCTGTCTCGATAAGTCCCGTTTACATATTTAAATCTATTGGTCCCGTCTCCACCCCCTCCCGATAGTTTTTTAATAAAAACAGATTTATGAGGAATGAAATCATCAAACAGTTGATATGTAACTTCACCACTCTCAATTACTGCTAATATTTCTGGTGTTGGAATATTTTCTGATACACAGTACTGATTGAACTCAAACTTATTTTTTAATATAGATAATTCACTTTTTGAAGACAGTTCTGCTAATTTCCGCTGCAAAGGGTAATGTTGAAGCGCAAAATCATCTATTAATTGTAAATTCTCTTTTTTAAAAAGCAATCTTGTTCTATAGTGTTTGGGATCACATCTCAGTACAAACTTAACATACATAATTCCTTTCCACTGACTCCAGTATGATCGTCCATACTCTCTTCGAATGGCAGGCCCATATCTCCGTATTTGAAGAATAACATTCAAACTCCATTTTGTTAAGTAAACTAAATCTTTCTGAAACCACCTTAACAGGCTAACAAGTGAATAAGGCTTTTTCCAATTTAGTAAGCTTAACTTTTCAAAAAAATACTTTCTCCTTCTTCTCTTCAGGCGATCATAATAATTTTTGAAATATTTTGGATTAGAATACTCCAAATGGCAGGTTTTTCTCAAATATTTGTAGATGAAATAAAAACTACTTAATAATAAAAAAACCACATCACAATTCCCTTTAATATGGCTATTATTAAGTACCGTGGGGTGAAATCAAACTGCCGCGTGTCAACTCTTGGATATGAATCCGATCTTCTTTCCAAAAAAAATGCCACATCACAAACATGCAATGTGGCTTTTTGTGTACCGTGGGAGGGACTTGAACCCTCGGCCTCCGGGTTATGAATCCGACGCTCTTACCACCTGAGCTACCACGGTAGTTCACTTTAAAAAATCAGAGTCTCAAAGATACCATTTTTATCAGAATGGTAAAATGTTCATTCTATAATTTTTTTCTGAAAAAACTTCTGTTAAATGATCTTTATCTTAAGATAATCATAAACTATTTTTCGACACTTAAAACTAATCAACAAAAGATCACTGATGGCGAAACGTATCACGAATAGAAAAGACGATTATTCACAATGGTATTTAGATGTAGTAAAAGAGGCAAAACTGGCTGATCACTCCCCGGTCAGAGGTTCTATGGTGATACGTCCGAATGGTTTCGCATTATGGGAAAATATGAAGGGCGCGCTTGACCAGATGTTCAAAGATACAGGTCATGAGAATGCATATTTCCCATTGTTTATTCCCAAATCGTTTCTATCAAAAGAAGCACAACATGTAGAAGGATTTGCAAAAGAGTGCGCAGTCGTTACCCACAGCCGGCTAAAAAGTGTGGATGGCGGCGTTGAGGTCGATCCAGAATCAAAACTGGAAGAGGAGTTGATCGTGCGCCCCACTTCAGAAACCATCATCTGGGATTCGTACAGAAACTGGATTCAATCATACCGCGATCTGCCAATTTTGATTAACCAATGGGCCAACGTAGTACGCTGGGAGATGCGTACCCGCCTCTTTCTCCGAACGATGGAGTTTTTGTGGCAGGAAGGCCATACGGCTCACTCGTCAGAAAAAGAAGCTGTTGAAGAAACCCGCAGGATGCTGGACGTTTATAAAACGTTTGCCCAGGATTTCATGGCGATGCCCGTTAAGACCGGTGTAAAAACCGCATCTGAGCGATTTGCCGGTGCCGTGGATACCTATTGTATTGAAGCGATGATGCAGGATGGAAAAGCACTGCAAGCAGGAACTTCTCACTTCCTCGGGCAAAATTTTGCCAAGGCGTTTGATGTAAAATTCCAGGATACCGACGGCGAGCACAAGTACGTCTGGGCTACAAGCTGGGGCGTTTCGACCCGACTGATTGGTGGCTTGATTATGACTCATTCAGATGACCAGGGACTTGTTCTGCCTCCTAAACTGGCACCCACCCAGGTAGTCGTGGTCCCCATTTACAGGAATGATGACCAACGCACGGAAGTACTCGACTATGCTAATCCTCTCATTAAAGAATTGAAAGATAAAGGTGTATCCGTGAAACTGGATGACCGCGAAAACCAGCAGCCAGGATACAAATTTGCTGAGCACGAAGCTGCTGGAATTCCGCTGCGGGTTGCGGTAGGTCCCCGGGATGTAAAAAACGGGAACCTGGAACTGGCCAGGAGAGATACACTCGATAAAAATATTATCAGCAAAGATGGAGCCGCAGAACATATTTCCGATCTTCTTGAAACGATTCAAACGGATCTATTCAATGCGGCACAAGAGCGAACAGAGAACGTAACCCGAGACGTGGAATCGTATGATCACTTCAAGGAACAAATTGAAGATGGCGGATTTATTTACGCTCATTGGGACGGCACCGACGAAACTGAAGCCAAAATCAAAGAAGAAACCAAAGCAACAATTCGGTTGATTCCAATCAACGGCGAATCTGAACCCGGAAAATGCATGGTTACAGGAAAAGAATCCGTACAAAAAGTGCTCTTTGCACGTTCTTACTAAACAATGCCTGATAAAATTTCCATACCGGTTGAATGTAAACTATCTAGCGCAGAACAGTCGCGATCTATGGATTCCAATACCATCAATGAATTTGGAATTGATGGTTTTACACTCATGGAATTGGCTGCTTCTTCAGCTGCTGAACAGATCAAAAAACTACAGGGAACCGGTAAATCTGGTTTATTTATCTGCGGAAAGGGAAATAATGCCGGCGACGCCCTTGCGGCAGCCCGTTATTTAATTAATGACACCCGGCACAACGCCACTTTCTTTTTTGTTTTGGGCGATGACGATCTCTCCCCCGATGCTGGAACGAATCTTTCACTTCTTCATAAATTGAAAAATTTTGGCGCTGACATTGAGTTCATAAAAGATCTGCAAGATCTTGATGAACAAGAGTTTGACTATGTAATAGATGGTATTTTCGGAACCGGACTCAACAGCGATCTTCGGGGAAATCTGCCCAACATTGTGCAGAGAATAAACTCATTTTCAAAACCGGTGTATTCGATGGATATCCCCTCCGGTTTACATGCGGATACCGGACAAATTCTCGGGAGCTGCATCAAAGCGGATTACACCTTTACATTTGGATCAAACAAAATTGGTTTACACTGGAAGGATTCACGAAAATACACGGGTGAGGTTGTATTCTGCAATCTGCCGTTCCCATCAACTTACAGGGAATGGGATGCCGTACTGATCAACCAAAAACTTGTGAACTCTATCCCTGTCATTGAACGAACAGCTCGTCACAAATACGATGGTGGTGTTGTTCATATTATGGCGGGATCTGAAGGATTAACCGGCGCAGCTATGATGGCCGCAAAAAGTGCCTGGAAACAGGGGGCCGGAGCTGTTTTTCTATACGCACCGAAGGCACTCCTGCCTACTTATGAATCCACCCTGCCAAATATCATTAAAATTGGCGTGGGTAATGATTCTGATACCATCTTTAAGAAAAAACATGCCGAGATCATCAAGAGAAATATTCACAATAAACAAGGTGTATTGCTTGCCGGTCCGGGCATTGGAAGGAGTTCTGATACCGGTGCTTGCCTGGTTTCAGTGTTGAAGGAACAAGAAGGTCCCACCATCTTAGATGCTGATGCACTCTCATTCTGGGAAAATATTGAGTCCTCTGATATTCCAATGGCCCAAAAAAGGAAATGGTTGTTGACCCCCCATATCGGTGAAGCAACAAACTATCTTGGCGCAGAATTTAAAAATGATTACGAGAGATTTAAATGGGCTCAGAATTTTTCGAATCAATCTAAAGTGTCACTTCTCATTAAGGGTAACCCGACTTTTGTATCACTCCGGGATGGTAATAATTTTATAACAGGTTACGATACCTTCATCTTTTCAAGAGCTGGTTTTGGTGATGTTCTGTCCGGTGCTCTGGCAGCAAATATATCAATTTCACAAAATGTGGAACTTGCCACAGTTTCTTCACTTTACAGTGCATATAGACGTTCACAAGAATTTGGTGAAAGTGAGTCATTTGGCCCCGAACATTTACTATGATTGACAGAGCAATTCTCTACTGTCTGAAAAACAGGCAGCTCATAAAAATTCTCCTAATTATAGCTACTCTGGTAACTCTGTTTTTCACGATGCTGCCACCTGAACGAATGGGTAGTTCTCAACTTTACAGTTACGACAAGTTAGGTCACTTTCTAATATTTTTTGGATGGACACTGTTATTTGGCCTATTCATGTTTTCCAAAAAGCAAACTGAAATAAAGTTTATCCTGATATTTCTTATTGGTTCTTTATTTGGCATATCAATTGAGATTTTGCAGGGAATCCTACCGATTGGCAGAACAATGGATATGTATGACGCAGTCACAGATATTTTGGGAAGTTTTGTGGCAGTAGTCATCCTTTTTTTGATAAAACGAAGGTATTTAAGCGGTGAAATGGAGAAAGAACTAAAAAAAATATAAAAATAATATAAGAATGAACCTGACCGTTGGATAATTACATGAAAATGAATTATACTCTCAATTGTCTCTAAGTAATAGTAAACCACAAATAACGACCAATGACTGAACGCAAGAAACCAGATGCCGATTTAAGAAATTTCCACACGGTTTTTCTCGAACTTGGCCTACTTATCACACTGGTTATATTCATTATAGCTGTACGAATGGATATCACCAGTGCGGAACCAGAAGAGGTTCAACTCGAAGAACAGGAAGTGGTTGAGATGGAAGAGGTCATCAGGACCGAGCAAGTTGAAACTCCTCCACCTCCACCCAGACCACCCGTACCCGTTGAAGTACCTAACGATGAAATTGTAGAAGATGTAGAGATCAACATTGGTGGTGATCTTGATTTAGGCGGACAACTTGATATGC
This sequence comes from Rhodohalobacter sulfatireducens, assembly GCF_022012475.1. Lineage (GTDB taxonomy): Bacteria > Bacteroidota > Rhodothermia > Balneolales > Balneolaceae > Rhodohalobacter > Rhodohalobacter sulfatireducens. The sequence goes on from NZ_JAKLWS010000015.1 coordinate 55,388, forward strand.
CTCCTCCACCTCCACCGGCTGAAGAAGATGAAGGAGAAGAAGACTTCTTTGTAGTTGTTGAACAGATGCCGGAATTAATCGGTGGACTTGGAGAACTTCAGAGCCAGATTAAGTATCCGGAAATGGCACGACGAGCCGGTATTGAAGGCCGTGTATACATCCAGTTTATTGTAAACGAGCAGGGCAATGTTGAAGATCCACGCGTTATACGTGGAATTGGAGGCGGAGCTGACGAAGAAGCTCTTCGTGTTGTACGCCAGGCGAAATTTAAGCCAGGAATGCAACGTGGACGACCCGTTCGTGTTCAGTACAGTTTACCGATCTTCTTCAGATTGCAGAACTAACAGACTGATTTAGTAAGATTCTAAAAAAGGCACAATTGTTCACTCAATTGCGCCTTTTTTATTTGTAATATAATCCCAGTTTATTGACAAGAGGGTCGGGACGCATTTACTTATCAGAATTTATGACCTACCCAACTTCATTCAGGACATCTACGAGGTTCTGGAACTCCACTATCTTTTTTGCCTTTCCCAGCTCTTCCCATTTTACCTCAGTAATACCCTCTTTGACTTCCGGGGAGAATTTATAATCCGAATCTTCAAATTTCATCAGATACCAGTGGGTGGTTTTCCCATATTTCTTCCCATCTGCCTTATACGTATGATAGGTATCACAAAGAAATTTTTCGATGGAAAGGTCTTCAGCTCCGACCTCTTCTTCAACCTCACGAACAGCGCACTCTTCTATAGTTTCTCCATCTTCGAGTTTTCCTTTTGGTATATCCCAAAATCCATTTCGCTTAATTAATAGGACTTTTTTCGGGCTAGACCCTACATCGTAAAGCACACCGCCTGCTGCAATAACAGGTGTAATGTTGTTACTTGTCATCGGCTGAACCGGCTTCTTCTCCACTATCTTTTTTCTTTTCGTCTGCGTAGTTGAGCCTGAGATTGGTTAGTGTTTGGCTCAAAAAATCATCCAGTTCCTTCGGCAGATTGCCTTCGGTAAATTTATCAAGCATAACCAAGGTATCAATAGCATACTTGGCAGATTTCAAATCCCTCTCAATCTTGTCTGTAGCTGGGTTTTTTACTTTACCCATACCCATCATAGCAATCTGTTCGTGCTGTTGAATCAGCATCATAAAAAGTAGCTGCTGCTGCTGATCGGGACTAAACTTTTCATTATTTGGAGATGTTTTTTCGTTCTCGCTCATGTCAGTTAAATATTTATTTAAGTTTAGATTTATATACGCTGAAAAGTAAAAGAGTTTGTATACTTAACATTCATCAAAAATAAGAAAACGAACAGACTTAATGGCAATAATTCACCCATTTAAAGGTTGGCTGCCCAAACCAGAAAAAGCAGACGAAGTAGCCAGCGTCCCCTATGATGTAATCAGTACCGAAGAAGCCGACGAGATGGCCAAGGATAAACCTTTTAGTTTCCTTCACGTTATTCGTCCTGAAATTGACCTTCCTGAAGGAACAGCTTTTAATGACGAATCCGTTTATGAAAAAGGAGCGGAAAATTTGAAAAATCTCCTTCGGTCAGACCTTTATGAACAAGATTCTAAATCTGCCATCTACATCTACCAGTTAGAAACGGACGATCATACCCAAACCGGTGTTTTTACGTGTGCTTCAGTGGAAGATTATGATAATGATGTTATTCTGAAACATGAACTCACCCGGCCTGATAAAGAAGATGACCGAACCCGGCACATACTTACGCAGGAAGCTCATGCCGAACCGGTGATGCTTACATTTAAAGATACAGAAGATATTGCTTTTCACATTCAGAAAGTGACGATGACTTCTGAACCTTTCATCGAGCATACGGGCGATGACGGAGTTACTCACAAAATCTGGAAGTCTTTTTCGACTGTTGATTTTGTGAAGGGCTTCTCAAATATCGAAAATCTATACATTGCAGACGGTCACCATCGCTGCAAAAGTGCGTCACGTGTTGCGGAAATGCTTAGAAATAAAAGAAAAACATTTCCCGGAGAATCTGAATTTGAGTACTTCCCGGTCGTGCTGTTCCCGATGGACCAGATGAGAATTCTACCTTATAACCGGGTTTTGAAGAACGTATCAGATGAAACCTTTGACAAACTTGTTGAAAAGTTTGGTGCTGAGAAAACAACTTCAAAAGAGCCGGAACAGAAAGGTGTAATCAACCTCTATTACAAAGGTGACTGGTGGGAAATGAATCTGCCTGAAGCCAAAGATGACAAGGTTGCTTCATCACTGGATGCCGCTATCTTGCAAGATCAGATCTTAAACCCTTTTTTCAACATTGAAAACCCACGAACTGACAAGAAAATCAATTTTGTTGGAGGAATCCGGGGTACGAAGGAACTTGAAAAAGTTGTTGATTCCGGAAAATACGATTTAGCAATCAGTATGTATCCCACAAGTATACAGGAATTGGTAGACGTATCAGACCAGGGAGAATTGATGCCTCCAAAATCAACCTGGTTTGAGCCCAAATTAAAATCAGGATTAATCATACACACATTTTAAAATAATCATGAACAGAGTACACAATTTTAGCGCAGGACCGGCAACACTTCCCGTTTCGGTCTTAGAAAAAGCACAATCTGAATTAACCAATTACAAAGGCAAAGGGGCTTCCATCATGGAGATGAGCCACCGAAGCACGGAGTATAAAGAAGTAAACGACCAGGCTGTAGCACGTCTGAAAGAACTGACCGGGGCTGGTGATGACTGGGAAGTTCTTTTCTTGCAGGGTGGAGCCAGCACACAGTTTTTAATGGCGCCTTTTAACTTTTTAAGCGAAGACCAAACTGCCGATTATATTGATACAGGCTCGTGGTCTGCAAAGGCAATTAAAGAAGCCAAGCTTTTTGGGAGTGTTTATGTTCCGTTTTCAAGCAAAGACAAAAACTACACACGGATTCCAACAAACGAGGAACTGAATTCGTCTGATGATGCTATTTATACGCACTTCACCAGCAACAATACTATTTTTGGAACTCAATTCCAGGCAGAACCCGAAACCGATGGGTCACTTTTAGTATGTGATGCATCTTCTGATTTTCTCTCACGGCCCATTGATATTGACAAATATGGGTTGATTTATGCCGGAGCTCAGAAGAACCTGGGACCTGCCGGTGTTACTGTTGTAATGATTCGGAAATCACTCATGGAGAAGCAGAAGTCAGTAGCTCTTCCAACCATGATGAATTACCAAACTCACATCGATAAGATTTTTAACACACCCCCCGTATTTGCTGTCTACATGGTGAATTATGTTCTGGAGTGGGTTCAGGAGAAGGGGGGAGTTTCTTACTTTGAAGAGTTCAACACCAAAAAAGCTGATCTACTTTATTCCGAGATCGATAAAGATGAGTTCTATCATGGAACAGTCGAAAAAGATTCCCGATCAAAAATGAACGTGACTTTCAGAATCAAGGATGAAAACCTTGAACAAACATTTCTGTCTGAAGCGGCAGAAAGCGGTCTTGTTGCACTGAAAGGACACAGAAGTGTAGGTGGAATTCGAGCGAGCATCTACAACGCCTGTGAGTACGACAGTGTAAAAACGCTAGTGGATTTCATGCAGGAATTCCGAAATAATAACGGGTAAAAACTCCCCCTTCGAAGGGGGAAAGAATCGACGACGTTGATTCAGGGGGATGACTCTCTTAGCCTTAATTCGGTTTGTAAATAGTTATTCGTTAAAAATTTTGTCATCCCCCATTGCCCACTTCAAAGGGGGACACTTCTAATTTCGGGATAGCGCGAGCAGCCTGTCCCAAAATGTCGGGATCTCGCTCGTGCTTTCTTTTTTTGGCACAAGCCAGACGCTTGCGCCATTAAATTCCGTAAGGTCCACGCAGAGTTCGTTTCGCTTTACTGAAGCATGGTATTTCTTTTTAAGTTGAACAAGTATAAGCGATTTCAATTCATTATATGCTGATTTCCATTTCTTTGATCAGCAAAAGAAATACCATGTTTTTTTGTTTACAGAAGTCCAAGAATCGTCAAAATATGATCGATGCTGTTGGGCACGAAGAACAGCAGGTATAGAATCCCCCAAATGGCCCCGGCAATATGAGCTTCATGGTTTATTTTCATAGAACCTTTTTGTCCCTCATAAATACTGTATGCCAGGAAAGCGGCTCCAAAAAGCCATGCAGGAATAGGAATGGGCAGTAGGAGAAGTATTAATTTCTCCGTCGGGAAAACAAATATGTAACTAAATAGAACAGCCTCTACAGCCCCTGATGCTCCTAACGTTGCATAACTCGGATTATCCCTGTGAAATAAAAAAGAGGGAATTGATGAAACTGCAAGTCCGCTTATATAAAGTGCTAAAAAGTGGTAAACACCTAGAACTTGCTCCATCACCGAGCCAAAAAAGAAGAGAACAAACATATTAACCAAAAGATGAGCCAGGCTTCCGTGCAAAAAACCTGAACTAATCACTTCATACCAGCTGTTTTTTCTCACCGTTCGATACGGGCGAAGCATTCCTAATTCGTAAATTTTTTCATTTCCATAAAGAGCTATCAAAGAGATTACGCAGGTTATGCCAATTAGAATAATTGTAACTGATATTGTCATTAGGAGATTTAAAACAATTTGTTAATCGAATATGAGTTTATAGGTCAATAAGTCCTATATTTTTACCGTGTATAAGATAAAGACTTCTGCAATCCAGAGCCCAAAATATCATCTGTAGCCGTAACATGTCAGTAAAACATTCAAAAATCACACTTGCTATTTTGATGGTTGTTCTTTTGCTGATCACTTCATCCTGTGGGGTTATCCGGCGTTCATCACCTCCTGAACTATCCGGATCGGGACGAATTATTGGAAGTGGCATCGCCAGCTGGTACGGCCCTAATTTTCATGGTAAACTCACAGCCAATGGCGAACGGTATAACATGAATGATTACACCGCGGCTCACAAAACACTGCCTTTCAATACGATGGTACGGGTTGATAATGTTGAAAATGGGAAATCAGTCGTGGTAAGAATTAATGATCGCGGACCTTACATCGACAACCGAATCATCGATCTCTCAAGAAAGGCGGCACGACAGATCGACATGATAGGTTCGGGTACTGCTAGCGTACGCCTGTCCGTTATGCGTGAAGGAGATCGGCCGATTGATCAGCAAAATATCAGCAGCTCAGAAACCTTTACCATTCAGCTTGCTGCTTTTGAGAGTGAGTCGGAAGCCAACGCCAAATCAAGTGAGATAACAAACTCAAGAGTTGAAAAAGTAAATGTGGAAGGCCGAACAATTTTCCGAGTTTACTATGGAACTTATTCCAATCCTCAAAATGCTAAAGTCGACCTTGATCGGCTTAATAACAAAGGTATTGAAGGTTTTGTAAAACAGGTTGAGAATTAAAGTACTCTCCTTTTGAGTGGACACAGGCGGTAAAGCGTTTAGCTCGACCATCAGAGAAGTGTTTATAAACTTATAATTGGAGTCTACACCATCCCCAACCGCCCACTTCAAAAAGAAATTCTATTAGCCATTCAAAAAAAATCGCTAATTTGGATTGATTCACTTCGTATTTTGGTTTGTAAGGGCGAACTAAAAAGAAAGTTGGTGTATGAAGAAAGATATTATCGTTATCGGAAGTGGTTTTGGAGGCCTGGGAGCTGCCTCGAGACTACTCTCACAAGGGCACAATGTTACAATTTTTGAGAAAAGAGATAAACCCGGTGGACGGGCTTATGTATATGAGATCGATGGATTTAAATTCGATGGAGGCCCTACCGTTATTACAGCTCCTTTTATGTTTGATGACATTTTTGAAGCAGCCGGGAAGAAGAGAGAAAATTACATAGAGTTTGTACCTTGTAATCCATTTTACAGGATTTTTGATCACAAAGGAGGTCAGTTCGACTATAATGACGATCACGAATTTACTCTCGAAGAGATCAAGAAACGAAATCCTAAAGACGCCAAAGGATACGAGAAATTTCTAAAAACCACGAAAGCCATATTCGACAAGGGTTTTGTTGAATTAGCCGATAAGCCATTTCTAAAATTTACGGATATGCTGAAAGTGGCTCCCGACCTGATCAAACTACAATCCTATAAAACAGTTTATAAGTACGTTTCCCAGTTCATTAAAGATGAGTTTCTAAGGCGATGTTTTTCATTTCATCCGCTGCTTGTGGGTGGAAATCCGTTTGATACAACATCTATCTATGCAATGATCCATTACCTTGAACGTGAGTGGGGAGTACACTATGCATTGGGTGGAACCGGGTCAATTGTTGAAGCTCTGTGCAAATTGATTGAGGAACAGGGCGGCAAAATCCATCTGAGTTCTGAAATTGAAGAGATACTGGTTGAAAATGGAAAAGCAACGGGTGTTCGTCTAAAAAATGGGGATATTCACATGGCAGATGCAGTGGTATCAAATGCGGATGTTGCCTTCACCTATAAAAATCTAATCAACCCAAAACACCGAAAAAAATATACTGCCCGGAAGATCGAACGAACCAAGTACAGCATGTCTCTATTTGTGATCTACTTCGGGACGAAAAAACGGTATCTCGACTCCGGCCTGGCTCACCATAATATCATTTTGGGTGAACGCTATAAAGGACTTCTGGAAGATATCTTCCACAAAAAATACCTGGCGGAGGATTTTTCTTTGTATTTACATATGCCAACCATCACAGATCCCTCGATGGCACCGGATGGTCATGAGGCATTTTATGTGCTTTCTCCTGTCCCCCATCTCGACAGCGGAACTGACTGGAATGAGATGACCCCCAAGTATCGCGATGCCATTATGAATTTTCTTGAAGAAAACTATCTTCCAGACCTTCAGGAAAATATCGTGGCGGAACATACTATCGATCCGCTTCATTTTAAAAACACACTCAACAGTTACAAGGGGTCTGCATTTTCGGTTGAGCCGATCTTAACTCAATCCGCTTGGTTTAGGCCCCACAACAGATCAGAAGACGTGGACGAGCTTTACTTTGTGGGAGCAGGCACTCATCCCGGTGCGGGACTTCCGGGAGTGCTGTCCTCAGCCAAAATTGCAGAGAATTTGATCGGTAAAGCCTGAGGTTCTGGTTAAAAAAACTCGATATAGAATTAACTCCTGAGATGGATATCGATCATCTCTTTATATAGCTGCTCAACAGAATCCTTCGGTGATTGTTCAGTATCAATTTTAATCAGATGCCGTTCATCAATTTCTTTCGGAGGTTGGAAGCCTGCTGTCAAAGTTTCAAAATCTTCAAGGCGCGCGTCAGAAATTACACCCGATTTCTCATCACGCGACTTTAATCGCTCAGTTATTGTCTCGTCACGGGACTTCAGCTCTATAAAAAGATACGGAGTAGATTTATGTTTTAAGCTATTGATGAGATTCCTCCTTTGTGCACTCTTACTATAGGTGGCATCCAGGATGACCGTTTCCCTGCTCTTGATGGAATGAAGTGCCCTGGATATCAAGGTGTCATATGTTTTTTCAAACATGCCGGGGCTGTAGAGTGCTGATCGTTTGATTTCTGGTGTCCGTTCTGTTTGTGACACACCCGCCAGTGTTTTTCGAATTATATCTGAGGAGTGGTGCTTGATATCCAGATGGTCTGCAACAACTCCGGCCAGAGTGCTTTTGCCCGTTGCAACCCTGCCCATGAATATAATTACCATCGGCTCCGATCCCATCAATGCATAACGATGAGAGAGTTTGAAATAGCGAATAGCACGTTTTGAAGACCGTTTGCGCTCTTTTTTGGGCACCTCCTCCTCAACGCTTTGAAAACTTTTTACTTTTCCTTTTACATACGCCCGGTAGCACTTGTAGAAATCGATAATCTGTATTAGATCATCATCCTTCAAGTTATTTGACATCTTTTCAATAAAATAACGTTCCTCCTTTCTGCATCGGTTGAAATCGAAATCCATTGAAAGAAATGCAAGGTCAGCAGCAAGATCACCATATCGAAACCGCTCGTTGAATTCAATGCAGTCATATATCTGAACTTTTTCGGGAGTGATATGGATATGCTCCAGGTGTAGGTCCCCATGCCCGTCTACAATCCGTCCATCTTCAATACGTCGTTGAAAAAGCTGCTGATTTTTTTGAAAATAGTGATTGGTGAAGTAACGGACAGCCTCATAAGCATTTCGCTGAATTGTATGGCCGATAAATTGTTCGGTTTGCCTAAAGTTCTCATCCGTGTTGACCTTAATTGTTTGAACCTCACCCCACTTCGATAACTTCCGGCCTTGTTTCTGTTTGAGATAAAAAGGAGTTAAAGTATCGGCAACCCGATCAAGATGTACATTAGATAGCTCACCATCTTCAACAATTCGGTTCAAAAAATAAGCTTCATTCAATTTTCTCATCTTCACCACGTACTCAATAATCGCATCTGAACAGTTGTTACTCTCTTCAAAATTAAAGTGCCCCTCTTTTCTGCAAATTCCCACAACTCCGATATAAATATCATCACTTAAGCGCCGGTTTAGTTCTACCTCCCTGTGGCAATATTTTTTACGCTTATTCAGAGTACTATAATCCAGAAATCCGAAATCGACGTGCTTCTTTAATTTGTAGACAAATGGTCCGGCAATAAATACATGTGAAATATGTGTCTGTATATGTTCAACTTTATCTACGGGGTGAGGATAAGATTCTTTGCTTTCCAAAAAACCTATAAGCTTTGAAAAAACATTATTTCTAGTACTCTTCCCCATATATACCTGTCACCTCATTCAATATCTGAAACTAACACAGATCCACTACCTATTTATAAAACGTTTTTAATTCTTAAAAATTGATCTTATCCCATTCTGTGTCTTTTGGAAAACTCTATTTACGCCCTGAAATCGTAGCATACTCTCTGTTAGATATAAATCAAAAAATTCTGAGCTAAAGGAAAATCAATGGATTGACACTCATGTTCTTAAATTTCCGAATAAACAACCTTATAAATTTTATAGACATCACAGAACATCTAAATGTTCGCAAACTTTGCCCTGTTTTTATTAAAATAAATAATTTTTTTATTCATAAATATTTAAAAAAGTTAAGTATCTGATTATTGGAACCGCTTACATGACAAAATAAATTAAATAATTAAGCTATTCGCCTTAATTTTTAACTTAAAAAGGTGTTATATTGTAAATTCTTTATGCCTATATTGATAATAACTTTGTTTTGTTTATCATTTTGTTATAGCTTTTCAGGTGCTTACCAATAATGTCTATCAAACCAAACAATATGAAAATAAAACACTGGGGAAAATTCCCTTTACTACTGCTAGCCTTCCTTTTCTTACTATCAACACCAACCCTTGCACAAGACGGAGCTTCAATTGATACAGGTACAACTGCCTGGATGCTCGTTTCCACCGCACTTGTTTTGTTAATGATCCCCGGATTGGCCATGTTTTATGGCGGACTGGTTCGTACCAAAAACGTTCTTGGAACCATGATGCACAGTTTTGCTGCAATGGGCATTATGACTGTTCTTTGGGTGGCTGTTGGTTATGCGATGGCTTTTGGCCCGAATGTTCTCGGCGGATGGTTCGGATGGAATCCCGGGTACGTATTTCTGAACGGAATCGATGATGCCATTATGGATGCCGGTGTTCCTGAATATGTATTCAGTATGTTCCAGGGTAAATTTGCAATTATTACTCCCGCGCTGATTGCCGGGGCATTTGCCGAGCGTGTAAAATTCAAATCCTACTGTTTGTTTATTGCCCTCTGGGGACTTCTTGTTTACAACCCGCTTTGCCATTGGGTATGGGCTGAAGATGGATTTCTCTACAACCTTGGTGCTAACGGTGCAATTGACTTTGCTGGCGGAACAGTTGTACACATTTCAGCCGGTATTAGTGGTTTGGTAGCTGCTATCTATCTCGGCGCAAGGCGGGGATTTCCTGTCACCAACATGCCGCCCAGTAACCTGGTTATGACGATGATTGGCGGTGGACTCCTTTGGGTTGGCTGGTTTGGATTCAACGCGGGTAGTTCTGTTGCCAGTGGTTTGAGTACGGCCCAGGCATTGACTGCAACACAAGTTGCCGCTGCATCCGGAGCAATTACATGGATGATTATTGAAACATGGCACCAGGGCAAAGCAACCGCTCTCGGCATCATGTCAGGTATTTTGGCCGGTTTGGTAGCTGTAACTCCCGCTGCCGGTGTAGTACAACCGTTCGGAGCCTTTATGCTCGGAATATTTGCATCCGTTTTCTGCTACATCGCCATCATTGCGAAAAACAAATTAGGATACGACGACAGCCTCGATGCTTTTGGTATTCACGGAGTTGGCGGAATTGTTGGAGCGATTCTCCTCACCTTCTTCATCCGGGATAGCTGGATGGCCGAAGCCGCTGAACTTGCCGGTGGAAGCTGGACAGTCTGGCAGCAACTGGGCGTCCAGTTTATAGCTGTCGTGATCGCTATTGCTTACGCAGCCATTCTTACTCTAATCTTGTTGTTCGTTGTGAACAAACTTGTAGGCTTCCGGTCTGATCCGAAAGAGGAGATGCAAGGCCTCGACAGCGCCTACCACAGTGAGCATGGTTACGGAATGCTCAATCCCAACTAACCTGAGATTAGTAGGACAACTATGTTCAAAGCAGATAACCATACTACCGTCATCCCGGACTTGATCCGGGATCTCCTTCCGTTATTTGCACATGGAGATTCCGGCTCGAAGGCCGGAATGACATATTGTACGTTCGTTTTCTATCTCAACCAACCATTTTAACAACATTTTAAACCTACCAACACATGAAACTTGTCATAGCCATAATTCGGGAAACACAACTGGATGAAGTACGGGAAGCCCTCATTGAAGCCGACATTCGCCGGATCACCGTGATGCGTGTATCCGGCCACGGCAAAGCTGAGGATGTAGAGATCTACCGCGGTAAACAAGTCGTTCCGGGACTCATTCCTCGAGTTCGGCTGGAAATTGCCGTCAACGATGAATTTGTAGACATTACAGTTGATACGATCATCAAAACGGTGAAATCCCGCTATAAAGATAAAGAATCCGGCAAAACTACGGGCGACGGTAAAATCTTTATCACTCCGCTTGAAGAGTGTATTCGGATTAGCACCGGTGAACGAGGATCGGAGGCGATTTAAATTTTTGTTCGTTGTTAGTTGTCGGTTGTTTGTGGTTTGCTGTTAACAACCAACAACTGACTATATACAACTAACGTCATTCGATCTTTCTTTAGAGCCGGATGATATCAAAGCGGCCCTTGAATTTGCCTCAAAAATGATGGACAGCACGTTTACGGTTAAACCCGTTGCGTGATGCCTCGTTTTTTAGTTGATGTTAATCTCCCCTACTATTTTTCACTGTGGGATCATGATGATTATCTCCACCAAGCGGATATTGATGACACATGGACTGATAAACAGATTTGGGAATACGCAAGAGAAGAAAACCTGATTATCATCACTAAAGACACGGATTTTTATAATTCTATTTTAGTTTCCGAGCCGCCTCCTAAAGTTATCTATTTGAAAATCGGCAATATGCGTTTGAAAGAGATGCATGAATTTTAGAATCGTATTTGGCCTGAGATTCTGAACCTTATCGAAACCAAGAAATTGGTGTCTGTGTATACCGATCGTATTGAGGGAGTATAAGCGGATTCGTATAGCTGATAAAAATCTTAAGAGATTTAAATAGATCGATTCAATAATCTTCTTTTTGAAAAGGAAGGTTTTTGCTGTTTTTCGCTTTATTAATTTGGGTTCTAATCAACACAAAAAAAGTTGGTTTGGGTTCACGCTGATTATCGCTGATGAACCGCTGATTTCCTCAGATTATATCAGCGAAACTCAGCGAGAATTGAATAACGGTTGTTACTTTTAGCGCAGCTTCTTATCGTTCTCGTATGAAACGGAATTACACCTCAACCTTACTTGCTGCCATTGGCTCAATCTTCTTACTGATGAGCTGCCAATCAGAAATCAACTCCTCGACTCAACAATCCTTCCAATCCCAAACAGAAGAACAAGCCATTGCCAAATGGGAATCCCAAAAATATTCCATGTTCATCCATTTTGGAGCCTATTCAGAACTGGGTGGAATCTGGAATGATGAACGAGTAGAATATGGCTACAGTGAACAGATTCGGGCTCACGGAAATATTACAAAAGAGGAATTTCGGGAAGTGGCGAGCACCTTCAACCCTGTAAACTGGAACCCGGATTCAGTTGCAGTTTTGGCGAAAAATGCCGGGATGAAATCAATTGTGATTACCGCCAAACATCATGACGGATTTTCCCTCTACGAGACCGAATATTCCGATTTTGATATTATCGACGCCACGCCTTACAAACGAAACATCATCAAAAAACTGGCAGAAGCCACCCGTGAACAGGGGCTCGATTTTGGTGTCTACTTCTCCCTCATCGACTGGGATTATGAACATGCCCTTCCAATCTCCTCGCACAACAGCGATTCTATTCCGCCACAGCATCATCAGTTCAATCTGAATCAGGTTGAAGAACTCATGACCGAGTACGGACCGATCTCAGAAATCTGGTTTGATATGGGAAAACCCACTCTTGAGCAAAGCAGGGAGCTGAAAGAGATGGTGAAGAAGCATCAGCCCAATACGTTAGTCAGCGGACGCCTATGGAATGACCAGGGCGATTTTGTGGTAATGGGCGACAACGTCTCCCCCGATTTCCGAATGGGAACACTTTGGCAAACACCGGCTTCTATGTTCGATGAAACCTGGGGCTATCGATCGTGGCAGGAGCGCGGCAATCCACAGGAAAAAGCAGCAGAAAAATTGAGAAAGTTGGTTAAGGTAGTCAGCAACGGCGGAAATTATTTGTTGAATATTGGTCCGCGAGGGGATGGAAGTATTGTGGAATTTGAAAAAGAAGTGCTGCTTACAATCGGCGAATGGCTCGATAAAAATGGAGAAGCGATCTACGGAACTACTACCTCTCCCCTTTTTGAACAGAGTTGGGGGACGGTCACCTCCAAACCGGGGCAACAGTTTTTATTCTTGACTGACCCGCCGGAAAATGGTCAGATTACAATTGAGGGACTTCGTTCTGAACCGACTCGAACATACCTTCTTTCCGAGCCATCTCGATCGTTAACAGTAAATCAAAACGGAGAAGAGTATAGCATCGATATCAGTGCGCTGCCCGAAACTGATATGGTAAATGTGGTTTTGATTGAATATGACGGAGAGTTGGAGTATGTACCAGCTACTACAATCTCATTATCTGCTGATAATAATTATCAGCTCACAGCAGAAAACGCCATCGATTATCACAGCTTGAGCGGTGAGGATTATTACACTACTGAACCAACAGTCGTTGAAAGAGAATGGTTTATTTTAAACCCGGAGAAAGAGGAATTTCTGCTTCGACTCCAATATCCATCAGACATAACCGTGAAGAAACTAGAAGCCACTATTAATGGAAATCCAACAGAGATCTCTCTGGATGATCGAATTGAACCCGAACCATCCGGAAACTTTGTAAAAGAGGTAGGAACCGTTTATCTGCTTGCCAATGACCTCAACAAAATTAAATTAAGACTGGCTGATCAATCCAATCCTCATAAAGATTTGAATGTAGAGGGTTTGATAATTGAACTACAATAAATCCTCTGCGTTTCCCTGCACCCTTAGCGGTTCTATTTTTTAATCGCGGAGAACACAGAGACAGCTGACTTGCCAATCGTTGTAAGTACAGTTATTATATATTTTATCACCTAAAAAATCCATCCACTCAAAGTATTTCCTATGAATAAAGCAGTTATCTATGTCATCTTTTCTCTATTTCTCATCACGTTATTTTCATGCAGCTCTTCAGAGGACAATGCCGATCTGCCTCGCATCGCAATCGCCGGAATTGCGATTGAATCCAGTACGTTTTCACCGGCCGTAACACATGAAGAAGCGTTCAAAGCGCGGTACGGAGATGAAGTTTTTTCATACTATCCGTTTATGGATGAAGATGATGATTTCCGCGAGCGAGCACAGTGGTTCCCGACACTGCGCGGTCATTCCATACCCGGTGGGATTGTGACCCGTGAAGCGTACGAATCCCTGGTTACAAAAACACTGGAGAGAATCGAAGAGAATTTACCCTATGACGGACTCTTTTTTGATATCCACGGGGCGATGAGTGTTCAGGGACTGGACGATCCCGAAGGAGATTTTATCAAACGGGTCCGTGAAGTGGTTGGAACTGAAACCTTGATCTCCACCTCAATGGATTTGCATGGAAATGTTTCCTGGGAGTTGGCCAGCCATTCCGATCTGATCACCTGCTACCGAATGGCACCTCATGAGGATGCACTTGAATCCAAAGAACGTGCTGTTCGAAATCTTCTGACCCGGCTGGAATCAGGAGAAGGTAAACCTGAATATAAAGCTTGGGTTCCGGTGCCAATTCTCCTACCCGGTGAAAAAACCAGTACCCGGGTGGAACCTGCCAAAAGTTTATATGCGAAAGTAGATCCTGTCACAAAAAACGAAGGCGTGATTGATGCCGCTATCTGGGTAGGCTACCCGTGGGCGGACGAGCCTCGAAATCACGCGGTTGTGATGGTGACCGGTGATGATCAGGAAGCTGTAACCAGTTCAGCGGAAATGCTTGCACAAAGTTTTTGGGATGTTCGAAACGAGTTTGAATTCATCGCTCCCACAGCCTCCCTTGAAGAGAGTTTAAATATGGCTGTTGAAAGTGAAGTTCAGCCATTTATCATCAGTGATATGGGAGATAATCCAACCGCGGGCGGCGCCGGAGATGTAACCTGGACTATTCGGCAAATATTGGATCGGCCTGAGTTTGAAACAGAAGACGGACCGTCCTTAATTTATGCTTCCATTCCCGGACCCGATTTTATTGAGGCTGCTGTTGAGGCTGGTATTGGTGGAACGGTTAGTGAATATGCCGGTGCCCAGGTTGACGACCGCTACTCCCCTCCTATATTGCTTGAAGGAGAGATCACTGCAATTGAACATGGTGATGAAGATGCTAAAACGGAAGTTGTGGTAAAAATTGGAAGTGCGAATGTGATTGTTACCAAAAAACGAAAGCCCTATCACCATGAAAATGATTTTACGAATTTAGGATTGAATCCCCGAGAAACCGATATCGTGGTTGTTAAAATCGGTTACTTAGTTCCTGAATTGTACGACATGCGAGAAGACTGGATCATGGCTCTGACTCCCGGTGGAGTCGATCAAGATTTACTGCGGCTTGAATACGAAAGAATCCAGCGCCCTATGTTTCCATTTGATCCGAATATGGAAGATCCGGATCTGTCAGCCAGGCTCGTACCGGCATCAGATGAAGTGGAGTAAATGAACTCATCATGCATATAAGATAGCGCTATCAATATGGTGGGGATCATAAAAAACCCGGAGGTTGCTGATGTTTTTAATAACTACCCGGATCATGTCCGCCCAAAAATGATGCATCTTCGGCAATTGATCCTGGAAACGGCCGACGAATCTGATATTGTAGGTGAAATCGAAGAAACACTCAGCTGGAGTGAGCCGAGTTATAAAACAAAAACGGGAAGCACGGTTCGAATGGACTGGAAGCAACAGCATCCGGACCAGTATGCCATCTATTTCACTTGCACAACAAGCTTGGTCGATACATTCAGAAATCTTTACAGCAGCACACTCAAGTTCGAAGATAACCGAGCTATTGTTTTTGATTTGTCAGAACAACTTCCCGAGAAGGAATTGAAGCATTGTATTTCACTGGCGCTAACATATCACAAAGTTAAACATCTAACGATGTTGGGTGTTTAAATCCTTTAACTGCATATTTTCTCATCTATGTCCACAAATAAAGATTATAAAGTACCCGCTCAAACACGTATCGGTCATGTTCACCTGAAAGTTGCAGACATCCAGCGCTCTCTTGACTTTTACTGTGGCCTCCTAGGCTTTGAGCTCATGACGATGTACAACTCAGACGCAGCATTTATTTCAGCCGGTGGGTATCATCATCATATCGGATTAAATACGTGGCATAGCAAAAACGGTCCGCCGCCGTCCCGAAATTCTACGGGACTATTTCATACCGCAATCTTATATCCAACCCGAAAAGATTTAGCCACAATTTTTCAGCGTTTACGTGAAGAAGAATATCCACTGACCGGTGCTTCCGATCATGGTGTTTCTGAAGCACTTTATCTCAATGATCCCGATCAAAATGGCGTAGAACTGTATTGGGATCGCCCAAAAAATCAATGGCCACAAAAAGAGGACGGTTCACTCGACATGTACACCCGTCCTCTAAATTTAAAAGATTTGTTGAGTGAATTGGATTGAGCCTTTTTTAAGACCCGCCAAGTTTTTCATGGACTTGCAAAGTTAGATCTATTTATAAGATGCCGGCTTTTCAGCAATTAACAGATCAGGAAGTAGCAGATATTCATACATTTATCAGGAATGATTTTGGAAATTCTGCCGGGGCTGTTATTCCCGGAGAAGTGTATGAAGAGAGAAAGAGTCTTTATTGATTTAAAACTCAATTCTCAAAAAGGTCAATATCCGGGTAATCAATTTGATTATTATTCAAAATTTCAAGCAATGCACCCTGAATATCATACACAAACTGGTCAGAACCTACAGCCCTGGAGTTGAATAATAGCACAATATTTTTGCCGTTTGCATGTCTCATAAATGCTGTCCGTGTACCCGGCAACGAGCCATAGTGGAACCAAACATTTTGTGCCTGCCAATTTGAGATACCGGCTGCATATCCTCCGCCCACAGCACTTGGTTCTGTAAACTTATTCATTGTTTCTGAGTTCAGAATGTCTGGCCGGGTGTTAAAGCCATCAATTGCATTCACAAACTTCAGAAGATCCTCCGCAGAAATTACAACACCCGCGTCTCCATCTCTTCTGTCAGCAATGGTATACACATATTGATTTTCCGATCCCTGTCCATAGTATTCCACTTCATTGGGTTGTCTGTCTTCAATATCAAAAGTTGTAACATGGAGTGAGGAGAGTGTTTCATTGCCTATAAGCTCCTCTTTCAGGTAGTTTTTAAACGTTGTTCCCGATACCTGTTCAACGATTCTGGCCAGTAAAAAATAACCTGTATTGCTGTAGACGAACTGCTCACCGGGCTCATAGGTCAACGACCAATTATCAATCACATAACTGATAAAATCACCATGATTCAGTTGAGGCTGATAATCAATCGGATCTCCACCACTGCTTACCCCCCAGCCGCCGAGCGTATGATGCAAAAGATCTTCAAGCGTTATTGACTCCAGCCTGTTCCCATAGGGTTGAGTGCCATAGTTCATCCCAAAAATACTCTCTTCTCCAAAAACTTTATCAGAAAATGATAATTGGCCTTCTTGCACTAATTTCATGATTGCGGCTCCCGTAAATGTTTTACTGCAACTTGCAATACGGAAAACATGATTATCTGTCATCTCAATATTTTCCTCGGTATTTGCATATCCAAAATGCCTGCTGTAAACCATCCTGCCATCTTCGCTGATGGTTAGAGAAGCCCCTGGAATTGAATATTCGTTCATGATTTCTGTGATAAGCTGATCTACCGCCTGGATTTCGGATACCTGGTTGTTCTCATCTTGTTTATTTTCTTTAGGTCCCGCGGGATTATCTCCACTACAAGCGCTAAGTATTAAAGCAGTAAAAAGAACAGGGTAGAACCATTTAAATTTCGGAAGCTTCATTTTCATGCAGTTTGAATATTATTATTGTGATACATGTGCGGGCCAACAACCCACTCATTTTTATATGCATTGTTTCCGATCTAAAAAGCTCATGGTTTTCCAAATTTTTTCATGGACTTACAAAGTTAGATCGATTGATGGATTATGTTTATTGATGAACCTGCCTAAACATGAAATTCAACAACTAATTGCTCAATCATAAAGCGTTTTCTAATCTGTACCTGCCTCCCTTTTTTATTAGTTACTTGTAGTAGAATAGTTCAACTATTGGTGCTACATTCTTACTATATTCTTGTTTCTTAGAAAAATCTAAAATGGTTTTAAAGGTTGAGCCAAATCTTAGATTTCACTATCTAAAACAAGTTTTCAGTTTGCATATAAAATTTTAACTAATGGCTATTCATGGAAAAAACATCGGGACTGATATCGGGGAAAGAAATTTACCAGGCAGAACTGAAAAATGTTAAAGAACACAAGGACTACCGGGGATCTTTTTCAGAAATTTTCCAGGATCATTGGAATACGTGTATAGAACCCGTTCAATGGAGCCTTGTAAAGTCAAAAGAAAGAGTTTTTCGGGGGATGCACCTTCATAAGCGGCATGATGAATACTTTTGTCTTCTCACAGGTCACTGTCTTCTCGCGTTGAAAGACATTCGACCAGGCTCCCCCACTGAGGGCGTTTATTCATTGTATGAGTTATTTGAAGAAGATCTGGCTGCTCTGTCTTTCCCAAAAGGATTATTGCACGGCTGGTATTTTCACACTCCATCTATTCATGTGCAAGCCGTATCTGAAGCATATATTGATTACGGAAAAGATGACAATCACGGGGTGATATGGAACGCACCCGATCTTGGCATTCCATGGCCCATGGATGAGGTGATTCTTTCGGAACGAGCCCAGGATTTTCCGACCGAATCAGAACTTAAAGCTTCATTAGGCGATTGGCAGCCTTTCGAATAATTTTTTTCGGTACGTCTTTAAGGCTATGACCTTTAACAGTTATCAGTGGTGGAGAATTTACCTTTTTTTGCAAGTCGATTTTTTCTTCCAAAAATGAATGAAATGCTTCACGCCGAATTTTATCTGCATCTTGCAGATTTGTAATTCTTTTCGACCAGTTATTCAATTCAGTTTTTCTTTCAGAAATTGGTGCGCCGGGAAAATTACCGCGTTTAAAATATAGGATGGTTGGTATATAATGAGAATAAACAGCACTTTCCTTGTGTGCTAAAAATTGCTTCCACATATATATGTCGGTAGAATCGGTCACCGGAGTTGTTCTCCATCCATAAGGAAGTTTATGATATAATTCTATAGTATGGCTTACAGATGATAGCGGTATGATAGCTGTTTCAATTATTTTCTTTCTTTTCTCCGTAGCAAGGCCAACATAGTTTGGATGTGTACCGATGGTGAGACTATTATCAGATCTGACAGGAATGACTCTTGTTGATATAAAATTGTATTCCTTATGAAGTTTTGCCACTGTCTCAAAATGATCCGGCAGCATCATATCTCTGTCGCATAAATAACACACATAATCGCTTCCCGCTTTCTGGAGTGCTTTATGTCGATAGGGTTCTCCCCTCCTTTCATGTTTGGGATGGTCAAATAATCTTATTCGCGAATCTTTCTTCCTCATCTCCCCGATCAAATCCCTGGCTTCGTCACTTATTCCATCCCCAATGATAAAAATTTCAAAATCCTGTATCGTTTGATTTTGAATACTGCCGATAGAATAAGGTAATAGAGAACCTCTGTTTCCAGTTGTCGGCAAAATAACTGTGAATGTTGTCTTACTCATAATTCACCTCAGATATTGTCTTTATCATCTGTTTTTCATCTAAAAACTGAAATCTTTTTGAATAATTTTATAAAAGCTTCTTTGATGGTATGCCCCCTTATTGAAATCGGTGATTTATACATTTTCAGCATAAACCACTTTAAATCATTTTTTTCCATTAACAGGCCACCTATTGCTTTTTTCTTAATGTCGTTGATATCATCCGGATTTATAATTTTTTTCGACCATTTCTCTAAATCTCGTTTTCTATCGTTTACTGATGCACCGGGAAAGTGACCTCGTTTAAAATAGATAATGGTCGGCTTCACATCTGAATAAGCAATACACTCGGGATGCCCATTAAACTGCTGCCACATATAAACATCTGTAAATTGATCTTTTGGTGTGGTGCGCCACCCATGGGGTAGTTGATGGTATAAATCCAGCGTATGCCCAACGTTCGATAATGATATGCCACCTCCCCTGGCTGCCGCTTTATGGTCTGAAGCCTTTCCATAATAGCCAATATATTGACCCATACTTAGCCGACCATCCTCTTTAACATCAATGTAGGTAGTCGATGCAAAATTATATGTTGCCAGCAGTTCCGCTAACACTTCAAGATGATTGGGCAACATCATATCCCTGTCACATAAGTAGCATACAAAATCACTATTGGCTTTCTGGAGCGCTTTATGCCGATAGGGCTCTCCCCTTCTTTCATGTTTGGGATGATCGAACAATCTTATCCGCGAATCTTTATCCATCATACCTTCGATCAACTCTCTTGTTTCGTCACTTATTCCATCCCCAATGATAAAAATCTCAAAATCCTGTATCGTTTGATTTTGAATACTGCCAATGGAATAAGGCAATAGAGGCCCTCTCTTACCGGTTGTGGGAAGTATTATTGTGAACTTCGATCGGCTCATATCTTATGTTCAGCTAATTCTAAAAGTTGATGTATATTTTTTATGACTTCAAGGCCGTCACTAAAATTACTCCGTGGCGGGTCACCTCCATTCAGGTAATCCAGGAATTCCTTTACCTCAAAATGAAGTGGCGGAGTCTTTTCAAATACTCTTTTTTCAATCTTTAATTCGTTCGGATCACTTTTATCATCACCATGAACAACCTTAATGTAGTCTACTTTTTCATCCTCAAGGATTGCCACACCCTTTTCACAGTGAACCCGAACCTCTCTGATTTTTCGCTCATACCGATTCGAGACTTCAAAAACTGCATAGGGTTCATCTCCCAACAATGCCGTCATTCCCCGGATCATACTGTTATGTTCTTCCGTGACAGCAGATTTGGGCTTGGGAATCTCCCCCAAAATAGCTTTAGCAATGGTAATGTCGTGAGGTAACAGATTCCAGGCACTGTCCGTATCTTTTCGGGGACTGGTCCAATTGGCTCTTGTGGACCGAACACCATGAACTGCTCCCAACTCTCCGGATTTTGCAATGTCTTGCAACATAATTATGCCGGGGTGATAGAGCCAGATGTGCATCAGGTAGATATCATCCGTTGGAATATTTTCAAGGGCCAGCGCATCCTCGAGGTTTATTGTCAATGGTTTTTCAAGGAAAATCGGCAGTTCTAACTCAGCAATTTCTTCAAGTATTTTCCTGTGAGTTGAGGAAGGCGTTGCGATAATTACTCCATCGAAATGATCTTCAACGGCGGGTAATCCGGCCTGAAAGCTCTTAGCTCCAAGCGTAATTAACTTTTCATGAAGACTCACATCAGGTTCATAAATATGTACTTCAGCATCCAGGTTCACCAACTCTTTCAGAATATTTTGTCCCCAAATACCACATCCGATAAGTGCTATTTTTTTATTCATTGTATGTTTTGAAATCCACCAACCTTCAAGCTTAATATTCAATTTTTATTTGTTACCTCAAATCGATTATTATAGCAGTTAATCTAAGTTTATGAAAAGAAAGATCACATTTCGCAAATCAGTCTTGATCATTTTTTTTGGTCTCCAGGTAATTGGAATCCTTGTGGGAAAATTTACAGATGCCAGATTCTTTTGCTGGGCCCCGTACGACCAATTCTCTTTTTATGAAATCAATGTTTCAATAGATGGCCATGAATTAAGTGAACATGAAATCATACAACGATATCGTATGGGTAAAAAAGGACGAAATAATCGAAACATCCATAACGTGATCTCAAAAGTCCGGCAGTATGAAGAAACATACTCCAATGAAAAAAATGTAATTGTTGAACTCTCATACGAAATTAATGGACAACGACAAGGAACCTGGATTTGGCCACAGGATCAGGTCATTTCTAAATAGAGAGCTACCATCGCATATTGTTATTGCGCATAAAGCTTTGCTTCTTTATGTACTGATCACATATCGGTGGTTATTTCTCGATTCTTCCGTTCGCTTTCCATTCCTTCCGTTTATAACCGTATTTGATGCCATTCCCTCCGTAGTATACACAGGGCTTCTATTCATTCTTTTTGTGGCAATTATTTCATCATTTTTAAAATTTATCAACTACAGAATCTCTAGCCTGATTTCAGGATCTATCATTCTGATCTTGATTCTTTCTTCCAAAAACCTCTTTAGCAACTCCCTCACATTCGTTGCCTGTCTTTTGATATTGATCGGCCTATATAGGAAGAGAGATCACCTCTTTCGTATCCAAATTGCACTTCTATATGTCGGTGCATCCATGAACAAAATGATCGATCCCGATTGGTGGAATGGAATATATTTCGACTTTTTCTTTCGGGATATTTTTGACGTGACTCTCTACCAATCATGGGTGCCCGAGAAAAGTTTGGCTATTGCAAAAAGCTTCGGTATTGCTACGATTTTCACTGAGCTTTCATTAGGAATTGCAGTTTTAATCCCAAGAATAACGCGCCCTACAATTATTTTCGGTTTGCTTTTTCACATTTCTATGTTGGTCATCACTTCAGGTCGTTTGTCAAATATTTTCTTCTATATTATGTGTGCCGGTTTCTTGCTGATTTCCAATATTCACATACAACAACTCAAACTATCCTATAAGTTTAGTGCGCTTCCAAAATTGCTTCGTTACTTAGATCCCTCAGATTCAATAATTCTCGGCAATCAAACTAAAGACAAATTCATCCTTCAAACAAATAATGGAATCTACTACGGAATTAAAGGCGTAGTGAGATTATTTTTCAGTAAGCAAGTACTCATCTCCGCATTCTTTTTATTATTTATGATTTATATGCAAAAAGGGTTTTTTATTAGCAAAATCTTACACCCGATCTTTTCGATTTTTTGAATAATTGAGTATTAGAGGGCTTTGCAGAAACATAGATTTGTTTTTCCCGAGTAGCCGGGATCGTACCTCCTCATTGTCCCGAAGGGATCCCTTTGGGGCGCTCAAACTGACGTCCTATTGAGCGCAGCGAAGCAGCCTTCCCCGAACCGTCGGGGAAGTCGAAATACCCAGTATTTCAAAGCCCTCTATTAAACTAACGACCCTTTATAATTTCCAATTCCAGGAACTTGCAAAGTTAAATTGATTTATGGATTATACATTTAATTGATTGTGTTTAAAAAAAACTAACTACCATCTTATCAACGATGAAGAATATCCTAATCTGTATCTCTATTCTAATTTTTACCGGTTGTTCGCAACAAAATGATACTGAGTCCAATCAACAAACCACGACTTCTGAAAGTGAATTGATTCCAATTATTATCGACACGGACGCCAATAATGAACTGGATGATCAACATGCAATGGCGTACCTGTTTTTTAATAATGACCTCTTTAATACGATTGGCGTAACAGTAAATGCCACGTACAGTGGAGGGCCTATCGATCAACAAGTGGCCGAAGCTGAACGAGTAATGAAGCTGACAGATGTAATGGGTCAGATTCCATTACTACCCGGGGCCAACGGTGATTTTGAGGAGATACGACCGAATTTAAATCAGCCGGAATATGACGGTCATGCCGCTGTTGAATTTATAATCGAGGAAGCACGGAAACCGAGAGATCAAAAACTGATTCTGCTTCCCGTTGGAAAACTGACGAACATCGCTCTCGCCCTTGAAAAAGCTCCTGATATTAAAGAAAATGTTCGGATTGTTTGGTTAGGGTCAAACTATCCTGAACCGGGTGAATACAACCAGGAAAATGACATTCCTTCACTTAATTACATACTGAACCAGGACGTACCTTTTGAAATAGTAATGGTGAGATACGGCGAGCCGAGTGGATCTGATGCCGTTCGGGCAACACCGGCTGAAATCGAAGAAAATATGTCCGGAGCTGGTCCTGAAGTTGATCCTGTAACCGGTCGTCACGGTGGTGAATTCACAAATTTTGGAGATTATTCGGTGAACCTCTTCTCAGAAATTGAACTTCACGGGGATCCGCCGTCACGGGCCTTGTTTGACATGGTGGCTGTAGCGATTTTAAAGAATCCGAATTGGGGAGAAGCCACAGAAATACCGGCTCCAATCGTAGATGGCGAGGATTGGGAAGAACGGCCCAATAACGACCGAACCATCACAATTTGGGAGAACTTTGATAAGGAAGCGATTCTCGATGATTTTTATTCCACGATGAGAAGTGAATAATCTCCCTTTGAAGGGAGACAGTTCTGATTCAGATAATTCTGGATCAGAACAGAGGGATGTTCTCAGTTTATATTACGAATCGTAAGCCATCCCCTCTTAATCCCCTTCATAGGAAAACTTTTTTAACAACAAACTAACTCTACCTACATGATTGGTTTAGAATCGTATACACTCGCTGTATTTTTACTTGTCATCACAATGTTAAGTTGGGGTTCCTGGGCGAATACCCAAAAGCTCGTTAGCGGTGATAAATGGCCGTTTCAGCTTTATTACTGGGATTATTCACTTGGTATTATCCTGATGGCCCTGTTATTTGGTTTCACTGTGGGTAGCTTGGGGGAAACCGGCCGAGGATTTACTGAAGATCTCTTACAGGCATCAGCGTATGCCATCCTTTTTGCAATATTGGGCGGAGCTGTCTTTAACCTGGCAAATATTTTGATCGTTGCAGCGATCGATATTGCCGGAATGGCAATCGCTTTTCCAATCGGGATTGGAATTGCACTGGTTGAAGGTACCATCATCAACTATATTGCAGAACCAACCGGCAACCCAGTTCTCATTTTTACAGGAGTTACACTGGTCACTATCGCAATAATTATCGATGCCATAGCCTACAGACGGCTTCCACAGCAGGACACAAGTACCTCTACGAAAGGAATTGTCATTTCCATAGTTGGCGGGCTTTTGATGGGCTTGTTTTTCTACCTTGTACAAGTTGCCATCGCCTTTGATTTTAGCAATCCGGAGCCCGGGAAAATGATGCCTTTTGCAGCAGTGTTTATCTTTTCCATTGGTCTTTTTCTGTCCAATTTTATTTGGAACACATGGGCAATGGCAAAACCTTTTTCCGGTAATAAGGTTAAATATTCGCAATACTTTTCCGATGGAAATTCTAAGCGTCATCTCGTTGGTCTGTTGGGTGGAGCGATCTGGTGTATCGGGATGGTGTTATCGAACTATACGTCCGAAGTGGCGGGCGATGCAATCTCCTATGGATTAGGCCAGGGAGCTACAATGGTTGCGGCAATCTGGGGAGTCTTTATCTGGAAAGAATTTGAAGATGCACCCAAAGGAACCAATACTCTTCTAACGTTTATGTTCCTGTTCTTTTTAGTTGGACTGGGACTTTTGATATATGCAAGGGTTGCATAAAAATATTTTCATCCTTGCAGTTTATGAAAAAGACCTAACAGCGTGCCAACGGAGGTTGGTTCCTGTCAGCGTCTATGCAAACGTCAACGCTGTCAGGACCTTCGGACGCTGACAGGTTGTTTGAAATTTAAATCATCACTTTTAAAGAACCATGAGCGAAATAATTGTCCTCGGTAGTTCCAATACGGATATGATTGTAAAAGTGCCCAGAATTCCTGCTCCGGGCGAGACAATTCTTGGCGGTGAATTTGTAAAAGCCGCCGGTGGTAAGGGAGCGAACCAGGCCGTGGCCGCTGCACGAAGCGGCGGAGATGTGACTTTTATTGCGAATACCGGAGATGATAACCTTGGAAAAGAAGCGATCGAAGGATTCAAAAAAGAGGGAATCAACACCAATCACATTTTTGTGGATGCGGATGCTCCCTCCGGGGTGGCACTCATTTTTGTGGGGGAAGACGGTGAAAACAGTATTGCCGTAGCATCAGGGGCGAATGGAAAATTAACTCCATCACAAATTGATGAAATAGAGTATGTTATATCCGGTGGAAGCATCCTGTTAACACAGCTTGAAACACCTCTTGAAACCGTTGAACGAGCGATTAAAATTGCCAATAAGAATGGTGTTAAAGTGATTCTGAATCCGGCTCCTGCTCAATCCCTGAGTGACGATCTTCTCAAACAAATTGATATCCTCACTCCCAATCAATCGGAAGCTGAGTTATTAACAGGAATAAAAGTTGATAATAAACAGAGTGCTCAAAAAGCAGCAGCCAATCTGATTTCAAAAGGTGTAAAAACCGTCATTCTCACGCTCGGTCCAGACGGAGCTTTTTTGATGAGTGAAGATTTTCAAAAAATGATTCCCGGCTTTAAAGTGGAAGCTGAAGATACAACTGCTGCCGGAGATACATTTAACGGAGCACTTGCTGTGGGACTGGCTGCAGGAAAAACAATGGAAGATGCCATTACGTGGGCTCATGCGGCAGCCGGACTTTCTGTGATGAAAATGGGGGCACAACCATCGATTCCACAACACGATGAGATTAACAATTTTCTTACCAATGCTACGAATTAGAAAGGCAAAACCATGAAAAACCTACATTCCATATTACTTATTCTGATAAGTTTTTTTCTTTTTTTATCCTGTCAACAAAATGAATCGGCTGATCAGAATTCACCAAATACATCATTAGTGAATCCAAATCTTGAGTACGAAGAGTACCAACCCAATGAATCTGATATTGTTATTTCCAGAGCTCAATATGCCGATAAACTCTATGGTTTCTGGCTGGCGCAAAACATCGCCAACTGGACCGGTTTGGTAACTGAGATGGATAAAATTGGGAATACGGGTGAAATCAAAACCGGTGATTTTTACACACGCGAGGACTGGGGAAAGCCCGATCAACCCAATATCTGGTCAGAGGAACCGAGTGAAATATCTGAGACAATTGATTTTGTCTTCCGGGATGAAGGTGAAGTCTGGGGATCCGATGATGACACAGATATCGAATATATGTATCAGCACCTTTTACTTGAAAATGAAACGAGCATTCTCACCGGCGAACAGATTCGTGAGGGATGGCTGAAGCATATAATGCATGAGGAGGAAAATTACCTTTGGGTATCCAATCAAACCGCACTGAATTTGATGATTGACGGGGAAACACCACCTGCCACAAGCAACCCGGATCTGAATCCAAATTATGATATGATTGATGCCCAACTAACCACCGAAATTTTTGGGCTCTTTGCTCCGGCCCAGCCTGATGTAGCATTAGAAATAGCTCACCTACCGATTCGAACAACCGCCAGAGAAAACGCAGCATGGATTTCCGAGTTTTATGTGATCATGCATTCGCTCGCATCTCGTGTTGATGAGAATCTTTCGATGCAGAACAAAATAATGTGGCTGGCGGATCGGGCATCAAACCGGTTGCCGGCGGAATCATATTCACGAAAAATGTATGATTTTGTGTTAGATCAATATGAATCCGGAGTAACTTGGGAAGAGGCCAGAGACAACCTTTATCAACGCTACCAGGTTGAGGAAGCCGACGGTTATACGATCTCTTCGAACGAACCGACTTGCAGCGGTTGCTTTGCAGCAGGGATCAACTTCGGAGCGAGTTTGGTCAGTCTTTTTTATGGAGAAGGCGATCTAAAAGAAACCATAAAAATTGGGGTTTTAGCCGGATGGGATTCTGATAATCCAACTGCAACCTGGGCAGGACTTTTAGGCTTTATGCTTGGAAAAGAGGGAGTTGAAGAGGCTTTCGGACGTACCTTTGCAGATCAATATAACATCCACAGAACTCGTCAGAATTTTCCCAATGGCGGAATGGATACATTTGAAAACATGGCTGAGAAGGGTGTTTTTATAATTGATAGAGCTGTACAGGAACAGATGAACGGAGGTATCGATCTTGAAGAAAATGTATGGTACATTCCTGATAGAGAATTAAATATTACTCAAACATCCAATAACTAAGAAAATGTTTCGATTAGCACTTACAATTCTCGCACTTTTTCTGATTTCAAATTATACATTGCAAGCCCAAAGTCCTGTCATTGCAGATGGGACTGAACTCAACCTGGTTTCCGATCAATTCTCATTCACCGAGGGGCCTGCAGCCGACAGCGAAGGGAATGTCTACTTCACAGATCAACCCAATAACGACATCTGGATTTACACCATTGATGGTGAACTGAATAAGTTTATGGATGAATCCGGACGATCAAATGGACTTTATTTTGCTGAGAATGGAGATCTACTGGCTTGTGCAGATGCAAAGAATGAGTTGTGGTCGATTTCTCCACACATGGTAGTTGAAGTTTTAGTAGATGGATACGAAGGAAAACGATTGAACGGACCCAATGACTTGTGGCCTGATCCAAGCGGCGGCATCTATTTTACGGACCCCTATTATCAGCGGGAGTATTGGGATCATACAGAGAAAGAGATCGAGGAGGAACGTGTTTATTATCTCTCTCCGGATCGGGAGGATTTGATCATCGTTGATGATGACTTGGTTCAACCCAACGGAATTATTGGGTCACCCGATGGTAATACGCTTTATGTGGCGGACATCGGAGATGGGAAAACGTACTCATACACTATTCATGAAGACGGAACCTTATCAAACAAAACTCTCTTTACCGAAATGGGTTCGGATGGTGTTACTCTTGATGAGCAAGGAAATCTCTACTTAACCGGCGATGGAGTAACTGTTTTTAATCAGGAAGGAGAACAGATTGAACACATTTCGGTTCCCCAAAACTGGACGGCAAATGTTACGTTTGGAGGTACAAACAATCAGACATTATTCATCACTGCTAGTACGGCTGTTTATACGTTGGAGATGAAAGTAAAAGGTGCTTCCTGAAAATGGAAAAAAACCTAAGAAATAGGTTCGTTTGTTCAATTATTACTTGAAAAAGATCCATTTACTCAGAATCCTTATAGATGAATTCTTTATTTTATTGATATAAGAAGTTTTTTCTCAATTAATAGATAGAGAGATGAGAAAGAATTCAGGCTTTCGCGGTAAAAAAATAGGATTGCTTTACATTTGGCTCACTGATTTTTGGCTATCTCTTTTCATTCTCAGCGGATCATTCTCATCATTAGAAACGCTTTACCTTAGCTATGCACCTGTTCCCAATAGCGGCAGAGAGATATCTACTCAGACAGATCGGGAATTGGATTCGCAGGCCATCGTATCACATTTTAACACTCGGAAAAATGAAAAAAACTAAATTTTTTTGTCCATATCTGATTTTAAAGGAAACTGAATTAAAAGTGATGACGGTGATATTGCTGTCATTACTTCTTGTTTTACCCTCCCAAGTTTTTGGGCAAGGGGAAACTCCTGAGATGAACTTGCACATGGCCGTTTTACAAGGAAATTTAGATATCGTACAGCAACATATCACATCCGGCTCAGATCTGGATCAGAAAGATGCATTTGGGTCTACTCCATTAATCATTGCAACCACATTTGGAAAGACAGATTTGGCAAAAATCTTAATTGAAGGCGGTGCAAACCTGGAAATCACTAACAACGAAGGCTCTTCACCGTTGATTATTGCTTCTCTTTTCGGTCGTACCGAAATCGTTAAATCCTTACTAAACCATGGCGCAAACAGGTATTACAGGAATAATGAAGGTTCCACGGCTTACGATATTGTGGCAGCTCCTTTCGAGGAAGACAAACCACTTTACGATCAACTGGCTACTGCATTAGCCCCCCTTGGGCTGAAACTTGATTATGAAAATATTAAATCTTCCCGTCCCAAAATCGCAGAAATGTTGCGCTCTGAAACCGAAGAGCTTAAAAATATCTTCTACCAACCATTGCAAGAAAATGATTGGAAAGTTTCTACTCCTGAGGAGCAGGAATTAGATCCCATGCTGATAGCAGAACTCTATCATGAAGCATCGAAACTTGAAACCATATATAGCCTGCTAGTGGTCAAGGACGGATATCTGGTAGCTGAAAAATATTTTAATGAAGGTACCATTGACCAAAAAGCCCGCTTGCAATCGGTGACTAAAAGCTTCACTTCGGCTCTCGTTGGAATTGCGTTGGAGCAGGGCTGTTTAGAAAGCGTAGATCAACCGATGATGGAATTTTTCCCTGAAATTCGTGAGCAAATCAGCGATACCAGAAAAGAGGAGATAACCATTCGCCACCTGCTTCAGATGCGGTCCGGATTTCCATGGGAGGAATCAACGCAAGAGTTGTTTGATTTACTATATGAGGGATTCCGGCCTTCAACCTTGGTCGATGTTGCCCTCACACACGACTTGGATACAGAATTTCAATACAGCAACCTTTCGTCCCATATACTTGGTATTATCGTAGCGCGGGCATGTGAGACCAACCTTAAATCATTCGCTCTGACACACCTGTTTGAACCGATGGATATAAAACCGGGCGAGTGGATACAGGATTGGGAAGGATACTATAACGGTCACGGAGATCTCCACCTAACGGCGCGCGATGCAGCCAAATTTGGCCTCCTATATCTGGGTTATGGCAGATACAAAGGGAATCAAATCGTACCGGCAGCATGGGTAGGAAATTCACTTCAAAACTACTCGGAAAATGTCAATTCTGCGGGTATAAGAAATGGTAGTGTGGGCAGGTACCTGAAAAACATTGGCTACGGTTACCAATGGTGGTCGGCCGCTGTAGATGATTATCGTTTCAACCTGGCATGGGGGCACGGGGGACAATTCATTTTCCTGCTGGATGAGTACGATATGGTCGTTGTAGTTACCTCTGATCCATTCTTCGGCCAACATGATGATGAAGCCTGGAAACATGAACGTTCTAATATCAATCTTGTAGGAAAATTTATTCAGTCTTTGCTCAAAAGTGATCCATTAAAATAATATTCAAAGCTGGTAAGATGAATATATGATGGGTTAAAGCTTTGAAAACCGACGGTTTTATTACTTTCTCATCCTTATTTCAAGTGACATTTAGTTTTCATAATATTCGTCAATCTTTTCGTTTTTCCATCCATTAGGTCAGACTTTAGCTATTCTTATTTATGAAAATCTGTGTTGCTCAAATAAAATCTATACCCGGTGATATTCAACAAAATTCAGCCATGCACATAAAGTATGTTGACCTCGCCGTATCTTTTGGTGCACATGCCATCTTTTTCCCGGAACTCTCTCTTACGGGTTATGAACCAACATCAGCAATAGATTTAGCAATAAATCTTGGTGATAAAAGACTGAATATTTTCCAAAAAATCAGTGACTCAAGTAACATTATTATTGGTATTGGAGCACCTACGATGCATACAGATGGCACCTGTATCAGTATGGTAATCATTCAGCCCAATCAATCAAGACGCCTGTATTCAAAACAATTTTTACATGAAGATGAAAAACAATACTTCGTCAGCGGAAAAAAATCACCAATATTGAAAATCGGTGACCATAAAATTGCCATTGCCATCTGTTATGAGATTTCAGCTCCTGCGCATTGTAAAAATGCTTACGAAAAAGGGGCTAATATCTATCTTGCAAGTACCGCGAAATATTCATCGGGAATCGACAAAACTTTAGATAAACTCTCGCAAATTGCCGATAAATATTCTATGACTGTACTACTGTCGAACTGTATTGGTAGGACAGATGGAAATGAATTTGCCGGTAAGTCCTCTGTCTGGAATGACAGAGGTACTTTACTCGCTCAGCTGGGAAATTCGCAAGAGGGTATGCTCATCCTGGATACTGAAACGCAAATGACTTCAGAGATACTATAAAACCAGCGATTTTCTAATTTACTTCTTTAAACTCTCCTGGAGTTTCTCCCAATCTGAAATAAACCGCTCAAGGCCCGTATCTGTCAATGGGTGCTTCAGCAGTTGCTCAATAACTTTGAGTGGCATTGTGGCAACATCAGCGCCAAGCCGTGCAGCTTCAAGCACGTGCATCGGATGACGAATACTCGCTGCCAGGATTTCCGTCTCAAAGCCGTAATTATCATAAATCTGTACGATGTCTTCTATGATGGTCATTCCGTCGTTGGAAATATCATCCACTCGACCAATAAAAGGTGAGATATAGGTGGCACCGGCTTTTGCGGCAATCATTGCCTGGGTTGCAGAAAAGCAGAGTGTGCAATTTGTTTTAATACCTTCTTCCGTAAATGTTTTAATCGCTTTTATGCCATCTTTAATCAATGGAACTTTTACGACAACATTATCCGCAATGGATGCAATATTTCTGCCTTCCGCAATGATATCAGCATATTCAGTTGAAATGACTTCAGCGGAAACGTCACCATCAACTATATCACAGATTTTTGCAATATGTCCTTCAAAATCACTCACACCAACTTTGTGGCAAAGACTGGGATTGGTAGTCACACCGTCCAGTACTCCCAAGTCATTGGCTTCCTGAATTTCATTCAAATCGGCTGTATCAATAAAAAATTTCATAGTGGATAATATTTTTTGGTTTCTTCTTGTTTCAAATATAATGAATGTATAGAATCAACAAAGAGTGAATTTTATTTATTTGGTTCAGGATTTTATATCTTTAATAAAATCAAACAAACCACTTTTCAATTATGAGTAAATCAGGAAAAGATTTTGCACTTGGATTAATAACCGGTGCAGCACTTGGCACAATAGCTGCTCTTCTTTACGCACCCGATTCCGGAACTAACACACGAGACAGGCTGTCTTACCAACTGAGTAAGTATGTTGATGAGATCAATCGTATGATCAAAAAACTTCAGGATGAAAAGGAAAAATATTCATCGGATGCCAAACAGAAGGGTGACGATGTGGTTACAGATGCCAAGAAACGTGCCGATGACCTCATCAAAGAGGCTGAAGAACTTCTTGAGAATATTGAGAAATCTAAAAGAAATTAGATTCAAATAGCGCAAACAGCGCAAACGTCCTTGTTTTCATACTGATTCCGAAGGAGACCTTCGGAATCATCTGCAGAAGCTCCGCTTCTATTTATATATGCGCGATCCAGATTTACTACCTTTCTTTTACTGAGAAGCAGAACTTCTCTTTGGCGTTCCGAAGCTCTTGCTTCGGAACGAGATCCAAGTGAGTTGCGCTTCAATCTATCTCATCACAGTTTTATCGCTAATCTTTGTTTTGAATTGCAAATTTTCTCTGTGCATATCAAAGTCAGCGATTCGATACAAAATAATTGATTCCCCCTAATAAAAAACCGCGAAGTTTTTGAATCATCGCGGTTTTCAATTGTAAACTTACTTTCTAAAACAAAAAAGCCCTGATTCTCATCAGGGCTTTTTCCTATTCTATTCGTTTTCTTCTTCCGCTTCCGGATTGTCCGCTCCAAGTGTTTCGAACACTTTTTGGACTTCTTCGTCCTGCTCGTCGAGATCTGCTTTTGAACCAACAATAAGTTCTTCGTATTTCTGCAGTCCTGTACCGGCAGGTACTTTGTGACCCACAATCACATTCTCTTTCAGGCCACGGAGGTGATCTTTCTTCGCCTCGATGGATGCCTGTGTAAGAACTTTTGTGGTTTCCTGGAAGGATGCGGCAGACAACCAACTTTCGGTTGAAAGCGATGCACGTGTAATTCCAAGCAGAATTGGCTTCGAAATGGCCGGTTCTGCTTCACGTGTCTGTAATTCGTCTAAGCCTTCCTTGATCATCTCATTGTTGTAATCTCGAACTTCACGTCTGTCGAGGATCTTACCTCGTTTCAGATCGCTGCCACCCGGATCAGTTACAACAAATTTACCGATCAATTCATCATTCTTATTGTTCAGCTCGAATCGGTCAACTTTATCACCTTCGAGGAACATCGTGTCACCCGGATCAGTTACCTCAACCTTCTGCATCATGGTGCGCACAATAACCTCAATGTGCTTATCATTAATTTTCACACCCTGCAGTCGGTATACCTCCTGGATCTCATTTACCAAGTAAGACTGAACAGCAAATGGTCCAAGAATATTGAGGATCTCCTGCGCCGGAATGGTTCCGTCGGAAAGTGCCTGACCTGCTTTCACAAAGTCGTTTTCCTGAACGAGGATATGCTTAGACAGCGAGATTAAATATTTCTTCTCTTCAGTGCCATCTTTACTCTCAACAATTACTTCCTGAGAACCTCGTTTTCGACCGCCCATTCGAACGATACCATCAATCTCAGATACAGTTGCCGGATCGCTTGGTGACCGTGCTTCAAACAGCTCGGTTACACGTGGAAGACCCGCGGTAATATCTTTCGATTTGGAAGCAGCCCTTGGAATCTTAGCCAGAACCTGTCCCGCCTGAACTTTTTCGCCGTCATCTACAACGATATGAGTTTCAACAGGGAGCGTATTCTCGCGGATTCGATCATCGTCACCCTTCACAACAAGTGTAGGTACAAGTGATCGGTCTCGGGAATCGATAATTACCTTTTCCCTGTGTCCTGTCTGTGCATCGGTATCAGCGGTGTAAGTAATTTCTTCGATGATATCCTTATACTCAACAGTACCTTCTAACTCACTAAATATCAGTGCGTTGTATGGATCCCACTTACAGAGAGGCATTCCTTTTGGAACTTTATCACCCTCTTCTACAAGCATTTCAGCTCCATAAGGTACATTGTACGTATTGAGAACTTTTCCGTCTTCGCCGGTGATCTTCATCTCACCCGCACGGCTCAATACCACATTGTGGATCTCTTCGCCATCATCATACTCTACAACACGTACATTTTCAAATTCAATCTTTCCATCAAATTTGGCTTTGTGTTGTGAATCAGATTCCAGTCGGGAGGCAGTCCCACCAACGTGGAAGGTTCGAAGTGTTAACTGAGTACCCGGCTCACCAATGGACTGTGCTGCAATAACACCCACAGCTTCACCCACCTGAACGAGTGCGTTACGAGACATATCACGTCCATAACACTTGGCACAAACACCACGCTCAGTTTCGCATGTAAGTACGGATCGAATTTCAACTTCTTCAATGCTTGTTTCGGCAACCTTCTTAGCAATTTTCTCTGTAATCAACTCATTCGCATCACAGATATGGTCATCGCTGATAGGATCACGAATCTCGTGCATTGATACTCTACCGATAATCCTGTTTTCAAGGCTTTCGATAATATCTTCGTTGTCTTTCAGAGCCTGCATCTTAATTCCACGCAGGGTTCCACAATCATTCTCATTGATAATGATATCCTGTGAAACGTCAACAAGTCGTCTTGTTAGGTAACCGGCATCAGCTGTTTTCAGAGCTGTATCGGCCAAACCTTTACGTGCACCGTGAGTTGAAATAAAGTATTCAAGTACAGTCAACCCCTCACGGAAACTTGAAAGAATCGGATTTTCAATAACCTCATTGCCCTGTTGCATGGAGCTTTTCTGAGGCTTCGCCATCAATCCACGCATACCACCAAGCTGACGAATCTGTTCTTTCGAACCTCGTGCACCGGAGTCGGCCATCATGTACACTGCATTGAAGCCATCCTTGTCTTCTGCAAGACTTTGGAATAGTGTCTCAGATACACGGTTTGTGGTACTTGTCCATTTATCAATTACCTGGTTATAACGCTCATTATCCGTGATGAAACCCATTTCATATCGGTCCTGGATTTCAGCAACTTCGCTCTGAGCTTTATCGATCAGTTCTTGCTTGGCTTCCGGAATAATGATGTCTTCAAGGCTGAACGATAAGCCACCTGTGGTTGCTCGCTCAAAACCCATACGCTTCATCTTATCGAGGAAATCAGCTGTTATTGTTGTTCCTGTTGAGCTGTGAATATCACCAATTAGTGTTCGGAGCTCTTTTTTACCAAGAGTCTTGTTCACAAAACCAATATTCTCGGGTACAATTCTATTGAATAGAACTCGCCCTGTAGTGGTTTTTATGATCTCATACTCAGTTTCACCGTCTTCATTCACTTTCGGAATTCGAACGTTGATTTTGGCGTGAACATCAATTTTGTTCTGATCATAGGCAACGAGTACTTCATCTGGATTGGCAAATGTCTTGCCTTCACCGCGTTTGCCATTACCCATTTTTGTGAGATAATATATCCCCAAAATCATATCCTGCGATGGAACCGCAATGGGTCCACCACTTGCAGGACTCAAGATATTATGTGATCCAAGCATCAGGATAGATGCTTCAAGTACAGCATCATGACTCAAAGGAAGGTGAACAGCCATTTGGTCACCGTCAAAGTCAGCGTTAAACGCTGTACATGAGAGTGGATGCAATCGAATAGCTTTCTCTTCAATTAATACCGGCTGATATGCCTGGATTCCCAACCTATGCAATGTCGGTGCACGGTTCAGCAGAACAGGGTGACCGTCAATTACATTTTCGAGTACTTCCCAGACTACCTGGTCTCTTCGATCAACAACCTTCTTAGCACTTTTCACCGTTTTCACATATCCACGCTCAATGAGTCGTCGGATTACAAATGGTTTGTAAAGTTCGATAGCCATCTCTTTCGGAAGGCCACACTCATGCATTTTCAGTTCCGGACCTACAACAATTACAGATCGGCCGGAATAATCAACACGCTTACCGAGAAGGTTTTGTCTGAATCGCCCGCTCTTTCCTTTCAGCATGTCACTGAGGGATTTCAGAGGACGATTATTATTTCGTACTGCGTTTGATTTTCTTGAGTTATCATAAAGAGAATCAACAGCTTCCTGGAGCATTCGTTTCTCATTTCTGAGAATTACATCAGGAGCTTTGATATCGATCAATCTCTTCAAACGATTATTTCTGATGATAACTCGTCGATATAGATCATTCAGATCTGAAGTAGCAAATCGTCCACCTTCGAGCGGTACTAGCGGCCGAAGTTCCGGTGGAATAACCGGTATTACACTTTGAATCATCCACTTGGGATTATTCTCTGTGTGCTGATTTGCAGAACGGAAGGACTCAATTACCTGGAGTCTCTTCAGTTTTTTCTTCTTACGCATCTGAGATGTTTCATTTTTCACTTCATCTCTCAGCGTGTAAGCAAGGCTGTCCAGATCCATGTTGGTGAGAAGTGCCTCAATAGCTTCGGCACCATCTTTCACGATGAATTTGTCTTCATCGTCATCATCCATTTCGTAATGATCCTCAGGAAGTTGATCGAGAATATCGAATTTCTCTTCCTCAGAAATCATGTCTCCTCTTTTATACCCGAGGTCTCTTGCGAAGCCCGGGTTGATTACTACAAAAGTTTCGTAGTAAACAATTTTTTCGAGGTTTTTGGATGAATAACCCAGCAAATAAGCAATCTTGCTCGGTAAAGACTTGAAGTACCAGATGTGTACGATCGGAACCGTAAGGGTAATATGTCCCATACGTTCTCTACGTACAGCTTTACGGGTTACTTCAACACCGCAACGGTCACAAATAATCCCTTTATAACGGATTCGCTTGTATTTTCCACAGTGGCATTCATAATCTTTAACCGGACCGAAGATCTTTTCACAGAAAAGACCGTCCATTTCCGGTTTGAATGTTCTGTAATTGATCGTTTCTGGTGTAAGAACTTCTCCATGCGATCGGGATAAAATGGTTTCGGCAGATGCCAAAGATATCCCAATATTGTCGAAGTCTTTTTTAACAGTTAATGTTTGAGTAGACGGCAAAGGAAAACCTCCTTTTGGATTTAATTAACAGAACAAAATATTAGTCGATATGGATTTCGAGACCGAGACCCATCAATTCGCGTAATAAAACTTTAAACGATTCAGGTACATCGCCTTCGGGCAGGTTCTCACCTTTCACGATGGCTTCATAAACCTTAGATCGTCCTTTCACATCATCACTTTTAACAGTGAGCATCTCTTTCAAAATATTGGCCGCACCATAAGCATAAAGTGCCCAAACCTCCATTTCACCAAGTCGCTGGCCACCAAACTGTGCTTTACCACCCAGAGGCTGCTGCGTAATTAATGAATATGGACCAATTGATCGGGCGTGCATCTTATCCTCAACCAAGTGATTGAGTTTCAGCATGTACATGTACCCTACGGTGGTTTTTTGATTCAACTGCTCACCGGTTTGGCCATCATACAAGTGCACACGTCCGTCTTTTGGAAGTCCGGCTTTTTCCAGCTCTTCCTGGACCTGGTCGTAAGATGCACCATCAAAAATCGGCGATGCATATTTAACGCCAAGCTTCTTGCCTGCCCAACCCAGTATAGTTTCATATATCTGGCCAAGGTTCATTCGGGAAGGTACACCAAGCGGATTCAGTACGATATCAACAGGTGTGCCATCTTCCATGTACGGCATATCTTCAACGGGTACAACTTTGGCAATTACACCTTTGTTACCGTGTCGACCGGCCATCTTGTCACCAACCTGCATTTTTCGCTTCTTGGCAACATAGACTTTGGCTTTCTGGATAATTCCCGGTGGCAGCTCATCGCCAACCTGAATCTGGTACTTGCGACGCTTCGCTTCGGTATCAATATCTCTTCGAAGTTCCCTGTAATTCTTAAAGAGTAACTTCACATGCTTTACAAGCTCCTCGTCGGTCGCCCAGTCAATATTTTCATTAATATTCACAGGATCGAGCTCTTCAAAAACGGATTTTTTATACTTCTCTCCTTTTGGAATCAACTCAACATCACTGTAGTTGTAAACTCCCGGAGAAGTTTTATCCCGAAGAAGGCTGTACATTTTGTCAGCCCATTTTTGGTTGAGATCGGCAAGCTTTTTAGCATGCCGCTCATTTTCCTGCTCAACCATTTTCTTCTCTTCCTTTCTGGAGATTTGTTCATCCCGCTTACGGCTGAACAATTTCGTATTGATGACAACCCCTGATACACCGGGAGGTGTTTTCATGGATGCATCTTTCACGTCGCCGGCTTTATCGCCGAAAATTGCGCGGAGCAGTTTTTCTTCCGGAGTTGGATCGGTCTCTCCTTTCGGAGTGATTTTACCAACAAGAATATCCCCGTGGTTTACTTTTGCACCAACACGGATAATTCCTCGTTCATCGAGATCTTTTGTAGCATCTTCGCTTACATTTGGAATCTCGCGAGTCAGTTCTTCTTCACCACGCTTTGTATCTCGAACCTGTTGTTCAAATTCAGTGATATGAATGGATGTATATACATCATCCTGAACGATTCGCTCACTAATGACGATAGCATCCTCAAAGTTATAACCACGCCACGGCATGAAAGCCACAAGAAGGTTTCTGCCAAGTGCCAATTCGCCATCTTCAGTAGCACAGCCGTCAGCAATAGCTTCGCCTTCTTTCACTTTATCACCAACACTTACGATTGGCCGCTGGTTTACAGTTGTATCCTGGTTACTTCGTTCAAATTTCTGGAGAGTGTAGCTTTTAATTCCTTCATCGAAATAGCAATCCTGCTCCATCTCTGTACGCTCGTACTTTATGCGAATCTCATCGCCACTCACGTACATCACTTCACCATCACCTTCGGCAGTTATGATTGCGCGAGAATCTTTCGCAGCGCGTTGTTCCAGTCCCGTACCCACAATGGGTGATTCGGGTCGCAACAGCGGTACAGCTTGTCGCTGCATGTTTGAGCCCATCAATGCACGGTTGGCATCATCATGCTCAATAAACGGAATAAGTGCCGCTGCTAACGAGGTAATTTGGTTCGCAGAAACGTCCATATATTCGATTTGATCCGGTTTTGCCAAACCTACGTTACTGTCTCTGAATCGAGAGAAGATGGATTCATTCACAAAAGCACCTTCATCAGTAATTGGCGCGTTAGCCTGCGCAATAACGGTTTCATCTTCCTGCTCAGCAGCAAGATATTCTACATGATTGGTTACATTGCCTTCCTCCACTTTTCTGTAAGGAGTTTCAATAAATCCGAAGTCATTCACTTTTGCATGAACACAAAGTGATGTAATCAAACCAATGTTAGGACCTTCAGGTGTTTCAATCGGGCAAAGACGACCATAATGAGTATAGTGAACGTCTCGAACTTCGAAACCGGCTCTTTCGCGGGTCAAACCACCAGGGCCTAATGCTGACATACGTCGTTTGTGTGTCAACTCAGCGACCGGATTTGTTTGATCCATAAACTGAGAAAGCTGGTTGGTTCCGAAGAAACTGTTAATCACACTTGAGATAGTACGTGCGTTAACAAGATCCTGGGGAGTTAACTGTTCTGCATCCCTTGAGTTCATTCGTTCACGAATCGTACGGGCCATTCGTGCCAAACCGATTGAGAACTGCTGTCCCAACTGTTCACCAACAGTTCGCACACGACGGTTACTCAGATGATCAATGTCATCTACCTGAGATTTCATCTCTTTGAGGCGTATGACCTCTTTAACAATGGCAACGATATCTTCCTTGGTGAGATATTGTATATCCGGGTCGATATCCAATTTCAAACGCTTATTGAGTCGGTATCGACCTACTTCTCCAAGATCATACTTCTTGTCGCTGAAGAATAATCGTTCAAGTACTTGTCGGGCAGTTTCAGGATCAGGCATTTCACCGGTTCTGATCTGCTGATAAATCTCACCCAGTGCCGTTACGTCGTCATGAGAAGGGTCTTTTCTCAACGTATTCATAATAACAGACCGTTCTGATTCTTCTTCATCGATCTTTTGAACCAGAACTTTCTCTACATTGGCTTCTTTAAGCACACCGTAGTCGTCCTCAGTTAATTCATGATCGCGCTCCAGAAGAACTCTTCGTTCAGTTGCTTCAGTTACTTCAC
The DNA here is from genome assembly GCF_022012475.1 of Rhodohalobacter sulfatireducens. Taxonomy (GTDB): domain Bacteria; phylum Bacteroidota; class Rhodothermia; order Balneolales; family Balneolaceae; genus Rhodohalobacter; species Rhodohalobacter sulfatireducens. The sequence goes on from NZ_JAKLWS010000015.1 coordinate 95,840, forward strand.
CGGTTTCATCATCCACAACCTCCTCGGTTACTTCAACGGTGATGTCTGTTGCTAATCTCTTGCCTACAAGATTGTCGTTATATTTTTTCTTTGAACCGAAAGTTTCTTCTTCAGAAAGTTCAAAGAGGCTCAGAACATCGAGGTCTGTAGAAAATCCGAGAGCACGTAAGAGAGTAGTCGCTGGTATTTTTTTCTTCCTGTCGATATAGGCCCAAAGTACATCACGGATATCGTTGGTAAACTCAATCCAAGATCCTTTAAAAGGAATAACCCGTGCTGAGTACAATACAGTACCATTCGGATGTACATTCTGGCCGAAAAATACACCAGGGGATCGGTGCAACTGGCTTACAATCACACGCTCGGCTCCATTAACGATAAATGTTCCGCGTTCTGTCATCCAGGGCAGGTCTCCAAGAAAAACTTCCTGCTCAATAGTTTCAGACGCTTCATCGGAACTATCGGCGGCCGAGAGTCTTAATTTTGCCTTCAACGGAATAGCGTAGGTGAGTCCGCGTTCCTGGCATTCTCTGATATTATATTTCGGTGTATCGACAGAATAATAGATAAATTCCAGGATATGAGTTTCCCTTGAATCCTGGATTGGGAAATTCTCATTGAAAATTCTCTGCAACCCTTGATTCTTTCGATCGTTAGGAGCAACATCAAGCTGCGCAAAACTGTTGAAAGATTCGAGTTGTATATCTAAGAAGTCTGGATAATCTATTACATTTTTAATTCTGCCGAATGAAAGGCGATCGGTAAACGGGATTTTCTCCATAGTTGTACTCTAAAGGACTTCTCCTTAGTTAAAAAGAAATGTGAGAGAACTCTGTTCGATGAATGAGTTCTTTATTGGAAATCTCACATATGATTTAGACGCCAAAAGCCAACACCTAAAATAGATGTCGGCTAAGGGCAATAGTCGGTTTTGCCGGTTACTTGAGCTCTACTTCTGCTCCGGCTTCTTCAAGTTTAGCTTTCAGATCTTCAGCTTCTGCTTTAGCAACTGCTTCTTTTACAGCATTAGGTGCATTATCAACCAGTTCTTTGGCTTCTTTCAGTCCAAGACCGGTGATGCTGCGTACTTCTTTAATCACTGCAATTTTCTTAGCACCAGCAGATTTTAGAACAACATCAAATTCTGTTTGTTCTTCAGCGGCATCTCCTTCTCCACCACCTGCGCCACCACCAGCTACAGCTACAGCGGCAGCGGCAGGTTTGATGTCGTATTCTTCTTCAAGAACTTTTGCAAGTTCATTTGCTTCTTTGATCGTTAAGTTAACGAGTTGTTCTGCGATTTCTTTAACGTCAGCCATTGTTATTATTCTCCGTTCGTCGGTTTAATTAAAAAATTTTTAGTGTATGTTATTCGTCGCCTTCTTCAGCGATTGATTGAATTGCTCCTGCCAGATTGCTTCCTTGTGCTTGCAATCCACTTACTACGTTCGACATTGGTGCCATCAACAGACCAATAATATCGCCGATAACTTCGCTCTTAGACTTCATTGCGGCCAGCGTATCTAGTTGGTCTTCTGTATAATAATCACCGTCAATTAAGGCAGCCTTAAATTTTGGCTTGTCATTCTCCTTAATGTAGCTTTTTAAGACTTTGGCAGGTGCAGCCAGCTCTTCTTCCACAAATGCAAAGCCGTTTTGCTCAGCGAGATGTGGATAGAGGTCTTCATATCCGCCAATTGTATCCATCGCTCTTTTAATCAGTGTATTTTTATACACCTTAAAGCGCACATTACCTTCACGAAACTTTCCACGCAATTCACCCATATCTCCAACAGACATGCCGGAGTAATTGGTGATATATACAGCGTTTGAATTATTAAGCTGTTCGGTAATTTCTTCTACAACTGCCTTTTTTTCTGTTAATGTTGGCATTGTTTTAACTGTTTAATTTCTAAATTGAAACAATTGATGATCGGCTAATTTCAATACTGGGCCCCATCGTGGTACTTAAAAAAGCACTTCTGACGTATTGACCTTTGGCAGATGCCGGCCGTAATCTCATAATGGTTTGCAGAAATGAAATAAGGTTTTCGCGCAATTCACTTGCATCGAAGCTTACTTTTCCTACGGATGTATGGAGAATACCTGTTTTATCAACCCGGAAATCAATCTTACCGGCTTTAAATTCTTTAACAGTTTCCTCAACATCAGTAGTTACTGTTCCACTTTTAGGATTCGGCATCAAGCCACGTGGTCCCAAATGTCGACCGAGCTTACCAATTTTGCCCATAACATCTGGTGTAGCAATGATTACGTCAACTTCAGCCCAACCATCTTCAATTTTCTCAATGTATTCATCAAGACCAACATAGTCGGCTCCGGCTTCTTTCGCTTCTTCCTGTTTTGCCTCATTTACGAAAGCAAGTACACGAATCTCTTTACCAGTTCCGTGCGGAAGCGAAACAGTGCCACGAACCATCTGATCTGCATGACGAGGATCTACACCTAACCGAAGATCAAGATCTACGGAAGCGTCGAAAGACGTTGTGCTTGTTTGCTTCACAAGATCACAAGCCTCCTCGAGGGTATATTCCCTTTCAGGGTCAATCAATTCAGCGACCTGTTGATATTTCTTACTTCTGTTTGCCATTTCTTATCATCCTGTTAATTATCTCGGATTACTCTCAAACCCATACTTCTGGCGGTACCTGCAATCATCTCTGCAGCGTTGTCAACATCATATGCATTCAGATCTTCCATCTTTTGTTGTGCAATTTCTCTGCACTGGTCGAAGGTAACTTTCCCGACTTTAGCTCGGTTCGGTTCACCTGATCCTGATTTGATGTTGGCAGCTTTTTTGAGAAGTACTGCGGCTGGCGGAGTTTTCGTTTTGAAGCTAAACGATTTGTCCGCATACACAGTAATCTCAACAGGTATAATGGTACCTGACTTTTCCTGGGTTTGTGCATTAAATGCTTTACAAAACTCCATAATATTGATGCCTGCCTGACCCAAAGCTGGCCCCACGGGTGGGGCGGGATTGGCCTGACCACCAACAATTTGAAGTTTAAGCACTGTATCTACTTTTTTTGCCATATAGAATCAATTAGTGATTCATGCTTCTGTTTGCTGCGTAATAGCTCACGTTTAAGTTGTTAAGTGGTAGATTCAACCTGGTTCAGATCAACCTCAACCGGTGTTTTTCTACCAAAAATGCTTACAAGTACTCGTAATTTCAGTTTATCTGTGAGTACTTCCTGAACCGTTCCATCAAACTCTTTGAACGGTCCGTCAATTACTTTTACAATATCACCCTCTTTATACGGGATATCCACAACCCCGCCTTTTTCGGCCATCTCTTCACTATCCATTACTCGGCCGAGAATACGATCTACCTCTCGTTTTTTAAGAGGAGTAGGGGTTACGTCACTTTTTCCTGCTTTCAAAAAACCAATGCAGGATGGTGCCGCTTGTACCAAATTGTTTACCTCTTCGTCGTATTTGGTATAAACCAAAATATATCCTGGGAAAAAGTTTTTCTCTTTCGTGCGTTTTTTTCCAGACCTGATTTCAACAACAGTTTCAGTTGGAATCAGTATCTCCTTTATCTTGTGTTCAAGTCCCTGGTCTTCAATTTCTCTCGTCAGAAACTCCTTCACTTTTTTCTCGTGACTGGAAAAACATCGAACTACATACCAATCAAATCCGTCGTCATTTCTTTCTTTGGCTGAACTCATTGATAGATTGCCCCCAAAATGGTGCTATAAACTTGATCAACTCCAAAGATGAACGCAGAAATAATAATTGTAAACACGATCACAATGATTGTACTGTCGATTAATTCTTGTTGAGACGGCCATGATACTTTTGCCATCTCCTTGCGAACACCTTCTATGAATTCTTTTATTTTCTTCATAATCAATCTATTACCTGATAGCACGGGTGGAGAGACTCGAACTCCCGACACCTGGTTTTGGAGACCAGTGCTCTGCCAACTGAGCTACACCCGTAGTAAAACACAAGGCAAAGTTCCCTTTACCTTGTAGATTCACCTACGACTTTAATCAGTCGTTAATTTCACTAACCACGCCCGCTCCGACGGTACGTCCGCCTTCGCGAATCGCAAACCGAAGGCCTTTCTCCATCGCCACCGGCTGGATC
>NZ_JAKLWS010000016.1 GCF_022012475.1 Rhodohalobacter sulfatireducens
GAAAGAATCTTTGTTTTTCGAATGTATGGTCAGATTTGGCGTAATTTTCAAAATTCAACCCCTGCTTGAACAAACCGGGAACTGTCTCAGGCTTTTCCCCAAGGGATACCTTTGGTGCAGCCTGCCGGCAGGAATTGGTTCTTCCACCCAGGGCGAGGCTCTGGGCTGTGATATTTCAGGCTGAAAGCCTGTTACAACTTAGCTTGGGGCAATGCCCCAAGTCTACATGCGGAATCCTGCAAGCAGGCTGAAAGCCTGTGACAGTCTCTACGTCTTCTGATTTCAAAATAAATGTTTTGGACAGATATGATTTAAATCTCAAAATTGGTTTGGACAGATATGTTATGCGATATTAAAAAAGAATAGATTGCTGTTTTATGAACTTGAATGATAGTTGTACATTGTCCGGGAAAAGACTGAATAAATCAGATTGGTGTGATTATCAGAAAAATTGTGAGTGAGATTAAGTGATTCCTCGAATTTTATCCAATTACCATAAGAGAAGGTACTTATTAGACCATTGTTCAGCACTCCATGTGTAACAAACAGTTTTTCAGATGTGAATTTTTTTCACAAAGCCTGGAGTTTCAAATTCTTATAGAAAACCTCTCATTATTTGCTTATGATTAAGTCGTTTTTATTACGGTGCTTTCGCATTTCAAAAGGTTTGGGGTTACCGGGCGGCATTAAATTCAATAACCATAGTACACATTCTGATAGTTCTGAATCAGAACAGTTAAGGAGAGAATCTTTCGTGTTCCCATTCACAAATCAGTTAATGAAATACTACAGTTCATTAACACTTTTTCTAAGTATTTCTTTAGTCTTTATTTCATGTACGAATGGGGGAAAGATATATCCCCAGGCACCCATAGGTTTAACATGTGAGTTACTGCAGGCACCTGAAGAAGCCGTTATCACAGATGCGAACCCGGAATTTGGTTGGATTGTAAATGATTCACGAAATGGAGCAATGCAGTCTGCCTGGCAGGTATTGGTGAGTTCAGACAAGAATCTTATTCAGAATGACAACGGTGATATGTGGGATTCAGGCAAAACCGATTCAGATTTCTCAACAAATATTTCCTATGCCGGTAAACAATTGCAAGCTAACACAGCGTATTGGTGGAAGGTACGCACCTGGGATCAACATGGAGAGGTAAGTGCTTACAGCTCTCCACAAAGGTTTAATACAGGTGATTTTAATAACACAGATAGAAACTGGCCGGGTGAAAGCCTTTGGGATCAGGTGGAAGTAGATGGTGAGACGAAGTATGTCTTCGAGAACAGGCATCCGATACGATACCATGAGGTGAAGCCGGTATCGGTGGCCAGGAATTCATCAAACAACCATTTTATCCGCTTTGAAAAGGCAGCTTTCGGTGCACTTAAACTTACAATTGATTCTCCTGAAAATGCAGATACGCTTGTTGTGCATTTGGGAGAAGATAATACGGAAAACCAGGTAAACAGGGATCCGGGAGGATCAATCAGCTATAACCGCATCGAGGTTGCGCTTGAACCCGGTAAAGAAGATTATATTGTTGAGATTCCAAGATTTGTATCAAACTATCCAAACAGCCAGGTACTTGCTGATCATATGCCCGAAGTAACGGCCTTCCGATATGCAGAAATAGAAGGCCTGGAAGGTGATCTGAAGCCTGAACAGGTACGTCAGCTTGCATTGCTTTACCAATTTGATGATGAGGCATCTCATTTTAACTCATCAAGTGAAAACCTGAACCAAATATGGGAACTCAGCAAACATACGCTCAAAGTAACGCCCTTTATGGGTGTATATATTGATGGGGGTGCCCGTGAAAGGATGCCTTATGAGGCCGATGCCTATGTTCAGCAGATTAGTCATTATAGTGTAGACCGTGAATTTGCCATACAGCGTTATACGGCAAACTTTCTGATTTTCAATCCCAGCTGGCCTACAGAATGGCATCTGCATATGGTTCTTATGGCCTGGGCTGATTATATGGCAACCGGTAACGCAGAATTTCTGGAGAAATATTATGATGAACTCAGAAAGAAAACAATGCTCCCGCTGGCAAGAGAGGATGGATTAATCAGTACCCGCACAGGGTTGGTTACCGAAGAGTTCCTTTCAAGTATTCATTACCATGGTGATATTTTCAGGGATATTGTGGATTGGCCACAGGGTACTCCGGCAAATGAAACTGAGCTAAGGAGTGGGCACGGTAGTGTAACGTTAGCCGGAGAAACGGACCGTTACATTTTTTCAGACATTAATACTGTGGTTAATGCTTTTCACTACCGAAACCTTGTATTAATGGCCAAAATTGCCGGGGTATTAAACAACATAGAAGATGAAATATTTTTTAACGAAAGATCTGAACTTGTTAAAGAATCAATGAATGAAAAACTTCTGGATAAGAATACAGGTTTGTACAGGGATGGCGAGGGAGTAGATCATCATGCTTTTCATGCCAGTATGTTCCCTGTGGCTTTTGGTATAGCTCCGGAGGAAAATTATCCCCAACTACGAGATTTTTTGATCTCCAAAGGAATGGCCAGCAGCCCATATGGAGCTCCATATTTGTTTGATGCTCTTTATAAACTGGGGGCTGAGGATTATGCGTTTGAACTTCTGACCTCCGAAACGGACCGCAGCTGGATGAATATGATCCGCTTTGGTACCACGATTACATCTGAAGCATGGGATCTGAAGTATAAACAGAATATGACCTGGAACCATGCATGGGGTGCCTCTCCGGCATATATAATAACTCGGGGTTTATTTGGGATAGAACCGCTTGAGCCTGCATACAGGTCTGTACTTATAAAACCCCGGCCGGGAGCGCTCCAAAGCGCTGAAATTAAGAGTCCTACAATCAGGGGGCCTATACATGCAAAATTCAATAAGGAACCCGGAGTATTTCGTATGGAGCTTGTTATACCCGCAAACACAAATGCAAAGGTATTGCTACCCAAACCCGAGATAGAGGATTTTACGTTTCGATTAAATGGAAATGAAGTTCCTTTTACTATTGAAGAAGAATCAGTTTCAATTGATAATCTTCAAGCCGGCAATTATCTGCTGGAATTGCGATAAAATTCTCTAATAATTGGAATTAAAAAATACAATTGATAAAAGGATTTTTTGGATTGATCTCATATTCTAATTTGATAAAAAACCGCTTTCATCAGATAAAATTTTCGTTTATCGTTACAGTAATGATTTAAAACAATAACAGTAAAAAATTACTGAAAACCTTACTACCATGACCAAATTTACACGCCGTCAATTTATCAAAACTTCAGGAAGTGCAATTGCGGGAGCGAGCCTCGCTCCATTAGCGGGACTTAAAAATCTAACCGTTGCTCCATCAGATACCGTAAATGTGGCCCTGATTGGATGCCGATCCATGGGATTTGGTGATTTAACCAATGCTATTAATGTGGAGGGTGTAAATTGTATCGGATTGTGTGATGTAGACCAGAATGTTTTGGAGGACCGTGCCGCTGATGTTGAGCAGATGACAGGATCAACACCGCAATTATATGGTGATTACCGTAAACTACTCGAAAACCCTGATCTGGATGCTGTTATTATCGGTACACCGGATCACTGGCATTGCCTGCAAACAGTCCATGCACTTGAAGCCGGCAAGCATGTATATGTTGAAAAGCCTTTGGCCAACAATATTGCAGAAATTAATGTGATGAAAAAAGCTGCAAATTATTATGGGCACGTTGTCCAGGTGGGGCAGCAGCAAAGAAGTGGTGCCCACTGGCAACATGTGGTTGATCTTGTTCAATCCGGGCACCTTGGCAAAATTCGACAGGTAGATCTTTGGGGGAATTTTGGTTACGGAGTAGGCGCAAATCCGGTTGAAGACAGTCCCGTTCCTGAGGGCGTTGATTATGATATGTGGTTAGGTCCCGCACCGGATCGAGCATTCAATCAAAATAGATACCATGGATCTTGGAGATTTTTCTGGCATTATGGTGGCGGTGTACAGACCGATTGGGGGGTCCACCTGCTGGATATTGCACTCTGGGCGATGGAGATTGATGGAATGCCACACTCGGTTCACTCAATAGGGGGTATTTTTTCAGGAATGGACCGGGCTATAGAGATGGCCGATACGCAAACCACAACTTACGCATTCGATGATTTTAACATGGAATGGAAACACACCGGCGGACTGGAAATGGGCCCATACAACCGGCACTATGGAATAGCGTTTGTGGGAAATAAAGGCACGCTTGTTGTGAACCGTGATAGCTGGGAGATTATTCCTGTTGAGGGTGAAGATGATCAACCACTTGTTGAACGAGTTTCTGAACAGGGAGACAGCTCTTATCATGATATTCATGCGAAAAATTTCATCGAAAGCATCCGTGGTAATGAAACGGAAGCGGCTCCCATTGAAGCTGGTCATTTAGCTGCGATGTACGCTCACTTGGGTAACCTCTCCTACCAGACAGGTGATACACTTAAGTTTTATAATACCGGTCAGTTGGTTGATGAAAGCAAATATATGGATATCATCAAACCGGATTACAGAAATCCCTGGACATTTCCAAGTGTTTAAATCTTCTTCAGTTATCGGATGAGTGTTTAATTTTGTATTGCATAATTTACTATTATTACTCATCCGATGATTTTATCAATTGCCATTCACAATTATAAACAACAGTAAATCACTCTATGAATATTATACTTAAGCCCACGTTTATCACACTTGTTACAATAATTCTTTTCTTTGGAGTTGCAGCAGTTTCCTGTGCTCAAGACCAACAGATGGAACCGGAAGAGACAGAATTTTATGAACCTGAAGTGGAAAAAGTTGAACCGGGTGAAGATATTTTTATAGACCCTCCTGAGGATGCAATAATATTATTTGATGGATCTGACTTAGGCCAATGGGAATCCATAAACGGGGGCGAAGCAGAGTGGGAAATTGAAGATGACGGAGCAGTTACTGTTGTACCGGGAACCGGAAATATTCAAACCAAGGAATCTTTTGGAGATGTGCAGCTATATGTGGAATGGAGATCGCCCATGAATATGGAACACAGAGGCCAAGACAGAGGTAACAGTGGTATTTTCTTACAAAAAAGGTATGAATTGCAGGTTCTCGATGCATGGAATAATCCAACCTATATTAATGGTATGGCCGGAAGTATCTATAAGCAAACATCCCCTTTTGTGAATCCCGCAAAAAGGCCGGGCGAATGGGAATCTTACAATATTTCTTATAAAGCACCCAGGTTTAATGAAGATGGTACTCTGAATGAACCGGCTCGTATTACTGTAATTTGGAATGGAGTAGTCGTTCAAAACAACACAAAGATCTATGGGCCTACCGAATATATAGGTTATCCGGAGTACAGTGCTCATGGTGAAGCCCCGATCATGTTACAGGACCATAACTCAAAAGTAAGTTATCGAAATATCTGGATTCGTCCGCTAGACAATGAACAATTCAGTATCGAAGACCATATGGAGTAAGGAGTTTGGGGATATAAAAATCTATAAGCGTACGGATCCCGACAGCTGTCGGGAGAAGTTCCTTGAAGCGTTGTGAATAAAGGTTACAAGTGCATTGTTGAAGCTTGGTTCCTAATAAACCTCAAACGATTCAGAACCTTTGGTGATTTACTGTTTTTACTAACTCGGGAAGAATACAAAATCTAAATCCTGAATAATTGTGTCAAAACCGAACATTCAAATAGTCTACGGTATGAAACGTCTCTTTTCTATTACTCTTTTCCTCTCTCTTCTATTGATATGTAGTTCACTGGGATTTGCCCAGCAACAACCGGAGAATGTAATTTTTATTCTGAGTGATGACCACCGGTATGATTACATGGGATTTCATCCCGATAGTCCCGACTTTCTTGAAACACCCGCAATGGACCGTATGGCAGCAGAAGGTGCTCATCTTGCAAATGCGTTTGTAAGTACATCTCTTTGTTCTCCAAGTCGTGCTTCGATTCTGACGGGTCAGTATCCTTTTAGGCACCAGGTGGTCGATAACAGTAATGCAATGCCGGAAGGCACTCCGTTGGTTTCGCAGGCACTTCAACAGGCAGGATATCAAACCGGTTATTTTGGAAAATGGCATATTGGTAATGAGACTGCCGATCCGCAGCCCGGTTTTGACAAGTGGGTAAGTTTCCGCGGGCAAGGTGTTTATTATAACCCGACATTGAATATTGATGGTGAAGAAGGTAATTATGAAGGATATGTCACGGATTTGTTGACTGATTATACAATCGAATGGCTGGATGAAATTGATCGCGATCAGCCCTTTTTCGCGTATCTTTCACACAAAGCCGTTCACGCTGAATTTGAACCGGCAGAACGCCATGAGGGAATGTATGCGGATGCGGAGCTGGAGTTTCCTCAGTCCATGAAGTATATCGAAGAAAATTACGAGGGCAAACCGGATTGGGTAAAAGAACAGCGGTTTAGCTGGCATGGCGTGGATTATATGTACCACAATCGCGACGATCACCCTCAAAGCCTTGAAGAGATTATCACACGATACAGCGAATCCCTTTCAGCAGTTGATGAGAGTATTGCAAGGGTCATCAACTACCTTGAAGAGGAGGGACTTGCCGAAGAGACTCTTGTCATCTATATGGGAGACAACGGATTCATGCTTGGTGAGCATGGGTTGATTGACAAGCGGCAGGCATATGAAGAATCGATGCGTGTTCCGTTATTGGCATGGGCCCCGGGATTTATTGAACCGGGTACGGTGATCGAGGAAAATATCATGAATATTGATATGACACCAACCTTCCTGGATATAGCCGGTGGTTCGATGCCCGAGGGACATACAGTTGACGGTGAATCATTTTTACCATTTTTGGCCGGCGAGACGATTAATGACTGGCGAACCGCATTTGTTTATCAATACTTTTGGGAAGATGCATTTCCACAAACTCCAACAACCTATGCAATTCGGGGTGATCGGTACAAATATATCTACTACCATGGTTTATGGGATAAGAATGAGTTCTATGATTTAGAAACCGACCCCAATGAAATGCATAACCTGATTAATGCTCCTGAACACCAGGAACGCATTCGACAGATGAAAAACAGGATGTTTGATATCTTTGAAGAGAATGGCGCAACAGATGTTAAATTCAGGCGTCCGTCTCCTTTCCGTGCAGACGAGAAACTTATTCACGAAGATTAGGTTTAATATATCTACAGACTTACAGACTAGTATCATCAATTGTAAAAACGTACATCGCTATGTTCAAGAAATTGAATTCAACACGTTTAAACGAAATCGTGAGCCCTGACGTAGCCATTTTGCTCTTAAGAATTGGAGCTGCATGCCTGGTTATGACGCATGGAATTCCAAAACTCATGAGAATCCTGGATGGTAATTTTGGATTTAGTGATCCGATAGGGTTTGGTCCCACAGTGTCTCTTTTCCTAGTAGCATTTGCTGAAGGTATTTGTGCTATTTTTGTACTTCTGGGCCTTTGGACGAGGGTAGCACTTATTCCGCTCATTATTAATTTTATAGTGGTTGTTTTTGTTGCACATGCTAACGACCCATTTGGTGATAAAGAGTTAGGATTGTTCTTCCTAATAACATTTGTAACATTGTTTTTGACTGGAGCAGGGAAGTATTCTCTTGATGGCGGTCTCAGTAAGCGTAATAGGCGTTATTAATTTTAAATAATTGTTAATATTACAAGTTGTAAATATTCGGAAGACGAAGTGTGTCTCCCTTATCATCTACAATCTCTAAATCGTAACGAATGACAATTCGTGTTCCTATTGGTGCATGATAATAGATATACCATGCAGCCGCTTCAGAAATACCAATGCAACCATTAGAGTAAGCCTTACCCAGAGTTTCGATGTTAGTAGTAGGGTGGATAAGCTGCCCGTAGCGCATCCCATTAGTTTCTGTAACCAGCCATGGAATGTTGGGCAAATCTGTAAAAATTCCATCATCTCGCTGGGTTACAAAATATCTGTGATTGTTGGTCGGATTAATGAACTTGGGTTCTTTACTGTGCTCAACAATAGTTCCCACTCCTGTTCGAGTTCTAAGGTCTACAACTCCTTCAGCCATAGCCAGATATTTTCGTTCATTGCGACCTACTCTCACCGGAAATTCGTAGATAATACTATCCCTCTGTAGAACCCGTAGTTTAAATTCTGGTATATTGAGATCCAGGTGGATATTCTCAAAAAGATACTCCAGGCTGTCCACTGCAGCAGAATCAGGAATGATAAGTTGATCTCCCGGTTTAAAGATCAGTAATTCTTTTGGGTTAAGGTTAATGATCCCGTGATCCTTTAAATGGTAATAATCTGAGGCAGCAAGCGAATCGATTACCCAGGGGTTATTGCGTATAATCAAATGCTCTGAAACCTGATGAGCGAGAATGGAATTGTACCTCTCAACAATACTATCTACAACTTTAAAGTAGTCTTTGATTTTTACAGTTTCTTTGAAGGTATAAACAGGCAGAAAAATATCTGTAGTTATTTCCTCACGACTGTAATCAATGGAACCGGTTAAATTCCTTTCTCTGAAAGGAAGCAAAAACAGAATAGCGGTAAACGAAAGAATCAATATGTATCGAAAGAGTGACATAATTCAACTTTTCTTCTTAAGAATATCAACCTTATAAAGTATTATATCTTATTTATACAAAATTTTATGTACGATTTTTAAGTACAAATGTGTAATCAATTAGAAGAGTAGTTAATTTTCTTTGCAGTTGGCGCGCAAATAAATTTTTCTAAATATTTTGAAAGAATGGACGGTCAATATCAGAAAAAAAGGGTTGGTAAACAGCGTTTATCATCATATTTTTACTGATCTGAACTAAAGCCAAAATTTAGAATAAACAATAGCAGTTAGTGTACTGCTATTTTTATTTTAAAGAAGACCAAGATGAATTATGAAAAAAAATTATCTATCAAAAGAAGGATACGAAAAGTTAGATAAGGAATTAAGAGACCTGAAAACACGTGGCAGAAAAGAAATTGCTCAAGAAATTGCCGAAGCACGTGCAAAAGGTGATTTGAGTGAAAATGCTGAATATGATGCAGCAAAAGAGGCACAGGGCCACCTGGAGACAAAAATTGCAAAACTTGAGAATACGCTTGCCACATCAACTATTATTGAGAAAGATGATATCGACACATCAAAAGCATATCTCCTGTCGACTGTTACTATTCTTAACAAGAATACCGACAAAGAGATGAAATACACATTGGTTTCAAAAGATGAAGCTGATTTTAAACAAGGAAAAATTTCTGTGGATTCTCCCATAGGACAAGCTATTCTCGGAACAGAAGTTGGAGAAGAAATTACCGTGGATGTACCGGTAGGAACTTTAGAACTTGAAATACTAAACATTGAGCGTTGATAAATGAAAATAGGTGTGATTGGTACCGGCTATGTTGGCCTTGTAACAGGAACATGTTTTGCAGATAGCGGAAATGATGTTATCTGTGTGGATATTGATGAAAAGAAAGTTCAACGAATGCAAAATGGTGAAGTACCGATCTACGAGCCGGGTCTAAATCGCGTGTTCGACAGAGCCATTCGGGAAAAACGACTCCATTTTACAACCCGCATTGAGGAAGCATTTAAAGAGTCGGAAATTATTTTTCTTTGCTTGCCTACACCTCCCGGTGCAAACGGACAGGCCGATTTAAGTTTCGTGCTGGATGTTGCCAATGATTTGGGAGATTTATTTAATAAGTACCCCGGCTACAAAGTTATTGTTAATAAAAGCACTGTGCCTGTTGGAACTGCCGATAAGGTGAAAGAGAAGATCGCTCAAAAAACAGATACTGAGTTCGATGTTGTTTCCAATCCTGAATTTTTGCGTGAAGGTGCAGCTGTAGAAGATTTCATGAAACCCGAACGGGTTGTGGTTGGCACCACCAGTGAAAAGGCAGCGGATTTAATGACAACCCTTTATGAGCCGTTTGTTCGCAGCGGTAACCCGATCATCATAATGGATGAACGAAGCTCTGAACTGACCAAATATGCTGCCAATGCCATGTTAGCTACAAAAATTACTTTTATGAATGAGATAGCTAATGTGTGTGAAAAGGTAGGGGCCAATGTAGATAATGTTCGGCGTGGAATCGGTACCGACACACGAATTGGTAAGCGATTTCTTTTTGCAGGAATTGGTTACGGCGGGAGTTGTTTTCCGAAAGATGTTCAGGCGATTCATCACACGGCAGATGAATATGGATATGAGTTCAAGATTCTTGATTCAGTGATGAAAGTGAACGAATCTCAAAAAGTATCCATCGTAGATAAAATGAAACTCTACTACAATGGAAATTTAGAGGGAAAAACAGTGGGAATTTGGGGACTATCCTTCAAGCCCGAAACAGATGATATTCGTGAAGCTCCCTCCCTCTATATAACAGAACAATTGGCAAAAATGGGCGTTTCAATGAAAGCCTATGATCCGGAAGCGATAGAAACGTTTAAAGAAGCTTCATCAGACGAAACACTTTCAAAGATGCAATTTGTGGAAGATCGTGATAGTGTAATTGATGGAGTAGATGCGCTGATTATTTGTACGGAATGGAACGAATTCAGGCGTCCGGATATGGATCGATTTGCTGAGGTGATGAACGAACCGGTTATTTTTGATGGCCGGAACCTTTATGATCTAGACAGAGCCAGAGATGCTGGACTCACTTATATAAGTGTGGGACGCCCCAGTGTGAACATATAGCAGGATTTTATAATCAAGTCTTGCTTCAACTCAACTATACAGATTGTGGAAAAAAGAATACTTATAACCGGTGGAGCAGGGTTTTTAGGATCTCATTTGTGTGACAGATATCACAAAGATGGATGGGATGTAATCTGCATGGATAATCTTATCACAGGTGCAGAGAGTAATATAGCTCATCTTGTCGGTAAAGAGCGGTTTACTTTTGTAAAGTATGATGTTACCAACTATCTGTATGTAGATGGCCCGGTAGACTTGATCCTTCACTTTGCCTCTCCGGCATCACCTATAGATTATCTCGAGATGCCCATTCAAACTTTAAAAGTGGGCTCACTTGGTACTCATAAGGCACTTGGGCTGGCACGTGCGAAAAAAGCAAAATTTTTACTCGCATCCACCAGCGAAGTTTACGGTGATCCGCTAGAACATCCTCAAAAAGAAACCTATTGGGGGCATGTAAATCCTACCGGCCTGCGCGGAGTTTATGATGAAGCCAAACGTTTTGCTGAGGCAATGACAATGGCCTATCATCGCTATCATGATATTGACACCCGAATTGTTCGAATTTTCAATACGTACGGTTCAAGAATGCGTCTTAAAGATGGACGCGCACTACCAACTTTTTTCCGCCAGGCACTGCGAAATAAGCCACTTACCGTATTTGGAGACGGAAGCCAAACACGCTCATTTACTTATGTGGATGATTTAATCGAAGGTATTATCCGCCTGTCAGAAAGTGACGAAGTGGAACCTGTGAATATTGGCAATCCAGAAGAGGTATCAATCCTTGATTTTGCAAAAGAGATTATCGAAGTGACGGGCAGCAGTAGTGAGATTGAATACCGTGAACTCCCGGCAGATGATCCGCAGGTTCGCCAACCGGATATTTCGAAGGCAAAGCGGGTGTTGGATTGGGAGCCAAAAACCAACCGTAGAGACGGCCTTGAAAAAACAATGAAATATTTTAAAAAACAGGTTTTAAGGAATGGGTGACAAAAAGCTCATTGATCTTTATCCATATCGACTCCTGGAAAACAAAGTGGAGTTTTTGTTGTTAAAACGCGCGAAGGGAGAAAAATATGATGGTCAGTGGCGAATGATCGGAGGAAAGGTTGAGAAAGGGGAAACGCACTGGGAAGGTGCACTTCGAGAACTCGATGAGGAAACGGGATTGTATCCGGAAACATTTTGGACGATTCCCAGCCTGAATCATTTTTACGAATGGAATACTGATAAAATTTTACTGATCCCGGCTTTTGCAGCGGAAATAAGATCTTCCGATTCAGTAACTTTGAATAAGGAACATAGCACAGCAAAATGGTTTGATATTGTTGAAGCTACTGATCTGATAATCTGGCCGGAACAACGACGATTATTAAAACTATTGCACAACATTGTAACCTCCAATCAAATTCTTGACGATTGGCTCGTATCACAAAACTGATTCTATCGCTGTTACTTATCCTGCCGTTCATTTTCTTAAGCAGAAATGTTGAAGCACAGAGTGCAGGGTATGAGCTACTTCCCGCACCGGATGCCTGGTATAACGACGTGGATGGAATCCGGCTGGGACTCCGCATTAAAGGACAGGTTCCCGGTACATTTAATGATGGCCCACACCGACTGGATGCCGGAGTTTGGCTCGGAACATGGTTCCCGGATCTTCCGGTTTCCTATTACCTGTCTTTTACTGAACCGATTCCGAAATGGTCTGATTTTGGGAGCGAAGCCAGTGTTCAACTGCGAAGTTCAGTTCGAACTGGATATCATAATCATGGGGTGGCGTTTAATAAACGATGGCAGCAAGGTTTTGATGAGCGGCGATATCGAGAGTTGAGATTTTACCAATCCTATCAAAAAAGATTTGAAGATGAATATACTCCCTTTCCTTTTCTTTGGAGCGATGAGGATAAGTTCCTTTCAACATTAACACTTCGCCTACAGGATGATAATCCACTTGGATGGTTCCAGGTAGAAACGACGGGTAGCGTTCAATATCTGAATGATACCTATTCGGTCTTTTCGCTAACCGCTCTTCAAAATATTCCGATTAACGAAAACTGGGGATTTCGAATTCGGTCTTTTACCGGCCTTACTTCTGATCAGGCTGATCCTGAGTATCTTTTTCCTCTAAGCAGCAAACCAGCGATACACTGGATGGAAAATGGTATCACCCGGGCTAAGGGAACCATTCCGCAGCCATGGATGGATAGCGGTTATCTGCAGGTTTCCGGCGGAGCAAATCTGAGGGGATATACAAAACGGGAAATCAGCGGATTTGTAAATCTCGAGGATGAAGATATCAATATACCACTTGCAAAATCTATTACGGCAATCAATGCTGAATTTGATTACTGGAATCCAATTGGAATACTCTTCCAAAAAATTCCTTATGTATCAGACTTTTTGACCTTCAATTCCTACCTGTTTTTTGATGCAGGTACGGAACTTGGAACTGAATCAATGAATTCTGATAAATGGTTAGCAGACGCAGGTACCGGTTTTTCATTATCTTTAAATATACCCGATAACCTCGGGAAACCGCGTGGTTTTCTGATCCGCTTTGATATGCCGTTCTGGTTGTCTGATTCTGGTACAGAAGATGCATTTAAATTTAGGCACCTGTTTGGCATTGGTGGGGTTATCTCACTGTAAATCTGGTTTGCTATGAAACGGTCGTTTCTTTTTTTAATCTGCTTGTTCCTTACAAGCGCCTGTTCTTCAAGCCGATGGGTGGTTACGGATCAGAATTCCATAAATACAGGAAGTGACCCTGTTATTCTGAGTGAAAAGCATATATTACTTCTCGAAAAAGAGCCTACCGTCGATGATCCAGTGATCAGTTTTGGTACTTACTCAGTCGTAGAAAAACAATACGAAGAGAGGGTATTGGTTGAGCGTACTGTTCAGAAGTACAGGCCGAAATGGCAGTTTTTGTTGTTGGGCATCTCGGGTGCCGTTTTTGCAGTTACAGCCGGAAATACCGACTTGATTCTTCCCTCAGTATCTGTTGGTCAGCAGGTAGCGTTTAATATTGCTGCGGCAGTGTTAGGTGGTTTGTCTTTCACAAACATGGAACCGGTAGGAGATCCTATATATACAGGGGAGACACGCTTACAACGCAGAAGTGGTACGGAAGTGCTTAATGATACTACCCAAACAGAATCTTTTGAAGAGGATATGAATATCAGCCTTAACATCTTATACCAGGATGAGGAGGTATTTTCAGAATCGGATATAATACTGGAGAACGGTAGTTTCGATCTCAACCTTGCATCTTTTGTTGAATATATCGGCAGCGATGTTGACGATGAATCTTCACTGAGTGTTGAACTTGCCTATAACGGTTTTGAGTCGTCTTATACGATTCCGGTTATGGACTTTCTGGCTCCTTTTTTGAGGGTCACCGAACCGGTAGCAGTGATCCGAAATGCTCCAACTGTAAATGAGCTGAATGTGGTCACTGAAGTTGGAAATGGAAGTTCTCTTGAACTGATTGGTGAATACTCTGATCAGTGGTATCGTGTGAGGTTTGGTGGTTCAGAAGTATTTGTGTCTAAAAATGCCGGGGAAATTCAGTGGATGTCGGAAGCTCAGTCCGGTTCGCCTGATATATTTGAATTTGCAGAGGTGCCTTTTGGTGAGATTGACGTAGAGAATTCAGTTCCGGTACTCAAACCGAATAACCCGGATGATCGCGCAGTAATTCTCACAAATGGATTTTCTGAGGAGTCTGAACCTCGTCAGTATTTAGCGCGAGATCATGACCTGTTTCAGTTCTATATGAGGTATGCCCTTCAGATGGATAATGATCAAATCACTGAGATTGAGATGGATTCAACAGGAAATTGGCGGGATCAACTTTCTAATATATCGGCGATGGATTCCACGGGAACTCTCTTTATTTATCTATCAGGATCGGCTTTTATTGATGATTCGAACTCTCTTTATTTGAGCCGGGAACGAAAAGAGGAAGGTGAATCTGAATTGGAATCTGAAATCCTTGATACATTTGAGGAATTGGAACCGTCGTCCCTGGTGCTGTTTGCTGATCTCGAGTTTATCATAAATGACTCAAATAACGGACTAAACAGTGACAAAAGTTATCAACTTGCTTTGCAGAATTTTTCAAATACTCTATTGAGAAGAATTCCGAATAGTGCTGTCGTTTTTAGTCACCGCCCGGGTCAGCAGTCCTCACTTTATATTGGTGGTGATACTGAGAATAAGCGTCATCACATCTTTCCATATTTCCTGGCCGATGCTCTAAAGAAAAGAAATGTAGAACTCTCTGAAATTGTCAGACACCTCGAGAACAATGTGGATTATACCTCAAGAAGGCTGCATGACCGCCCCCAGGAGATCCAGGTATTTGGTAATCTGACGATAGATGTCGTAGAATGATGGCTGGCTGGATCTATATCGTTCTATCTACGATATCATCCGTATTAATTGCTCATTTTTTTAAAATTTCGGAAGGTAGAAAGCTGAATACAATTCGTGTAATTACAGTCAACTACTTGATTGCCTTTCCATCTGCTTTTCTTCTTTATGGGAGTCAAGATCGGGCGGATGTTCTATTAAACGAGATGGTTGTTCCTGTATTAATGGCTGTTGTGGTGGGAGTTGTATTTATTTTCAATTTCTTCATCTACAGTAAATCTGTGAACTTGAATGGGGTTGGAATCAGTATTGCAGCGATGAGAATCTCGCTGATAGTTCCTGTTATGATCTCCACCATATGGTACCTGGAGCTGTTAACGCTAAACCAGTGGTTCGGTCTGTTGCTGGTTTTTGTTGTTTTGTATCTACTTCTGCCAAATAAAAAATCCCTTTTAAAAGGTTCATTGAGTGCCGGTTGGCTGTTGCCATTACTGTTTCTATGTACGGGGATTGGAGATGGGTCGCTAAAAATTTATGAGTCGGAATTCAATCAAATCCTGTCTAAAGGAGAGTTTATGGGATTGGTTTTTCTGACCGCATTTTTAGTTGGGGTAATAACAGTTATTTACAAAAGGAAATGGCAATTCAAAAAAATGGAAATTTTTATCGGAGCCTGCATTGGCATTCCAAACATGTTGTCTGCTGTTTTTGTAATCGAAGCACTGGAACGGATGAATGGTGCAGTTGTATATAGCTTGGTAAATGTATTGTCAGTGATAGGCGGTACATTTCTTGGGGTCGTATTTTGGGGAGATCGATTTACGAAAATGCAATGGCTGGGTATTGTATTGACAATCAGTTCAATTTTATTACTTCTCTAATGTAAGATGAGTACAATAAATCAGATAAGATATTTATCAGAATCTAATAAACACACAGTAAACCGTATAAGCATTGAACGTGCCAGGGCATGAAATTAATGGCTTGTTTATGCAACAAACGAGTCCATTCAGTTAGCTTTCAGTAAAGATTCTCAATATTATTTTTGAAAAGTCACATTGAAAAAAAATAAGAATGAAAACATACCAAACAATCAGCAAGTTTTATACGGAGAGATTTTTAAGGAACAAGTTTGAGGTTTCTTGATTGCAAATCTATTTATTAGTTCAATAAGCTTTGGTATTTCGTTACAAATCATATCATATTAACAATCAAATGGTAATTTAGCATCAAAAAAAATGAGCATAATTTCAGACATACGATCGAAAGCAAAAAGCCTTGGTAGACGAGTACTGCTGCCGGAAGCTGAACAAGACATTAGAGTGATACGGGCTGCAAACATTATCCGGGAAAATGGCCTTGCAACCCCAGTTCTTATTGGGAACGACAATAATATTTATGAACTTGCAGAGAAGCATGATGTAAAGATATCGGATAAAATTTCGGTTCTACCTGTTAACGATTACCAGTCAGAACAAGAGAAAACTCATTTTTTTAAAGAAAAATTGGCACACAAGAATCCTACGGAAGAACAGGTTCAGGCTCTTTGCCGAGACCCACTCTTTACTGCAGGCTGGTTGTTGGAAAAGGGAGAAGCCGATACCGTTATAGCGGGTTCAATTGCGTCAACACCTGATGTAATTCGAGCCGCGTTGAGAACAGTGGGGGTGGCGAGCGGTTCTTCTATCATATCCAGTACCTTTTTAATGGAGATGCCCAACGGTAAAGTATTTACATACGCAGACTGTGGCGTAGTGCCTTATCCCGATTCAAAACAGCTTGCTTCCATTGCTCTTGATTCAGGTAAAACACATCAACTTTTGACAGGTGTAGAGCCACGAATTGCATTTCTATCCTTTTCAACGAAGGGAAGTGCCCAACATGAACGGGTTGATCTTGTCAGAGAAGCTTTTGAATTAGCCCGTAAACAGAACGAAACCTGGGATATGGATGGAGAACTTCAGTTTGATGCAGCGTATATGTCAGAAATCGCCCATCGTAAAGCTCCCGATTCACCTCTTGCAGGCAGGACGAACGTATTTATTTTTCCAAACCTGGATGCCGGCAATATCGCCTATAAAATAACGGAAAGATTGGCAGGTGCAGTAGCTACAGGGCCCATTTTACAAGGTTTATCGAAACCTTACCTGGACCTTTCAAGGGGATGCTCGGTAGATGACATTGTAAATGCAGCTTCTGTTGGAGCTCTCTTGAGCACAAAATAACTGAAATTTACAATTAGATAATCTAAAGATCTTTTTAATGTGATATAGATTCTTAAATGTAGAATCTATTGCGTTGATAACCTCTTTCAATTGGTATTTCAGACGGGGATGTCCTTTCTTTAAAATTAGTTAAGAAAATTTTATTGCAGAATTGATTTTGCTTATATTGATTAAGTCCAAATAAAGAGTTCAAATCGAATTTGCTGTGAACTACCGACAGTTTTCAGTTGTTCTACCTTTCAAATGAGAAGATAAATCACAGAGTAAATACTTATGAGCGAGACAAAAGCTTTAGAATCCATGATTGGCGAGGAGTACAAGTATGGATTCACCACGGATGTTGAATATGAAGAGTTTCCAACCGGACTTAATGAGGACGTTGTTCGTCTAATTTCAGAAAAGAAAGAGGAACCGGAATGGATGTTAGAGTTTCGGTTAAAGGCATATCGTGCATGGACGGAGATGGAGGAACCGGATTGGTTTAATGCTACATATGAAAGTCCTAAGTTTGATGATCTTCAATATTATTCAGCACCAAAAAAGAAGCCTAAATTAAATAGTTTAGATGAAGTTGATCCAAACATTCGGGAGACGTATGAGAAACTCGGAATCCCCCTGGAAGAGCAGAAAATGCTCTCAGGTGTGGCTGTTGATGCCGTTTTTGATAGTGTCTCGATCTTTACGTCATTTAAAGAGAAGTTGGCTGAAGCAGGTGTAATTTTCTGTTCTATATCAGAAGCAGTAAAAGAGCATCCTGAATTAGTGAAAAAATATATGGGCTCAGTTGTACCGGCACGCGATAATTTCTATGCCGCATTAAACTCAGCAGTGTTTTCAGACGGATCGTTTTGCTACGTACCGAAGGATACAATCTGCCCAATGGAGCTGTCCACGTATTTCCGAATCAACAATATGAATTCAGGCCAGTTTGAACGGACATTGATCATTGCTGAAGACAACAGCCATGTAAGTTATCTTGAGGGCTGTACTGCCCCCATGTATGATGAGCACCAACTTCATGCTGCTGTTGTTGAACTTGTAGCTATGGAAAATGCCGAAATTAAATACTCCACCATCCAAAACTGGTACTCCGGTGATGAAGATGGAAAAGGCGGAATTTATAACTTTGTAACTAAACGAGGAGCTTGCCGCGGAGATAATTCAAAAATCTCATGGACGCAGCTCGAAACCGGTTCAGCGGTAACTTTGAAATACCCAAGTGTAATTTTGCAGGGTGATAATTCCGTTGGAGAATTTTTCTCCGTTGCTGTAACAAATAAAAGACAGCAGGCCGATACAGGTACGAAGATGATTCACATCGGGAAAAACACGAAAAGTACTATTATATCGAAAGGAATTTCAGCTGGCAGATCTGATAACAGTTATCGTGGTGAGGTTAAAATCAGCAAAAAAGCGGATAAAGCACGGAATTATTCACAATGCGATTCTATGTTGATTGGCCAAACATGTGGTGCACATACTTTCCCATACATTGAATCTTCTAACCCAACAGCAAAAGTTGAACACGAAGCAACTACCTCCCGTGTAGGCGAAGATCAAATTTTCTACTTGCAACAACGAGGAATCAGTGAAGATGATGCCATTTCGCTCATTGTGAATGGATTCTGTAAAGAAGTGCTCAAAGAACTGCCGATGGAGTTCGCAGTAGAAGCAAATAAACTGCTCGGCATCAAACTCGAAGGTAGTGTTGGGTAATAAGTAGCGATATTGAGTCATGCTGAACTTGATTCAGCATCTCCAACCTTTTTGGCAACAGGAGATTCCGGGTCAAGCCCGGAATGACGAAAATGAAATCAGCTATTGCAAAACGATTTTAAAACAAAACATAAAACGAATAAAAACAAGTGTTAGAACTAAAGAATTTACATGTTGAAGTTGAGGAAGATGGAACAGAGATCCTCAAAGGAGTAAACCTGACAATTAATAAAGGAGAAATCCATGCTATCATGGGCCCGAATGGGAGCGGCAAAAGTACGCTTGCCAAAGCTGTATCGGGGCATCCGGAATACGAAGTTACTGAAGGTGATATCCTTTTTAACGGTGAGAGTATTTTAGAGATGGATCCTGACGAAAGAGCTCATGCAGGTGTATTTCTTGCGTTTCAGTACCCGGTAGAAGTTCCAGGTGTTACCAATACCACACTGCTTCGGGAATCATACAATACGATCGCGGCATCACGCGGACGAGAAGAACTAGATCCGCTCCAGTTCGATGATTATATCCGCGAAAAACTTGATCTGGTAGAAATGAAACCCGATTTCCTGGAGCGAAGTGTAAATACAGGATTCTCAGGCGGGGAGAAGAAACGAAATGAGATTTTCCAGATGGCAGTACTTGAACCGGCATTGGCACTTCTCGATGAAACCGACTCTGGGCTTGACATTGACGCACTTAAAGTTGTGGCTAATGGAATTAACAAACTTCATGGTGATGATGATGCTGTTGTTCTTATTACACACTACCAGCGCCTGCTGAACTACATTGTACCTGATTTTGTGCATGTAATGATTGGCGGTAAGATTGTTAAATCCGGCGATAAAGGCCTTGCGTTAACTCTTGAAGATCAAGGGTATGATTGGTTAGAAGCACATGCAACTGTAAATGGTGAGGCGAAGTAATGGCACTACCTACAAAAGTAGAACCATCGATTTTACATCAACTTGCGAAAGGAGTTGCTGAGAATGGCGAGACGAAGTGGAAGGATCTCCGTGAGAAAAGCCTTGAAGAACTGAATACGACCGCATTTCCTCATAAAAAAATTGAGGAGTGGAGATTCACGGATCTACGACCTATTACACGTACAGATTTTGTAAATCTCGACGAAGCCGGAACACTTCCTGCAACGAATATAGAACAGTATTTTATCCCTGAGTCGGACAGGAGCCGGTTGGTTTTCATCAATGGGAAATTTCATGAGAAGTATTCATCCATTGGCGGGTTGGGTAAAGGAGTAACAGTCGGAAATCTTTCTGATCACTCTGAGGATGAAACTGTTAAGGAATATCTGAACCAGTTGGTAAATTACGAAAAAGATCTATTTGTACCATACAATGGATTGATGTTTGAAGACGGAGCTTACATCCACCTCGAAAAAGGCGCGAAAGCGGAAGCCCCCATCCAGGTATTGAATATCTATACAGATGCAAAAGAACCATATGTCACTACTCCGCGAATGTTGGTTGTGGCTGAGGAAGAATCAGATGTAACGATTGTTGAAGATCATATTGGTCTTTCTGAGAACAGGTATATGACGATACCGGTTTCTGAAGTGAAGGTGAAAAAGGGTGCGCATATTCATCATGTACGTATTCAACGCGACAGCAGAGATGCCATTCATGTCGCAAGGCCGATTGCATATGTGGAGAAAAATTCTGAATACCACGCCTACACTATTACCTTGGGCGGAAAACTCACACGGAATGAACCACGGGTTATTCAGGAAGATGAAGAAGTAGATTTCACCTTGGATGGGCTTGTGTTAATTGACGGTGATCAAGTTGCGGATACGCACTCAGTAATGGATCACCGGTTCTCGCATGCTGAGAGCCACCAGTTGCATAAAGTTGTGGTGAATGGTAATGCACACAGCATTTTCAATGGAAAGATTTTTGTAAGGCGTGATGCTCAAAAAATCGACTCATTCCAGGAAAACAGAAACCTACTTCTTTCGTTAGATGGATTGGTGAATGCAAAACCTCAGTTAGAGATTTTTGCTGATGATGTTCTCTGCTCACACGGAGCAACCGTTGGTCAACTCGATCCTGAAGAAGTATTTTACCTGCAAAGCCGCGGTATGACTGAAGAGAAGGCAAAAGAGGTTCTAACATACGCATTTGCACTTGAAACAATTGAAAATGTGAAAGTGGAATCGGTTCACAAACTTCTGATTGACGAAGTGTACCGATACACGAAAGCGAACAATGTAGAGAAGGTGTCTGCGTAGGGAGATCTCTCCGCCAGCTGGCGGAAGTATAACGAAGCGCAGCGAAGGCGAGGGGTGTACATCCCCCGAGTTCACACGACATTCGTCGTGCTCACTTTCCCCCTTCAAAGGGGGACTTAAACTAATAAAGCTTTAAAACATAATGCCACAGGCAGTAAAAGACATACCGGCAGTAGATTTTGATAAGATCAGGGATGACTTTCCCGTTCTTCAGCAAGAGATGAACGGGCATCCTTTGGTCTACCTGGATAATGCTGCATCCAGCCAGATGCCGAAAAAAGTGGCGGACCGGATTGATCATTACCACCGGTATGAGCACGCTAATGTGCATCGTGGGATTCATACACTGAGTCAGAAAGCTACTGATGCCTATGAAGAAGCACGGTGGAAAGTGCGGGATCTCATCAATGCTGAAAATCAACATGAGATCATCTACACAACCGGGACAACCGATTCATTGAATTTGGTTGTGAACAGTTATGGGTATAAAAACCTCTCCGAAGGTGATGAAATTATCCTGACAGAGATGGAACACCACGCGAACATTGTTCCCTGGCAGATGATGGCCAAGGAAACCGGTGCTGTGATAAAAGTGATACCGGTGACTGATTCCGGCGACCTGGATATGGAAGCTTATAAAGCGCTATTGAACGATCGTACAAAAATTGTATCAGTCGTTCATGTTTCAAATGCGCTTGGAACGACCAATCCCGTGAAAGAGATTGCTGCCCTTGCTCATGAATATGACGCTGTTTGTGTTGTTGACGGTGCTCAAGCCGTACCTCACAAAAGCATTGATGTCCGGGATTTAGACGTCGATTTCTACGCTTTATCTGCTCATAAAATGTGCGGACCTACAGGGTTCGGAATCCTTTACGGGAAAAAGCATCTGCTTGATGAGATGCCTCCATACCGTGGTGGCGGTGATATGATTGATAAAGTGAGTTTTGAAGAGACAACTTATAACGTGGTTCCTTTTCGGTTTGAAGCCGGTACACCACCGATTGCAGCCTCCATCGGTTTTAGCGCTGCGATTGACTATCTATCAAACATTGGTATGGAACTGATTGAGGAACGAGAATATGAGCTGGTAGAATATGCTGTAGAAAAGGTTTCGGGAATTGATGGGTTGAGACTGATTGGAAAATCGGATACTCGTGCTTCAGTCGTATCGTTTGTTTTTGATGATATCCATGCATCCGATATCGGAACCATTCTCGATAAAAGAGGGATCGCTGTGAGAACGGGCCATCACTGTGCTCAACCTATACTTCGTAGATTTGAAGTCCCGGCAACAACACGGGCATCGATCTCGTTTTATAACACGAAAGAGGATATTGACCGACTCGTGGATGGAATTGAATATGCAAAGACATTTTTTGAATAAAACATACACATTATGCCAAAGATTAAAGAAATAGAACGTACACCGAATCCAGATGCAATGCGATTTGTTCTCGCGGAACCACTCACGAATGGCGTCACCCGTTCATTCGAAAACAGTGGAGAAGCTGAAGGAGATGAATTGGCAAGCGCATTGTTTAAGATCGATCATGTGATCAATGTATACTATGTAGATCGCTATGTAACCGTTACACAAGACGGTAATGCTGTTTGGTCTGAACTTTTGAGGAAACTCGCACCACCAATCCGACAGTCAAAAGCCCAGGAAAATGTCGAGGAAGATGATGAAGTTCATGCAACCAAAGAGGTTCAGGAATCAGATGATCCGCGTTTGATCCAAATCAACCAGTTGCTGGATGAACAGGTTCGTCCCTACTTACTGGCTGATGGCGGTGGTTTGAAAATTCTTGGGCTTGATGGAAATCGCCTGAAAGTTCACTACCAGGGAGCTTGTGGAACCTGTCCTACTGCTACTTCAGGTACACTTTACGCCATCGAAAGCATGGTGAAGAGAATTGACCCTGAAATCCAGGTAATCTCTGTTTAATTGAAGTTTGAGTTGACTTAAGACTTGAAGGAAATTCAACTATGTCGATAACAATAAGTGAAAGTGCGGCTGAGCGCATTCAACGAATTCGTGAGGAGCAACATATTGCATCAGATGCACCATTGCGTGTATCCGTTGTAAGTGGTGGTTGCTCCGGTCTGACGTATGATCTTGATTTTGATTCACAAGATAATCCTGAAGATGGAGATAAAACTTTTGAAGATCACGGGGTCAAAATTGTCGTAGATATGCGAAGTTTCT
The DNA here is from genome assembly GCF_022012475.1 of Rhodohalobacter sulfatireducens. Taxonomy (GTDB): domain Bacteria; phylum Bacteroidota; class Rhodothermia; order Balneolales; family Balneolaceae; genus Rhodohalobacter; species Rhodohalobacter sulfatireducens. The sequence goes on from NZ_JAKLWS010000016.1 coordinate 23,519, forward strand.
TATATCTCTCGGGCACGGAACTGGATTATTCAGAAGGACTGAGCGGGCAGGGATTCCATTTTCACAATCCTAACGCTTCGAGAAGTTGTTCGTGCGGAGAATCATTTTCTCTTTAATAATTAGTAGTAAGTATTGAGTATTAAGTAGTGAGATGGTTTGGTTTATAAATACAAAAAAATAAACCTGAGGATAGCGCGAGCCTCTTGCTCGTGTTTCTAATTAGCGCATCCCGACCCTTCGGGGCGCCATCAGAACCACTTTTACTCAACTATTTATTCTGAATCGAATCTCAGTACTCAATACTTCCTACTCAATACTACTCATATGTCAGAAATTGTCAACAAAATTAAGCAATCCAAACTTGAGACCATAGACCTTGAAAAGCTTGCAGCTGACGTAAAAGTCTATGAGCTTGATCTCAAAGATTTCCTCTTTAAAGAGATGATTTTGAAGGAGGCTGAATTTCGAGAGAAAATGGAGGCCCATGATTGGAGTCAGTATGAAGACGGTTATTTGACAGTCTACTGCTCAACAGATGCCATCATCCCCAAATGGGCGTATATGCTCGTTGTTCAGCATGCAAAGGATCATACCAAAGATGTTTTATCCGGAACAAAGAGGGAAGCACTGAGCCAGATTTTCAGGCAAAAAATGGATCAAACCGATTGGCAACAATATGAAGACCGGTTTGTACTTTTGAAAGGATGCAGTAAAATGGATGTACCCCCCGATGTCTACATGTATGCCACAAAAAAACTGATGCCTCATGTCAAGAAACTGATGTACGGTGAAGCATGCTCTAACGTGCCAATCTATCGAAAAAAGAGATCTTAATTGAATTTAAAGATGGGAAATGACACTCCTGTAAAACACGCTATCGTCACTGGTGCATCAAGAGGAATTGGTTCTGAAATCGCTAAAAAGCTTCTCCAAAAGGGATTTAAAGTAACGGGAACAGCGAGAAAATCGGAGTTTTCGACCGATCTCTCATCAAACAAAAACTTTTCTGGTATTCATGTTGATTTGGGAGATGAGGAGGATATTAAATCTCAGCTCAAACCACTTTTTTCAGAAACTGGCGGAGTAGATGTTCTGATTAACAATGCAGGCATTTCTGTGGATTCTGACTTTTCTGATGATGATCAGAAGTGGCTGGAAGTCTGGGATCGAACGTTGGATGTAAATCTTCGATCCTCAGCGCTCTTGAGTAAATGGTTTGTGAACTCACACATTGAAAATGAGACAAATGGCGTTCTGATTAACATCGCATCCCGGGCGGCTTATCGCGGAGATACGCAAGAGTTTGCAGCATATGCAGCATCCAAAGCGGGAATGGTAGCGTTTACAAAAAGCATTGCGAGAAATTTCAGTAAGAAAGGAATAAGCGCATACTCAATCGCTCCCGGATTTATAGATACAGATATGGCCTCCGAGGCGAAAGCAATTCATGGCGAAGACTATCTCACCCAGGGCTCCGCATTTGGTGAAATAACCAGTCCCCAAGAAGTCGCTGATCTTGTAGCTTTTCTTGCAAAAGGTGATGTTCCACATATGTCGGGCCAGACGTTTCATATCAATGGCGGCTCATACATGATTTGATTTGTGAGAAATGGGGATTTGGGATATACTAATTCATTATTCTAATTTATTTCTTTAAAAGTCATCGGGTCAGTGTACTGGAATAAGAACAAATATTTGGCTTAAATACTCATCCGATGACTGAAACTCTGCTGTCATGAAAAAAAATACTTTGTCTGCTACTTTTTTTCTCATGCTATTGATTGGATTTTTTTCTCAATCTTTCGCTCAAAAGAAATATGAAATTCACGTCTCAGCCGGTGCTTTTGACCGGTCGGAAACTGTTGTTTCTTTTTATTTTCCTGACTCAGTAGAGCCTGGTGTTTATCATTTAGTAAGTAGTTCAGGTGATCGTCCAATTTTGCAGGTGGATGACTCCAACAGAGGTTGGTTTATGTTGCATAAACTGGCTTCAGGTGAATCGAGAGAATATGAATTGACTGCGACTCCGATCAAATCAGAAAATCATGTCTCAAACAAAATAGATTCAACTCAGATCACTTTTTTGTCTAATGGCAGAAGGGTTTTGTCATATTATCACGGGGATAATAATCCCACAGAGTTAGATGAAAGATATAAACGCGGTGGTTATATTCACCCGGTGTATTCGCCAAACGGTACTGTGCTTACGGCTCATTTGAATCCACTTCATCCTCATCAATCGGGAATTTGGTCGGCGTGGACCAAGACAGAATTCGAAGGCAGGACTCCCGACTTCTGGAATATTCACAACAATACAGGACGGGTTGATCAGGCTGATTCTCTGCGAGATGCATGGAAAGGCCCGGTACATGCAGGCTTCCACAATAGGCATTTCTTCAAAGATCTCTCAGCTCCTGATCCTGTCATTACAGTCAACGAGGAATGGAATCTGTATGTCTATAGAGCTCCTGAAGATCATTCGTATCAAATATTTGATATAGTTTCGACGCAAAGTGTGAATACCGGTAAACCGTTGATCTTGCCTGAATATCATTATGGCGGTATTGGATTCAGAGGAAACAGACAGTGGGATGACCCGGAGAATACGACTTTTTTAACGTCAGATGGATTAGGGAGAGAAGGAAATACCACCCGGCCAAAATGGACGCATGTAGGCGGGGTCGTTGATGGCGAATTAGCCGGAATTACAGTGATGGACCACCCCGAGAATTTTCGGTATCCTCAACCTGTTCGAATTCATCCGGAAGAGCCCTATTTCGTATATGCCCCAATGCAGCTTGGAGAGATGCGAATCGAACCGGGTTCACCCTACAGTACCCGTTACCGATATGTAACGTATGATGGTATGCCTGATCCTGAGAAGCTTACTCGGCTTTGGAATGATTACGCTTACCCGCCGGGGGTTACAGTTAAAGTGAAGTAACAAAGCTCCCTTATAGAGAGGGGACAGATCATAGAACGTTGAGCAGCGGTCTCAATAGGGGGTGTTCAAGTCTGTGAAGGCATCGAATCATGTAAACCCACCCATCGTCAAATCTCTGAACGAGATTTAACTTTTCTCCTCCCAAGAGGGGAAATACACTACTCATCAACCCGTTCAATGACCATCTCTTCATCTCCGGTTTTAATTTTTTTTCCAGCATAACGGCTGGCGAAGAAGGAGACGATAAGGGTCGCAATCAGCCCGATAAGAGTTACCGCGATATTAACACGAACAACCTGTTTTTGAAGATCGTAAATAGCCATAATTACAATCGATTTGGCTGAATCTTCCTTATATCGAATAGGTATGATTTCAGAATCCATGATCACCTGGGCAAACTGAACAGGGAGTGACAGTTGCTGTTCAATTGTTTCGCCATCGGCGGGAGTGAATTGCAGAACTACATATCCGTTAGTTTGAGCCGCAATCTGTTTTACATCGAAGTCAGTGACTTTCGCCACGTAACTTTCTCCATTGTTATAAGTTGACTGGATTCCAAAATATGTATACACCTGGTAACCGGATTGAAAAAGAAAATAAACCGGTAATAACCAGATCAAAAAAATGAAGTAGTATTTATTCATTCGGCGTCATTAAATTTGTTTTATTTGCCACAGAAACACAGAAAGGTGGATTCACTGTTTAAGAAATTCTCTGTGTCTCAGTGGCAGTTATTTTGTTGGTAGAAAAATAAGCATCTATCAAATTACTCATTTTGATTTTCAACAACTTTATACATCTGATCGATCATAGCCGGATCATAAATCATTCGCTGCATAAAATCCTGGTGCATCTGACTTCCCGATGCATGAAACCAAAAACCGATGGGAAGTTGATCGAGATATAAAGCCTGGACCGATGTATCGCCCGTGTAGGCTGAAGTGCCAAAGTCGATTCCGTTCATCAGTCCCATACGGTTATCATAGATCGCCCCATAGCGAAGAAAATCTTGATCAATCCTCGGCTGATTATCCATCGGCCAGTCCAGATAGTTTTTTACAGTTTGACTTACTGAATCATTAATCAATGAATCCTGAACTATTTTTTGTAGAGTACCTGTCATCTCTTTTGCAGTTGTCTTTGGAAAAAGACGCATGGCATCACGCTCTTCCATGAAAGTGTTGCCTAGTCGATTATCTTCCAGATAGCTTTGAACGGTGGTTCGAAAATCTGAGTCGTCCAGGTAAGATGATGACAATTCAATTACATGATCTTTCCACTTTTCTGATTTTCGATTTCTCCAATGATCAATGAGTTCTTGATTTTCCATCCCGGACAAGCCGGGAGAGATCGCCTGGTAGAGTCCGGAATAAGGCAGAGGCATTTCAGTTGAACTCAATTCAAGCCTTTCCATCAAATCATTCCAATCAAATTGACCTACATTCCACCAGAGATAATCTGCAAGGGCCAAATCCCCAAATTCAGCTAAAAGCGCCAGTGAGTTTTGAAGTGTAATTGAGCCATCCTGTATCCATCCTCGTTCTTCAGCTGCGGTAAGTGCTTGTGCATGGATCGATTCTTCTACTTCCGGCAGTTGGTATCTGGATATTTGCTCCCATTCAATGTATTCACCAGGGTTCAAAGCTCCCGAATCAAACTGTTCAGCGTAAGCAATCAGTATAAAAATGTTTGCCGTTGTTCCCATGATCCGAGGTTCACTTTCCCGGTAGTAGAGCGATGAGTCAGGGTGGTTCACTACGATACTTGCTATTGATGAATACTCTGGCGTTTCACCAATAAACTCAGATAAACCTTTCAGGGATCCTGTATTGGAAACCCATTCAGTTCCCTCCATCATACCTTTTCGGTTCTCAAAAAAGGTGTTAAATGCATCCCAGTTCCAGCCAATTACAAACCCAAAGAGTACCAGGGCTGTTAATATAAAGGCACTAAGAAATTTTAGTATTCTCATTCTTAATCAGATAAAAAAGATTGAACTTGTAAGAGGCGGTAATAAAAATTATTGGGATCTCTCATATACACAAACGCATGATACTGCTGACGGTTGCTTGTGAACTGTTCATCAAAGTGGAGATCATTAATTTCGTTCCCATCTACTAACACATATTTGTATTTATACTCTCCCTCTTTGATGATTTGGTTTGCCTCCCATCGTCGGGTATCATCATCGTATTGTAGTTTGTTATTGGAACTGACCGCCCAATTGTTGAAATCACCCAAAAGGTGAAGAGATTCTGTAGAATCAGGTTTGCTTTCCGGTTCAAACCGAAAGACTACATTTCCATATCCTGCTCTGAGATTCATATCGGGATCACCAAAGGGTCCCAACCTGTCGAGATTGATAAAACCTGAGGCTCCAAAACCCTCTGCATCATCTCGAAGAATCAGTCGAGGGGGGATTTCGTTTGGAAATGCTTCGAATACATTATTATCACTTTGGGATAGTTCATCAAGGGTAAGAGTTCGAAATTCGTAGTCGCCGATAAATGCTTCATCAGAACTCAATTCAAATTGTACATGGTCTGGGGCTGAAAAATCCAACTCATCGGCCTGTTTGGTTCGGCCCCAGAAGCGATTTTGTGCAAAATAGAACTCAAGATCGAATTGAGGCTGATCTACAAAATCAGGCAGATTGAATTGGCTTACCGGCCTGTGCAGGCGTCTTAGATTTTGACGCGGAACCGACAGTTGTACTACTGAAGATGTGATGGATCCCTCGTTCTCGTAAACAAAAAATGGGAGTGTCATTACAAGAAAGCCGGTATCCGCATCTTCGATCTTAACCAGGTAGTTCCCGCTTTTAGTGATTTGAAATTGTTCGGTTGGAAATGTAAATGAATATTGCCTGTAGGATGGACGATTGTTCTGGCTCACTTTACCGCTGTTCAAAGTTAAATTAAAGAAGCCATTCACATAACGTTCCGGTGGTAAACTTGATCGACTCCAGTCGGGGTTGTGATGTGTTAATGAAACTCTGAACTGTTTTGAATCGAAAGTGAGATGTTCAAACCGAAGTAGCAGTTGATCGTTACTCTCCAGGTTCAATATGGGAGCTGAAGCAGGATTTCCAAGACGATGAAACTGAATGGTCCGGATGGATTCATCAGCCACGATCTGGGCGTGAATGTTAAACAGGTTTTCCGGTTCAGCAGGCTGAGTTTGACCATTTTGAGATGAACCGGCAAATGAACCACAACCGGTAAAACTAACCAAAAAAATCAAACCAAGGATGGTAAAAAATTTTTCTGAGTAATAAATACGGGGAATTTTAAAAACGTTGAACATATTTCTTCTACGCTTTACTGTGCCTGTCTGGCGAAGATAGCACAGGCAGGCTCAACATGACGTTATTTTGAGTACAATGAGAAGAAAAGACGAATGAAGACGAAAACAAGACACCCTTTTTAAAAATTTTATTACAGATAATATTGCCCTTCGAAAACAAATGTGGCAGGTCCTTCCAGTTTGATATTTGTGTATGATTCATTCCTTTTGTTGAACGAAAAATGAACCATTAGAGTGCCTCCTTTTACTTGCACGTGATATTTGAAATTGCCATTCTCTGCCTGCTGAAGATGATGCCATGCCAGTGCGGAAGCGATGGCCCCAGTACCACATGCCAGGGTTAGATTTTCAACTCCCCGTTCATACGTTTGAAGATTTAGGGTTTCATTGTCTGTTCCTGAAATAAAATTTACATTTGTTCCAATGGGTTGAAAATCAGGATGATTACGTAAAAAACGTCCCTGGTTAATAAGGGTTTGCTCGTTTTCAAGTTCGTTTGGTTGAACGGTACAAACCACATGCTCTGTATTGGTGTATACATTGAGAAGAGCTTCATCGGCAACCGTTAGTTCCTGCACGGACGTTTCGAGCGGAAATTCGATAACTATACTCTGATCTTTAACATTTGCTTTGTACACCTTGTTGTGTACACGGAATGTAAATTTTTTTGGTGAACCGAGAGTCTCAGCGAAAGCTGAGAAACAACGAGCCCCGTTTCCACACATGCCCGCGTCACTGCCATCGGGATTTTTGTAGAGCATCACCAAATCAGCTTTTTTGGTTTCGTCGAATTGAAGGGCTATGATTCCATCGGATCCAACGCCAAATTTCCGATTGCAGATAGCCGGTGCTAATTGAGCAAGCTCTTGCTCAGTCAGTTTCAGGGTGCGGTTGTCGAAGAGAACAAAATCATTCCCCGCTCCATGCATCTTTGTAAAATTTAAGGATGAAATATTCATGGTATTAATTAATCAGTGCCGGTAGATGTTTCCAACTGCTCTCGCTGTCAATTGCCGGATCGAGCCCGCGCATTAAACGGGTAAACCTTAGTGATAATGCAGTGCCTATATATTTAAACTGCACATTTTGGTAAAGCAACCCTTTTAGCTGTTGAATGTTGTCGATCATCTCCTCCAACCGTGCTTCTGTCATAGAGGTACAAAACTTTTTGATTACATCAAGCTGATCAATATTTGTAATTAAAGATTCATTTTCTGTCTCCCGGTACACAGTAATATCACGGAGTAACTGCTCGAGAGTGTTGCAAAGTGCGATCTGGTTTTCCTTGTTCAGATTTTTATTCCAATTATTGATCAAATTTAGCAATTCCGGAACATCCTGGGTGTATGAAAATCTCAGAAACTCAACCGATTCATTTCGAATTTGTTGAAGTGTTTCGATATCTAAAAAACGGCAGGTTGAATAATTTCCGCCTGAAAGACGTGCAAGCAGTTCAGCATCATTCTTATCAACACCATCATGATTGATGAGCCCCTCAGCAACTTCATACTTTGATAATGGATGGAGACGGATCTGCTGGCACCGTGAAATGATCGTCGGTAAAAGCTGATCGGGTTGAGAGGCCGTTAAAATAAAGAGAATATTGCCGGATGGTTCTTCCAATAATTTCAAGAATGCATTTGCGGTCTCTTTTCGCATCGTATCTACATTCGTCAATACAATGACTGTTCGCCGTCCCTCATTTGGTTTGTATACAGACTTTGGTCGAATCTCATTGTGATAATAATCAATCGGGTAAAACGCCCGCCTGTTTTTGGATGATTCGGCATCATTCAAAGCCGGCCTGAGAGTAAAATCAACAATTTCATAGGGGTCTTTCGCAAGAAGCTCAAGCCGGGACTGTAGTTCATCACTCCCCACAGTAGATGGAAGCGGGATAAATACATGAATATCGGGATGCGTAAACCAGCTCGACTTTTTGGAAATGGTTAAATCTTTCAAATCCGTCAAATGGTTTACACCATTTACTACTTCGGCAAGGGCAAGAGAAAAAGCTGTTTTGCCTGACCCATCAGGCCCGGTAATCAGGTAGGAGTGTGCAAGTCGGTCAGAAAGCAAAATTCGTTCGATCTGGTGTTTCGCTTTTTCCTGTCCAACGAGCCTTCGGTCGCCAAAAGAGATATGTTCATTGATGATGTTCATCTATTCATCCCAGATGTAATCAAAAAGTAAAATTCCTGCCGTGATAGTTACTCCGCAGTAACCAATCAGTGCGGTTAAGTCATTTAAAGCGTCAGCGGTTGGCCCTTCAATCAAGGCAAATCTTGTAACTCTCGTTAAGATAAGAAGAAGTGGTACAACAAGCGGAATGCAAAGTACAGAAAAGAGTGCCCCTTTCCGGTCGGCCTGAGCAATCATAGCCGAAGTAAGTGTTGTAATGGCCGATAATCCGCCTGCTCCGAAGAAAATTGCACATAAGAAATAAAGATGGCTCTGAATTGATAAATCCATCATAATCAGGTAGAAAAAGAACGTAAACAGGTGAAGAATCAGCAGAAAGAGGAAGTTGTATATCAGCTTGCCGAGGTATACTTCTGTTGCGTTGGCATGCAGCTGCAGGAAAGCCCATGTTTTCTTTTCAGCTTCCTGTACGAAAGATCGGGTCATTCCAGCCATAGAGGCAAAAAGAATGATGATCCACACCAACCCGCTTTTTGGAGTTGGGTCCATCTGCTGAGCCCTGAGTGTGAATAAAATCAGCAGGAGGGAGGCACCGGTAAACGCAAGAATGGTATTGAGAGCATATTTGGTACGAAGCTCCTGGGTGATCTCTTTTTTTAATATTGCTGCAGCAGATTGAATCATGAAACGGCTAAAAAGATTAGATAGAAAAGTACTAAAAAAGGAGGCCTCAAGAAATGGGAAATGTAGATTGTAGGTGGTTAGTTGTCAGTGGTTAGTATGTTTCCTGAATAACTTAAGATGAATCCAAAAATCTCGACTAACAGAACATGAAAATAACGAACAACAAACAACTGACAACAGGCGTAACAATCGATAGATTAATCATAAAACGGAATTCAGTATTTAACATTTTTCATTCTTACCTTTGTGTGAAGCAGTAAAGGCACGTACCTTCCACTCTTAACCAAAAAATGTGATTTGAACGACTTTTATGAATATCTATTCACTCATTAACACATCAACAATTTTGGCAGATTTTGAGATTGACAATAAAGAAGAACTTCTCCATAAAATGGTTGATGTTCTGAAAGAAGAGGTCAATGATAAACAACTGGAGGATATTAGGGACGCTGTCTTTGAGAGGGAAAAAATTATGTCCACCGGTGTGGGTAAGAGTCTTGCCATACCGCATGGAAAAGTTGAATCCATAGAAAAGAATTATGCCAGTTTTGCTGTTCTAAAAGAACCCATTGAGTATGATTCTATCGATGATCAACCGGTAAATATGGCTTTTCTACTGGTTGGGCCTGCAGGTGAAAATCGACTGCACATTAAACTGTTGAGCAGGATTTCACGTTTAATGAACAGTACATCTTTCCGGGAAACACTATCCGAATGCAAAACAGCCGATGAGATTTATGATGCATTTCATAAAGAAGAAGTTAAATATTTTGGTAACTGAGATTTTGGTGTTCATACCCGTTTCAACAATGTCCCGATGTCTCTCCTTTGATATCATTCTGAATGATTGATCGTACTTCATATTTACTTATGAAAACCCGTACAGCTTTGTTCGGTTTGATAACTTGTCTGTTACTCCTCTTTTTTTCTGCGGATGCAAATGCCCAGATCTCTGAACCCATTCTGAATTTGATTGAAAATAACAGGGCTGAGAATGCTTTGTGGGTGGTTCAGGTGCGAGACTCAAGCGGATCTGTATTGGAGAGTTATAATGCTGATAAGATTATTCGGCCGGCATCCAACCTTAAACTAATCAGTTCCGGCGCATATTTAGAGTTTCTTGGGGCTGACTATAAATTCAGAACAAGATTATATGGCGAAGGTGAACAAGCAGGAGATACCTGGTCGGGCGACATGGTTGTACAGGGATCGGGTGATCCGTCAATCAGTGGTGAGTTTTACCAGGATAACCCGCTGTTTTTGTTTGAGAAGTGGGCTGACCTGCTTATTGATAAGGGCATTCAGAAGATTGACGGAAATCTAATCGGCCACACCGGCCTCTTTGATGATATTCCCTACCCCGAAGGTTGGGAGTGGAGCGATCTGTCGTTTTATTATGCTCCCGAGATTAGTGCGCTGTCATTCAACGGAAATGTGGTAAACCTGGAAGTAGTTGCGGATGGACCCGTTGGCTCGGCACCGGAAATTCAATGGTTTCCATTTAACACTCCCTATGTTGAATTTATAAATGAACAGCAGATCACCCCGAGGGGCAGCAAATACGATGAGTCCTATCGCCGGGTTCTTGGAACCAACACCATAATCCTTCGAAGTACACTTCCACAGGGGTATTACGAAACCGAACCTCTCTCAATCCTGGAACCGGCGTACTATTTTATGGATACCTTTAAGCGGTATCTGGTAGAAAGGGGAGTTGAGGTGACGGGACAGATTTTTATAGATCATAATTACGAATTTTACAGTGAAAATGGATTACAGCTCTTGGATGAACATCAGTCCGAACCACTCCATGAATTAATTCAATGGATGAACCGTGAGAGTGATAACTTTTATACGGAGATGTTTCTGAAAAAAGCCGTCACGGAGGTTTACGGTGTCCAGGGTTCTACTGATTTAGGACTGGAGATGATGAAGTCGTATATGCAAGAGATGGCGTTTGATACTAGTCAGGTGAGTCTCAAAGATGCATCGGGGATGGCACCGGCCACGCTTTTGAAGGCAAGTGACTTGAATCGATACCTTTTAAAGGTACAGGAGAAAGAGTATTTTCCATACTTATACGAATCACTCTCTGTGGGTGGAAGAAACGGAACCCTGAGTTACAGGTTCAACAATAGTCCCGTATGGGGAAATTTTAATGGGAAAACCGGTTTTGTAACAGGAGTCCGGTCCCTTTCGGGTTACCTGGAAACAGAATCAGGACAGCGTCTGATCGTATCTATTTTTACAAATAATTATACAGCAAAGACCTCGCATGTTGATTTAATTCATCAGCGAATCCTCGAATACCTTCATTCAGCATATTAAATATGAGCTCAAAGACTACCATCCTGATTACCGACGATGAGCAGAGCATCCGCAATGTCCTGAAGGAGATTCTTGAGTTTGAGGATTACGCAACTCTTGAAGCCGAAAATGGCGAAGAAGCCCTTGAAAAAGTTGAGAAAGAGCGGGTGGACCTCGTGATGCTGGACATTAAAATGAAGGGAATGGACGGTATTGAAGTATTAGAGAAACTGAAAAAAACTAAACCCGAGATTCCGGTGATCATGATTTCCGGGCACGGCACGATTAAGATCGCCGTGGAAGCCACAAAGAATGGTGCGTTTGATTTCCTTGAAAAACCACCAGACCTAAACCGGCTATTGACAAGCGTTCGCAATGCTTTAAAAAGCGGCGAGCTGATCCAGGAGAACAGAGAAATTCGAAAAGAACTACATGGTAATACGGAGATAATCGGTGAGAGCCCGGCGATCCTTAAAGTGAAAAAGATGATTGAAAAGGTGGCCGCCAGCAACAGCCGTGTTTTGATTACTGGTGAGAATGGAACAGGGAAGGAGTTGGTAGCCCGCGCGATTCATGAAAAAAGTAAACGGTCGTCAAAGAAATTTGTGGATGTAAACTGTGCAGCGATACCTCCGGATCTGCTGGAAAGCGAACTGTTTGGTCATGAGAAAGGAGCATTTACCGGTGCATCCTCCCAGCGAATCGGGAAGTTTGAACAAGCCGACGGCGGAACATTGTTTCTTGATGAGATCGGTGATATGAGTGCGGACTCCCAGGCAAAAGTACTCAGAGCACTCCAGGAAAACCAGATTACCCGCGTGGGCGGATCGGAACGAATTGATGTTGACGTTCGAGTACTGTCGGCGACGAACCAGGATCTGCAAGAGCAGATTGAACACGGCAATTTTCGGGAAGACCTGTTTCACCGCCTGAATGTTATTCCCATACATCTGCCTCCACTGCGCGAGAGAAAGGATGATATCTCAATTTTAGCAAAGTGGTTTTTACAGCAGTTGTCTGAGCGGGAGATTGTATTTGCAGGCAAATCTTTTTCTGATGAGGCACTCGAACTGCTGGAAAAACAGTCGTGGTCGGGAAATATCCGGGAATTGCAAAACGTAGTTGAACGCCTTGCCCTTTTATCGACTGATGATGAAATATCTCCCGAGGATGTTGAACAGTTAGTTATCCAAAAAAAGAAGCAGAAGAATATGCTGGATGACATGCTGGATCAAACCGATAATTTCCATGAATACAAAGAGGAAGCCGAGCGAATGTTTTTGCTCAAAAAACTTGAAAAATACGACTGGAATGTGTCCGCTACCGCCGAGGCAATTGACATTCAAAGAAGTCACATCTATAACAAGATGAAGAAATACGATATTGAAAGATAGTCTTTTGTTTGTTGCTGGTTGTTAGTGGTTCGTTGAATAGCTAAACCACTAACCACTAACAACAGACAACTAACTACGAACAAAATACGATCTATGTCAGCCAAAATTATTGACGGAAGAAAAGTTGCAGATGAAACCATGTCCATCATCAAAGAGGATGTGGAAAACTGGGTAAAAGCAGGTAATCGACGTCCTTTTTTAAAGGTGGTGCAGGTGGGAACTGATCCTGCCTCCTCCACATATATAGGTGCAAAAACCCGCGCCTGTAAAAAAGTTGGAATTGATACAGACACCAAACATCTGCCGGATACCGTCTCAGCGAAAGAGTTAAAAGCCACAATCCGTTCATTTAACAAAGATGATTCAATCGATGGGCTTTTGGTTCAGCTTCCGTTGCCATCTCATCTCTCTTCGCATGATGTAATTGAGAGTATTGATCATCGCAAAGATGTTGATGGCTTTCACCCGATGAATGTGGGGCGATTGACGGTCGATCAGCCTACATTCCGATCGTGCACCCCCGCCGGAATTTTTGAGCTTTTCAAATACTACAGCATCCCGGTGAAGAGCAAACATGCGGTTGTTGTAGGAGCCAGTAATATAGTGGGTTCCCCGATGGCCATTATGCTCTCCAGAGAGAATGCATCCGGTAAAGCAACGACAACCATTTGTCATAAATTTACCCGCGATCTGACCAGCCATACGATCTCTGCAGATATACTCGTTGTAGCAGCGGGTCAACCTGAATTGATCAAGCCGGAGATGGTTAAGGAAGGAGCCGTTGTAATTGATGTGGGTATCAATCGTATTGCCGATGAGACATCAGAAAAAGGCTATAAACTGGTAGGCGATTGCGATTTTGAGGGCCTCAAAAAGAAAGTCAGTTGGATCACACCCGTTCCCGGAGGAGTGGGGCCCATGACAGTGGCTATGTTAATGAAAAACACATTACTGGCAGCCAAAAAATCGATCTACCCGGATGAGTAAACCCCATCAGACGGTTGTTTTTTCCATCCGATGGGTAGATAAATATCATGTGACCCTTCAGACCGCTTAAAGCGTTCAGACGTGATAGCATTCACGATTAAAAAAACAAGAAATAAAGTTATATTTAAGGATATAAGCTTTAAAAAAATTGCTCAAAATTTTCATTCATCTTACCAATATCTTAATTCAAATCTTATGAACAAACTATTAACATCAGTCGCTGTTGTGATCTGTTTATTCATGTTTACAGCGTGCGGCGAAGAGGAATCAATGACAGAAAATCCATTATTTACACCAAGTACACTCCCATTCGAGGCTCCAAATTTTGATGAAATATCTGAAGAGCATTACCGGCCGGCTTTTGAAGAGGGCATGGAACGTGAGCTTGCTCAGATGGACTCCATCGCATCAAACCCGGAACCTCCAACGTTTGAGAATACAATCGTTGCGATGGAAAAAAGCGGTCGATTGCTTGAGCGGACTGAGTCGGTATTTTATAATCTTACATCTGCTCATACCAACGATCAGATACAGGAGATTCAATCTGAAATGGCACCAAAACTGGCCTCCCACAGCGATAATATCTACCTGAATGCAGACCTGTTTGAAAGGGTACAGACCCTCTATGATCAGCGTGATGAGCTTGATCTTGACGAATCTTCCCTGAAACTTCTTGAAGATACATACAGGGATTTTGTTAGAGCCGGTGCACAGTTGACAGAAGAAGAGCAGCAGCGAATGAGGGAAATCAATGAACGAACTTCAACGCTTACAACCCAATTCCAGGATAATTTGTTAAAGCTGACGCAGGAACGGGCTGTTCTTGTTGATGATGTGGAAGAGCTCGACGGGTTGAGCGAGGACCGAATTGCCGCAGCAAAAGAAGCTGCCGAAGAGCGAGGACATGAGGGCCAATACCTTCTCTCGATTACAAATACTACCCGCGTACCGATTTTGAAAAGCCTGATTAACCGCGACCTGCGTGAACGGGTTTGGAAAGCATCAGCCTTTCGCGGAATTGGAGAGGACGGTGGGATCGATAATCGGCCTCTGGTTTTAGAACTTGTTGAACTGCGGGCCGAACGCGCCGCACTGCTTGGATATGACGACCATGCATCTTACAGGCATGATCCACAAACGGCCGAAAACCCAGAAAATGTGTTGGATATGCTAACCGACCTGATTCCCGCTGTGATTGCAAACACCGAACAGGAGGCTTCAAAGATCACTGAGATGATGCGGGAAGACGGCGTTGAGGGCGAACTCCAACCATGGGACTGGGAATATTACGCAGAGAAAGTTCGTCAGGCTGAGTACGACATTGACGAGGCGGAAGTCCGTCCCTACTTCGAGCTGGACCGTGTACTGAAAGATGGTGTTTTCTTTACAATGAATCAGCTCTTTGGAATTAGATTCGAGGAACGGTTTGATTTACCCGTTTACCACGAAGATGTTCGCATATTTGACGTGCTTGATGAAGACGGTTCACAAATCGGCCTGTTTTATGCCGATTACTTTACCCGCGATTCGAAGAGAGGGGGTGCATGGATGAATTCATTTGTCTCCCAATCACATCTGCTGGATAAAAAACCGGTGATTGTTAACGTAATGAATATTCCTCCCCCGGCAGAGGGTGAGCCGGCGCTTATCAGTTTTGACAATGTAAGCACGATGTTCCACGAGATGGGACACGCGGTTCACGGACTGTTTTCGGACGTTAAATATCCTTCGCAAAGTGGAACATCTGTACCGAGAGATTTTGTAGAATTCCCGTCAACTTTTGAAGAGGACTGGGCGGTATTGCCGGAAGTCCTTGAGAATTACGCTGTACACCATGAAACGGGTGAGCGAATTCCTCAGGATCTATTGGATAAAGTAATTGCGGCCCGAAATTTCAACCAGGGCTTTGATACGCAGGAATATTTGGCAGCAACAATGGTTGATCTTGAATGGCATCTGCTGGATACAACTGAGATTCCAAACGATGTGGTTGAATTTGAAGATGAGTCGCTTGCCAAATACGACCTGGATATGCAAGCCGTGCCTCCCCGCTACAAATCACCCTATTTTGCACATATTTTTGCAGGCGGATACTCTGCCAATTACTATGCATATATCTGGAGTGAAATTCTGGCTGCCGATGCATTTGCTTACATGAGGGAAAGCGGTGGACTGACAAGAGAAAATGGAGATCGATTTCGTGAATATATCCTCTCCAAAGGCGGCAGCCGAGATGCCATGGATCTGTACGAAACTTACAGAAACGGCGAACCGGATGTTGTTCATCTGCTCCGAAGAAGAGGTTTAACGGCAGAGAATTAAATGTTCACCCATAGAATGGGCAAGATCAGTCAAAGACTGATCGAGGGAGGATGACCCTCAGATTTTTCAATATTAAACTCATTCCCAAATCCGCGAAGTTTCGAAAACTTCGCGGATTTTTTTTAGTTAAAACCCACCTTTTTTTCATTAGCATCTCTCACTACAGTTTTTTATTTATGGGGATTGAAAATTATCTCCTTAAACAAATCGATGGTCTGCTAAGCATGAATCGAAGTGTATTTTTGCTCATTTTTATTAGCTTCATTATTCACAACGGTTGTACAGGTCCCAATTCAACCGAAACGGAACGGCCTAATATTATTTTTGTGATGACGGATGATCACGGGTACCAGGCGATCAGTGCCTATGGTTCCAATCTGATTGATACACCGAATATCGACCGGTTGGCGAACGAGGGGATGCTGTTCCGAAGAGCATATGTTTCCAACTCCATCTGTGCACCCAGTCGTGCTGCTATTCTCACCGGGAAGCATAGCCATATCAATGGACACATCAACAATGGGAGTGTTTTTGATTCAACACAGGTTACCTTTCCAAAATTACTACAGGAAGAGGGATATGAAACGGCGATTGTTGGAAAATGGCACCTGAAATCTGAACCCACAGGCTTTGATTTTTGGAAAGTATTACCGGGACAGGGGCATTATTACAACCCCGATTTCCGAACCCCTGAAGGCATGATTCAAGAGGAGGGACACTCAACGGAATTGATTACTGATACAGCCATCGAATATCTCGATTCAATTCGTGACCGGGAAAAACCTTTTATGTTGATGTACCAATTAAAGGCACCGCACCGGCAGTGGTGGCCATCGGCCGAAGATATTGGCGTATATACAGATCATGATTTTGAAGAACCGGAAAGCCTGTTTGATGATTATGAAAATCGAGGCACAGCGGCAAAAGAAGCGGAGATGAGAATAGCAGATCATATGGGACTCACATTGGATAATAAAATCCATCCGGATTCATTAGCGAAAACCGGAATTGAAGAGTTTAGCCCGAATATCTATCCGCGTATTTATCTGGATGTGTACAGTCGTTTGACTGATGAGCAGAAAGAACGATGGGATGCCTATTATGGCCCCATCAACAAAGAGTTTGTGGAAAACACGCCGAAAGAGGATGAGCTGACGAGATGGAAATTCCGGCGTTATATGGAGGATTATTTGGGAGTCGTTCGAAGTGTAGACCGAAATTTGGGGAGGCTGTTGGAGTACCTGGATGAGAACGGGCTCACTGACAACACAATGATCGTCTACACATCGGACCAGGGATTCTATCTCGGCGAACATGGTTGGTTTGATAAGCGATTTATGTATGAAGAATCTTTCCGAACTCCGCTCATCATCCGATATCCGTCAGTGATTCAGTCGGGATCAGAAAACAGTGACCTGGTTCAGAACATCGATTTTGCTCCAACGATTTTAGATGTGGCCGGGGTGCAAATCCCGGGCGAAATCCAGGGAGAAAGTTTAACGCCGCTCTTTGCGGGAAATAATACAGAATGGAGAGATCAGCTTTATTACCATTACTACGAGTATCCGGCTGAACATGCGGTGAAGCGGCACTACGGGATTCGGACGAATCGCTATAAACTCATCCACTTCTACTATGATATTGATGAATGGGAACTATATGATCTTGAAAATGACCCGCAGGAGATGATGAATCTCTACAATGATCCTGATTATGCAGAAATAAAAGATAGCTTGCATCTAGAATTGGAAGACCTGAGAGAACACTACCGGGATTCGGACGAGCTGACCAATCAATTCCTGCAACGAGATCTGGCTGAGGAGTAGTTCTTAATTATCGTCAGTTCGGGATAACAATGAATAAACTCATCTGCCGCAGGTGTTAAGCGAAGCGTCCTCGGTCAAAGAAGCCAGCTGGCGTTGTTGACTCACTTGTGGCACTGCATTGTATCAGCCGGAAGTCATTTGCCCATGACATCTTTTGCGAGCCAAGCGTCACGAATTCACTACCCGGATGAACGCTTCAAGGACCTGCGGACGCTTGAAGGTTCATAACTCATCTCTTTGGAAGTTTTGAATGAAGTGACATCTCTGGTCTACTGGCGGATTCATTTTTCTTGCAAAACAAATCCCGGATTATCTCAATTTATGCTCTGAAATGGCGGATTGAACACTTGCGCCAGTTTAGAGGATTTGATCCATATTTCTTATTAAGATATCCTCATCTTTAATATAATCATTTATAAAATGTATTAAATCATTCATAAAAAAATGATTTAAAAATATATAATTGAACTACAAAAATATATTATTTGTTTTATTACTAAATAGATAAAGTGGAATTAAATACAAACTAACATGTTGCATTTATTCAAAAATAATTTTTCAACCTTTGGGAAAATAGTGGTTGTACTGGCAGTATTTTTCCTGGCAGCTTGTTCAGGTCAGGGCTCCGGCGAGACGAACCGGATTTCGCAAGACGATACATCCTATGAGCAGTTGGATGATATTGAGATTACAAATGCTGTTGTTGATGAGTTAGCGATTACAAGAGGTATTGATGGAGATCTGCTCTCTGTTGAAACCAATGAAGGTATTGTAACACTTTCAGGTACCACGGATAACTTGTTGACGAAAGATCGTGCAACAAGTGTTGCGTCCACCATTAAAGGCGTTCGTTCCGTCGTAAACGATATTGAGGTTCAGAGTGATCGCCTGGATGTCTCGATTGCAGAAGATGTAGCCGATGCACTTCTTTCGGATCCCGCAACGGACTCGTGGGAAATTGAGTCGTCCGTAGAGGATGGAGTTGTAAATCTTACGGGCACTGTTGAATCCTGGAAAGAAAAAGAACTTGTAGCTACTGTTACGAAAGGTGTTGACGGTGTGATAGGCATCAATAATAACATAGATGTTGATTACGCTACCAATCGATCAGATGATGAAATACTTGGTGACGTTCAGGCTTCAATTGTCTGGAATAACCGGCTCGAAGACGGGCTCATCATTGTAGATGTGAACGATGGAGTGGTTGAACTCTCGGGAACGGTTGGAAGCCTGTTTGAGAAAAACCTGGCGAAAGATATTGCGCGCGTAGCCGGTGTAACAGATGTAAATGCTGCAGATCTCGAAGTAAAATCCTGGATGAGAGAAGAGATGGAGCGACAGGATTTCCTCGCCGATAAATCTGATGCAGATATTGAGAGGGCTGTGAATGACGCATTAGCCGTACATCCGCGAATTGACCCAGTAAATATTGAGGTTTCGGTTAACAACGGAATTGCAACGCTCACCGGAACCGTTGACAACCTGAAAACGGCACGGGCGGCAGCAGAGACGGCAAGCAATACCCGGGGCGTTATTGCGACCGAGCAGAATTTATCGGTTGATAACCAACTCGTAGTTACACCCGATGTGGACAGCACTGACGAAGAGGTTAGACAAGAAGTTGAGAATGCACTTGAGCGAGATCCGTTCGTGAGTGCAGCCGAGATCGACGTAGTTGCTGAAACCGGGATTGTAACATTGAGCGGAACGGCCGACAACTACTTTGAGAAATACCAGGCCGATGAAGTGGCTTCAACCGTGAACGGCGTCGTAGATATTATAAATGATATCAATGTTGACTACGAAGAGTTGACCTACGAACCAATGTTCTACGACTGGGATGTTGAACATCACGATTACGATTATGAACCGATTGTGATTGACGATGCCGATCTCGAGGAAGCCATTGAAAGTCAGCTGACCTGGTCGCCATATGTTAGCACCGTGAATGTAAATGTTGAAGTGCGAAACGGTGTGGCCACCCTGACAGGTACCGTATTGACGGAAACAGCTAAAGAGGAGGCGACTGAAGAAGCCTATGAAGCAGGTGCCCGGGAAGTTGTGAACAATCTTGAAACCAGCTAAATCAAAAAATTACTATTTGAGCCAAATGAGAAATGTCCGCTTGATTGCGGGCATTTTGTTTTTAAAACCGGTAAAGCTCACAAATGCAGAGTTATAGTTCAAGGAGAGTACATTGAAAGTTAAGAACTTCGCCTCCCGAGAGAGGAGTATTCTCCCTCCTCTTTCGTACAATAAATCCTCCAAAAAGGATATAGAATCGACTCATCTTTATTCACCCAATCACCGGCCCAGTCGAATCCATCTTTGCTGATGTTAGAAAACGTTAGGCGGTTAGTACTGAGAAAAGCTGCCCCTTCCATAATTACATTGTTCAGTTGGCTGAAAGATAACGGCATGAAGGAACGTTAGATTTACATTTAATTTGATAATGGATTTGCCGATTAATAAATTTTATCCACATAATAATTGTCCTATTTATCAACTGGTTCAAGAAATTATCAAGATAAATTCCTTGGGTAGAGTTCATCAGGGAGATCTTAGCGGCATTTTTGGGTGAGTAAAATTTAAGCCACCTCATAAACAACACTCGAAGGATTGTCAGTTCGTTGAGAGGCATCAAGCAGTTCTATTCCTACAATTTTTCCTTCTTTATCATAATCAATAATAATACCCGGCTTATCCTCGTCACTTTCAGCGATTTCGGAATCAGAGAATTTCAGATACATTGCATCTGCTTCTTTGTCGTATTTAATGTTCATATTTATCGATTTTGGAAGTTTTGTAGGCTGTAATGACAAATTAAGGATCTTTGCACGTATCCATGAAAACTCATAGTAAAATTTAGAATCTTTTTCATTCAATTCAGAATTTATATTGCCTTGATAGAGTCTGTCTGCTATAATGGAGATGGGAATTTTAACAAAGGTATCTGAACGGGATAGAGGATAAGTGACAGAATCAGGCTCAGTTCCAAAGAAAAAATTCGGTACATTTTTAGGAGTTTTCCTTCCCAGTGTTCTCACCGTACTGGGGCTGATCATGTATCTCCGGTTTGGTTGGGTGGTTGGAAACCTGGGCTTACCCTTAACCATTGTTACGGTTCTTCTCGCGAATGTCATTACATTTATTACCGGTCTGAGCGCCGCAGCGATTGCTACCAATATCAAAGTTGGAGTCGGCGGTGTGTACTACTTGATCTCAAGAAGTTTGGGACTGGAAACAGGCGGAGCGATCGGGATTGCATTTTATATCAGCCGTACGCTCAGTATCACATTTTATGCATTCGGCCTTTCTGAGTCGATTCTGATATTCTGGCCGGTGGAAACATGGGGTGCAATGCCGGGCTACGCCATCTCGGTTTTTACTGCCGGAATTATCATACTCATTACGTTTGCATCCGGGAAAAGTGCCGAACTGGTATTGAAGTTCCAGGTACCTATGCTGATCTTGGTTGTTCTATCCATTCTCTCGCTGATAGCCGGAGTATTCATGGGAGATTTGCGCATGCCGGAGTGGACTCCTGCGTATCGAACAGTAGCCCCGGAGGGTGGATTTTGGATAATATTTGCCGTGTTTTTTCCTGGGGTTACAGGATTTCTTGCCGGAATCGCGATGAGCGGGGATCTGAAAACGCCCGGTAAATCGATCAAGAATGGAACCATCAATTCGGTAATAACCGGTACGCTGGTCTATCTTCTCATACCCATTTTGATCTCTATAACAGCACTCCTGCCGTTTGATGACATTGCACAGGAAACATTCGGTCTTCGAACATGGACAGAGGCGGCTTTTCTTGGTGGTGTTTTCATCTACCCGGCTGCCTGGGGAGCCATTCTATCTTCGGCTATCGGCAGTGTGTTAAGCGGGCCGCGTGTGTTGCAGTCCCTCTCGATGGATGGTCTCGCCCCGAAATTTTTATCGCGTTTATCGAAAACCGGTCAGCCTACCATCGCTACCTGGTTTACGGGCGGAATAGCGCTGGCCGCCGTGGCTTTGGGAGATCTGAATACAGTAGCCAAATTTGTAACGGTTCTGTTCCTGACCCTTTATGTGGTGATTAATGTAGTTGCGGCGATCGAAAAACTGGTTGCCGAACCGTCGTACCGGCCGGCTGTGGATATCCCCTGGTATTGGTCACTAATCGGCGCATTTGGGGCATTATATGTTATGTACCTGATCAGCCCGGTCGCACTTGTGGCAGCACTGGGCCTGGAATTTGTATGCTATCTCTATTTCCAAAAGAAAGCGATTGAGCAGCAATGGGGCGATGTAAATGTTGGAATGTGGATGAAGGTTGCACGTTTCTCACTTTTGAGGATGAACAAGCACCGGGTGACATCGCGGAACTGGCGGCCGATTATCCTGCTTTTTGCAAAAAATATAAACGACCGGATCGAACTGGTGAACCTTGCAGCCGCCTTTGGGCAAAATCGCGGGATTTTTACCATCTCAAAGTTATTGTTCTCAGATGAAGCCCCATCACTCAGCGAACAGGAAAATTTAAAAGAGGAGATGGTGAATGAGGTCCGAAATCACGAACTGGAAGCATTTTGTGAAGTGAATGTAGTGGACTCATTAAAGCAGGGGATCCTGGAGGTATCAAAAGGCCACGGGATTGCAGGGTTAAAAACGAATACCGTGATGTTTGGATGGTCTGAAAATGAAGATGCGAATGTCAACCAGTTAAAGATTATTCGACAGCTTGCATCAGAGGGAAAGAATATAGTTCTGGCCAAGTTTAACGATCATAAAGCGTGGAAAGAAAAAAATCATCAGAGAATTGATATCTGGTGGGGCGGGCGAGATAACAATGGCGACCTGATGCTTATTCTTGCTTATATGCTGAAACTGAATAAAGAATGGGAGAAAGCGGAAATCAACATCCATGCCGTTGTCAATAACTCTATTGAGGGAGACAATTTGTACAAAGGAATTCGGGAATCACTCGATGAAGATCGAATTAAAGCGTCTGTGGATATTCTGATCAATAAAAAAGGCCGCAGATTTCCCGATCTGTTAAAAGAGAAAAGTGACGGTGCGGATATTGTCTTCTTAGGATTGAAGGAGACAGAAAAAGGAAAAGAGAGACAGCACATTGCCAAGATTAAAGAGCTGGCAGAAATTGGAAAAGTTGTAGTTTTTGCAGAGAACAACAGTATGGATGACACAATGCCGATCCTTTTGGAAAAATCCGGTGTCGATTGGGATTCGGAGGGTTGAGTCCATAGAGAGTAATCTCAGGTGTTTCGCCAAATAATTTGAATTCACTCCTCGTCTTAGCGCATACATGACTTCTCATTTAAATGAAATGCTTCTTCACAAAAAGCCGGCTCAGCCAAATCATCAAACCGCCAAAATAGAAAACAGTGATAATGGCAAAAAATGCATATGAAGTACCTTCAGTGACGTTTACAATACTCTGAAAAATCCAGTGGGTGGGTAGTAATCCAAAGAGATGGACAACATTCTCGGGAACAAAGAATGCAGCGAAGGGAAGAAGTACAATCATATTGAATGCTTTGATGTATATCATTCCCTGCATCCGGTTATCAACAACCGAGTTGATACCGAGGACATAAACCGGTACAACCATCGCTGCAAGTGCTGAAATCATTATGTTTGTACTTAAGCCAATCTCATAAAAGGGCTGAAGGGCGATCAGTCCCACATTGAAAAGGACAGTGATCAGATATGGAAAGATAAACCTGGATAGAAGAAACTGGTTTTCTGTGATTGGCGTAATTCCATAAAGGATTGAAACTCCGGTCTCTTTTTCCTCTATCAAAACCATGCTGTTGATGAAACAAAACATCTGTGTGTTTTCAATCACGCCGAGTACCAGAAAGAGTGGGAGATAGGGTACAAGTACGTCATAGCGATCTACCAGGCCGGGCAGAAACCAGATCATCAATCCGTAAAGTAAAATCGGTAGGAAAATAAACGAATAGAGTGAGGGATCCCGAAAGATCAGTTTAAAGTCAGTGACCGCTAATTTGAAGATTTTATTCATGACTGTTGATGGATAATTTTTGAGGTAAAGAACCGATAGGAACCGACATAAAAGATCGGAATCCAGATTAATAGAGAGAGGATAGAAACCCACGAGAGGTTAATGTTCGGGTTTAGAGAATCAGCAATCAGGTTTAAACCTCCCTGAATAGGAAATAGTTGGATGATGAAACCAAGATCAATTCCATTTAAATAGTGGAGCAGCGGTAGATTTACAATCGGCAGAAATACGGGGAATGACAGTAATGCGAATTTTAGAAAATCGTCGCTATATGCAAGTACCATAATTCCTAGCAAGACAGCAAGTATGGAGATGCCTAAAGCTCCAATACTAAATGCTACAAAATTAAAGGCAAATCCTTTTATGGAGATCACAAGACCTAACGAACAAAACAGGCCGATGACTGATAACGCTAACGTTTTGGAGAGGATATAGTGGTGTGTCTTAACCGGAGTAACAAAAATTGCCGGCAAAATTTGGTGCTTCATCTCCGTATAAATTGCCAGGGCAATAAAAAAGTAACCGATAACGGTCGGGTCGTTCAAGATTAGAGATACCAGCACTTTATCGATATAAGTAGATGAGCGCAGGAAGAATAGAAGAAGTCCATATATCAGTGTTACGATGATACTAATACTGATGATGTTGTTCTTTTGCAGTAAAATAAACTGCCACTTGAGCTGTTTTGCCAGTGTTTTCATCAAGTCAGTGTTTTACCCGTTACGTTTATAAATACCTCATCCAAAGTGGCCTCCATTGTATGAATTCGGCTCACTGCACCTTTCTTCAGAAACCCAATGAATTCCGGGTTATTTCCCAGGTCTGAAATTGAAAACTCTTGGGATTGACCATCTTTCAATTCTACTCTTACCGCTTCTTTTCCATACTGAGATTTCAGTGTCTCTGGTGAATCAGTGATCCGCAGTTCGCCTTCTACGATAAATGCCACGCGATCGCAGAGTTCATCGGCGGTATGCATGCTGTGAGTGGTAATAAAAATTGTCTTTCCTCTTTCTTGTAGATCGCTAATGTGATTTCGGATCATCTGTGCGTTTACTGGATCGAGGCCCGCAGTCGGTTCATCAAAAAATAGAATATCCGGATCATGCTGAATGGCGCGGATAAAATTCAACCTCATTTTCATACCTTTTGAATAGGTCTCTACCGGCTTGCTGATGGCATCTTGAAGCCCCACCATCTCAAAAAGATCGGTTCTATCTCTTTGTTTTCCAATCGGATAAAATGAACCAAACAGATCAAGGTTTTCGAGCCCGGTCAATTTCTGATAGTGATTCGGCAGCTCAAATCCCACGCCTATTTTTTCAAAGTAGGCGAGATCCCAATCATTCAAATCCTTCCCGTCGATTTTTACTTCGCCCGAGTAGTTTGAAAGTGTTTTATAGAGTACTTTTTGAGCCGTGCTTTTTCCCGCTCCCGAGGGTCCCAAAAATCCGAACAGTTCTCCCTGTTTGATCTCAAAACTAATCCCCTTCAGCGTCAAAGACTCATTTTTAGGATATTGAAATTTCAGGTTATTGACGAGTATCATGTTGACTCCTTGTCCAGCGCTCGTTGTAATATTTTGATATAATTATCCACCGTTTCCATCAGTTGATCCACCTTTCCTTCGTACACCGGTTTTCCTTTTTTAATACTTTCTTTTGGGTTGATATGGCCGGTAACCTCCATCTGTTCATTAATCGCTCTCCCATTTTTATAGAGGATAAACCCGATCGTTTTAATAGGAATATCATCGCGGAAAAGTCCTAATTCAACTTCATGTTTGGCCATCTGTTCAAACCCTGCAATGATGTTCGTTAACATCTCGTCATACAGTCCTTTCACGGAAGGGGAGTTGAGGTTATCTGCCAGACTGTGCAGAAAATGACTCTCCAGCGGGTTTTCGAGATCGAATTTTACTCCTTCTGAATAAAGCGAGCGAAAGTATCCCCAAAAGTCATTGAAGTTTTCACGTTTCAACTGACCGACATATTTCATCTTTACAGCCGAGCACTCCTCAATGAGATAAGTAAAAAGATCTAATTTGTCATCGAAATACTGGTACACGCTTCCTTTAGCAATTCCAAGCGATTTCACAACTGAACTGAGAGAAGCTTTATCGTACGGATGAATCGCAAATTCCCTTAGAAATGCATTTGTGATCTTCTCTTTCTTTTCTTCAGGCAGATTATGGAAGGTATCTTTTGGCATCGCAATATGATTGATGTGACTACCCAGTCATATTATGGAATTCGAATGTGACTCGCCAGTCAAAAATTAATTTAATGAAAGATTTTATGCACAGGCATTCATCAGTAAACAAAGATCTTTGAATTGAATTTATCGGAAGTCATTCAAATTCTTGATAAATTAAATTTATAAGTATGGAGAGTATGTGATGAAAAAAGAGAATGATGTAATAAGAAAGATATTTAAACGAAATCTGTGTTTGGCATTCCTTTTAATCATTTTGTCTTTTCAATTAGCAGAGGCCCAAATTGAAGGAATTTCTGAGGGTGATCGCGTAAAGGTTACTGCTCCTTCAGTTAAATCGGGAAATATCAAAGGTGCTATAATCACCCTGGAAGATTCGTTTTTAACGGTCTCGGAAAAGGATACAACATTTACTATTTCCTATGAAAGTATCCGAAGATTACAAGTATCTGAAGGCGAAAAATTAGCAATCGGTAAGGGAGCGCTTATTGGGGGATTGAGTGGTGCACTAACCGTTGGTATGATTAGTTTGGCAACGAACGAAACCTGTGATGAAGATGAATGGTGTATAATTGAATTCACAAATGCCGAAGCTTTTGGAATCGGAGCTTTAATTGGAGGATTAGGAGGAATGGCAGCCGGAGCATTGATCGGTGCATTTATTACTATCGATCGATGGGAAAAAGTACCGGTTACTTTATCCATGAATTCTTATCAATCAAGGTATCAGTTAACTGAAAACCGATCTATCCTGACCATACAATTTATTTTTTGATAATGATTATTCTGTGAGCATTATTTGTAATTGCTTTTTTAGAGTGTACAGAATAAAATTGGTTCAGAAAGTAGTGAAAGAAGATATAATTAACTCTGTGTCTCCCCGGCTAATCGGTTCATTCTAAAATCTCATATTCAACTGACTATCCGCATCCAGGTCGCGGAACTGGAGCTCATAGAGATGGCTGTACAGACCTTTTTGTTCGATTAGTTCGAGGTGTGTTCCCTCCTCTACAATTTCACCTTCATCTAAAACAAGAATGCGGTTTGCATGTTGAACGGTGGAGAGCCGGTGCGCAATCACAAATGTGGTTCGGTTTTGCATCAGGCGGTAGAGCGCTTCCTGGACCTGGGCTTCCGATTCTGAGTCAAGGGAAGAGGTCGCTTCATCCAGTAAAAGAATCGCCGGGTTTTTGAGGATAGCCCGCGCAATGGCCAGCCTTTGCCGCTGACCGCCACTCAGTTTTACACCTCGTTCGCCAATGGGTGTATCATATCCATGTTCTGTCTCGAGAATAAACTCATGAGCATTGGCATCTTTTGCAGCCCGGATCACTTCCTCATCCGTAGCATCCAGTTTACCATAAAGAATATTGTCTTTAATGCTGGTTCCAAACAGGTGAATCTCCTGCGGAACAATAGAGATCTTTTCACGGAGTGATTTTACCTTTAAGTCTCGAATATCCTGTCCGTCGATCAGGATTGAACCATCCTGGGGATCATAAAATCGCGGGAGCAAATTCAGGAGTGTAGTTTTTCCTGCGCCACTGGGGCCAACGAGTGCAATCGTTTCACCTGCTTTTCCTTCAAAAGAGATTCCTTTCAGCACATCTCGTCCGTCTTCATAAGCAAAATGGAGATTTTCAAGCGTAACCTGGCCTTTTACATTTTTCAGTGGCTTGGCTCCTGGTGAATCTTCTATTTCAGGAGTTTCATCCAACAGTTCAAAAATCCGTTCTGATGCACCCGCTGCTGAGTTTACTGCTGTATAAAGCCGAGAGGATTGGTTGATGGATCGTGAGATATTCAATGCATAGATGATGAAAGCTACCAGATCACCGGCGGTTAATCGTCCCGCGAGAACTTCCTGCCCGCCATACCAAAAGATGATAACCAATGTTGTCATAAACATGATTCCAACACCGGACCAAAAAAGCTGTGTGAGTACCACTTTTCGGCGAGCCGTTTTAAACAGTTTCTCGACGGCAGTTTGATATCGATCCACTTCGTAATCTTCGCGAACAAAAGCTTTTACCAGTCGAACCGCACTAAGGGCATCCTCAGCCACCGCTGTTGAATCAGCCAGTTCATCCTGGATCCCCCGGGAGAGTTCACGGATCTTTTTACCGAAATATCGCGTAGCGATAGTAACAACCGGAACCGTCAGGAAGATCACGGAACTGAGGCGCCAGTTAAGCATAATCATCAGCGAAACTGAACCGATCAGGGAAAATGTAATGGTAAGAAGTTGGGGCAGGGAATCGGTTAAAGCGGTTCGGATTGATCCCACATCATTCGTTAGGCGTGACGTGATTTCGCCCAAACGCCGTTCTGCAAAAAACCGAAATCCTAACCGGTGCAGGTGCTGATAGACTTTCTTCCGAAGATCGGTGATCACCCTTTCGCCAACCCACTCAAGGTGATAATTGCCGGTAAAAGAAAAGACAGCTTGAAGGATGAATAAGAAGAAGAGCCCAATAGCGAGCAAGTTCAGTAAATCGGCATCCCCGGATTCAAAAACGGCATCCAGCAGTTCACGTAGTCCCAGCGGTACGGTCAGCCAAATTGCAGAGGCGATAATGGTCGCCACTGTAGCTGCATAAAACCGGAAGCGGTAGGGTTTGCTTAGATCAAATATTTCCATCAAAGTCGTCCAGAGTGACTTGATGGATCGCTGTTGTACTTCTTTTTCTTCTTCTGGCATTGAATAAAATTATGGATTCTTGTAAAAGGGGATGGCGCAAGCGTCATCGCTCGTGGCACTTTAACTCGGGAGTGTTCTCAATGTCTATGACTAGCGCAAGTTTGTAACTTGTGCGATGAAGATCCAATTTGCAAACTTGAACCAGTTATTGACGCTTACGCCATCTCAATGTCTCAGGTTTTCAATTTTAATTATTCAAACCATTATGTTACAAATTTAATGCCAACAAGTTGAGATTTTTTGCGTTCAATTCATTATCTATCAGAAATAAAAAACGAATCTACTCAAGGTATGGATGGGGAACTCATCACGTGGATATTTTTAGTTGGCGGAATTCTACTTATGCTGCTTGAGGCGTTGATTCCGGGAGGCGTTACGTTCATCCTGGGATTCAGCGGGTTGGGTGTGGGTATACTCCGGTATCTCGGTTTTTTGGAGGATCCGTTTACTGCCACATTTACATGGCTGTTCTCCTCCATGGCGTTAACAATTCTGATTCGGCCTTTTATCAAAAAGTATTTCCCGGGGGAAACGTCTTTCAAGTTCGCTGATGAAGATTACGAGGCGATGGATCAAATTGTGGATGTAGTTGAACCGATCAACGAGTTTGACAACAATGGACGTATCCGATACCAGGGAATTTCATGGCAGGCAAGATCTATGGAAGGTAAGATTCCGACAGGTACAAAAGTTCGAATCAAGTATAGGGAAAATACAACTTGGATTGTGGAGCCGGTAGATTCGCTCGAACCCCAAAAAACTCAACTTAAAAATAAAAACAGGAATTAATATGTGGACAGTACTTTTAGTTATTATCGTACTCATGTATGTTATCTTCACGCGGTTATTCCAGATCGTGGAGTTTCGTGAAGAGGTGATTCAAGAGAGACTTGGTAAATACAAAAAAACACTTAAACCGGGATTTCATTTTTTGATCCCGTTTGTGGATCGTCCCGCCTACAGCCAGGAGATGCGCGAGCAGGTGATCGATGTTCCCAGCCAGACCTGTATCACAAAAGATAACATCGAGGTGACGGTGGACGGGCTAGTTTACCTGAAGGTTATGGATTCATACAAAGCCAGTTACGGGATTTCAAATTATCATGCGGCGGCGGTAAATCTTGCACAGACAACGATGCGGAGTGAAATCGGGAAAATTACACTTGATGATACGTTTTCCGAACGGGAGATGATGAATGAGAATATTGTCCGCGAAATTGACAAGGCTGCTGATCCCTGGGGTATAAAGGTACTTCGGTACGAGATCAAAAATATCCGTCCATCGAAAGAGATCATTGATACCATGGAGAAACAGATGGAGGCCGAGCGGGAGAAAAGAGCCGAAATCACGCATTCTGAAGGTCACAGGCAGGCGCGAATCAATGAATCGGAAGGGGAGCAGACCAGCCAGGTATTGGTTTCTGAGGCTGAACGACAGCGAAGAATTAATGAATCAAAAGGACGTGCACAGGAAATCGAACTGATAGCAGAAGCGACAGCGAAAGGTATCCGGCGGGTGGCAGAGGCGATACAACGCCCCGGCGGAGATATAGCTGTGAAGACAAAACTCGTGGAACAGTATATCAATCAGTTTGGCAAGATTATTAAAAGTACGAATGTTTCCGTTCTGCCAACGGAGACCGCTAACTTGAAAACCTTTTTTGAAGGTGTGAGTAAAGTGAGTGACCATACAAAATCGTCAACAAGCACTAAAGGAGGGAAATAATTATGGAGATTTTAAATACAATTAGTCAGCTGCTGTTGGCGATTTTTTCGGTTTATGTGATGTTCCAATTCGTACGAGCCATACGATTGGTGCCCAATCAATTCAATTTTATTGTAGAAAGGCTTGGAAATTATCATAAAACACTCGGCGCGGGTTTTCACGCTCTCGTACCTTTTATCGACAAGGTGGTTTACAAGCAGGATTTAAGAGAAGAAACGATTGAAGTGGAACCACAGGAATGTTTCACCAGGGATAATGTAAAGGTGGAAGTGGATGGGGTGATCTACATCAGCGTAATGGATCCGGTCAATGCCAGCTATGGTGTCACTGATTATCGCTATGCGGCCGTTCAGCTTGCGCAAACGACTACCCGGTCTGTGATCGGTATCATGGATCTTGACCAAACATTCGAAGAACGCGCCAAAATGAGCAAGGAAGTTGTAGAAGTACTGAGTGAGATGGAGCGCCCGTGGGGGATTAAGGTTCATCGCTACGAAATCAAAAATATCATGACGCCGAGAACCGTGCAAAAAGCAATGGAGCGGCAGATGACAGCTGAACGAGATCGTCGTGCGGTAATTGCAAAGTCAGAAGGTGTGAAAGGTGCAAATGTAAATGACGCAGAGGGGATGCGTACACAAATTATCAACATCTCTGAAGCTGAGATGCAGAAACGAATTAATGAAGCTGAGGGTACAGCACAGGAGATTGAAGCGATTGCAGAAGCTACCGCAAAATCAATAGAGCAGATTGCGGATGCACTGAGTCAGCCGAGCGGGAAAGAGGCGATGCAGCTACAACTTGCCGAAAAATATCTTGATGTTTTGGAAGGGCTCGGCCGGGATGAGAATGATATAATTCTGCCCAAAGATATTACCAATTACGATGCCTTGATGGAGGGTTTGTCGCTGGATAAGATGGTGTTAGGCTCTGATGCGACGGGGAAGAAAGAGTAAGAATCTCTAACAAGGGGTTATCGGATGAATAGATAATTCTCTAATTTGAATAGAAGGTGATAAGACTCATCCGATAACTTTAGGATTCTTGTACCGAAGATCATCTCCGGAACACAAGTTTGAAGCTCTGCTTCAAATCAAATGGATTGTGATAAACCAGGAATTTGGAAATGACTGGCAATGAATTCATTGATATTATGCTTCAATAAGTATTCTTCTTGATGGATTACTCAGAAATAAAAAGTCTTTTCCTGAAGTCGTTTATCGGCTTCTTAATTCTTACGGCTGTAATTGCCATTCTCACTGTTGTAAGTGGAGAAGTCGGAGATGTGCAGGCAAGAATTTTAGGAACTACATTTACCATATCTATTGCCAGCATCTGCGCAATGTCCTGTGCTGCTTTTCTTGAGAAAAGAAATTTCAAACCGGCGGGAATTAGCGGAATGGTCTTCTCGCTTTTAAGTGCAATTCTGATAATTACCGAGATTTGGGCGGAGATTGGGGGTGACCTCTATTTTGATATCACAATTGCAGCCGTTGTCTTTGCATTTTCATTTGCGCATTCATTACTTCTCTATTTACCCGTTTTGGCTGATGATAAGAGATGGGTTCAGCATACGACAGCCGTTACCATTACAATTCTGGGGGTACAGATTATAGCGGGAATATGGTTTGAGATTGATAATCAACTTTATTTCAGAACCATGACTGTGGTCGCCATTCTGGTAGGTCTTGAAACGCTTGTAATACCTATTTTGATGAAATTGAATGATAGAGTTTCTGATGAGAAAGAGATATTAACACTCGAAAAAATCGATGAAAATACCTACCAGGATGCATCAGGGAATAAGTATGATGTTCAAAAGAAAACAAATGAATTTTGAGTTTAATGACTGAGGTTCCGATTCAACAAAGAAAATGTGACTAGAAGCTTTCATTAATCAATCATCGTATGATTGATTGGCAAGTCTAGTGAATTGATGTTTGCTTAAAATTTATCTGATGAATCTCAAAATGATGACCCACCTATTTTGAATATCCAAAATAGTCGAAATCTTTTTTAAGAAGTGAATAAACGTTTTCAATTAACTCAGGTGTGAAAGAATTTGTTTTATTATTCTCACTTACATTGAGATGAACATTCAGGTTGGTATTTTTGAAATCCGGCATTTCTCCAGCCTTTAGACACATTTCATTAAGTTTGTCAATTAATAATGCGATGTCATTTTCAAAATTTTCAATCCTGCCTGTAAAATCAATGTTACAACCCTCTACAAAGTTATATTGTAATAAAGGTGTCAATCCTTCTCTGCTCCAATTTGTTAGGTTTTGCTGATGAAAATGGTGAGGCATGCCTTCCATTATCCAATCTCTAAAAGACAATTCCGTATAGGGTTTTAAACACAAATTTTTATGATATCGATACCAGGATTCAGTTCGGTCATAAGGATTTCGAGAAAAACAAAATACAAACAGATTTTCAAGGTCATATCTTTCTTTTAAGACCACTCCTCTTTGGTGATTTTCATGAATAAATTTTGAATTTGTATTGTCAAGATCTCTGTTTTTTCCGATATCAAGAACCTTTCTTATTGAATTGCTGCCATTCTTGGGAATCGAAATAAAAACCCCCACTCTCTTTGGATGATTTTGGAAGGCTGTCTTTAATAGCTTATTTATTTTTTTATGCACATTTAAAAAGGAAAACATCTTTGTCTGTTAGTGTTTATTATGTCTTTTTCATTGCCAAAATATGTAAAGCCGCTATAAAACTTGCAGAATAAATTTTCACTTTATATGATTATGGTTTTCAAATAGCTTTCCCGAAGAGTCTTATTGGAACGGAATCACATAGTTCTGCTTCTCAAAAAATATTAAGAATCCTGTTTTTGGAATTGCATTGGGTTTGAATACTTTTTTTTAAACCAACAAGAAAATTTAAAAATGCTTCAAATAACTTTTAGAGAATTTCTCCTTATCACAATTTGTTTTCTCCCGATCTTGCAATCCTGTGGAGAAGCCGACTTCCGGCAGGAACTTCCGGCAGAGGAAGGCACTCTATCCATAAACGGTACTGAAATTTACTACAATATCGTGGGGGAGGGGGAGCCGATTATTATTATTCACGGTGGGCCGGTGCTGGATCACGGGTATCTTGAATCCTCTTTTGAACCGCTTGCTCAAAATTATCAACTGCTATATTATGATCAAAGGCTTAGTGGCAGGTCATCTGCCAATGTGGATCGTTCAGGTATTACATTGGACAATTTCGTGGAAGATATCGAAGCTCTGCGTCAGGAGTTCCAATTTGATAATATACACTTGCTGGCGCATTCCTGGGGCGGTTTGCTGGCGATGAAGTATGCGATCAAGTACCCCTCGAACCTGAACTCACTGATATTGCTAAATTCTATGCCGGCGAATACAGAAGACTGGAGGCAGGAATCGCAAATGGTTGCCCGGAGAACATCGGTAGAAGACAGCCTGGAACGTCAGGAACTGATGAGTTCGGAGCTTTTTCAAAACGATCCTCCAAAAGCGATTGAACAACTTCTGATTATATCATTCCGGAATCAATTTGAAAATCCTTCACTTGCTGATAGCCTGGACTTTTATATTCCTGAGGATTATATGGTTCGGAGCCAGCGATTTGGAAGTTTAATGGCTGAACTTTCGAATTATGATCTCTACGAGTCGTTGAGTTCGCTGCAAATACCAACACTTTTAGTGTATGGAAGCAGTGAACCGGCGGTTGAGATAAGCGGTCAAAAATTGGACTCCACTATTTCAAATTCCCATTTGTCAGTCATACAAAATTCAGGTCATTTTCCGTTTATTGAACAACCGGATCAATTAATGAACGAACTTCAGACTTTTCTTGGTTCGTTGGAGTAGTAACTGCGAACTTAAGCATCTAAACTGAATCTCAAAAAACCAGCACTCAGCACTTGTTGGATTTATGAATTAAAGAGGCCGAATACGATGGTCAACTTACTTCCTGAGAAAAGCGATACCCGTCAAACAGAAAAAGTTAAAGTAGAATTTATTAGGTGGAATTGGCTGAAGAATGTACTATGCTTGTTTCTACTACTGACGGTTATAATGATTTCATCGGCTGATGCCCAGATAAATAGAGTAGAAGTGGGCGATCGTGTACGAGTTACAGCTCCGTTTGTAGACCCTATGGAAAGAATAAAGGGTACCATATCTGAGATGTCAGGCACTGTTCTTGTATTATCTCACCAAGACTCACTTATTTATATTTCTGATTCATTGATCCAAAATTTAGAGGTATCGACCGGCAAGAAACGAACAATAGGAGAGGGTGTGTTGATAGGTGCAGTTGCCGGAACTATGATAATTGGTGCTCTATCATCACTTCTAAATGATCCCTGTAGACCGACGGAAATCAATTGCTCTTCTGCAAGTAGTAATGGGGATGCTTTTCTATCCGGTGCAAAAATTGGATTGCTAAGTGGTATTACAGCCGGTGCCCTAACTGGATTTTTTGTTAAAATTGATGTTTGGGAGAGAGGTCCGGTTCGCTTGGGGCTTGGCGTGGCACCCACTCAAAGTAAAGTTGATTATTGGGATTTGGAACCGAAACTTTCTCTAAAGATACCCTTAGGCAAGTAGCGAATGGTGATAAATCTAAATCATGACCTTGTCTGTAATCGGGATTGCCAGTTAATTTCTGAGCTTATCTTCTAATTTAATGCCCGTCAAAGGAGTTACTGACGGTTCATATCCCGAAAACTCTTTTTAACCAAAAAAGAAGTTGTTGATATGCCGCTACAACCAGACTTCATTGAACGTCAGCTTATCAAATAGGGAATGATTCCGGGACTTCTGCTGGATGGTGCTCTCCCTACCTGTTCCGTTAGTGTCATATTGGGAGCGGGAGAAATTCAGCTTTTAAAAACCTAAAAAAAATCCATTATCATTGAAACAGCTAACCGAAGAAACCAACTGCTGTAAATGAGTTGAAGGTTTTAAATTAATGGTGGCAATCCGGTAAAAACCAAAAATAATAAAGAAGGTCTGCTCATAAGAATATTGAGCTAAAGGTATCAAAATAATTTGATCATGATGCTAGTAAAAAACTATGGCGGAGTAAAACAATTCATACATACCTATTTGTAACAAGTAGCATTGTTTGGGAGTATATCAATGGAGTCGAATTGTATTAGAAAGAAACATAAAAGATCAATTAATATCTATTGGGTATGCCAAAAGTTGAGATTACAAAGCGAATAAACGCCCCTCAAAAACAGGTATGGGAATTTATTAGTGATATTGAAAAAGCCCCGGAGTGGGTCGTTGTGATGAAGTCACTTATTCATACAACAGAAAATCCAGTTAAGCTAGGTACTGTTTACCATGAGTCATCGAAAATTGGTCTTAAAAAATCGAAAACGGAATGGGAAATCACCTATTTTGATGCGCCTCATATGCAGGCTCATGAATGCAATGAATCGGATTTTAAAGCAACTCTGAAAATGCGAGTGGAAGATAATGGGGATGGCACCAGTATTCTATTTCACTCTACTGACTATCAACTAATGCCCAATTTTAAACTTTTAGGAAGGCTGCTGGAGACTATATTCATTAATAGATTGATGAGTAAAAATCTCAATCAATCTGTTATTAACTGTAAGCAAATGATAGAAAACAAGTATTAATGAGAAAAGCGATAAAATAATTCTATCGATCTTGTGCGGTCACATTTCTAATTATTTCGGTGTTTATCATATTCTTGCTTTGTCAACTCAATAGATTAGTTGAATAGAATTACAAAAATATGCGAATTATGATTCTCTCGAAATCGCAGAATTTTGGAAGAAGACTCAACTTTCCATTTTACACTTGCTAAGTTAGAATTCCACATAGCCGGATTTATAACTAACAGTGTTGTCCCCTGTTAATTGACTATAAAGAAGAGAATTGCCGCAATCACGATAAAGTTCGCGATACTAAGCGGAAGCAATCTCGACCAACCAAGTTTCATCACCTGGTTGTATTTGAAGCGTGGAATGGTCCACCGTACCCAAATGAAAAGGAACATGAAGAAACCAGTTTTGATGGTAAACACAGACACATCCAAAATACCTTTTACCAGAGGAGAAAGCTCGGGAAGCCAGTAACCGGCAAAAGGCAGGTGGTAGGCTCCGAAGAAGAAGGTCGTCATCAGCATAGAGTTGATGACCACATGCATATATTCAGCGAGGAAAAACATCCCGAATTTCATAGAACTGTACTCCGTATGGAATCCTCCCACAAGCTCCTGTTCAGCCTCGACCAGATCGAAAGGTGTACGATTACTTTCCGCAAATGCAGCAATAATGAAAATAATTGCACCCAGTGGATTCAGAAAGAAAAACCACCAGGTCTCCTGGTAAGCTGCAATATCAACGACTCGAAGAGAGCCAACAAAGATTACAACTGAAGCCACTGCCATACCCAGGGGAAGCTCGTAGCTAATCATCTGGGCAGCAGCTCTGAGTCCTCCAAGGAGAGAATATTTACTGTTGGATGCCCACCCTGCCAGAGTTACACCATAAACGCCAAGAGAAGCAACTGCTAACAGATATAATACACTCGCGTTAATATTTGTAGCGTACAGCCCTTCGCCAAATGGGATAACAGCTACCGTCATAAGAGCAGTTATCACGGGTATCATCGGGGCTACTGCGTGTATAAACTTGTTTCCTTCAGTAGGTGTTACATCTTCCTTTAAAAGAAGTTTTAGAACATCAGCAATCGGTTGCAATAAACCTGCCGGCCCAACCCTGTTTGGCCCCATACGATTTTGTATAAAAGCTGCAACTCTCCGTTCTGCGTATACAGCTATAGCTGCAGAGTTCAAGAGCATGAAAAGTGCCACACCCAGCACTATGAAAGATGATAATGTAACTTCTGCCATCCCCTAAAAGGTTTTGAATTATTTCAATTGTGTCATCCTGAACGCAATTCAGGATCTCCGTTCCAATTTTGAGTACAGAGGTTCTGAGTCAATCTCAGAATGACTTTTCATTAAAAATTATTATTATGCTTTCGTTTTTTTCGTGCCTTCAATTGAAAGCTGAATTCCATTGTTATCATCCATATCAGGATAACTTACACCAGAAAAAGCTTCATTTAAACCGGCAATTTCTTCTATGATTTCCCGTCCGGAATTATATACAACATCCACTCCGCTTTGATCAGAAACTTCTGCCATAAATCTCCAAAGTGGCAAACAATCCACCTTATTCTCTTCAGTTCGCCAATTATCGAAGTTGGTTCCGTAACGATCTAAGCGACCTTCAGACATCTCCAGGTCAAGCCGCCGGTTGGAATATTTGGTCTCCTTAGCAGGAAATGTACGTTGAATTCGTCCGTCGATATTAACATAGCTTGCTGCATGTTCAGCGGCAGTTGTAATTGGCACTACAAGATCAGCTGCTTTTGTTGTATCAGAGTGGTTCGTTGCAAAAACGATCACAAATTTATCGTCAAAATCTTCCTGTGACAAAACATTTCGATCCAATAAATGATCACTTAATACGATAACCAGTTCAGCATTTTTAACTGATTTCTTGATGGCTGAAGCTTTCTTCTCTTTAAGATTCAACAGTTTACAACCAGTTGTATTGGGAGCAAGATCATCCGTGATCAAAAAGCCATCACCTTTTCCTTCTTCGATGTTAGGCGTAAATACGGGCTGATCAATTCCCAGAAGGTTTGCATACTTGCTGAAGACATAATTCTCTTCAACGGATGCATGAGGACTGCCGATAATTAAAATCTTGTCTTTGTCCGTATCGGCTACTTGTTCATTAAATGTAGCGATTGCGTTATTCCAAGATGAAAGAATCTGTTCACCATCTAATTTCTGTATCGGCCGTGAAATTCTGTTCTCATTGAACAATTTATAAGCATCCCGAGCTTCATCAGGAATCCAATGATCGTTAACATCTTCATTGTGGCGCGGTGTAATTCTCAGGATGAGATTGTCACGCGTCCACAGGTCAATATTCGATCCTTTCCCATTCGTAATATCGATACTTGGAGTCTGGTTCATTTCCCAAACTCTCGCTTTAAACCTAAAATCAGATGATGTTAGTGCACCCACCGGACAGATATCCACGGTATTCATTGAATATGGATCATCAAAGGTTTCTCCCGGTGCTGTGGTCGGGTAATTCTTATCACCCCGCGAAGTGATCGTCAATTGATGTGTATTACTGATCTCCTGGGTAAATCGCGTGCATCGGGTACAGTTGATACAACGTTCAGCATCAAGTGTAACCCTGGGTCCGAGCTCAACTCTCTTGGGCTTATGAACTTTTTTCACTTCAAACCGGCTTCCTTCAGGACCATACTTGTACGTTTGAATTTGAAGCGGACACTCACCCGCCTGATCACAAATCGGGCAATCAAGTGGATGATTAATCAGGATAAATTCGAGGTTATCTTTTTGAGCCCGTTTTACTAAATCATCGGTTTCCTGAGTGTGAACCACCATATCATCAGACATAGTGAGATTACAGGAAGTCTGAAGCTTTGGAAACCAACGGATCTGTTTTTCACCGTTTTCGTCCAACTCATATTCTCCGGTCTCCTTGTCCTTCACATATTGTCCTACCTTCACCATACACTGGCGGCAGTTTGCAGGGATGGACATTGAAGGGTGATAACAGAAAAATGGTACCTCTTTCCCGAGATCCTGAATAAACTGGAGAAGCTTATGCTCTCCTTCAAATTCGTATGTCTGACCGTCAATGACTATTTCGGGCATTTTTTTAAATTGTTGATTTTTGATTGTCGATTGTTGAATGATCAATCATAGATTTTGTTGAGCTGTTTTCCTGGATTTGATAAAAATTGAAGTCAGTTCATATGCTTCTTTTCTTAAGTCTTCCACCATTTTATTGGATTTCAATTTTTCATCAATAATAAACTTTAACCAGAATTCGGACTCATCCACTTCTTCTATAACAATACCGATTTTGTGTATAAAAACTGCTTTCGTTTGACCATGACATGCTGCTCGATAGTTAGCTGCAACTGATGTACTACATCGTATTAACTGCCCTTTTATGTGATTTCCTAAAGCGGTCTTTGGTAAAGCGATAGCTAATTTTACACATTTATGGGCAAATGCTTTTTGTTCGTTTTATTAATTCATCTTTTCTCATGATGATTGAATTTTGTGATAATTTGATGAGTTTTAAAATAATCAACAATCACAAATCAACAATCATCAATCACGCCAGAGCGTGTACGCTTTTCTTACACCGGGCTTCAAACTCATCCCGGAAGCGATTGATAGTATGACGAACCGGCCATGCAGCTGCATCAGCAAGAGCACAGATTGTCCGTCCTTCCATCTGTGTGGTAAGGTCCAGTAAAAGATCGAGATCCTTCACTTCGCCTTCGCCATTTTTAATCTTCAATAATATTTTTTCAAGCCAGCCTGTACCTTCACGGCATGGAGTACATTGTCCACAAGATTCATGATGATAAAAGTGTGCAATTCGCCACAGCACATCCACCATATCTGTGTCTTCATCCATCACAACCATTCCGGCTGTTCCCATCATGGTACCAACAGTTCGAAGGGAATCGCTGTCCATTGTAATTCCATCAAGTTGATCTGCTCGTAATACGGGAGTGGATGAGCCGCCAGGAATAACAGCTTTCAGTTCTTTGCCTCCTTTAATTCCCTGGGCAACATCATGAATCAAGTCAAGAACAGGAACACCGGATGGTAATTCATACACGCCGGGTCGGTTTACGTGACCGGAAATTCCATAGAGTACAGGACCGGGATGATTTTTTGCACCAACGCCTTTGAACCACTCAGCACCTCGGTTAATCACCGCAGGTACATGCGCCAATGTTTCAATATTGTTGATGGTGGTTGGCCGTCCCCATAATCCTTTTTGAGCAGGGAAAGGAGGCTTCACTCGTGGATAACCGCGTTTACCTTCAAGGGATTCGAGCATAGATGTCTCTTCACCACAGATATAAGCACCTGCACCGGAATGAACATAAAATTCAATATCACGACCGGACCCTAAAATGTCTTTGCCGATATATCCTGCATCGTAGGCATCCTGGATTGCTTCCTCCATCATGTCGATGTAGGATTTATACTCGCCACGGATATACACGTATATTGTGGTAATCTCCATCGCATAAGCGGCAATCAAGGCACCCTCAATAAAAATATGTGGATTGTACTCAAAAATCTTGCGGTCTTTAAAAGTGCCCGGTTCAGATTCATCTCCATTACAAGCGAGAT
This sequence comes from Rhodohalobacter sulfatireducens, assembly GCF_022012475.1. Classification (GTDB taxonomy): domain Bacteria; phylum Bacteroidota; class Rhodothermia; order Balneolales; family Balneolaceae; genus Rhodohalobacter; species Rhodohalobacter sulfatireducens. The sequence continues at coordinate 64,351 of NZ_JAKLWS010000016.1, forward strand.
AACGTGGACCTCCGTCGGCAGGGGGCATGAACGACCATTTCAACCCTGCGTTAAAACCGGCACCGCCTCGTCCGCGGATATTGGCTTCCTTAACTTCGTTGATCACACTTTTGGAATCCGGCCACTTGTCGTTATCAGTGAAAACCGATTTCAGTGCAGAATATCCGCCGTTTTTTTCATAATTCTTAATCTGATCCAAATCAGGGATATCGGGAATCAGGACGGGTTCAAAATTTTTCCAGTCGGGTTTGCTCATAGTCTATTTAATATTATTTCGCCGTGGCATTCCGATTTTCTCATACTCCGGTTGTTCACCGTTTTTCAAAGATTCAATAAGGTTGTCTACTTTTTCTTCTGTAAGGTGATTTACATACTTATCATTTGTAACCTGTAACATCGGAGCATATCCGCAGGCACCTAAACATTCTACTTCATTCAGGGTAAACATTCCGTCATCGGTTGTTTCACCTTTTTTGATCCCGAGTTTATCCTCGAGGTAATTCAGAATATCATATCCCCCGCAAAGCTGGCAACTCAGGCATGTGCAAACGTCTAAGACGTGTTTTCCTTTCTCCTCCTTGTAGTATTGGGTGTAGAAAGTAGCAACACCGTGAACATGTGCTTCCGGCAGATCAAGTGTTTTTGCAACCAATTTTTGAACTTCCGGATTAACATGTCCAAAGCGGTTCTGAGCAATCCACAAGGCAGGTAAAGTGACCGGAGTTACTTCCGGGTACTTTGTTTTGAGTTTTTCTATTTCTTTGAGGTCTTCTTTCGTGAATTCGTATGCCATAATCCTTATTTGTCAGCTTCTCCAAGTACCGGGTCAACTCCACCAATAATCACAACGGTGTCTGCCACCATTTCTCCGTCCAATATATTTTCGAGAACTTGCAGGTTGGTGTAAGAGGGTGCATTGATTTTGAGCCTCCATGGATGACCGGTTCCATCGCTCTGGATGTAGTAACCGAGTTCTCCTTTTGGAGATTCAACAGCATGGTAGCTTTCCGCACCATCAGGCGGACATATACCGGTGTCTGTCATCATAAAATCGTGAATCATACCTTCCATGGAGTAGTACACTTCATCTTTTGAAGGGTATGATTTTTTAGCGTCGTCCATTCGGATGGGGCCTTTCGGGAGTTTTTCGAGACACTGTTCAATAATACGAATACTTTCATGCATCTCCTCCATTCGAACAAAATATCGTGCGAGGTTATCGCCTTCAAGCCGCGTTGGGATATCAAAATCTACTTCAGAATAACGTGCATACGGGGAGATTTTTCTTATATCTACCGGATAGCCACAAGCTCTTAAAACTGGCCCTGTCGCCCCGATTTCAATTGCATCTTCCGTTTTAAGGACACCGACAGCCTCATTTCTTTCAATAAAAATCCTGTTTCTGTCCAATAACTTATGATAATCCTTCAGCTCTTTTGGAAAGGTTTCAACAAACTCTTTAATAGCACCGGTTGCTTCATCCGTCAGGTCATTAGCCACGCCACCAATTCGGGCATGAGAAATCGTAAAACGGTGCCCCCCAATCCGGTCCATGATATCATAAATTTTTTCACGCTCTTTAAACGTCCAGATAAAGAACGATACCGCTCCGGCATCCATCACCATGGTTCCAAGCCAGAGAAGGTGAGATGATATTCGTGCGAGCTCACAACCGATCATTCGTATATAATGAGCGCGTTCCGGTACCTCTACGTTAGCAATTTTCTCAACAGCGGTACAGAGTGCCACATTATTGTTGTAGGGAGAGAGGTAATCCATGCGATCGGTGTAAGGCATGAATTCCTGGTAAGTTTTGTTCTCAGCAATTTTTTCAACACCACGATGAAGGTAGCCGATGTCTACTTTCGTTTTTTCAATGGTTTCCCCGTCAAGTTGTAGAACCAGTCGAAGAACACCGTGCGTAGCCGGGTGCTGAGGGCCCATGTTTAGAACCATCTTCGTGGTAAGCGGATCACCATCATCCATCTCCTCAATGGTAGTATGTTTATCTTCAAGGCTTTGATAGAGTTTCCTCTGGTGTTCCTTGAAAAAAGTGGGTTTTACCTTGCTTTGGATGTCTTTTAATTTCATAAGTGTACTGCTTAATCGGTATCAGGCGTTGTACTCGGTAGTTCAATTGAACCGGGTATCCCTAAAAGCGGAAACTCTTTTCTCAGTGGGAAATATTCAAAATCTTCCGGCATGTAAATTCTTCTTAGATCGGGGTGATTTCTGAAATAGACCCCAAACATATCATATACTTCTCTTTCAAACCAATTCGCAGCCTTCCAAATGGGTACAACGGAGTCTACCTCGGGATTTTCCTCCTCACATCGAATTTTTACAAACACACGCTGCTGATGCTTTAAAGAGAGTAAGTTATAAACAACCTCGAACCTTTCATCTGAGGTGTAGCGATCAATCCCAAATACATCACTCAAGAAGATATAGTGTAGTTCTTCTTTAAGATATTTGCTGATTTCCAGTATGGAATCAGCATCTACAATGATAAATGTATCACCGGATGATTGGTAAACATGAATCAATTTATCAGAAAAGTTTTCAGATAAATGGTCAACTGTTTTTTGAAGGTGTTCTGATAATTCTAAGCTCATAGATAGATCAGGTGTCAAGCATTATCGAATGCTCAGTTTTAATTTTGTCCTGTATTTTCATCAGTGCGTGGAGAACGGCATCGGGTCGCGGCGGACAGCCGGAGATATAAGCATCAACGGGGAGGAAATTGTCACAACCCTGAACAACACCATAACATCGATGCATACCACCTGTAGAAGCACAAGCCCCCATGGCGATACACCATTTTGGGTCGGGCATCTGATCCCAGATCCTTCGTATAGCGTGTGACATTTTATAGGTGCACCAACCGGCAACAATCATCACGTCGGCCTGTCGCGGAGAAAACCGCATAACTTCCGAACCGAAACGAGCCGCATCATATCGTGGGCCTGCAAATGCCATCATTTCGATAGCACAACAAGCCAGTCCCATAGGCATAGGCCATGCAGCGTTGGATCGTGCCCAGTTTACGAGCGTATCCATCCTTGTTGTTAAGTAACCTTTACCAAGTGCGCTTTCTATTCCCATATTACTTCTTCAAAGCCTCATATTTAAAATTTTTCATATCCCAGTCTAAAGTACCCTTCTTTAGAGTATATATAAGACCGATAAACAGTATTACAATAAATACTGTCATCGCCACAAACGTTCCTGTACCCATATCTAAAAAGCGAACAGCCCAGGGATATAGAAATACAACTTCAAGATCAAAAACGATGAACTCCATGGCTACCAAGTAGAAAGCGATTGAGTACCGGTCTTTCGCCTGGCCAACCGGATCCATACCACTCTCATAAGGTTTTAATTTTACCGTATTGGGGCGATAGGGGCCGAGAAATCGGGAAAGTGCCATGAAGGCGAGCGCCAACACAAATGCTACGCCGAGGAGTACAAAAATTGGTAAATATTGCTCAAACATAGATGCTAATTTCTTACAGATGCTAAATTACCGCCAGACAGTTGGAATGTCAACGTAGCAGCGGCAGGAATATAGCAGTTCTTAAGGGCAAAGTAGAACTGTTTTTTAAAAAAATGAGTTATTAAAATCTATCTAGACTGATTCTAAAATAAAGTCTTTTTTGCATGATCAATAATATATTTCATTTAAAAATAACCTAGTCCAACAATTGCAGGTTCTCGCCGGGGAACAGGTGAGCCTGAATTTTTTTATCATTCACAATTACATCTACTGTTTGTTCTACGGGTGAGCTAAGAACCACATCTATTGCCTTTCCATCTTTCCAACCAATCTCAACGGTAATGTTACCGCGGGCTTTGAGTCCTGAAATTGAACCTGATAACCAGGCATCGGGCAATGCCGGAAGAATTCTGATCAAACCTTCTTCATGAGATTGCAATAACATTTCAGCGATACCGGCTGTAAGTCCAAAGTTTCCATCGATCTGGAACGGGGGGTGAAGATCGAACATGTTCGGGGCCATTGATTTCTGAAGCAGCAGCATGATATTGTTGTGAGCGAGATTTCCATCTAAAAAACGAGCCTGGAGATTGATCAGCCAAGCCCTGCTCCAGCCTGTGTGACCACCACCATGTTCCATTCGGTACTGCATGGTTTGTTTTGCGGCCTCCACCATTTCGGGTGTTTTTTGATAAGTGATCTGATTACCTGGATGAAATGCATAAAGGTGAGACATATGCCGGTGACCGGGTTCAAACTCTTCATATTCGCGATCCCATTCCAAAATTCTCCCGTCACTCCCAACCTGAATACCGGACCTCAACTGCTCAATCTGTTCGCTGATTTTATGGGTCCATTCACTTTCGATATTAAGAATTTCTGCAGCTTGCAGGTAGTTCCTGAATACTTCATGAATGACTTGTTGATCTTTTGCACTTCCAAGTGTGAGTGCTACAGGTTCTCCATTTTCATGGATAAACCTGTTTTCCGGTGAAGAGGAGGGAGCTGATATTAGTTTGCCATCTCTCGGGTCTTCAATCAGCCAGTCGCTGTAAAATTTGGCAACTTCTTGCATCGCAGGGAATGCACGTTCACGTAAAAAAGTCTCATTTTGTGTAAACAGGTAGTGTTGCCAGTAGTGTTGCATCATCCAGCCACCTGCACCAAACGAAGCGCCCCAATATGCTGTAGTAGATCGAAGCCATGCCGGTGCCCAAAGGTCCGTTGCGTGAGGCAAAAAGGAACCGCCGGCCCCATAGTTTACGCGTGCTGTTTGTTTTCCGTTCTCAATAAGCCTGTCCAGGAAGTCGAATAAAGGCATATTCAGTTCATCTAAATTGGTAACATTTGCCGGCCAATAATTCATCTGAAGATTGATATTCAGGTGATAGTCCGCATTCCAGGGGGCCTGGATATGCCGATTCCAAATACCCTGTAGGTTTGCGGGGTTGGTTCCTTTTCGTGATGAACTGATCAAAAGATAACGTCCATAATTAAACAGCATCTCTTCCAGGCCAACATCATCCGCTCCATTAACAACTTGTTGCAGGCGCACATCCGTCGGTTGGGTTTTCTGCTCATGGTCGATTGAGAGATCTACCCGGTTATAAAGCTCCTGATAATCTTCATTATGAGCTTCCAACAATTCATTAAATGAAATTTCTGAAACTTCATGTAGATGAGACCTGCTTTCTTGTTGAAAATCATCAGAATAAAAATCTGTATTTGAGACAAGATATATCGTCAAATGTTGTACGTTGCTCAACTCTATTGAGTCCTCATGATATATTACTTCTCCTCCGGTATGATGGATTTTCAACCGGGTATCAAATTTTACTCCATGGGTAATTGGCCTTTCTTCACCTTTAAACTCACCACCGTGTTGTGTGACCTCTCCCTGCATCACCAATGTCTCATTTTCTACAAAAGTAGTAGCGGTTTGATGACCGTGGTCATCCGGCCGATTCATAGAGATCGTTGCTGAAAGTCCATCATCGGAGTCGGTGGAATATTCAATAAAAATTCCATCATGTGGGTGAGAAGCAATCGCACGTTGATTGACTGAATTTCCATCAGCTGTAAATTTCGATTCAACAACGGCGGTTTCCAAATTGAGCCATCTTCGATAATTGCTGGTGCTATCAATTTCAAAATCGATAAAGAGATCACCCATAGTTTGATGGGATCGTACGATATTCTTGTTGAGAAATTTATCTACAAACAGGGAATCTGCCTCTACATTGTTCCCATCTAATAACAGTTGACGAACTTTTTCAAGATCTTCCGGACCTCCGTCGGCGAGTCCCCAGTTATCATCGGCCGGCCAAAGGCTGTCTTCATTAAGTTGTATTCGTTCATTAGTTGGATTGCCAAATATCATTGCCCCGAAACGGCCATTTCCAATGGGTAAAGCTTCAATCCACTCCTCAGCCGGTTGTTCGTACCATAGAACATGTGAGTCATCAAACTCTGAACTTTGATCTGTCTGTACATCTACAGCACAAACAACATTACAGGTGAATAAAAATCCTAAGAAAAGAAAAAGGAAGTTTTTGATTTTCATGAAATGGTGGACTTTTTACAATTGAGCTTTTTGCGGTCGATATTCACACCGGATTCGAGCAGAATTATAAACAATAAGAAGTTGTTTGGAAATTTAAATCATTAAATTCCGTTTATTGTTCAGAATATAATTGGCGTATAAAATGCAACTTATTCAATCATTCACTTTTTTTCTCTTCTTATATGTACAGATATAGATCCACCATAGTTCTTTTAATCAGCATAGTTGTCCTGTCCATATTTTTGTTCTCCTGTAAATCGGGCAGTAGTGTAAATGTTGAATTCGAGGATGGTATCAGCATACCGGTTATTGATCTATTGGGCGAGGATCTTCTGAATGTGCTTGAAAACGATTTGGGTTTTCCCATCTACAGGGGTAATAATCCGCCAAACGTGGAAGCGCGTTTGTTATCAGCAAGCTCGGCAATTGGACAGGCAACTGTAATGATGCAACCCACAATACTGGAAACTACAAATGTTCCGAATGACGGTATACAACCCGGAGGCAGATTCAGAGACACATTATTTAGGTTCAGTAATCAGGACAACAAAAACCTGACGGTTGATTTTGATAGAATTGTACTGGGTTCAAATCCATTTCTTGGAGAAAATTCTCATATTATTGGGGAAGGGAAAAACTTTTCAGTCTTTGGTAGGCAACTGGATATTGTAGAGCAAGACACCGTGGTATCCGTAAATTTTCTTTCAGGTACGATTGATGATAATGGAATCCGCGATGCATTCGGCGGGATTATTGTGATTGATGATCAGGGTATTGGAATATTCATACCCAGTGGTACGGGGCGAGTATTTACCGATGGTGATGGATTTGCTGAACTTGAAAAATGGCCGTCAACAGGTGGTGTATCCATTCATAAGTTCGATGAGGGTATTGATGTTATGAACCAACAATCAAAAGAAAGTTTGAAAATAGAATAACATTACTATTGTAGCAGGGGCGATACACTAAAAAATCCAACAATAAATTTATCCTTCTATTTTCTCTTTTATTGTCAACCGATTCTATTGTGTCTACAATTTTTGCTCATCAAGCAGCTGATACGATTTTTACAATTAATCTCACCGATCCTGCCTATAAAATTGGAGAGGAGACAACGTTCTGAATCGACTCATCTCACAATAATTTCAAAACATTGGATGGCGGCTACGCACCAAATGCCAGGGCAAAATTGCATTGTTTGGTGAGTTTGCAATGGTTGCCGGTCATACAGTAACTACCGAACAGGTGACATTTAATGTTGGAATCAATTCACAGAGAATTACTCAGCAAAATATCTCTTTCCTGCTGAATGCTTCATTGGTCAGATGAATAATTACCACCCAATACGTTCCCGCTCACGGTTTTGATCCGTATTTGCAGGATCTTCCGGCATCACAAAACCCGGTGGGGGTTCAAATGCATCGTAGCTCCAGGGGGCTTCGGGATCATCCGTAACATTATTTATAAACTGTCCCACAATCGGTAAAGCTGTTCTGGCACCCTGGCCAATACTGTAAGAATTATCGGTTGGGAAGCGAATCCTGCGATCCTCTCCGCCAACCCAGGATCCCATCACAATATGTGGCATCATGGCTACAAACCAGTTATCCGCACTATTTTGGGTAGTTCCGGTTTTACCGGCTACATCCTGTTGGACGTTGTAAACGTTTCTCAATCGTACACCTGTACCGTGGTAATCTTCTCCTCCGCGAATCACCCCGCGCATCATGTCGATCATCATATAAGCTGTTTCAGGGCTAATGGCTTCCTGGCTATATTCCGGGTAATATTCTACCAACACATTTCCCTCTTTATCTTCAATACGGGTAATGGCAATGGGTTCAATGTGAACACCTTTATTTACAAAGGTTGTATAAGCACTTACGAGTTCAAGAAGAGAAACCTCAGCCGTTCCAAGTGCAATGGAAGGGTACGCTGGAAAATCACTAACATTGATACCAAGATTGCTTGCCATATCGCGAATCATTCGGGCGGCAGGTTCCAGCTCCCGGGTTCTGTTTGTTCCCGGCGCACCGGCAATCTCAGGCAACAGGCGAATTGTAACATTATTTAAACTTCGTGCAAGTGCTTCTCTCAAGGGAACCATTTGTGGTCCCGAGGGAACAGTCGGATCTTTCGGATCCCAAGTTTGGCCGTTTGGCTGAATAAAACTGCTGGGATACTTTGAAAATTTGTGATAGGGCATATAGCCATTGTCAATCGCAACGGCATATACAAAAGGTTTGAATGTTGAACCCGCTTGACGCTTGGATTGATGGACATGATCGTACTGCTGGGTGCCAAAATCCGCACCACCGACCCATGCAAGAATGTGACCGTTATCAGGTTTGATGGCTGTAAAACTTGCCTGCAATTTTGTTCTAACGCGTTTCACTGAATCTACAAAGACAGAGTCTGCCATCAGGTGATTAAATACCACAGATTCCTGGTCGGTTTCTAACTTGGAAAAAGCATTTTTATACCGGTCGGTCTCGCGGATAAAACTTCTCAGGAAGCTTGGGTATTTATCCCAAAGCTCGTCCATATAATCACCATTATAGGAGGTCCACTCATTCTCAAATGTTTCCTGGAACTCTACCAGCTTCTCTTGGACAGCAGCTTCGGCGTGTTTTTGAAGTCGCGAATCGATGGTGGTGTAAATAACCAAACCATCCGAGTAGAGGTCGTACCCATTTTCTTCAGCCCAGTCTTCTACTTGAAGACGCACATATTCTCCAAAATATCGACTCTCTCGGCCAGCTTTTGACGGAGGTTGATAATTCAGTGCGATAGGTTCTTCGCTCAAATTTATAAATATCTCCTCAGTCAGGAATCCATGCTTTTGCATCTGGCCGAGTACGATATTTCTCCGTGTTTTGGCTCTCTCAGGAAATAGTCTTGGATTGTAAGCATACACAGCCTGGAGTTGACCGATCAGGTTGGCCGATTCAGAGAGTGTTAAATCAATTGCCGGTTTGCCATAGTGGGTTTGTGCAGCCGATTCAATTCCAAATGCACTATTGCTGAATTCAACCGTATTCAGATACATCTCAATAATTTCACGCTTGGTGTAGTTGCTTTCAATCTGTACTGCGGTAATCATCTCACGCAGTTTTCGCGTTACGGTCACTTCAAAACCAATTTTCCGATATAGATTTCGTGCAAGCTGCTGACTAATTGTTGATCCGCCCTCAAATCTCTGCTGAAGCCAGTAGTAGGGAAGCCTCATTAAACTTTGAAAATCAACACCCCAGTGATTGAAAAACCGGTGGTCTTCAGTAGCGATGAGTGCATCTATAGCGTGAGGAGATATATTATCGATTGAAACATAGGTTCTGTTTTCAACAAAATATCGGTCCAGAACTACGCCATCACGGCTGCGAACTTCAGAAGCGATTGCAGTTTTGGGATTTTCGAGTTCCTGGATGGATGGAAGTCCCTGAAACAGGTAGTACACATAACCAAAAAGTGCAATAAAAAGAACCGAAAAAGTAATTAAGCCAATCTTTACAACTTTCTTCGAGAGCAGGTCTCTAAAAGATTTTTTCTTATTTCTTTGAGCTGAGATCTTCTTACGATACTCCCGGTCGTTGAAGTATCGGTCCATATCAATGTTGTTATTATTGTCCATTCAGGTCTGCTTTAGACTGATATTCAAATGGTTGAAATTCTTTTAGGCTGTCGTTCCAGCTAACGAGTTCAAAGGCCCCTTTGGTATATTTTAAAACGGTTCTGTGCTGATGAAAAGAACCGGTATTTATATAGGTTCCTTTGGGAAAAGTTTCCATTCTCGGAACATGATCGTGTCCTGACACAATTAAATCGAAATTAAATTTTTCGAACATAAACTCTGCCCAGTTATTAAGCCGTTCGGTATTGATGTAATTTTCATCCCGGGTAAAATTCGAGAATTTTTTCATCAGTTGAAGCCCATTTTTACCCGGCAATAGAAACTTATAGAATGTAACAAATTTTGGATGCCGAATGAACCTGTGAAGAAGAGGACGTTTTAGCTTAAACTGATCTTCATTAAGCCCGTCGCCGTGGCAGAGAAATAGATTATTTTGGCCCAGTTGAAGGTGTACGTATTCGTGCTCAACATTAAAACCGAGTTTTTCAAGGTGTGATAGGGTCCAAAAATCGTGATTACCGGTGATGAACGTTGTGTTGTTTCCCATTGCCTCATTGTAGCTTTCAAACCGGTCTAAAACTGATTGTCCCAAACTGGGTATGTAATCCGGAAACTCCATCCAGTAATCGAAAAAGTCGCCCAAGATATGGATTTGAATACTGTTGGATTGGCAATAGTCCACAAGCCTGATCAGCTCTTTTTCCAACTTACGGGTTTGCTTCTCATCATGGATTCCCAAATGGACATCAGACAAAAAAATATGCACCATGTGAACGGCTATTTTTTCCTTGTGATGATAAACTCGACGAGTGCTTTAAAGTCATCATATCCACGTTGGATAGGAAGGGTTTGTAGTATTTGAAGGGCCTCATCAGCATAGTTGATCATCTTAGTCTCAGCAAGTTCCAGGCCGTTGTGCTTGTGCACAAATTGAACAATCTTGTCGATATCTTTCTGCGTTTTATTTCGCTTTTTCATAATTCTGCGAGCATTTAACTGCTCGAATTTTGAAGCGTTGTCGAGAGCATATATAAACGGCAGTGTCACTTTTCTCTCCTGGATATCGTTCCGGGTGGGTTTGCCAACGTCTGCGAGCCCGTAATCAAAAAGATCATCTTTAATCTGGAAGGCAATTCCAATTTTCATTCCGGCTTCTTTCATCCCCTCAATAATGTTCTCGTCGTCCGAAGCGGCAATGGCTCCACATTGACAGCAAGCAGAAATAAGACTGGCTGTTTTTTCAGAAATAATCTGGAAATATCGCTCCTCCGTCATGTTGAACAGGTTGGAGGTTTTTAACTGCCGGAGTTCTCCTTCGCTCATGTCTCGAACTGCATCAGAGAGTACATGGAGTAACTGGTATTCTTTGTGATCGAGTGCGATTAGCAATCCTTTTGAGAGCAGAAAATCCCCTAAAAGAATGCCAGCTTTATTTCGCCAAATTTTATTGATACTTAAAAATCCACGGCGTTTATCGGCTTCGTCTACAACATCATCATGAATAAGTGTAGCCGTATGCAGGAGTTCAATCATGGTAGCGGCTACAAAACTTCTCTTGTCAATAGAGCCGAACATTCGTGCAGTCATAAAAACAAGTGTTGGCCGTATCTCTTTCCCTTTCTGGCGGAGCAGGTAACGTATAATTTGATCCAGTAGAAATACATCACTGCTGATCTCATCTTTAAAGAATTCACGAAAAACACTCAGGTGTTCCTGAACGGGTTCGGTAATCTCTTTCAGAGAACTTTTCTTTATGTTAGTATCACCGGTATGGTTTAATACCTCTTGCGTCATTCAATTACGTCAGGTTAAAACTTCAATCGTTGAAAATACAAATTATGCTCATTAATTATTTGCGCAAAGTTTTAGGGCTGTTTAGTTTAGCTAATAAAGAATCTAACTTTCGTATAAAAGGAATCAGCTTTTGAAAAAAATTGCCACGCTAACAAGTGGCGGGGACGCCCCTGGAATGAACGCTGCCGTTCGCGCAATCATTCGTGGTTCAAAGCATTTCGGCATTGAAGTTACGGCTGTTCGCCACGGATATAAAGGATTGATTGACGGTTCATTTGAAAATCTCCAGCACACTGATGTTTCAGGGATCATCCAACGGGGTGGTACCATTCTCAAGTCTGCGCGGTCTGATGAATTTCGTACTGAAGAAGGAAGGAAGAGAGCCGGTGATCAACTCAGGAAAGAGGGTGTTGAAGCTCTTATTGTGATTGGTGGTGACGGGACATTTCGTGGTGCCACTCTTCTCTCGGAAGAGCAAGGAATTAACACAATTGGTATACCTGCTACAATTGATAATGATCTGATTGGAACGGATGAAACCATTGGTTATGATACCGCACTGAATACAGCCATGGAAGCGATCGATAAGATCAGGGATACGGCAGATGCTCATGAACGATTATTCTTTATAGAAGTAATGGGGAGAGATGCCGGATTTATTGCACTTGAAACCGGAATTGCAAGTGGCGCTGAGATGATCGTTCTACCTGAATATTTGACAAGCTTATCGGAAATCAGGGAATCTTTGAATAAGGTTTTAAAAGCGCGTAAGCGAAGTTCACTTGTGGTAATTGCTGAAGGTGACCAAACTGGAGGAGCTGTAAAAATTTCAGAGGCACTCAAAAAAGATTTTGAGCAATACGATATGAAAGTTGCCATCCTCGGGCACGTTCAAAGAGGAGGAAATCCAACTGCACGAGACCGGGTGCTTGCAACTCGGTTGGGATTTGAGGCCGTTCAGGCAATTGATCAGGGAAAAAGTGACGTGATGGTAGGAATCATAAATAACAATGTGACATTCACCCCGCTTAAGGATACTTTTGGAAAGATAAAGGCGATCAACAATGATTTGGTTGCACTCGCAAAAATTTTGAGATAATAGTTACGATATGATTACAACAGATGTAAAAAGTGCACGCTCATTTGTATCGGATGATGAGTATGCAGAGGCCTTTGAATTGGCTGAGAAAACATACCAACAAGTAAAAAATCAAACCGGCGCGGGTAGTGAATGGCTGGGATGGCAGCGAATTTTGAAGGAGCCAAATGACGCCGAACTTGAAGAATTAACGAGCCATGCAGAACGAATCCGTGAAGATGCGGATATTTTTATTGTATGTGGTATTGGTGGATCGTACACGGGTGCGATGGCAGTTATTAAGGCATTGAACCCCTACTTTAAGAATAATGGTCCCGAGATTTTGTACGCCGGCCATCACATGAGCGGCAAATACCTGAAACAGTTGATGGAGTATCTTCAAACCCCAAAAGAGGATGGCGAACTGAAAAGTGTTTATCTGAATGGAATATCAAAATCAGGTTCTACTCTCGAAACAGCATTAGCGTTCAGAACAATTCGAGCCTGGATGCATGAGGTTTATGAAGATGCCGCCGACAGGATCATTGCAACAACCGGCAAAGAGGGTGGAGTTATGAACAAAATTGTGGCTGAGGAAGGGTATCAGAAATATATTATCCCGGATGACGTAGGCGGAAGATTTTCTGTGCTAACTCCGGTTGGTTTACTTCCAATTGCTGTGGCCGGTATCGACATTCAAACGTTATATTACGGAGCTGTTTCGGAGTATGAGGGTCGTGAGCAAGACCAGGAAACAATCCTTGAGTATGCTGCTCTCCGATATGCGCTGTTAAAGAACGGACATGCATTGGATGTGTTAACATCATTTGAGCCTGAATTGATTGGTTTCACGGCATGGATCCAGCAGTTGCTTGGGGAAAGTGAAGGAAAAGAGGGGAAGGGGATGTTTCCGGCGATGGCCGGCTATTCGACCGACCTTCACAGCATTGGTCAAATTATCCAGGAAGGCCGGAGAAATCTAATAGAAACGATATTGGTCGCTAAAAAACCCATTTCTGATTTTAAAGTACAGGAAACACAGGGAGAAGATATCGATCAACTTGGGTATCTTTCCGGGAGATCATTTCACCAGATTAATAAAAGTGCGCTCGACGGAACTGTTGAGGCCCATACTGAAGGAGGGGTTCCGGTATTGAAAATTATTATTGAAGAGTTGAACGCACAACAGCTGGGGAAATTGATCTATTTTTATGAGCTTTTCACAGCTGTGTATGTTTATATGCTGGATGTAAACCCATTCAACCAGCCTGGCGTGGAAGGTTATAAAAAAGCGATGTACAAGTTATTAGGTAAAGATGTGTAGTATGCCAGATCGAAAAGGGAAAAAATATATAGCGATTGCAGGTAACATTGGCGCGGGGAAATCGTCCCTGACTGAGCTGTTAGGTAAAAATTTTGGATGGAAAACGTACTATGAATCTGTAGATGATAATCCATATCTTTCTGATTTTTATGAGGATATGAGGCGTTGGAGCTTTAATCTTCAGATCTATTTCCTGTCGAGCCGTTTTCAACATCAAAAAAAGCTAATGGAGCTGGAACAAAGTCTTATTCAAGACAGGACTATTTACGAAGATGTGGAGATTTTTGCGAAAAACCTGCACGAAATGGGCTTGATGAGTGATCGCGATTATAAAAACTACTGTGCTCTTTTTGATGAAATGGCTTATTATCTTGAAGCCCCTGACCTGTTAATCTACTTGCGTGCAGAAGTACCCACACTTGTTAGACAGATCCAGCAGCGGGGCAGGGATTACGAAAATACGATTCGAATTGAGTACCTGGAACGGTTAAATCGGCTCTATGAGGATTGGATTGACCGTTATAACCAGGATAAGCTGATTATCGATACAGACAATCTTGATTTTGTAAATAACCAGGATGATTTAGGGAAAGTGCTTGAGCTGATTGAGCAGAGGTTATTTGGGTTGTTTAATTAAATTGCATAAAAAAAGAGTTCTGTCTATCTTTCAAAGCTATTGTGGAAACGTCAAAATTAACATTTGAATTACAGGAGATACCCGACGGTAAAAGTGAACGTGATGTTTCTTTATCTGAGGGCGATCTTGAATTAGATGATGAAATTACTCTTAAAGAGGGTAATGTTCATGTCAACTTCTTTAGAACGAATCATTTTATAGAAGTAGATTTTACTGTTGATGTGGATACAGAATTAATTTGTGATCGGTCGTTAAAACCATTTGTAAGACATTTGAATGGTTCCTATCACGTTCTTTTTGAGCCGGATAACGTTGAAGATACAGAATCAGAAAAAGGCGCTGTTCGGCAGATACCACCGGAAGATTTAGTGTTGGATATTGAAAAAGAGGTACGTGATACGATTATGCTAGAGATACCGGTCAGAAAAATACATCCAGATTATTTAGACTCTGAAGGAAACCCGGAAGATTTTGAAACAAAGCATTATGGACCGGAACCTGATGAGGATGAAATGATAGACCCGAGATGGGCTGAATTGAAGAAACTGAAGAACACTTAAAACGGAATATAAATGGCACATCCAAAACGAAAAACGTCAAAGTCTCGAAAAAATAAGAGGCGTTCTCACCATGGATTGTCGGAGGTTCAACTCACAGAATGCACGAACTGTGGCGCTTTACATCGGCGGCATCATGTGTGCATGGAGTGTGGATACTATCGCGGCAGACAGGTGATTAATACATCAAATTAATCTAAAGGTAACCACATGGTGATTGCTGTTGATGCGGTAGGAGGGGACCACTTTCCAAAAGTACCGGTACAAGGAGCAGTTCAGGCATTACAGGAAAATTCGGAAATAGAGATTCTCTTAGTCGGGCCTAAAGAGATGATTCAGTCGGAATTACAGGAAGTTGAGTACGATTCCGATAGAATTCATATTCTGCATGCTCCCGAGATAATCTCAATGAATGAATCGCCTGCTGCTGCCGTCAAATCTAAACAATCATCATCCATTGCCGTTGGACTCACGGCTCATAAAAGAGGGGAATGCGAAGCTTTTGTTAGTGCCGGAAATACCGGTGCACTGCTTGCTGCATCCACTTTTATGCTGGGGAAACTTGAAGGAGTGATACGGCCTACAATTGCCGCTACTTATCCCACATTAAAAGGTGTGAGTCTTCTGACCGATGCAGGAGCTAATCTTGAACTGAAACCAGAGATGTATCTCCAGTTTGCTAAGATGAGCAGAATACTTGCGAAGGAAATTTTAGAAATCAAAAATCCTACAGTCGGCCTTATGAATGTGGGTGAAGAACCTGAAAAGGGATTGGAACTCCAT
The DNA here is from genome assembly GCF_022012475.1 of Rhodohalobacter sulfatireducens. Classification (GTDB taxonomy): domain Bacteria; phylum Bacteroidota; class Rhodothermia; order Balneolales; family Balneolaceae; genus Rhodohalobacter; species Rhodohalobacter sulfatireducens. The sequence continues at coordinate 80,214 of NZ_JAKLWS010000016.1, forward strand.
AAAGAAGTATATAATTTACTTTCAACATTGAGTTATTTCTCAGGGAATATTGAAGGGAAAGATATTTTGTACGGGAAAACAGATATCTATCTTGTAGATGGATTTTGTGGCAATGTTTTACTGAAGTTCGGTGAATCAATTCCGGAAATTCTACAACATTTGCTTAAAAAAACAATGGCAGAAGATGGGGTCGACCCCGAAATGCAAAAAAGGGTATTTGGAATCCTTTCAAAATCACTTAGTGCTTTTAATTATGAATATGTGGGCGGCATCCCTTTTCTTGGTGTAAATGGAATGAGTCTTGTGGGACATGGCGGCAGTTCGGCAGTGGCTATAAAAAATATGATATTTAACGCCGTGCATTGCGTGAAGCAACAGATAAACAAAAAAATTATAGCATCTCTAAACGAAAAAAACTGATTGAATGTCTGTAAAGCGAGCCAAGATTAGCGGGGTTGGTCATTTTTTGCCCGATTATATTTTGACTAATAAAGAACTCGAAGGGTATGTTGAGACAAACGATGAATGGATACGCACTAGAACGGGAATTTCGGAACGGCGTATTTTAAAGGATCCGGATAAAGGCACATCTTATATGGCAGAAAAAGCGGCTTTGGAAGCTCTTGAGGATGCCGAAGTGGATGCTAAAGATATTGATGCCATAATAGTTGCAACCGTTACCCCGGATTATATGTTTCCTGCAACAGCTGCACTTGTGCAAAAACGTATAGGTGCGGAAAATGCTTATGGATTTGATCTTTCCGCCGCGTGTTCAGGATTTCTATTCGCATTGTCGAACGGAAGTATGATGATTGAATCGGGCCGTGCAAAAAAAGTATTGGTAATTGGTGCTGATAAGATGAGTGCCATAGTAGATTTTACAGATCGCACTACTTGTATACTTTTTGGTGATGCTGCAGGCGCCGTAGTTTTAGAAGAAACCGAGGGCGATGGCATTATCGATTTTGTACAGCATACTGATGGTGACGAAGAATGTTTACTCTATCAACCCGCAGGTGGAAGTTTAAATCCTGCAAGCGAAGAGACGGTAAAAAATAAAATGCACTTTATTCGCCAGGACGGTCGTGCAGTCTTCAAGAAAGCCACCGAAGGAATGGCTGATGTTTCTCTTGAAATTATGGAAAGAAACAATCTGAGTGGCGATGATGTTGCCTGGCTTGTCCCACATCAAGCCAATCAAAGAATTATTAGTGCAACGGCTCGACGAATGGGACTTTCCGAAGAGAAGGTGATGGTAAATATAGGTAAATATGGTAATACCACTGCTGCTACGATTCCTCTTTGTTTATATGATTGGAAAGATCAGCTCAAGGATGGGGATAATATTATTCTTTCAGCATTCGGCGGTGGATTAACATGGGGAGCTGTTTACTTGAAATGGAGGAAGTAATGCGAACAGCTATATTATTTCCCGGCCAGGGATCGCAAAAAGTTGGAATGGGCCTCGAGCATTATGAGTCAAATCCTAAATTTCGGTCCATAATTGATGAAGCCGATGAACTGTTGGATTATTCTTTAAGCGAAATTATGTTTGAAGGACCGTCTGATGAATTAACTCAGACGAAGTACACACAACCGGCCATCTTTCTTCACTCCTATGCTCTATATACAACTCTTGATCTGGATCCGGATGTGATGGCTGGCCACAGCCTTGGTGAATTTACGGCACTGACAGCGGCTGGAGCACTCGAATTTGAATCAGCCCTGGAGCTGGTAGCCCTGAGGGGGCAAAAGATGCAGGAAGCCGGTGATGAAAATCCGGGAACGATGGCTGCAATTATCGGGATGGATGATGAAACTGTAGATTCAATTTGTGAAGAAGCATCCGATGAGATTGGAAAACCGGTAGTACCGGCTAATTACAATTGTCCGGGCCAGCTTGTAATCTCCGGGGATGTTGATGCTGTTCACAAAGCTGTAGATATTGCCAAGGAGCAAGGCTGCCGTTTAGCAAAAATTTTACCTGTCAGCGGCGCGTTTCATTCTCCGTTGATGAAATCAGCTTATGATGCATTGGAGGAAAAACTGGAAAACACCACATTTTTTCGCCCTCGTTACAAAGTATTTAGTAATTTTACGGCCGAATCCACAAGAGATATCGGTGAATTAAAAGATAATGTTCTCCAGCAGCTTGTGAATCCTGTACGATGGACGCAAACCTTGCTCAATATGGAAAAAGATGAAGTAAATTCGTTTGTTGAGGTTGGCCCCGGAAATGTCTTGCAAGGGTTGGTCAAACGAACACTGAAAGAAGTAAATATTGAAGGATATCAATAGAATAAAATGATCAATCTTAAAGAAAAAAATTGCCTGGTTACAGGTGGCAGTCGTGGAATTGGAAAATCAATTGCTCTTACGTTAGCTAAAGCCGGTGCTAATGTAGCGATAACATACGCAAGTTCAGCCGATGCTGCTGCCGAGGTTGTTAAGAATATTGAAAATGAAGGAGTGAAAGGAATCTCCTATCAAGCCGATGCCGTTCAATTTGACCGGGCAGAAGAAGTAATTTCTGATATTGTTGAGAATTGGGGATCATTGAATGTAGTGGTCAATAATGCAGGTATCACTAAAGATAATTTGATACTCAGAATGGATGAGAAAGCGTGGGATGATGTAATCACCACCAACTTGAAAAGTGTTTTTAACTACAGTAAAGCCGCTGCGAAACCAATGATGAGGGCACGAGGCGGATCAATCATAAATATCAGTTCCGTTGTTGGACTGAGTGGAAATGCCGGGCAGAGTAATTATGCAGCATCAAAAGCCGGAATTGTAGGATTTACCAAATCATATGCAAAAGAACTGGCAAGCCGTAATATTCGGGCAAATGTTGTAGCACCTGGCTATATTTTAACCGAGATGACTGAAAATCTCAACGAAAAAGTATTGGAAGCTATTAAAGAAGAAACACCGCTTGGAAGGGCAGGAACCCCCGAAGAAGTATCAAATGTGGTTGCGTTTCTTGCATCGGATATCAGTTCATATATTACAGGTGAAGTGATTCGTGTAGACGGTGGAATGGCAATGTAGCCCATTCTATTAAGACGAATGATTTGAGCGTGTTATTTTATGAACAGATGTTGTATTTTCACGTGTCTAAATAAATTTACGAACCTACTTTTAACTACTAAACTAAACAAAGGTCTAACTTATGTCACAGGACGTTGAAGCTAAAGTAAAATCTATTATTGTTGATAAACTCGGAGTTGATGAATCTGAAGTTGTTGCCGATGCAAACTTCACAAACGATCTGGGAGCTGACTCCCTGGATACCGTTGAACTCATTATGGAGTTTGAAAAAGAATTTGATATTAGTATTCCTGATGAAGATGCCGAAAATATTGCAACTGTCGGCGACGCTATCGAGTACATTCAGGAGAAATCGTAGATATAAACGAGAAGACCCCCTTTTATGACCGGACGAAGAGTAGTAATCACTGGAATAGGTGCATTCACCCCTGTCGGTAAAACCGCCCCTGATTTTTGGAACGGATTAATTTCCGGCAAGAGCGGAGTGCGAACAATTGAACACTTCGATACAAGTGATTTGCCCACAAAGTTTGCTGGCCAAATAGAAAATTACGATTCGAATGACTATTTCGATCGAAAGGAGGCCCGCAGGTTAGATCCGGTTACCCAATATGCAATGATCTCTTCAGGTGAAGCGATTGAAGACAGCGGCATCGATCTTGAGAAAGTAAATAAAGATCGGGTCGCTGTAATAATTGGAACAGGTATTGGGGGGATGCAAACATTTTACGAGCAGTCGGTCGTTCTTCATGAATCCGGCGCAAGACGGGTGAACCCGTTTTTTATTCCTATGCTCATTCCCGATATGCCGGCCGGACAGGTATCAATTAAATATGGATTCCGCGGACCCAATTTCTGTGCTGTGTCAGCCTGTGCTACAGGTTCTCACAACATAGGTCTTGCCTACGATTCTATCCGATATGGTCAGTCAGATATGGCACTGTGCGGGGGTACTGAATCTCCGGTATGGCGAATTGGTGTGGCCGGGTTTTCATCCATGAGAGCCCTTTCCCGCCGAAACGAGGAACCGGAAAAAGCCTCCAGGCCGTTTGACAAAGACAGAGATGGTTTTGTTCTAGGTGAAGGTTCAGCCATGTTTTTCCTGGAATCACTGGAATCTGCACTCGATCGCGGAGCACGTATTTATGGTGAAATTGTTGGCTATGGATTTTCTGCTGATGCACATCATATCACAGCTCCAGATCCGGATGGAAACGGCGTTTTACTTGCATTAAACAATGCACTGGATATGGCAGAAATAAGCCCCGAGGATGTGGACCATATCAATATGCATGGTACATCTACACCTCTGGGTGATATTGCTGAAACCAACTCCATTAAAAAAGTATTTGGTGATTACGCCTACAACATCAACCTGAACTCTACCAAGTCGATGACGGGGCATATGTTAGGTGCGGCCGGAGCGGCAGAATCGATCGCGACTCTTTTGGCGATCTACCACAGTATGGTTCCACCAACTATCAACCAGGATAATCCTGATCCGGAATGTGATTTGAATTACACTCCTAACGAACCGGTTGAGCGAGACATTAAATATGCTCTCAATAATGCTTTTGGTTTCGGGGGACATAACACCACACTTGTTTTCAAGAAGTTTGAAAAATAATTAATGCTCTATCGACTCAAAAAATGGTTGTGGAAAGATAAGGGTCCGATACAATCTGAGTCGAGAGAACGTTTACAAAAACTTGAGAACACCTTAGATCTTACTATTCCCAGCGAGTATCAACAGCTTTTTCAGAAGGCTCTGCGTCATAAGTCTATTGTAGATAATGACAAGTTCGAGTCTTATGAAACGTATGAAAGACTTGAATTTTTGGGGGATGCCGTACTTGATCTGATTGTCACTGAGATTCTATTCGAAAAATATCCCAAAGAAAATGAAGGATTTTTGACGAAGCTCCGTGCTAAAATCGTTCGGGGAGACACACTCTTCGAGATATCCAAGAAATTGGGTTTAAGTGAGTTCCTGGAGATCGGTGAAAGGGCTGCAGGCCAGGGGATCGAGTTATCAAAAAGCGTTCTTTCCGATGTATATGAAGCTCTAGTCGCAGCGATCTACATATCAAGCGGCTACGACAGTGCTCACAGATTTGTCTCATCTCATATCGACCGTTTTATTGATTTCAAGCAGGTTGTAAAAGTTATTGACAACTACAAGAGCCTGCTGATGGAATATTCACAATCTGAAAAGCTAAAACTTCCAAATTACCAGGTGATTTCGGAGGAAGGCCCGGGACATAATAAGACATTTTATGTGGCTGTTTTTATAGAAAATAAGAAATTGGGAGAGGGAACCGGCAAGAGTAAAAAGAAAGCGGAGCAGGAGGCTGCAAGGAATGCACTTGAAGCATTGGGTGAAAAATAATTTCCCAATTAGCAACAAATGCCTTTTATTTTTTTGATAAATTAGCCAAGCGTTAACACACGGTCATTTTTTTGAATCCATCCGAACTAATATTCCATGATCGCACATTTACTAAAACCGGAACTTGATGAACTCATCGAAAAGAAAGAGTGGGTTACAATTAAGGAAGTACTTGATGATGTACCGGCAGTGGACGTTGCTGAGTTGTTGGATGATCTAAATCCCGAAGTGGCCGTGGTAATATTTCGGCTATTGAAAAAAAGTAAAGCAGCCGATGTATTTACCTACCTGAGTTCAACAAAGGGTGTTGAGTTGTTGGAGACGTTTAGCCGTCAGCAGCTGAGTGATGTAATGAACAACCTTGAGCCGGATGAGCGCGTTGCTTTGATGGAAGAACTTCCGGGAGATCTTACGCAACGTGTGCTTAACTCCATGGCCCCGGAAGATATTGCCCAGGTCCGAAGATTGTTGGGATATCCACCCGAGAGTGTAGGCCGTTTGATGACCACGAATTATGTTCGCATTAAAAAAGACTGGACGGTAAACCGAAGTTTTGAACATATCCGTAAACATGGCAGAGACGCCGAAACAGTGAATGTGATTTACGTAGTTGACGAAGATGAAATACTGATTGATGACCTTCGCCTTAACCAGCTTATTCTTGCCGAACCGGATGGTAAGATTTCCGATATTATGGATAACACCTTTGAAGCTCTGAGTGCTTTTGATGACCAGGAGGAGGCGGTTCGTATGCTGAGTAAGTACGACCGAGTGGCTCTTCCGGTTGTGGATTCAGGTGGTATACTGGCAGGAATTGTAACGGTGGATGACGTTCTGGATGTTGCAGAAGAAGAAACCACGGAGGATATGCAGTTGATGGCCGGTATGAGTGCACTCGATACGCATTACTCTCAAACAGGTGTCACGGAAATGGTTCGTAAACGCTTGGGTTGGCTGGTACTTCTTTTTCTGGGTCAGATGTTTACGGTTACTGCAATGGCCAGCTATGAAGAAACACTCGCAGCTGCAACAGTTTTGGCCCTTTTTATTCCTATGATTATATCCAGTGGAGGTAATTCCGGTTCGCAAGCGGCAACCTTAATTATCCGTGCACTTTCAACAGATGATATTAAGTTTGATCAATGGAAACAGGTACTTAAGCGAGAACTGATGTCCGGGTTAATGCTTGGATTAATGCTTGGTGTTATGGGTACCATTGTTATCAGCACCTGGATGCTGGTAAGGGGTGAACCCTTTACGAGTGCAGTTTGGTTGCAGGCACTTACCGTGGGTACAAGTCTGGTTGGTGTGGTTCTTTTTGGAAATTTAAGTGGGTCGATTTTACCTTTTATTATGACGAAATTGGGACTCGATCCTGCTGTAACTTCGGCTCCTTTTATCTCGACCCTTGTAGATGTAACCGGAATTATCATCTATTTTACAGTAGCTGTTCTGCTGCTGCGAGGAGTCGTTCTTTAAGTAAACTGATTTTTCTTAATCATTCTGAGTACCTCTTAAAGTTTATAGTTAAAGTTCAAGGTTATGTAGCCGAACTTTAAACCTTAAACTAAAAACCTTAAACCTTATGTAAGCATGAAACAATATCACGACCTGGTTCAAAACGTAATGGATCACGGAGTTTGGAAAGAGAACCGAACCGGTGTAAGAACACTTGCAAACTTTGCTGAATTTTATAAAGTAGACCTGGCTGAAGGGTATCCATTACTTACAACAAAAAAGGTTTATTTTAGATCTGTAATTCTGGAATTATTGTGGTACCTGCGGGGAGAAGATCATATCAAATGGTTGAGGGATGAAAAAGATTGTCACATCTGGGATGCCTGGGCGGATGAAGATGGATATGTTGGCCCCATCTACCCGGTATTATGGCGGCGTTTTCCAATGGCAAAATCAAAAGATGGAGATGTTTACAAGCCTTTGGGAGATAAAAAGGAAAAAGATTGGCAGTATGAAGAGTTCGACCAGGTTCAAAATGCTATTCATATGCTGAAAACCAATCCCAATAGTCGAAGGATTGTTGTATCGGCATGGCATCCGGGATTATTAGGTGAAATGGGATTACCGCCATGTCACCTGATGTATATTTTTAATGTGGCTGATGGAAAACTGAACTGTCATCTAACACAACGATCCGGAGATATCGCTTTAGGAATTCCGTTTAATTTAGCCTGTTATTCAGCACTTACGATGGCCGTTGCACAAGAAGTTGGTTTGAAACCGGGAACGTTTGCTCACACGATTGTAGATGCACACATTTATGAAAATCACATGGATGGTTTGAAAGAACAGCTTACCAGGGAACCCAAAGAACTGCCAACGCTGGAGATTGCAAACAAACCGGTTGATGAACTCACCTTCGAAGATTTTACGCTGAAAAATTACGATCCAGACCCGGTCATCAAGTTTCCCGTTGCCGTATGAAGTTATCGATTATTGTAGCTCACGATCCAAATCTTGTTATTGGAAAAGATGGAGAACTTCCCTGGCATTTTAGCGAGGATCTGAAGTTTTTCAAAAAAACGACAATGGGTTCACCCATGTTAATGGGCCGAGGGGTTTTTGAAGAGTTGAACGAAAAACCACTTCCGGGAAGAGAAAATGTGGTTTTGAGCCGGTCTAAAAATTACGAACATGTACCGACGTTCAGCTCGATAGATAAGGCATTGGATTATCTGTCAGATCAAGAACAAGTTTTTATCATTGGCGGGGGTGAGATCTACAGGCAAACCATTGATCAGGTTGACGAGCTCATCATTACTCAAGTCAAAACAAAACATGAAGGAGACACCTATTTTCCTGAATACCGTGATGAAATTTGTGAAACATGGAAAGAAACCTGGAGAGAGGATCACGAAGAGTTCTCATTTGTGAAATACCAGCGAGTCGGTTGACAAGTTCAAGGGGCAACCTGCCCGTTACCACAAAAAGTATTTACGGTAATAAAAAGTGGTTTGGGGTAATTGCTTCGTTGAGTCCTTTATTCATAAATATTTTATGATGACTAGATACCGTACAAGCTGTATGGTTGGTGTACATTGTAGAACGGGTCGCCGACCCGTTACTGACGAATCCAAAATTCGAAGATAAGCGAGATTTGGATAATCATCTTTAAAAAGCCTATTGATTATTTTTAGTGAGCCAGCGATTGATCGTACCGGACAAGCTGTCCGGCGTACATTTATATCTCCTTCAAATGTACTAAATACGGTTTTACAACCGGCTCAGTCAGCGCAATGATATGCTTGGTATCGGCCGCTTTAGAAAACTCAACAGCTTTATTGTTATCCTCTAAAATCCAGATGCTTTCGTTTTCATAACGGTATGCCTCGCTGTAACTCTCATTGGCTTCGTAATAGTAGGAGATTGATTCATCATCATGCGGGAATCCCTGTTTCTTGAGATACTTTTTCGTTTTTGCCTGGATCTCTTCTTGTAACTTATCTCTTTCTTTTCGATCGGCAAACGTTGTTCGGAAAAGCTGACGGCTCAAAAACCGGTGAGACAAATCAGATAAAATCAGGTCCTCACTGGCTGCCCACCTTTTAATGCAGATGTACACATCATGATCATCCAGTGCAATATAATTCTCAAGCATTTTTTGAGTGATTCGCTTTTTGGAGGATGGATTCTTCGACAGAAAATAAGTTAGTGGCATCGACGGTATTTCTACATCCTCACCGGCGTCAATCAGATATCGAACTCGTTTGAAAATCTTTCTCAAAAGTGCGTCTGCACTCACTACGGTTTTATGCAAATACACCTGCATATACATCAACCGGCGGGATAGAATGTAGTTTTCAACCGCGTAGATGCCTTTCTTTTCAATCACTACATTTCCCTTGAACACACGCATTGTTTTCAAAATCCGGTTGATACCAACCGAGCCTTCTGAAACCCCGGTAAAAAAGCTGTCGCGTTTCAGATAATCCAGCCGGTCCATATCAAGTTGAGAAGAGATTAACTGATGAAGAAATTTTTTGGGGTATTGATCTTTGAAAATTTTGATCGCTGTATTCAGCTCACCCTCAAACTCCTTATTCAGATTCTCCATGATTTTGAGGCTCATCATCTCGTGATTGAAATCCTCTATCAGTGTATGTTCAAGGGTGTGGGAGAGAGGACCGTGACCAACATCATGCAACAAGATAGCAATTAGTGTTCCTGTTACTTCTGCATCACTGATAGTTGTGTCCTTTTCACGAAGATTCTTGAGGACGCGCTGACCCAATTCCAAAGCGCCAATGGCATGAGAAAAACGCGAGTGCTCGGCGGCCGGGAACACAAGATATCCCAGTCCCAACTGACGTATTCTCCGAAGCCGCTGCACATACGGGTGATCAATCAGCCGTAAAATTGTACCCTTAGGGATCGTTATAAATCCGTGGACCGGGTCACTAAAAATTTTATACTGACTGCTTTTATCCATTATCCGGAATCTTGTATAGATATTTATCGCGATCTTTGATCTCAGGTAATTTAGTAGGTTTTTGTGCCTCAAGATCAAACCAAACACCTGTCGTTTTTGCTACGGCTTTCAGCTCCGAATCTCCTTTTGAGTAGATCGCCTGGAATCCTTTGATACTCGTATTTCCATATTCTTCGATGGATGTTCCGATCAGCAGCATCTCATTCAGCTCAATAGGGCGAATGTAGTCCAATTCTAAATGGACAAGCATAAAACTTTTCCCCTCACTCATGGATGCCTGGAATTCCGGAACATCATTGATAAAGTTGATCCGGGCCTCTTCGAAATAGGTGTTAAAGACAGCATTATTTACGTGATTCAGCGCATCGAGATCTCTAAATCGAACAGGCAACTCTGTCCAGTGAGCAAAAGAATCTTTGTTATACTCAGGTTTTTCAGTCATTTGATCTTTCTTTTTGATGAAAGGTAAACAGAATATGGCAGGAATATGAAGGAGTTTTTGATTTCGAACGAATCAGTTGTTTTTGATGCTTATATTCTTTGTTGGAATTCATCCTAATATAAATTCAGATATAAAATGTTCGATACGGAATCACGTGATTTTCTTGAAAAATTAATTGTTACGCCGAGTCCCACCGGTTATGAAAGCGAAGGACAGAAAGTTTGGAAAAAGTTTATTTCTCAATATGCTGATAAAGTAGAATCCGATGCATATGGATCTGCGATGGCCAGGCTTAACATGAATGCAGATCTGCCCACAATTATGCTCGAGGCTCATGCTGATGAGATCGGGATGGTGGTTCAGCATATATCTGATAATGGATTTGTAACATTGAATAAATTGGGCGGTAGTGATTCAACCATTGCACGAGCCAAACGAGTTGTGATTCACTCGAAAAAAGGCCGAGTTATCGGAGTCGTTGGGAATACAGCAATTCACTTGCAAGACAAAAAGAATGGTGGTGGCAAGCAACCGGAATGGAAAGATATCTATGTGGATATCGGGGTTTCATCAAAAGAAGAAGCTCTTGAGATGATTCAAATAGGAGACCCGATCACTTATGCAGATGAATTGGAATATTTGAATGATGATATCATCACCGGCCGTGCGTTAGATAACCGGATCGGCGGATTTGTGATTGCTCATGCTATGAAGCAGCTGCGAAGCAGGAAAAAAGATCTGAAAGTTAACGTGATCGCTCTCAACTCCGTGCAGGAGGAGGTGGGTGGTTTTGGTGCACGAATGATGAGTTTCCGCCATATGCCTGATGCGGCATTGGTGACCGACGTTACACATGCTACAGACACACCTGGCATCAACAATAAAGAACACGGAACTGTGAAACTGGGCAAAGGACCGACGGTTCAGCATGGCGGGGCGAATCATCGGGCAATTGTAGAACTGATTGAGCAGACGGCAGACAAGCAGGAGATCGATATTCAGCATGAAGCCACAAGTGTGAGAACGGGAACGGATACCGACAGTATTTTCTATCAAAAAACAGGGATTCCGAGCGCGCTGGTATCACTGCCATTGAGATATATGCATTCACCGGTTGAGACTGCATCGTTGAGTGATGTAGAAAATCTCGTGAAACTGATGGCCGAAACAGTTCTGGCGATGAGAGAAGATCAAGTTTTTGAGGTTTAGATTTCTGAATAAAATTTGAGTTACCGGATGAGTATCATTGCTCTCAAGGGAAGTATTTATGCTAAAAATACTCATCCGATGATTTTCGATTACGTGAGCAGCTACCTACTGTTCGGGTTCAAATTTGTCGACTCTATACGTCACTTCATCATCAATCGCCTCTTTGATAAAGTCGATCTCAATGTACTCGGGATAGCCTGTTTTCTTGTTGTACTCAACAATCAGTTTATCCGCTTTTTGGCGTGCATTTTCAATGATATCAAAAAGTTCATTGATGGTTCGGAATGACTCGGAATACATTGGGAATACCAATTCATCAGTCTGCGGATCACGAAGGGGTTCGCCGGTTTCGGGATCAAGAACGGCATGAATCGTATCTGTTTTCACCACAATGATGGAAGGGTTAAAGAGGCCGCCGCAGTAACAAAATTTGCTGAACTCAAACGAGTAGTTTTCTACACTCTGCTCTTTCCATAGATTTAGATTCGTCCTGAAATTATCTCCTTTTCTACCATCACTAATCGAATCGCACGATGAGATGAGAAATAGGGCGGACAAAAAAATGAAAAGGGTCCTGGTCCGGCTCAAAATTCTCCTGTACTTGAATTAAATACTATTTGTTAAAAGTACACTTTCGTGAACTCTGATACCTATCCTTTGCTTGGAATTATTTTTATAGGGGAGGGACGTGATCTCTGGATTTTTGACAATCGAGGTAAAAAATTATCAGAGCTTTCGGATTTTAATCGAGAACGCATTTTTCGGATTTTCTACAAACAATTGGTCGATCTCCTTATCGGTAAAATCATTTTCTTGAAGTGCCGGTATGAGTTCATTCATCGCCGCTTCAAAAGGCCTGAGCTCTCCGCCACCGGGAAACCCGTTGCCATCGTGAGAAAGCAGAATCTTGTGAAGTAATTTCTCTGATTTAAATCGTTGCAGCCAATCAACTGTACTTTGAATATTCGATGAATTTACGCGATCAAGGGAGATCCAGGCTCCTTTTTGGGCTGTTTCAATCAACAAATTGAGATCGTTACTTGTATGTGCGTGTGTCCAGATCCATGCTTCGGGACTTACATCAAATTGTTGAAGCAGACTTAGCTGGGTATCAACTGCTTCCGGATTATCTGCGGTATGAACCGCAAGTGTTAAGCCTGTTTCTAAATGGGCCATAATTCCGGCCTCAAATAGTTTTTTATCTATATCCGATGGGGTTCCGTTGTCAAACGCCAGTTTAATAAATCCCGGTTTTACATTGGTTCCATCAATTCCATTTTCAAACTCATCAACCCAGCGTTCAGAGATCTCTCGGGTTGTAGAGTTATATGCTGTTTGTGGGACATACTTGTCATCTACGGCACCGTAGTAACCTGTGTTTGTGACTATTTGAAGGCCCGTGGAATCGGCGATAGTTTGAAGAAGATCAACCCGCCTGCCAAAATGGGCAGTGGTACAATCAAAAATGGTATCCACACCTAGCAACTTTATTCTTCGCAGATAGGGAACTACCTGGTTTGCAAGCGCGGCCTCATCATACTCAGAAGTCTCACTGATATCCTTGCCGAAATTTGACATGATATGTTCGTGTGAAAGAGCAAAACCCATCTTTTCAACTGCAATAGAACCATTCACTGAATGGAAAATAGTTCTGTTTTGGTCTCTGCTATTATGATTTCCGTTGATCAATAAAACAGTGGCAAGTGACAAGAAGATCAAAAAAGTGTATTTACTCATAATATTTATCTGATATTTTCAGATTCAAATAAAAAGGATCAGTGTTGATGATTCACCCGATGCTCACGAAGAAGGTCTGCACCAAAATCATTCCCTTTTTCTCGCCAAATGGTGTGGATGTGATTTCCGTCATTATTGAAACCTACATTATCATATTCAATCAGGAAATCAGGTCCATTAATTGCATAATAGTGGGGATTCATCCGTTGATAACTTCCAATCCACGCAAAATAGATCTCATCGATTCCTGAGCTATCAATTTTTTCAAGGTAGTACTGATATTTTTCATGTTCAAGATTTCCGATATACTCAGAAATCAACCTCTTTAACAACTTTTTTTGAGTATCGGTCAATTCACTTGCTTTGATTCCCTGATACTCCAAAAGTCTCTGAGTACTTGATGGATTCGTTAAAATATCCCCGGGTACATCTTGGCTTAGTGTGGCATTTGATTTTTGTTCATCATCCAGCGCATTGATCAGTTTTATCCCATAATCTTCCTCTTTGCTCAGCACACGAATTCCCGCATACTTGGAGATTTTGACCTCAGCGGGATCCGAACCGAGAAAAAGTGGTGTCATCGAAAAATCATCACCTGTCGCTGTGAGGTTGTAGGAGATATGATGTCCCTCAAACTTTATGCCCCATGGTTCTACCGGCCCGGGTTCCCCATAAAACGAAATGTAATAATTTTCGAGCGACCAGTCCAAATTTCTGATCTGTTCGATTGCCTGATCCGGAATATCTCCGCGTTTATATGCAGTCTCGTACACAACGTTTAGAATATCATCCAACTGCAAAATACTTGTGGTTTTCAGATATCCTTGCGAGCTAAAAAGTGTGGTTAATAGGTGATGGAATTCAATTCTGCTATCCTCAGAGAGAGCACCATACCTTAAACCCGGGCGTGTGGCCAATCCAACAGGTAGATTTGTCCACTGAGTTCGCGACGAATCATCGAAGGCATGGTTAACAGTTGCCAACTGATCGTCCGTCAAAGTAGTTAGAAAATGATGTGATACCGTTCTGATCTGTTCTATTGATTGAGCTGTCAAACTGGATGAGATCAGGAACAGAAGGAGAGTCAGGGCATAGAGTTTTGTCATATATTTAAATTTAGTGATAGGTAAGTCCCCGATTTTTGTTAATGTGCTGAAGTACACTTCAAATTCAAAATAATGACTTCAGTGGTTTAAGGTCTCTTTTTTTTGTTAATTGATTCAGGGACTCAACAAACCATCTATTCCTATGCAAGTAATACTACTTCTAATTGGTCTTCTATTGATTCTGATAGGAGTTTTTTTGATTTGGGATCAACTTCAAGCGAGGCTTTCGTACGAAAAAGTGCTTGGAACAATAACCGGATACAGGAAAAGAATGGATTATAAATCCGGTGATAACCTCCGCATGATGTTTTATCCAATTATTGAGTATGTGGTTCAGGGACAGAAAAAGAAACTTAACTCCACTCTTGGTTCAAGCTTTCCTTCTTATGATATCGGTGAATCAGTATATATCTACTATTCAAGCAAAAATGATGAAGCAAAGCTGAAATCTATAGCTCCTTTTTATGGTGGGATGCTATTCTTACTTGCCGGGGGATATCTCGGTTACATCTTTTTTGCCACCTTTTCGTTTTCCTTTTTTTCTGTGCTGTTCGTTTTGATAATTCTTACAGTTATTTTTTGGATTCTTTTCAAGCAACTGAAGAAATTTGAAATTAAAAGTGGCTCAGAACTTATTGAACGTATTAGAAACAAGTTGGCGGGTATGTCAAAACTTCGAGAGGCAGATGAATCTGAGCTCATTACCACACAAGAAGAACTGCTGAGTACAGATCTTTTTGTAAATAAAAATATCCAATATGCCGGGCCGATTATCCTTCTTATTGGATTTGGATTAATTTTTCTGGCCGGTTATTTCTGGATTGAAAAGATAGAATTCATGGAGGTTGCTTTATCTGCGGAAGGAGAGGTTGTTGATTACGAAGTGAGAGGCTCGGGAGAGGATGAAACATTCTACCCGATCATTGTTTTTACGACAAAAAATTCCAAGGAATATGAATTTACTCACGAAGCCGGTTCAGGAACAGATCCTTATTACACGGTAAACTCTACGGTTCAGGTACTTTACGACCCTGAAACCCCATATGATGCAATTATCGATCAGGGAGCCTGGAATTGGCTTTGGCCGGTACTTATCTCATTCATTGCATTGGCATTCTTTGGTTCGGGAGTCAAAATGGTTTTCCAATGGATGAAGATTAAACGATTTAAAGAGAAGCTGAAAGAGATTAACTAACATCCGGTTTTTTGAGGAATCATGAATGTGAACTTGCTGCCTTTGTCGAGTTCACTTTCCGCCCATATCCTGCCTCCGTGCGTTTTTATAAAATCTTTGCAAAGAAGGAGGCCCAACCCCGTTCCTGTTTCATTGTAGGTGCCTTTTGATGAATGCCTTTTATCGACATTGAATAAATCTTCAATATTATCTTTTGAGATTCCTACACCATTATCTATAACTGATATTGATATTTCACCTTTGTTTTTTTCCGATTCAATATCAATTTTTCCGCCGGGCTGGGTAAACTTAACTCCGTTCGATACCAAGTTTCGTAATACAAGAGTAATCATCGGTTTATCAGCATATACCAACGTTCCGGGAGGTATCCCATTTGTCAGGGATATAGATTTTTGGTGGGATGAATCTCTTAGCAAATCAATGACCTCATCAGCGACTTCATCTATTTCAAAATATTCTGGATTAAACTTGGTTTTACCCGTTTGGGATTGAGCCCATGCCAGTAGATTGTTTAACAGGTCCATCACTCGTTTTGAGGAGTGCTGAATCATCTGGGCAAGCTCCAAGGAATCGTCGTAGTGTTTGTTTTTCAATTGGTCTATCAAAAGTTCACTAAATCCCAAGATGCCGGAAAACGGATTTTTTAAATCGTGCCCGATAATGGAGAAAAACCGGTCTTTTGTGGCAATCAGTTCACTTAACCGTGTTTCACTATCTTTCAGGGCTTTCTCGGCTTTCTTTCGCTCAGTGATATCCCGAACATTCAGAACTACAGCTTGAATATCCGGATTATGAAGTTGATTATTTCCATATGCTTCAAGGTATACCCAGTCACCATTTTTGTGCCGGTGCCTGTATTGTGTGCCCCCATGTTTTGAGTGTTTCACAATATCCAAGAAGCCCTGTTTGGTTTTTGCTTGATCGTCCGGATGAATCATACTCTCGATGACTGAAATATCCGTTAGCTCCCGGGGATCATATCCAAGGATTTTTTTACACGATTCGCTAACATATCGTTGAACACCATCCGAGTCTAACAGGACAAGCATATCGAATGAATTTTTAATCAGTTGCCTGAAAGTCTCGTCTGATTTTAAAAATTCATCAGCTGTGACTTCTTTATTTGGATAGGTTGATCCATTATTCATACAGCCTCTTGATTAAGATTCCGGGTGCCTTAAGAATCCTCTCATTAGATTTTACTTCTTATAAATTACAAAATAGATGTTGAAAATATTAAGATTGTTCACCTAAGCTCTCTCGTTATGAACCAAATATTATTGAGTGGGAATGGATTATCGATTCGATGTCAATGACTCATTTGGACTCCGGTTCACAAAATGGGTATTTCCGGGTACACTTTCCTGAATAGCTGCCGGGGTTACGACATCCGCTTTATAAAAGTTATTGAGAGTATCTACCGCATTATAGAGCTGACGAACCTGGTCTTTTTCATTAAAAAACAGTTCAAGCTGTTCTGTAAACTGCATTTCGATGGTATGAAAGCCGATCCCCCGAATTTTGATATTTTTTCGGAGTGCATTTTTTACCCGTCGGATCGCTTCCGGCAAAAAAGCGTTTAACACATATTCGTCCAGGTTGGTAAATCCGGGGGTGTTGAATGCAAAACTGTCGCCGTCCCACTTGTTGTCCTGGTAACGGATGTAGCACCCCCAGCGGCGTGCTTTTCGTTTATAGCCACGCATCCGGTAACATACTTTCCGAACGGCTTTGATGATCTCACCCTTTACCTGGATGGGATCGTCCGTCCAATCCGAAAACGTATGCATATAGCTGACTTCGTCCGGCACGTGATCGTCATTATCCAACACTTTGGCCTTATCTCGGCCGGTCACTGTCTCCCAGAAAAGCTGCCCCTGCATCTCCCCAAATATCTTTTTGAACGGAGCTGGGCCCGATTTATGAGCATCCGCTATGGTGTGTAACCCATATTTTTTGAGATGTTCGTATCGCCGTCGTCCGATTCCCCATACCTCATCCATCGGGAGGGGATAGATATATTGAGCGGCATCGTCGTGGGTGAGGATCAGCGTTAATCCATTGGGTTTTCGGAGATCGGAAGCCAGCTTGGAATAGGTTTTACTGTGGGCCATTCCAACGGAGCAAACCAACCCGAGATCATTATAAATTGCCTGCTGAAGTTTCTTTCCAAACGCTTCCAGGTGTTGCCGCGGTTTTCCCAGCAAAAAGGTGAGATCCATGAAATATTCATCCATCGAATATTTTTCTACCTCGGGTGAAAAGTTGTCGAGGATTTCTCGTAACCGTCGGCCAATTTCTGTGTATTTGGAATAATCGATCTGTTTGAACACCAGGTAGGGGCAGATTTGCGACGCCTCGAAAGCGCTCATCGCTGTTTTAATACCCAGCGCCCGTGCTTCGTAACTGGCTGTTGCCACAATTCCGCGGGCCGTTCCATCCGGCTTACGCCAACCGCCCATCGCCACGGGGAGTCCATAAAGATTATAAGACTGCTGCTCCACCTGTGCGTAATAACAGCTCATGTCCAGGTGCAGGTACAGCCGCTTTTTCCGGGACGTATGCTGGTGATCCTTCGCCACAGAACTGTACAGCGTGATGCGATGCACATCCTGGTCAAGGTCGTAGTCGGTATGTTGGTTCGGGTCCATTAAACGTATTATAACAAATTACACATATATTGTACATAATATTTGGTTTGGTGTTTAAAGTTTCAGGTTTGTGGTTGTGGTTTGTGGTTTGTGGTTTGTGGTATGTCAATCCCTGGATTGACTTGACCGTTTGTTAAGGTTATTAGTTTAGATGTAGGGTACAGTATGGATATTGACATGAAGTGTCAATTGCGTTGG
>NZ_JAKLWS010000017.1 GCF_022012475.1 Rhodohalobacter sulfatireducens
TCTTTATAATGAGGCCAAACATCGATGATATGATTTATCCACCGAAGAGCCCACTCCCATTCCCGATTCTCTTCAAATAGTTCTACAGCCATCAATAAGTGTCCCCTGGGTAGCTGTAGCTCCTGACCATTATCCCATGCTTTATCGAATTCGCCCTTTTGTATTTGAACAAGTACTTTACACCCATTCCATTCCGATGCTTCACCAGGGTAGCGTTCCTGAATTGCCTCTAATGCATCTAGAATCTCTATCCAGCGTTTCTGCTCATATTGATATTCAAGCCATGCCGTGGCAGATTCAGAGCTAGCTCCTTTCTCCAATGCTAAACTCCAGGCACCTTCCTTATTACCAATATTCAACAAACATTTTACTCGAAATATGTTGGCGTAAGATCTGTGCTCAAGTGAAATATCGGCTATCTTCTCATGCCACCGAAGGGCCCATTCCCATTCCTGCTTCTCGTGACATAGTAATGCAGAATCCATTAGATAACCGAGGTCTAGCTCACTATCATCTTCCCATGCTTTCTCGAATTCGCCCATTTGTATTTGAACAAGTACTTTATACCCATTCCATTCCGACGCTTCACCAGGGAAGCGTTCCTGAATTGTCTCTAATGCATCTAGAATCTCTATCCAGCGTTTCTGCTCATATTGATGTTTAATCCATGATAGGGCAGATTCAGAGCTAGCTCCTTTCTCCATTGCTAAAGTCCAAGCCTCTTCCTGTTCACCCAAATTTACAAAACAACCTATTATGTGATTTCTTATTTGCTTCGATTGATAGTCAGCATCTTTATTTTGTAGTCTCTTAAATAATTCAAGAGAATATGAGTAATCATTCTTCTTGTAATAATAGCTAGCAGCAGCAAACAATGTGCCACTTGGGTTTTCAGGATCTTCATATATTTCTCGTGCATCTTCTAACAAGTTTAATTCAAGCAAGCACATCACACAAGAGCCCATAGCATTATCATTTGCTTCTGGAAAATGTAAATTAATTAATTTCCACCAAGGTAATGCGTCTTTCCACCGTTGAGCATTATGATAAAATTCCGCCATAGTGTATAGAAGTATCTTCTCAGTTTTTTCCTTTTTGAGTATTGAATGCGCTTTCTTTTCATAACCTAAATTGAGTAAAGCTTTCACATATATATGACCAAATAAAGAATTTTCCGGAAACTTTTTTTTGAGATATTTACTCCAATTTAAAACTCTATCCCATTCTTTATTTTGACTTGAAACAAAATGAACAAGTGAGTTCAGAATCTCTTCTAGGTCATGAACTATATTATCTCTTAAATCACTGTTAGACAATAGATTGTCAATGATCGAGAAGGCACGATCCAATAATTCATGATGTCTAGATTTAGTTTTTTTAGACAATTCGACAAGCATTCTTGCCCAAGTGCTTAGCTTTTCATCTGGTGTGTGTTCAATTACTTCATTCGCGAGTGAGTTTATCCACACAGAATCATTAAAAAACTTACTTAGACTTCCACAAACCCATAATGAACTTGGACCGAGCAAAGAAAGGTCCAATCTCTCTAATGCTTTGATCAGATTATTGATATTTTTTTGGTCCCTGGATTTTGAATAAGCTATCAAAATAGCTAGTTCACAATAACTCTTATTGGTACTAATACAATCTACCAGAGTTGAAAAGTATTGACGTTCTGTCTTATCTGAAATATCAAGTGCTAAAGATTCTAATCCATCAACCATGCAGAGGTAATCTATCTCATTATCTGAGAAAAATAACCGATCAGTTTCAATAAATAGATCATGTCTATTAATTAATTTATCTAATTTGGCATCTATTATATTATTTGGCTCTTCTCTTAACCTAGCACAAAAATCAATTAGTAGCTCTTGAGTACTGAATCCAATATATGCTGCTGCTCTTATGATATCTTGATGACGTTCAGATCCACTCCATGTAAGACGAAATAACATTTCTGGAGACATGAGCCCTCTGAACTGATTGATCCAATATTCAGCCTCATCTAGTGGTTCATTATAATTTTCAATTACAAATGAAGCTATCCAGTATAATGGGATAACATTCTGGTGCTTCTTAAATAAGTTTCTCAACAATGATATATGTTCAGACCCCAAAATTGATTCTGCTGAAGAAAGAATTGCTTCACCATCCTGTGTAATTTCTCCATCTTCATTTGCCACTAACGGATGAAATGGAAAAGAGGGTACTATTTCAAAATAGCTTTCCAAATTCTCGAAAATAGCTCTCGACTCAATCCATTGATTGAGTCGCTCCTCATCTTCACGACCATTACCTGCTGGCTGTAAACGCAGATCTGTACAAATTATCGGAACATTTCGCATTGTATGTTTTGATACTCTTAAATTATAAATTGCTCGTATCAAATCTGGTTGTCTATATATATCATCTATAAAAAAAACTGGTATTAAACCTTTATTGTTTCTTCTGAAATTTTCAATCCAACTTACAAACCACCTATATACATTCTCAGTTTCATCAACATGTCCTACCCATATAGGTTCATATTCATTACTAATTTGTATCAGTTGATATGCTAAATAAGCTAGCCAACTTGATTTTCCAGTTTTTTCATCACTTCTAAAACAATAAGAGTTGGTTGGTTTAAATTCATTTAGGAACTCCTTATGTTTTTCAAGTTTTATGAAAAGTTGAATCAAATCTAGTGTCACAAGAGGCTGTTTAGTGAGGCCCTCTAAACTTCTATCATAAGTACGATTTTTAAACAATTCAAAGGGGTTGCCAATAGAAGCTTTGTCTCTAAGTCTCGCAGTATTACCAGCAATACCTAAACTAGTAAATTGATTTCGTTTTAAAATCTTATCGTAATACTCAGCGTTTGTATTTGGAGATAAAATTTGATTTATAAAATTAAAATAATCAGGTAATTGATATTCTGTTACGAGGGCCTTTGAACCTGATGTATTTAGTTCAATTTGATTAGATTTCTGGGTATATTTATTTTCATCTTTATAAGTATGATCATTTATAAGATTAAGTAAGTACTTCGGAAGATTAGCGTGCTTTCCATAATCCAAAACCTTGAATCTCTTTTGAATTGGAAATTTTGATCTGGCTTCATCAAATGAATCAGAAGGTGAAAGTATATAAATCGAAGAAGTAAGGTCAGAAAAATGATCTCCAGCCCAAGATAACATATTTCCTATATTTGGGTCTTCTAAACCTGCACCAAAGCCAATAAATACTGGAGTATAGGGAGATCGTAAAATTCTAAGAAAATGTTGCCCCTTAATATTTTCAGAAATATTGTGATAGGATCTCTCACCTAAAACAATTGAATCAGGTTGTGTATAATGTCCATGAAAGTGAAGTATTGCCTCTCCATGACGTAAAGCCTTATCAAACTCATCTAATGATTGAAGTGTCACTGGCGGAATTTCTAACCACTCACTCAAGAGGTTATCGTAATTTGTCGTGGCGATGATAATCCCACTATCATGTATACGACGAAGAGCTTCAAGAATCTGAGAGTTTTTTATCTCAAATTGCTCAAAATAATGTTCAAGCCAATCCTTAAAAGCACCTTTTCCATGTTCAGAAAGCAACTCTTGTATCTTGCTTCCTAAAAAAATCAAATCATCTGGTTGAGGTGAATCTTCAAGAAAACGACTATACTTTTTATACTGTTCATTAAAATTTGGAAAATGATTATTTAGATATTCTAACCCATTTCTGATAAGCCCTACCCATCCTATTTCTTGATTCTCAGTCGCTGCAATTGATACACCTGTCCCAATTACGAAGACAACACGTTCACCGGGAGCTAAAATTGCTTTTTTTAAATCTTTTTTAAAAGTAGAACTCATTTTTTCAAGTTTATTTTTAAATCAATGCTGAATAATTGGGAGGATGATTTGTTCTTTTTTTAGTCATTTATATTAATTAATGCTAAATAAATTACTAGAACAGAACAAAATTAACTCAAATGATCTATAAAGTATTAAATGGCTATTTAAAATATCTAAAGCCTACCAAAAAAAAATATTTCCTTGAATGAATCGAATTCAGCAGTTTCAATGTAGTCTTCTACGAAAGTTTACCACTTGAAAGTAGAAAAAGCCTTATCCTTGAAGGATGAAAAAAATTTGTTGAAGCGAATCCCAGATAATATTTATTCTCAACAGAGAGTAACAAGGACTAAAGTGTCGAGATGTTTGTCGAGATGTTTGTCGAGATCATAAAATAAGTGATACGACCTTTTTATAAGTGGCGTGCCAAGTATGGCGGACTTAACGCAAGTCAGCTTGCTCAATATCAGTTTATATGAAAAGTAGGTTTCTTTTAAAACCAGTCGACTGAAGATCGATTTCACTTTCCCTTTTCAATAGCTTAAAAAGACGTTTTAGAAAATTTGGTCCAAATTTTGACACCACAAATTTTTGTGCAGTTAGATATTGATTTTATCCTTCAGATAAAACTTCTTCTAATTTCTTCAGCATTTCTTGGTGCTTTTTTTCATCCATCTTTCGGATGTTCAGCAACTTCCATTTAACACCGGGCAGATTTTTTAAATGAGATACAGGCATCAGATTCCATTGAGGATCACCTTTCTTGAAAGTGATAAGAAATTCTTTTTCGAGATCCGTTAAATCTTGCAAAATGAGCTTTGGTAATACTTTCTGTACCTCAATGAGTTCTTCTAACTCAACGAGGTCATTGGTCATGCCCCTGAACTCCTTTTTATAAATATCATCCAGATCTATGGTATTGGGATTTAAAAGTTCGTTCATAGGCCGGGAATGGCTAATTAAATACCCGATAAATGCGGTTCGAATTTTCTCGGTGATTCCCTCATTTTCCAGGAGGAGTTTTACATCAAATAAATCTCGGGGGTGCTGTCTGTCCAATGCAGCACACAATTTGCCTCCATAAAGATCTTCGAAAGAAAGCGTTTGTAACGCTGCAAATAATTCAAACTCATTTTGGATTCTGGAACTCAACTCTTTTTCAACAGGATCAAATATAGAACCTCGCAAAACGGTGTTGACTTCCAGTTTAATCTGAGTGTTGGCATTCCTGATAATCAGCCTACTCAGGGTGCCTCCGCTTTTCTGAGGCTTACCCCTTGTTCCCGGAATCTCTTTCTCAATCGCATCTGCTATTTTCTGGACACTTTTGCTGATTGATGTAAGCGACTCTTTCCTATCGTTTACAGGCAGATAGGTGAGATCGATGTCTACCGACAGGCGGGGAAAGTCATGCCAGAAAAAATTCAGAGCGGTTCCCCCTTTTAGTACTAGATCCTTCTGCCTTGCAACTATGGGCAATACACTCAGTAACAGCCGGACTTGATTTCGATATTCTTCTGTCATCGCTCTTCCCTCGATAGATCCGGAACGACTATTTTATATTTTTTATCCAGTATTCCCCCTTTAACGATCTCTCTTTTTCCACTGCCCAAGTCTATCGTTGAGGGATCGAGTCTTTTGAACCATGCATGATTATGATGCTCTGCCATATACAAGAACAGGCGCTTTACTTTTACAGATTTACAGCCCTCAAGTAATTTCTGAAGAACGGAGGGCCGCAAAGATGTTAATCCCTCCATGATGTAGTTCGCTTCATCTATGCCTTCATGCTTTGGTACATCATGAAGATATTCAAGTATGGATTGTTCGGCAGATGATATCGTTAATTCTATATTTTCTACCTTCCTTTTTGTTAGCTCGTTTGCATTATCCCCAAAAAGTGTTGCCGACCGGATTTCTAACTGTGCCGTCCAATTATAATTAACAAACCAGGATGGTAACCTGACGTCAGGAGTTTTCCAAACCAAGACCAACCGGGTATTACCCATTCTTATATAGTGGCCGTATCCATGCAACTCCAGGGACGTTTTACCTCCTACATGTACCGGAATATCTTGCAGCGTTTGTAATGCATACAAACCTCCCGGCCATTCTACGGTATCTCCCTTTCGTTTATAAGCTCCGGGGCCTATCTGTTCTATCCAACCACTGTTCTTATAGTTGTCGACCAACTGCCGATATACTCCTTGTTTCTCCAACCAGTGGGTGGTTATTACCGTACCAGGAGGCCATTTCTGCAATATTTGGTTTATTTTTTTCAATTTACGTCAAGGTTTTGTTGACATATTTAAATATTTATAAACTATTTTGGTTTAAATAATACCAATTTTGTCAATATAATGTAGGCAAAATTGTGATTTTCTAAACTGAATTTGTAATAATAATCTCTTTTTGTTCACTCATTCTTCTTGTTCACGAAACGTGAACAAAAATGAAAATGAACAAAATGGGTGCGCTAGGAAAATCGTAGGTAAATTTCAGTTTAAAATATCTACTGAATATTGATTAATGGTCAATATTCAGAGTAAAAATTAAACTGATCTTCAATCGCATAACAGGCTATATAATCGATTTGAAGAAAATTGCAGCATTTCTAAACGGTTTTTATAAAAGGTAATCGATATTTAGAATTGTTGTCCGGTAATAATAATTTTGTATCGCACCAACATTTATAGACGGGCCTTAACGGACTGTTCTAATCTGCTACTCATCCGGATACCAGTGCTTTTAGATAAGGCTTCATCACAGTTTTAACCCGGCAGATTCCCATATACTTTTGAAGCTCGTTAAGATTGGCTTCGGGCAGTTCCAGGTAGTTTCTGAGTCCTTCGAAAGCAAGATCTTCTCCGAGTTTGTTTCTGTAATGAAACATATCGCAGACTGTCTTCGGTTTATTATAAACCTTGAAACTCCCATACGAACGTTCAACTTCCTTTTTACCTGCGTTATAAATATTCTCCCTGTGGAAGTAAACATCTATGGGCGGATAGTCCAGTTCAAAACGATCTGTGTTGTTTGGAACTGCCACAGTAATTTTTGAGGGATTAAAAGTAGTAAGTTCATGGTAAGCCAGTGCAGATGAAAGACAAATAACAGCACTATCGTTGGCCTTATGTATATCCACAAAGCTTTCGTATTCATCCCGCTGATAATCTTTTAGTTTATAAAGACCTGGCTTGATTTTAATGACAAGATCTTTTTCAAGAGTCTCTTTTACTTTGCGGGTATGAATACCTGCTTCCTTCAGCTCCTTCATGGTGGCGTAGCCACCTTTACTGCGCATTATTTTGAGAATTGTCTGTGACATTTTATTGGTTCTTTTTCAAGGTCGTTTACTTGAAATGACCTTTTATTCGAACCAAAATATTTTGGTTTTCAATTAAATAAACTAAAGCAGGTATTATCTTTCCTTCCTTAGCAAAAGCCACTCCTCTATATCCGACCTGAGCCAACCGACTACACGGCTGGAAATTTTCACTTTGAGAGGTAATTGACCTTCATTATACATTTTATAAATCGTTGAAATGCTTAAAGAAAGCATCTCCCCCAACTCTTTTGGCCGTATTATTTCTTTCTGTGAAGTAGATGTTTGTGTTTGAGTCGACCGACTCTGTAAGGTCTCGAAATGTATTAAAGTTTTCTTTAGCTCATCGAACTCTCTGACCACAGCTTCTTTAACTGCATCTTGGATGGTTTGGGTAAGATAGGTTTCAAAGTTCATAGGCTGGGGCTCTATAAGGTTTTGAATGAAGTTTAAAAACCTAAAATTAAGCAGGGGAGATCAATCTATTCTAATTTTAGGCTCTTAGAAGCGAAATTTGAAAATCAATTCTCTATAAAACTATCCTTTATAGACTCTTTCCTGATGCCATTGCAAGAAATCGGGGGATGGACTGTCAATTAACAGTTCCGGATGGTTTAGTACAGCATATAAATCATTGTTATAGAGCTAAATAATTATAAATGGAATCCTAAATATGATTAATATATGACTTAAATAAATACTACATATTTATGTAGTGGTTATTGTGCGATTATTTCGTACAATCAAAAATTGTTATTTGGTACAACAGCTTCTCCAAAGATGTGCAAGGGATAAGAAGTATAGGACAAAGGGAGTAGCACAACAATTATCTTTACCACCTAATCAATTTAGATATAAATCGTACTATATGCGTACACTATTGCTTCTAATTTATATTTGTTTGGCTTTTCAGAATTCTTTTGCACAAGTAACAGTAGCTTTTGACACTAAGACTGGACTCTTTAGGGATGGTGACTACGAAAAAATAACATTTGACGAGCCTTTCTGGATAAAAATTTCTGACCCTGAAATTATATCCATTACTACCAGGTTTGGTATTCATGATCATGGAGAAGGAAAAACAAATTCATACAAAAAACGCTGGCACTATAGGTTTTTCCCTAGAGAAAAACTGTACGATGGTACTATGATAGAACTTCCTTCATCCCACTCATCTACAGGAAATTTTACAATTATAATGCAACCATTACATCCTAACGAAGACTACGATGTCGTATTTGAGGCAAAAAGGAAATTGAACTTAGAAAAGACAGCAATTGATGAACTCAGGGGCAGTATAGCCAAGAAAATTGATGAAACATTTCATTACACTAAATCTGTGATTGATTCATTAGAGATTAAAAATATGCATCCTGAAATTGGAAATTTGATCGCTGAAACTGCTAATTCACGAGAACTATTTTATGCCGATGAAACACGTGTTGATTTATCTGACCCCATAACCCAGAGCAATGCATATTCATATTTTCAGAAAATTAAAAACACACAAGATCACCTAAATGGGCAGATTGAAAAGATCTGTGGATATAAAAGTAAGCCTAAACTACGCGATCCTGGTGGATCGGGTTACGCATATAATTTTTCTAAGACTATCAATAGTACTCAAGCCACCCTGTTATCAGATTTAGATATAATTTTTAATGACAGTCGATATAAGACATTCTTAGATACACCTGTCAATACTATTTTAGATGAAAAAACGACCAACAATCACATTTTAACAATTTTAAAGAGAGATTTAGAAACCACATCTGTTGATCTAAAGGAATACGAAAAAGAAAATATTTGTAACATTCACATTTTGAACCGATATACAGATCAACTTCTAGCAGGTCAGGGGGAAATTAAAGGCAATATAGTCGTAGCTGCTAATAATTTTGATCTCACCGGTGGACAATTGTTAATGTCAGCAATGCTCAATTTAAAAGATTTAAAGGATGCAGGAGGAAGTTATGTAGTACAAGACATGACGAATCTGGATCATGCCATTGAAATAGTCAGAAAATGGGTATCTGATGTTAGCGTATTCAATGAGTCATTTAATGATCTCGAAATATACAAAAAAGACTTTCCGAATATTCTTGAGGACGTCTATACCAATTGGTATTCATCTACAAACATTCACCTGAACACTCCAATAGACACAGAGGACACTCCCTATATCGGGGTTGACTTCGGTGTTATCGTTGCTCCTGGTATTTCCTCTACCTTTACCTTCCAAGGTTTTAATATTCATTTAAGGCCTGTGAACAGAAGAGCTAAATTTTCGGATTTAAGACCAATGAATAGGATTTTTAGCCTTGATGAATTTCTAAAACGAACAAGCATTTCCATAGGCATTGCTCAAAGGATTAATAACTCAGACGATAGTTTTGAAAAACTATTCGCCACAGGTTCGCCGTTTGTAGGGGCCGGATTTCGGATAAATAGGATGATACGGGTGAGTGGCGGAGTTATGTTTTATAAAGAGTTCGATGAGAATCCAGTTGTCACAGAATCTATTACAAATTCAACGTGGGGAGTTGCAGCTTCTTTAGATATCGAATTGAAAAAAATCGGGACAGTTTTCGGTGAACTTTTAAATTTTTAATATATGTATGTCAATTTTTCAAATAAGCCAGATGTGAAATTCGAGCGTAGTTCAAATCCAGATTTTACATATATCAGTCGGAGAATAACAATTAAAATTAACGTCCGGAGTCATGGTTATTCAATAGAAGAATTAAGTCTTTTACTTATCATAAAAGACCGCCCGGAGGGTTTTTATTTTGATGACAAAAAAGTACCCTTTAAGGATATATATAGTATAAAGAATGGGGAAAATGACGTAGATGTTCATTATTACACAGATTTAAAAAATCCTGCTCAAATGGCTTCGATTAATATGAAAGTAATTTTATTTAAGAATGTCCCTGACAGATCGACTGATGATGCAGAACCAATAGATTCGGCTACGGAATCTTTTAACATTTTACCATAAAGTAATGAAAGCCTTCAGCACATTAGTTATCATTTTAGGCACCCTGCTTTTATCATGTGATGGAATAGAAGAGAAACTTGTACAACCAGAGGATATTATTTCTCTTCAGCTATTGGATAAGAATGGGGGAAATTTGTCGGCTGTTGTTGTTGGAGATGGTGAGTCTGTCATTACTGTAAAAGCAATTATCCCAGAAAATACTGATGAGAAGTTCAAGACTATCAAGTTTAAAACATCAGATGGTACGTTTGTAGGTGTTACGGCAGACGCAAGCAGTCAAAAAGCGAACGCACAAGGTGTTGCCCAAACCGGTCTGCGACTACCTCTCGCAAATGTTGAATCAAGGATCTATATTTCAGCTGAAATAAGTACAGACAGTAAAACGTACACTGCCGAAAAAGAGTTAGTTATTAGTAAAGTGAATGATGTTATATTTGCCGAACTGTTAAACATAGATGGTTCACCACTTAATGAAGATATTCTTGGTGACGGAGAAAGAGTTGTTTTGATACGTGCTGGACTTTTAGTGAGTAACCCATCGCTAAATCAAATAACTATTGAAACTACAAGTGGAACCCTTTTGGGGGTTTCCGGAAACAAAGTTGCACTAACTCCAGACGCTGATGCCGTTGTAACTGTAAAAATGAGAATACCAAACACTGTTGATCCTATTTTTATTAATGCAAGCGTAGGCAGCAATCCTGTTTTTAATGACTTGCTTACCATCAAGCCAGTAAGAAGCTACCCAGAAACAATATTCATTGAACCACAAAAAATCACCATGGCTTTAAATGAGACGAATTCTATTAAGGTCTTTCTTAGAAAGAATGTCGGCAAAGTTTCAAAGGGACTAACAGTAAATTTTCAAGCTTACCAGCGGGCTGAGTCCAATATAGTGCCGGTTGGAAGATTTACAGGAATCCAGGATTTAAAATCAGATATAAATGGAGAAGTAGAAGTCCAATTTCATACTGATACAAAAAACATTGATACTTCGAAAAAAATCATACTTTTGGCACAAACTTTGACCGCTGGTGGATTAGATACACTTTCGAATAGTATTGAGATTGATGTGGAGTAAATTTAAATGCCATAGGCTTAGCTACTTAATTTTTAGTGGCTACCAACCTCTTTCCGAGCCGAACGGTTCTGTAAGTAATCGAGTTGCATTAAAGTTTTCTTTAAATCATCGAACTCCCTGGCCACAGCTTCTTTGACTGCATCTTAGATGGTTTGGGTAAGGTAGGTTTCGAACTTCATAATATGGTCTCCATAAGGTTTTGAATGAGGATAAAAACCCTAAAATTAAGGAGGGGAGACCAATCTTTTCTAAATTTTAGGCTCTTAGAAGCGAAAATTGAAAATCACTGATATATAAAACTATTCTTTATAGACTTTTTCCTGATGTCATTGCAAAAAATCCGGAAATGGACGGTCAATAAACTGATCTTCAATCACACAATACGCTATATAATCGATTTGAAGAAAATCGTAGCATTTCTAAACGTTTTTTATAAAAAGTAATCGTTTTTAAAAAAAATTAAGAGGTTAATTCTTAATAAAATTCCTTCCTTCAGCTAAAATCTGATAATATACCCAGCACTTACAAACCAGCTTCCTTTGAGTTCATTGATAATTAAAGAAGGTTTTTCAGGGTACTCTCTGTCAAAATCAGCATTATCACTCACTCTTTTCACGTAGCCCGCAATTCCTCCGAAATCAATGGATAGATTATGGGTATGACCTAACGAAATGCCAAGTCCATAGAGCAATCTGGGTTTTACTTCTTCACCTAAAGAAAGGCCTGTTCCTACCGAACTATGAAGTCCAAAACCTGAATCCCATTTATAACCACTACGAAGTAAAACCGATGCTCCAATTTCATTTTTCAATTCTGATTCTCTCAATAATGAATATCGTGATGTTGAATCACTTACTTGAATTGTTTCTATCCCTATACGCTCATTCGATAAACCGGAAAAATAGACGGATGGACCTACCGACCAATAAAATCCTCTTTTAGGAAAACGAACCGGAGGCAACGTTTCGGACTGCAATCCAGAGGTTGAATCTTTTGGAATAAATTTTATTCGTACTTCCGCTTTACCGCCATTATACTGAATAGGCATTGAAGTATATGAGTTGGTTTGGTATAGGTTTAAAATAGATTTAAACTGTTTTCCAACATTCTCTGTACTAATAAGGGAAATGGCTTTACTGGTCTTTGAGTTAGCTTCAGCCAGAGTTTTCTTTGACTTTTCAACCTTGTCTTTCAAGTCAATATTCTCATCGTTGTTTAGAAAAACTTTTATTTCCGATCTTTCTGCAAATTCAGCAAGAGATTTTATTTCCGTCTCTACTCTTCTTTTCAAGCCCTTAAGTTCATTCCTGTATTCTTCGAAATCCTCTAAATCAGATCGAACATTCGGCTTATAACCATCTGCTTGTTCTCCCGTTTGTCGAAGTATACGATAGGTCATGTAGTCGAATTTTTTATTTTCAATTGCATCCTTGGCAAGTTTCAATTTGGCTTCGAATTTTGTTGTTTGGGCTTTAACCAAAGCAACTCGAGCTTCAATTTCCTTTCGGGTGTTTTTTACTTTTTCCTGTGCATCTATTTCATCCTGTAAATCTTTAATTGGTTTATCGCTATACGTTTCGAATAAGTTGAAACTTGTATTAATTTTTGTACCTTCTGTAAGTGATACTTTATCCAAAGCCTCGACTACTTCTTCAATCTCTTTTTGGTAGCTCGACTCAACAACAAGGCTACTCACCAACCCACTTAGGGTGCTAAGGTCTAAGGTGCCAAAAGTGGGGAAATTCAATGCGGTATTATATACCGTGTCACTACTTTCAATTTCTAACCGATATTGATTCAAATTAATGCTGTCTATCTGAATTTGATAGAATTCTCCTTTTCTGATCTTTTTGGGAATTGTGATATACGACCGAGACCTAAAATCGAATTTAACTTTGGGGAGCGAGTTGTCATATTTTTCATCATCCCTTTTTTTAAGTTCATTCTGTAATTTTTCTATCTCTTTAATCAATTTATTTTGTTCATCCAGATTCTCTACTTTCTCTTCCAAGGCTTTTTTTTGCTTCTTAAGATCTTCTTTGGATTGAGCATAAAGAGCATCTATCACACTAAAAAGGAGTATAATTATCAGTAATTTCTTCATGGTCTTTGATTTTCATTTTAAACGTATAAGGAAATACTTAATATCATTTTGAAAAAATACTTCCTCAGTTTCACTACATGAATATGTTGTATTGAGATTCATATTTATACCCGCTCTAATGTGAAACGTATTTTTTAAGATTAAGCCTCAACCAATTCTTGTGCTATTTTCTTTGCCTGACTGAGGACAGTTTCGGTAGCCAGTTTCTGCATGTCCGGAGGATAGCCATACTGGCGGAGCGTTCTTTTAACAACAACTCTTAATTTGGCACGGGCACTTTCCTTAAGAGTCCAGTCTATAGAAGCGTTATTTTTGACTTTCTCATAAAGAACTACCGCTAACTCTCTAAGCTTGTCTTTCTCCATGACCTCACGGGCACTGTCATTATTTGCTATGGCCGTATAGAAGGCATATTCAAACGTGGACAAGCCCATTTCTTGCGGCTCTTTATCCATCTCCACAACGGTTCTGCAGTGCTTCACGAGTTCATCGATAAATTCGGCGGCCGTCAGCACCTTATTCTGATATCTTTTGATGGAGTTCTCCAGCATCTCCATTAAGGTCTTTCCCTGGACAAGGTTAATTCTTGACCGGGATTTAATTTCATCATTAAGCAGTTTTTTGAGCACTTCCATAGCAATATTCTTGTGCTCCATGCTCTTTACTTCCAGCAGGAAATCCTCAGACAAAATGGAAATCTCCGGCTTCTTAATACCGGCCGCATCAAATACATCAATGACCTGTTCGGATACTAACGCCTCGTCAATAACTTGGCGGATCACTGATTCAATTTCTTCATTGGTCTTACCTGCACCGGAACTGTCAAACTTAACCAACCGGGCTTTTACCGCCTGGAAAAAGGCGACTTCTTCTTTAACATCCATCGCCTGCTCATGGGGGAGCGCAATAGAGAAAGACTGGGATAAATGATTCACTTGGTTGATATAGCGCTTCTTGCCATCTTCGAGTCCCAGTATATGATCTTCAGCGGCTAAAATAAGGTTTAGTTTTTCAGAGGTACTCGCATCGAAATAGTCTTCATAGGGAAAGCCATGAAACATATGGGAAATAATCTCGATTCTCTCCAGCATTTCTGTAACAGCCTTTTCCTGGGCTTCGGCAGGATCTCCTTTACCTCCGGCTTCTGAATAAAATGACAAGGCTTTCTTTAAATCAGAGGCGATCCCAAGGTAATCCACTATCAGTCCTGCCGGTTTGTCTTTATATACCCGGTTTACCCGAGCAATGGCCTGCATGAGGTTGTGACCCTTCATCGGTTTATCGATATACAGTGTGTGTAAACTCGGAGCATCAAAGCCGGTGAGCCACATATCACAGACAATGACCAGCTTTAATTCATCTTCCGGATCTTTCATCCGGTCGGCCAGTGTTCTTCTCTGATCTTTGGTGGTATGATGTTTTGACATTTTTGGCCCGTCTGAGGAACTCGCCGTCATAACTACCTTAAGCACTCCTTCTTTCAGTTCATCGGAATGCCATTCTGGTTTTATGTTGATGATTTCTTCATAGAGGTCAGCAGCGATACGGCGGGACATGGTTACAATCATTCCCTTTCCGCCTTCAATCACATTCCGCTCTTTCCAGTGGGCAACAATGTCTTTGGCTATCTGCTTTGTCCGTTCTTTGCTACCCACTAAAGCTTCAAGCTGCGTCCATTTTGCTTTGGCTTTTTGTGATTCGGTGAGATCATCCTGATCCAGCTCTTCATCTACTTCTTCCACCATTTTACGGCCTTCATCGCTCAATCGAATTTTCGCTAAACGACTTTCGTAGAAAATTCGCACCGTTGCCCCGTCTTCTACCGCTTGAGCTATATCATACACATCAATATAGTTACCGAATACAGCGGGAGTATTGATGTCCGTCTTCTCGATGGGAGTTCCGGTAAACCCTAAATAGGTAGCATTGGGTAATGCGTCTCTCAGATACTTGGCAAAACCATAGACTGTTTTCTTACCTACAATATTTCCTTTTTTGTCCTTGTCATCAATAATTTTTGCTTTGAAACCGTACTGCGTACGGTGAGCTTCATCTGCAATCACTACTATATTGGTGCGGTCAGATAGTTCTTCGTAAATATTTCCTTCATCCGGCTGAAATTTATGAATGGTGGTAAAAACAATACCACCGGAAGCGACTTTTAATAACTCTTTCAGATGTTTTCTGGATTCAGCCTGTTTGGGTTCCTGCCTTAGTAGTTGGGTAGATGAAGCAAAAGTATCAAACAACTGATCATCCAGATCATTTCGATCAGTAATAACAACAATGGTTGGGTTATCCATTGCCAGTACAATTTTGCCCGTAAAGAATACCATAGATAAAGACTTGCCGCTTCCCTGGGTATGCCACATCACCCCGCCTTTGCGGTCTCCCATTGGTTGCTGATCCACTCCAGCCACGCCGTATTTCTGGGGTTCTACTTCCACCCGGATATTATCCGGGGATATAATATTCTCTCTGGAAACAAAGCCGGACGCTCTCAGGGTAGATTCCACGGCCCGGTTCACAGCGTAGTACTGGTGGTAAGCGGCTACTTTCTTTACGGTCTCAACGGTGGTAATCCCCGTTTCGGGATCTTCCTTTTTAGACTTTTCAAATACCGTGAAATACCGGATCAGGTCTAGCAGGGTTTCTTTATTCAGCATGCCCTTTATCAGGGTTTCCAACTGACCGACTAACGGAGAAGCTTCTACTTCACCATCGGCGGTCTTCCAGGCCATAAAGCGTGCAAAGCCCGCAGACAAAGCTCCGGCTTTTGCTTCCAGTCCATCAGAGATCACCAGAATTCCGTTGTAGGTAAACAAAGACGGAATAGCGTCCTTATAGGTTTGCAATTGCTTGAATGCGGATCGGATAGAAGCAGTATCGCTGGAGGCATTTTTAAGCTCTAATACGGCCAGCGGCAACCCGTTTACAAATAAAACCACATCCGGGCGTTTGGTACGGTTGTCATCAGTTACCCTGAATTGATTTACGACCAGAAACCCATTGTTATCAGGGGCCTCAAAATCTACCAACTTAACTAAATCTCCCCGTTCCTTGCCCTTTTTCTGGTAACTGACTTTTACGCCTTCGGTTAAGTACCGGTGAAAGGTTTCATTATTGGTAATGAGTTCCGGAGCATTTATGCGTTGGACTTCCTTTATAGCTTCTTGAATGGCAGGGTATGGCAAATCCGGGTTAATCCGCTGAACCGCGCTTTCCAAGCGTTGGGCCAGCACGACCTCTTCAAAACTGTCCCGTTCGGGCCGTTCAGTATCCGGGGCTATATTCGGACCATAGATATATTGATAGCCTAACTTCTGCAGAAGTTCTATTGCAAATTCTTCTATGGCGTTTTCGGTGATTTTGGTCATTTATCTGTTACTGTTGACAGATGCTTACCTATATATCCTATAAATATTTCTTTAGTATCATTATTAGGAAAAAAATGGAATCGTAAATCTCCTGTTTTAATATGTAATTCAAAACTTTCAGTTGATCCATCTGGTAATTGAAAATTTCTCTGATTACCGTATTTATCCATCGTACGTTTGCTTTCCGGGGAAATATTTAAAGCACTTCTATTATTTATCTCCTTGTAACTAAATGCCCCTTTAGACCATCCATCATTTGCCTCATCAAATTCTTTCAAAATATCGACGACCTGACCAAAGTATTTGCCTGTTCCCAATTTTTCTACTTGATCCTTTACTCCATCACAAAAAACCAAATTAGGGAATAGTGATTCTTTTCGATCCCAAAAGTTATTGTGATCAACATCCCATAAGTTAGTTTTTCTAAATTGCTGATACTCTATTCGATTTCTTACAAATCTATCAGGTGGAATGTCATGTATTTCAATCCCAAAAAAGGCATTATAGATTTCGTAGTCATTATCAAATTGACCTAAATCATTTATTCTTTCAACATTATTTAGAGTACCAAATAATCGAGGTAATATACTTCGTGATAATTGCTCATCTAGCTTAGAAGAAAAAACCACCTCGCTTAATGGCCCCAACTGTGTCTCAACATTCCAGAAATCATCTGACATTAAAAAATTGTCATCATCTTTTGATTCAATTACATGAATATGATTCAATTCATTAAAACAATCTTCAAGGTCATTCCTTGAAGCATTAGAATAGCTTTCTTCAAATAAATAATAGTTAAACATCCTTCTGAATATTTAACAAATTTGCATAATCAATTTGCGCTTGATCAAAAAAACCTTTTGGCCATTTAGTTAATTTCCCATTCTTCTTTAATTGAATTGATTCTACTTCTGGCTGTGTATTACTCTTATTGCCCCCGAAAAAGTTTACTAATGGAAATTGATAATCTATTGTTTCTTCTGCTACTGAAATTTGTATGCCATTTATAACATGTTCACTATGTGTTTCAACCAAAATATGTACTCCAGCTTGAGCAATTTGAGCAAGAAATCGACCAACCCTCGATTGTGCTGAAGGGTGTAAATGAGCTTCAGGATTTTCTACTATGAAATATGATTTTTTCTTTGCTATTAAACCTGTTACAATTATTGGTAAAACATAACTTATGCCAAATCCAGCGTTCGTTGGAATTAAAGATCCAGATGAAGAGTATTCATTTTCTAAAAGAATTTCTGCAGAATGAATTGATCCGCTTGAACCGGACTTTACCCGGATTCCAGGAAATATGAAATCCATCCAATAACTAACTTGTTGTTCAAGGTTTTTATTCGTTGTCCCCTTGAACCATCGTTCTTTTTGAACAGATGTAAATCCTCCTTTCTCACTCAATACTTGAGCAGTCAATTCTCCATAAAACCCAACATGATCAAATTCTGTGAATACTATATCCTGCCTAGTTCTAGGTCCGATTCTTTCAGCATTCAAATAATAAAATTCCTTTGTAAGTAGAGGGGCATTGCTCAATCCTTTACCAGTAGACTTTAAAAGATTTAAATAAAGAGTATTCGTAAAATCCTCAGCATCATAAATAGCACTAAAATAACCTCTATCATTATGATCTAGCTTAAGTACAATTCCTTCCCCTTCCCTGCTAGAATTTAATAGAGAATGACTATCACCGAGGGAGAGGCAGTAATTACCATTAATCGAAATCTTAGTAGATTCTACAAGATTTTCATGTTCAATTTCGTGATCCTCTCTTGAAATTTTACTTCTAATTGAATCAATTGTATTCCTTAATAATAATATTGATTGAATTGCAGTACTCTTTCCCTGACCATTAGCCCCGGCAAAAATCGTTAATTGCTTTAATGGTATTTCAACATCCCTAAAACACTTGAATCCTTTTATATGCAGTTTAGCATTCATAATTCCAAGGTTGATATTAAT
Organism: Rhodohalobacter sulfatireducens; assembly: GCF_022012475.1. Taxonomy (GTDB): domain Bacteria; phylum Bacteroidota; class Rhodothermia; order Balneolales; family Balneolaceae; genus Rhodohalobacter; species Rhodohalobacter sulfatireducens. The sequence continues at coordinate 18,690 of NZ_JAKLWS010000017.1, forward strand.
TCTTCTGCAGCTGCAAAAGCTGCCTGAGTATTTGCCTTAGCATTTGTACCGTATGTTAAGTAACTATATAGCTCCTCATCGTTCGTAATTTTTTCGGCAAGTGGTTCTACCAAACTTCCCCGAGGATTCTGTTTGGCTTGATCAATATCATACTGACTAAGTAATACGGACCAACTCACAAACAGAGCTTTGTTAATTAACTGCCTTCTAGCACTCGGTTTTAAATGCTCTAATAAATTTTTTCTAAAAGAATATTTACCAAATAAATAAAACGCATTCTTCATAGACTGATCGAAGAGCGGAACGTAGTGATCCAGTTCTACACCCTTTTTACTTAACTCTTCAGTCAGACTATTAAGCTCACTGTTTATATTTCCAGTATAACTACTTAATGAGGGATCTGACGTATACTTTTTATGAAATAAAATAAACCGCAATGCAAGCTCCTGTGCTTCCATTCTCACGTCTTTAACACTTCCTCCTGTTGCCAATTTAAATGAATCCAGATTCACCATTTCATGGAGTAGTTTTCTCAGGCTCTTACCAGCCAAACAGTTTCTAATTTCCTGATTGTTTAATGGCTTACCTCCTGTGTTAATTCTTCTGAATACGTCGTATTTGAGTTTAGTAGGTGAAGAAGGATCAATAACGTTTACTGTGATTTGCGTCATATTAAACCATCTGAAGTATTTTTGATCAATTGATGGTCGGGATTCATGATTATAGTACTTACCCCCGCATTTATCTTCGAGATACTCCAAATCTCTGAGACGAAGTTTATTATCCATAAACTCTTTAATAGTACTAAGCCGCTGAAGGCCATCTACTACCGAAATATATCCATCTTCATCCTGAGCAAAGTAAAACATCGGTAGTGGTATACGTAGCAGTATTGATTCGATTAATCTGGACTTTCTTTTATTATCCCACACCAAATGTCTTTGAAAATCTGGTGTTAGATCTATGTCATCCTGTTTAATCATGTCATAGATTTGTCGCAGGGAAAATTGTTTGGGTTCTACCCTAATCTTCTCAGGATCGTATGGTCTTTCCTCTTCAAACTCATCATCTGTTTCACTGTTTTCAGAACCGATAGATGACTCGTCTGGTGATAATTCAACTAATAATTCCGTTAATATTTGGTCCAATGAAGGATCAGCAATATCTATTGCGGGATCAGATTCTATTATTTTATACCCTTCTTCATTGAACAAAAGCTCCAGAAATGATTTACCATTCAATGGATCAACAAGTTTATAACCCTGACCTGCTTCTGTCTCAGCCCCTTCAATTACTCTGAGATCAATTTCTCTTTCATCCGTTGTTTTTAAACTAATCTCCATATGTCATTTTGTATGGTTGATAAATTTGATTTCGATTAGCTATTCATTAGTCAATATAATATGAATATGTCTTTTTAATAATCATGTTCAATGATTTCCTTTGAATAGAAATCAACAACTAAGGTATGTTCGGCACCGTCAATTTCTACGGATACAATCCAATCGTCATCTTCATTAATATTGGCATCCAGAATTTCAATGGATAAGCCTTCATCTACTCCCAAGTCTTCTCTGAGACGGCCAATAAAATACTCATCTGAAAAGTACCCTTTTCTATATTCATAATATTCATCCACTTCCCCTATTACATTTACCCCTTCTTGCTTAGAAAATGCCTCTTCCAATCTTGAATCATTAGTTAGGACAAATATTTCATCATTTGGGTTTTGTTGTATGTATTCAATGACTGTATAAAAAATTAAAGAGTCCTTATATCCCTTATCATTTTTTTTATTGAATGGAGCGTTATTATGAATTGCCCTCTCCGTCATATCATCGAAGTATTGAGTTAGATCAAAATCCAATTCAATATGTTCAAGCTCATCCAAGCATTCTTCATAAAGCTGGTTAATCTTTTGTTCCAGCATTTCTTCCAGGTATTCACTTGTATCTATCTCCAATGCCCCGGTAAAGTAATTCCCTTTAAATCGACTTAAATCAGCTACGAGTTGACTTCTCTTTTGTACTTTAATCTCTTCAATAACAATTTTTGGAATGGCAATTTGCACATGAGACTGAATTCGTTCCAACTCTTCAATATTGCCAAAAAAAGAGTTTACTCCATCGTTTCTTATTGCATTGGTATCTATGAATAAAACATCCATCTTACTTCACCCGAATTTTCCCACTCATTAGTTTAGGAAGTAACGCATCTCTTAATTCTTCCAATTTGGCAATTTGTTGGTTGTTTGATACAATTTTTGAAATAATTGGAGCAAAGATCTCATCCTTTTCTTCAATTATTTCTTCCGTATATAATACCATAGCCTCATCTAAATCTTTTCTTCTGATATGCCCCATAGTTGTAGCTTGAGCTCTGGCAATCGCCTGAAACCTATCTAAATGATACTTAGACCATAGATAATAAAACCACTTAGGAAACCTCTCTGAAGTCACCTTAAAAAGGTGCTGGTTAAGAATACACCTTTCTCCATCCCAGATTTTAACCAACAAACTGGCAGACCACGAAAATATCACGTCTCCGTTTTCTACGATATAATCATCTCCTACCTCGGTACTTGCCCAATCCGAACTATCTGTTATGCCATTTTTTAATTCTTTAATTTTTAATACAGGAAGTTTTTCTACAGGGTTTTTTGGTGGATATTTTTGGCAAGCCTTTCCATTAAGAAATTCCGCGATATCACTCAATGGTTCTTCCTCCCAACCCTCATCTACTTCTTCCACAAACCACTGCCGGAAGAGAGTTTCCGCCATAGCTTCCAAAGTTTGGTTCTGGCGGTGGAGCAAATCTATTTTTTCATCCAAACAACTGAGTACAGAGGCAATGGCTTCTTGTTCGGGTGGGGATGGAAGAGGCCATTTTGTTTCTTTTAAAAAATCCCAATCTGCTCTAGGCATTCGTGTCCCACTTGATGACGCATAAGAAAGATTTACCAACTCCTCATTTGCAAAAAAGTAAAAAAGAAAATCTGCATCCACTCCATCTTTAGGATGAACAACCCAGATATCAGTGGAACATATACCATCAAAATCAGGTTTTACTACCTTGCGAAAATATGGCCGTAGTTTCCCGAAAAGTGTATCTCCAGCTTTAAATCTGTATTTATTGCTATTGATCTCTTCTGAACTTCCAATGCTATTTAAACGGAGTTTATTCTCTTCAATATGTTGCAAGCCAATATATGGTAAAACTTCATCTCCTACTTTCCAGCTATTTTTTTTAAGTTCTGCAATATCAGCCAATACATTTTCCTTCCACTCACTCATATTTTACTTCTCCTCCATCAGAAAAAAAATCTGGTTTCTAGCATCCTCATTACCAATAAGAACAAATACTCCCAATGTGTAATCATACTCATCACAAGTAATATCTTTCAATTTCTCAGTATCCTTTTTCCATTCAGCTTTGGATGTCCATACCCCTTTAAACTCAACAGCCAGTTTATTATTTGTGTGAGTATTTCTTTCATGTAATAATAAATCAGGTCGAATACCCTTAGGATGATTAGCGGTGACTTTAAAACCATTATGGTTTTTATTGTACTCTGAGTCTACATCAAGATTTGCATATTCCGTATCCAAAATTAGTTGTTGAAGGTATATGCCTGTCCGAAATACAAAAGCCTGCTCCAAGCCAATCCGACCTTCATCTTCATATTGTAAGAGGGGTCTTTCTTCTTGATAAACCTTATTAACAGCAGTTTCCAATAATTGAAAAAGCTCCATCTGTTCTTCACTCATTGATTTGAATTTTTTCCAAATTCGCTAAAATCTGTTCATTCAGCTTTTCTTCTTCTTTCAACTGCTCCTTAAACTCTGTTTTCAGAGATTTAAACCGCTCTTCAAAGTCAAAGTCATCTTCTTCGTCAGGCAGCCCCACATAGCGGCCGGGTGTTAATACATAATCCAGTTCTTCTACTCGATCAATGGGGGCGGCCTTGCAGAAACCGGCTACATCTTCATAGTCGCCCTCTTCATTCCGCCAGTTGTGGTAAGTGTCCGCTATTTGGGAAATATCTTCCTCAGACAATACACGGGTTCGGCGGTTAATGAGATGGCCAAGGTTGCGGGCGTCAATGAATAAGATTTCATCCCGACGGTCTCTGAATTTATGGTTGCTTCGGTCACGACTCATAAACCAAAGTGCAGCGGGAATTTGGGTATTCAGGAATAACTTAGCCGGTAGATTTACAATACAATCTATGAGTCCGGCTTCTACCAGGGCTTTGCGTATTTCCCCTTCACCAGAAGTTTTGGAAGTTAAAGCCCCTTTAGCCAATACAACCCCGGCCTGCCCGCTGGGTGAGAGGTGGTAAATGAAATGCTGCATCCAGGCAAAGTTAGCATTACCGGAAGGTGGTACTCCATACTTCCAGCGGCCGTCTTTCCGAAGTAAATCTCCGCTCCAGTCGCTTACATTAAAAGGAGGATTGGCAATAATATAATCAGCCTTCAAATCCTTATGAGCATCATTCAAAAAAGAACCTTCGCTGTTCCATTTCACCTGAGAACTGTCAATCCCACGGATGGCCAGGTTCATCTTACACAAGCGCCAGGTCGTTAAATTACTTTCCTGCCCGTAAATGGAAATATCTTGTACATTCCCCTGGTGGCTTTCTACGAACTTCTCGGACTGCACAAACATTCCACCGGAACCACAGCAGGGATCAAATACCCTTCCTTTATACGGTTCCAGCATTTCAACCAACAACTGAACCACACTACGTGGTGTATAGAACTGTCCGCCTTTTTTTCCTTCCGCAAGGGCAAACTCACCCAAAAAGTATTCGAAGACTTTCCCTAACACATCGGTCGAGCCTTTCTTGTCTTCTTTTAAATCAATTTTGCTGATTTCATCAATCAATCCACCCAGAACTGTAGCATCCAGATTTCGTTTGGCATACACCATAGGAAGCACACCTTTAAGAGAGGCATTCTCACTTTCTATAGCATCCATAGCATCATCTACAGTTTTGCCAATGGTAGTCTGCTTGGCGTGTGTTTTTAAATAGGACCAACGTGCGGATGGCGGAACGAAGAAAATATTCTCTGCTTTGTACTCGTCTTTGTCTTCAGGATCGGCTCCGGCATATTCTCCTTCTCCTTTCTTTAGCTTGGAGTGCAGTTCCTCAAAGGCGTCAGAAATGTATTTCAGAAAGATGAGTCCTAATACAATATGCTTGTACTCCGCCGCATCAATATTTTTCCTGAGCTTATCTGCTGTTTTCCAGAGTTGTTTTTCGAGAGGTTCTTCTTTTGTACCCTTCTTTTTAGCCATTCAGTTTGGTTGGTTAATTGCTTTAAATAAGTGTTTCAATCCTAACAAAATCAGGGATGAAGTACAAAGGGTAATTATGAGAAGTGAAGTAAAAAAGTATTCATAGAAATGAGCGCAACATATGGCCTTTCTATTGTTTAGTGATTCTCTTGAAGCCCTTCATTTAGACATTGAATACACCTCCACTGAAACCCACTGATAGAAATAGAAAGAATCTGAGTCTCACGGCATGGAATTACTTGCATTTTGCGGTGGAATAGCAAAATAACCGCAAATCACTATGTTTAAGTGCATTCATAGATTTTATTGGTGAATTTGATTGGGATGCATGCTCGATTTTAGTTGAAATAGGACAATTCTCTCTATAAACTCCTTCCAGTCAATTGATTGATAACTCATCATTTCGCTGTTTTTGCGGGTAACGGTTCAATTTAGGCGAAAATAGGGTCAGAATGATTATCTATTCTTCTGAATTAAAAGATTTTGCTTTAAAAGACGAATTGGCAATCCCTTCCATCGAATAGGCTGAATACATGAATCAGATTTACTGTTTTTTGCGGCTATTCCCTCATTCTGCGCGAAATGCGATGAATCAGACTTTCGAACTCATTCTTTAGAAATGAACCGGATGATCTGCGACCATTCGACAGTAGCCGCAATCTGCGCGGTCTGTTTGTTCTTGAAGCACTCTTGCTTTGGTCTATATTAATGAAAGGTTTCTGTTATTAAGCTGAGAAAAGAATGAATTTCGCGGAATGCATCGAATTAACCGCAAAAATTTAAAATCCTGACATTCTATCTTGAGTTGGAAAGCCTAACGACATTACTTGATAAAGTCTATTCATGTAATCATTCAGATCATATCATCCCACTGTATTAACTCCTCTTCTGTTTGCGTTTCATAAATAATAGGAGGGTAGAGCTTCCCTCTTTTCGGAGTAGATTTTCAGAATTTTCTGAAATGGCGCGAAAATATCCTCCTTCCACTACTTTTTTTGATCCAGCCTCTCACTCAAAAAATAGTCTGAAAAGTGAAAACAGTTTTCCACATACTTTAAACACTGTTCCTGATCGGCCATGTAGCTGTTGTTTCTCCAAGCTTAGTCTTAGCAATGGCAGTTTATGTAATTGAGGAGATTTGCGAAAAGCTTTTTTTGCGGAGTATGGGCTAATTTGCGTAAGATTTCCACAGAATTTCAATGAAAGTTCATGCCATTCGTTTCATAATTGAAAAAGAAGAGTAGGAATACTATTGTATCTTTAGAAATGAAAAGGTTGAATTTTGAAGACACTAAGACTTGACATACCGGATTCTGTGGACTTCAATGAAGTTGAAGCGAAGATGCTTTTAGCCGGAAAATTATATGAACGCGGAAAGCTGACACTGGGACAAGCCGCACAACTGATCGGGCTGACCAAAAGAGCATTCATAGAAATGATCGGTAAATACGGTTTTTCTATCGTTAGTGATTCTCTTGATGACCTTTATTCAGATATAGAAAATGCATAATTTTGAAATTATCCTTCCTATTAAAAGTAGCCTACTATTTAGGGTAAAATCGTTGATTCCTATAACCGTTCGGGTAAAAATTCATGGATTTTCAGAAAAATATACCTGATCGGGTATGAGAGATGTTATTTTGATATGGGAAAAACAAGAGTGAAAAGAAAAGCGATGGTCCGATTTTTAAACCATTTTCAGGATTTTGATTTTTTAATAATTTAAAAAATAGATTATTGGACGAGACTGTTTTAAAATACCTGATATGACCCTTTAGGTTTTTCAGATATTCGCTTCAAATTTAAAAAATCTGTTTATTCGACATTGGTATAGATCATCAATCGACGATTATTTTAATATTTGAAAAGCTGTAGTTAGTAGATTTTCCTTGAATTTTCTGCTTTTTACCAACCATTGAGTTCGGATACCCACAGTGAGAGAATAGATGAGAAGAGGTAAAAATTAAAAAATTGACCAATTTTGATATAAAAATCGGCAAATTTTTGAATTTAAGCCGGGAATAGAAATTAACATAATCGTCGTATTTATGGTGTGGATCCGCGAATCAATACAAGAGAAAAAGAGTATTTAATTTTCAACTTTTTGGTCCTTTTAGTAGCCAATGGACCACTAACTCGCACAAAAAGCTGTAATTCTTATCCGTTATAAAACCTAAAAAGTTAATTATCTAATTTTTTGGATATCTATATGAGCTGCTATTCACTCTTAAATGCCTCGATAAAATTTTAAAAATCACCATTTCTAATTCGATTTTTATAAAAATGGTGGATGTTTGTATTTGGGATTACGCAGCTCAAGCAATTTGAATACCAATATTTATAAAATTGACGCCAAACTGCTGATTGTAGAGCATTTTTCTGGTTTTCAGAAGTGTTCAGTGACCAACATTACTTTGTAGCATCAATAATCTAATTTTTAAGAATACAGGGATGAAAATTAAAAAAGCCGATACTACTGATAACCATTCAATATTCATGTTTTTGAGTGATAGTTTTGTAAAAGTGTCCAACTGAGTCCAATTTTTTGAAAATCAAACCTGTCATGCGGGAGTATATGTTTAAAATCACAGTTGTGTCATCGTGCATTTTTCAACTTTTCATCGATTTTCGGATTATTCTATTTAATAATTTGTTGGTTTTCACAGCGGTTAGATGCTTAAAAATTTGAAAATCAAATAATATCGTAGTGATTTTCAGAAAATTGAACTTATTTATTATGATTTAAGCTTCCACATCGCCCTACCTTGGTCGTCTTTGATATCAGAAACCATCTCAAAATCAGATTGTTCATTTTGGCCGCCGGTGACTCTGTCTATCATCTGTTCATATTCAAACAGATCTGCCGGAGTTCGGTGTAGATCGGCTCGAATAGTGTCCGGATAGGGGAAGAAACACTTTGGGTTATGCTTGAGTGCATAGCGATTTTCATAAAATTTGGCTCCTGAACGGTTGGTCATCGCTTTTTTAAGCTCTTTTTCTGAAAATTCATGTAAAGATTTCTCAATATCGTCGAGCAGATCGGAATGATGATTTAAAATTTTAAAATAGAACAAGTTGTTCCAGTACTCTGCGATACGAATCAATTTTTCAGAAAATTCACTACTACTAATAGTAGTATCTTTCTTTTCTTTGGAAGGTTTCTTTTGTGTGTCCGGTTTTCGAACCAATGGTTGGTTTGATTTTCGGACCGAATCGGGTTGTTTTTTCGGACCGTCCAAATTTTGCTGGTTCGATTCTACGACCAGGTACTCATGTGGTATTACTTCCTCATTCTTTTTGATGATTTTCTTTTGAGTCAATTTATGCAATGCGTCAATAACTGTACTCTTGGCTAATCCGGTAGCATCAACCATCTGACTAATCGAGATTTTATCCCGTTTTTTGTGAAACCCAAATGTTGACCGGCAGATTGTCATTAAAATTTTAAACTCACTGCCCGACAGTTTGCTGATCACTTCATCAAGGATTCTGTTCGGAACTTTTGTAAACGGTATTCTTTCATCTAAGCCATTCATAATTGCAGTACCTCCCAAAATTAGCTTAAATGAAAAATTCGTTCGATCACCTTCCGCTCAAAATATTTCCGTCGGCTTCCCCCAAATTGAATGGAAGGAATGTAACGGGGATTTTGATCGTCCAGATTAGAGCGATTCAGGATGGTACGATGATTCAGCCCGGTGAGGTCTTCTACCTCTCTGGCCGTGATATACTTTTTCTCATTGATACGATGTTTGTTGGAGTTCAGAAGGAGGTCCAACTTTTTTTCGATTCTGGTTAATTTTTCTTCACTCATTTGTATGGGGTTTCATTAATGATTTCATTTCATTAATTATATCCCCGTAAATTCAAAATTAACAGTCTATTAGAACATAAAAGTCTATAGTAAGTTATAGAAAATCTGGTTTTTGGAATAGAAAAGTGTCTTATCTTATAGAAGAATGGCAACAAACTATAGACGGCTAAAAAACATGAAATTTACTTGTGCGGGATTTTCTGTTTATTGGGTTTTTTCCCTTCATCATGTACCCATGTATTGATTCTCCCATTAATAGTACTCCACTCTACTTTCTCTCCATTTTCATAAAAAACTGCAAATTTTTTTATTTGAGACTTCAACCTATCCCTAGTGATCTCTTCTCCTAGCTCTTTTTCATAATAACGGCAAGCATCCGGAACTGTATCGAACTCTTGTTTTAAACTAAAGCTACCTTCAAGCTCAATATCTTCAATTACGGTCTCAATGATATTCAATTTTATATGAGCCTTTCCAATCTTGTTTAGTGGAGCATTAAGCGGTGCAACAACGTTAGGTTCACAATTGATGAATCGAACTATGTTTAAATTGCTCCTTGCTGTAGAACGATTAAATGAAATACAGAAATTTTTAAGCTTTTCAGAGGATATTTCCGAAAGTGATATCTCTTTGCGGCTATGGTTTTCAATCATGGGTTTATAGTCATCCAACACCTTGAGATTTTTTTCAATGATCTTGATCAATCGTTTTTTATTTTTTTCCAGCTCTTCAACTTGCTCTTTCCCGAAGCCATCGTAATCCGATAAATATTGATATTTGAGATCCTCAATGTCATTATCCAGCTCTGCATAAATCATAGCGGCTTTCTTATAAGACGGTCGACCGTTCACAAAGCCACTTTCAACTTTGCTTGAGCAGATGAGGTCGAGTACTAATTTCTTTAGGTCATTCTTCTCCATTTATTCGATTCCTTTAATCGCGTTCGTAATATCGTTTTGGTCCAGGTGCTCATAAATTTGAGTTACGTGAACAGATGAGTGTCCCATTATTTTTTGGACGATATGGATGGGAACTCCTTTTCTCAGCAGGTCCGTTGCGCAGGAATGTCTTAATCCATGCAGCGTTACGGTATTTGGGACCTTGGAGGCCTTCTTCACAAATTTCTTGAAGGATTTAGACAGTGATCCGGGACTCATTCCATGATATCGATTCAGCCCTGTTGAGCTGGGAAATACATAACCGTCACTCGGTTCTCCCTGGTCTTTATACCATTGTTCGAGCCACGGTTTTAGCGGTTTACGGATCGGAATTACACGCTCCTTACCGGATTTTGTCGTGTTATCATCCCTGTTTGTAATGTATATACGACCAAAGTCCTCAGGATCATTTGGATTTCCAGTCAAATCTATATCAGTCCATTGTAGATTCACCGCTTCCTTTGCCCTGAGTCCGCAATAATAGATAGTATTGATCATCGGTTTAAACCACAACCGTTTTTGATGAGGTTTGGTGACCGATCCTTTTTTCTCCTGGATCTTATAAAATTTATCAAACGCTTTAAACACTTCATCCAATTGCTTTCTTGAAATCGTTTTTTGCGAAATTTTCTGTGGAATTCGCGGAGGCTTGATATTTGAGGTAATATCTTCTTTTAAAATATCCTTTTCATGAAGCCAACTGAAAAACACTTTCAGATGGCGCAAATAACTGGCCTGAGTTGCGGGAGCTAAATCAGACCGAAAGCAAAACTCTCGGATATCCGATTCATAAATTTTAGTTACAGGCATAGTTTTTCCCAGCTTCTTCATTAACATATCCAGATGCTTGCGGTAATTTTTCTTGGTAGTTGCGTTTGCCTGGCTTCGTTGTTCAATGAATTGATCTGCCGCTTTGTGCAGGGGAACATATTTGCCCTTTAGTTTCTCCCTCTTCTTTTCTGCTTCTTTTTGAGGCGTCCAGCCGTTGAAGGGATCGATCTCCCCACGAATATGTTTGTCTTCAAATTCGATCCGCAGCTTCTCGGCTTCCCTTTTAATTGTCGTTCCTAAACTGAATGCTTTCCGCTCTCTCTTTCCATTTATTTTTCTAAAGAAACGGATGTAATAGATATCACCTCTTTTCTTAAGACTGGCCATAAATAACGTAGTTTATTTGAGTTCGAATTAAGAATTTGTAAAAATAGTCTCCCCTTGAGGGTCCCGAACCGTCGGGACGCCTTTAAGCGGAGGGGTGTACATCCCCCGAGTTCACACGACATTCGTCATGCTCACATTCACCCTTCAAAGGGGGACTTTCCGGCCCAAAATTCAGAATTTTTAATTCAAGCTACCCTGCATAAAGTTCAAAATTCCAATTGGGTATGAGAGTGTGGAACATTTGCACCTGCTAAAGGGGGTTTAAAAAGTCCCAAATAACTCACAAAATCGTGGGTGAAAAGTGTTAACTAACCTCAATTTTGTACCCACTGGTGTACCCACTAATTACGTAATTCGTGTTTAAAAATGAAAATGATTCACTTGAACTTTTTTTGATGGAATTAGAAAAACGCCAAAAAATGTACGTTTAAACGGTTTTAAGGGCGATTATTCGGGAAATTTTGGGAGGGAGAAAAAAGTGGGCCCGGAGGGACTTGAACCCCCGACCAATCGATTATGAGTCGACTGCTCTAACCGGCTGAGCTACGGGCCCGTTTATGGATGGGCAGCGATTGATCTTCAATCAATCGAAAGACCCTAAAATTACGAGCTTTCAAACCGAGATACAAGATTATTGTCATATGAGTTACCCCGTACACGAGATAAACACAATACATACCGATTTTTTAATTTCCACTTAAAAACCCCATTGAAATTTGTAGATTTATTATAATTTATAGGGGTTATTGTCTACTGTTATTGGACAGATAACAAGTAAAGACCATCCCCTTCATTATTCCGTTTTTTAGCGGAATAGGGAAGGGGATTGATACCTGTTTTCCATAGCCTTGGCGGTGGTAGGAGACGGGTATCAAAACTGGAACTGGAAATTGGCTTTCAAACCAAATTGATTTTCTCCATCGTACTCTTCACTATCCATCAGAGCAAGTGCATTTATATGAATGCTGAAAAGGCTCGTGATTTTTCGTTTCCAGGCCAAAATAAGCAGCTCGGAGTTGCGCTCTAAGAGGTTATACTCTAAATGATCCCATCGGGCTATGAGTTGATCTCTCTCAGAGAGATTTGTTCCGAGAGTAGCATAGAAGCCGGATATTGTTTCTTCAGCTTGAAGTTCTTGAGCATCAAAGGTAGTCTGTAAATACTCAACGGTGCCAAAGAGCGGATCGCGGTTAAATTCAGCATAGATACCGAATAGTTCACGGTCACCCATTGAGGTTAGGCCGCTCTTTCCCACTCGTTCCATCTTTGTTTGATTAAAAGCCCCGTTAAGTCCAAGTTCGAGTGAATTGCCTTCATTGCCAAATGTATAGGAAAGACGTCCTGTATAAAGAAACCTGCCATCATTTTCGTTCTGCAGCCGGTTTCCATTGTACATTCCAAAGGCGTAGTTAAATCCATCATTTTCGCCCAGAAATGTGATGCCAATTTCCCTGTTGTTCATCATGGCACCTGTAATACGAGCCCTGTCAATAAAGTCGGTGATGCCGGGGTTGGGATCAAGATCTGCACTTAAGCGGGGTTTGAATGAACCGACCTGCATTTCAAAATTATCTGAAAAATGATATCCCATACGGGCGTCTAGAATACTTGGTGCATCTGTATATTCAAGTTGGAATCGATAACTAAATTTACCATCCAAAACACCCCGGAACCCCAGGCGGTTTGCATCAAGCTCGTAGCCATTTCCACTATTAAAATTCCTGTCTGTAAATGTTACGTTTCCGAAAGTCTGTAATAGAAAAGTTACATTAAACTCTTCTGATTTTAATTTCTCCTTCATACGGTCACCAAGAGGTTCCTGAGCTTGAAGTGAAGTTGAATAAAATAAAACCAGGCTGAAAAGGAGAACGATGATCGTTTGTATTTTGGATTTCATGATTATTTATTGATTTATCATTGATCAGATCGACAGGTGGACGTATTAAATCAAAAAATTCAACAAGTCTATTCTTCTAATCGTTGCATATCCGAACTAATCATAGATTTTTGTTAAAAGGCATTGTACTTTTTCGAAACCAATAAGAAAATAATTATAGTTGAAGAATTGGTGAAAAATTTGAAAAAGATCAGATTCGGTACCGACGGATGGAGAGCGGTAATCGCTGAAAATTACACGTTTAAAAATGTAGGGATTGTTACCCAGGCTGTTGCGAGATGGATTGTAGATGAGGAAGTCACGGAAAACGGCGTGGTGATTGGGTATGACGCCCGGTTTCTCAGTGAGCGGTTTGCCAAACATGCTGCTAAAATGTTTGCGGCCATGCAGATTCCGGTTCGAATTGCAGATCGTATCACCCCAACTCCTGCAATTAGCTGGGCTGCAAAGCATTTTCAAGCGGTGGGAGTCGTCATAACGGCAAGCCACAATCCACCCGAATACAACGGCTACAAGATCAAGGCGCTTTACGGGGGATCGGCAGGGCCGGATCAGATAGCGGGAATTGAATTTAGGTTGGATCTTTATGATGAATCACTGGATACCAAATCGTACGATTTTTTAGTGAAAAGTGGATTGATCCGGGAGATGAATTTTTCTGAAGGATACTTGTCCCTGATTCGTCAATCGATCGACCTGGACTCGATTCGGAAAAGTGGGATAAAGATTGCGCATGATCCGATGTATGGGTCCGGAAGAACCATTTTGAAACAGTTATTGGATGATCAGGTATTGGAAATTCACGGCGAGATCAATCCCTCGTTTGGAGGTATAGCACCGGAACCGATGGGGAAAAATGTAGATGAACTTTCAGGGTTTGTCGTTCAAAACGATTGTTCGGTGGGGATCGCGAATGACGGCGATGCCGACCGGATCGGTATGGTTGATGAAAACGGGAAATTTGTGAATTCCCATCAGCTTTTAAGCCTTTTGGTGAAGTATTTGGTTGATGAGAAAAAGATGACCGGTAAAATTGTTAAAACCGTATCTACAACCACCATGCTTGATAAACAGGCGGATAAATACGGCTTGCAACTGGATGTAACTCCCATTGGATTTAAATATATCGCAGAAAAAATTGTAGCGGAAGATGTTTTGGTGGGCGGGGAGGAATCGGGTGGCCTGGCTGTGAAGGGGCATCTGCCGGAGAGAGATGGAATCTATATCGGGCTATTAATCACAGAGATGATGGTAAAATCCGGCAAATCTTTGAGTGAGCTTGTTACGGATCTGTTTGATGAATATGGTTTGCACGAAACGCACAGAAATGATATCCATACGGAAGATCAAAAAAAGATAGGGATGATCGAATATTGCCGTGAGAAGAAATTGCGAGAAATTGCAGGCCAAAAAGTGGTAGATTGGGATATGAAGGACGGTATTAAGCATTACCTTAACGATGGATCCTGGCTTTTAGTCAGGCAATCGGGCACGGAACCGGTATTACGAATTTACTCGGAAGCATCCTCAAAGGAGAAAGCCGTTGCCCTTGTTGAGGATACTACAGCATGGGTGGATCGTCCGGAAATCCTGGAATAGAAACGGTTTGATGGAGAGGGCAAACTATGTCCCAACAAGAAACGGGCGGGAAGCTGCAAATTTGGCTTACAGTACTCTGTGCAGTTTTTTTGCTGGCCGGTATTGTCAGTGAACATCTTTTTTTATGGCCGAATGAAGTATCCGTTACTTTTTACATTCTCTCATATCTTACCGGTGGATACAGCGGTTTTGTTGAGACCATTAAGCACCTGAGACAATTTCAGCTAAACATCGACTTTCTGATGATTTTTGCAGCTCTTGGAGCTGCAGTCATTGACCAGTGGATTGAAGGTGCTACACTGTTGTTTCTTTTTTCACTGAGCGGTGCACTGGAAACGTATGCCCTCGGAAAAAGCCGAAACGCAATCCATTCCCTGTTAAAGTTACGTCCATCCGAGGGATTACTGAAAATGGAGGATGGTTCCGAAAAATTAGTTCCGATTGAAGAACTTGAAGTTGGCCAGGTAGTGATCGTAAAACCGGGAGAGCATATTCCCATCGATGGTAAAATTGTAAAAGGACAGACCTCCGTTAACGAAGCAACCATTACGGGTGAAAGTATGCCTGTATCTAAAGGAATCGGGGAATCGGTGTTTGCAGCTACGCTCAATGAAAATGGGGTTATTGAGATCGAAGTAACCCGGCGGGCAAGTGATACCACAGTTGCTAAAATTATCCAATTGGTGGAGGAGGCACAGAAATCTAAAGCTCAGACTCAACGATTCCTGGATACGTTTGAACCCCGATATGCACTGGCAGTTGTAGTTTCTGTTATCTTGCTGATCTTTATTCCCTGGGGAGTGTTTGGTCAGGATTTTGATCCCACATTCTACCGGGCGATGACGGTTTTGGTGGTGGCATCGCCGTGTGCATTAATCATTAGCACACCGGCATCTATTATCTCCGCAATTGCCAACGGTGCAAAAAATGGTGTTCTGTTCAAAGGGGGCGCATACGTGGAGCATGCCGTTGATATCGATACGATTGCATTTGATAAGACGGGCACGCTTACAAAGGGAGAGCCTGAGGTCACAGATTTGATATCTTTTGATCGGGATAACGAGAAATTTTCAGAGGATGGATCCGAAGTTTTAGAGATGTTGGCTATCGCAGCCGGTTGCGAATATCATTCAGAACATCACCTGGCTCACGCTATTGTTAAAAAAGCTGAAGAACTTCATGTTGATCTGACCCGTGTTGATGACATGCAATCTACTCCGGGGCAGGGGGTTGAGGGAAAATTGAATGGACACCACGTTTCTGTAGGAAATTCTCAAATGTTCAATAAGCAGCTTGAAAAATGGAATCCAATGATTTCAGAAAAAGCTGATTTCCTGAGAGAACAGGGTAAAACTGTTGTTTTTGTTGTTCAGGATGAGATTGCGCTGGGCGTCATTGCTCTTGCTGATAAAGTTCGGGAGGACGCAAAAATAGTTGTTTCGAAATTGCAATCTCTAGGAATAAAACAGATTGTTATGCTGACGGGGGATAATAAAGGTGTAGCAAAATCTGTTGCGGCAGAATTGAATATCAGTCATGTATATGCTGAACTTTTACCGGAGAAAAAAGTTGATATCATTAAAAAGCTTCGTGAAAAGGGTGTTGTAGCGATGGTTGGAGATGGTGTGAATGATGCACCGGCGCTGGCTGTAAGTGATATCGGAATAGCTATGGGAGCAGCCGGAACAGATGTGGCACTCGAAACGGCCGATATTGTTTTAATGGGCGATGATCTTACAAAACTGCCCTATTTGCTCTGGCTGTCACGAAAGGCTAAAAAAGTTGTTTGGCAAAATATCGCGTTCAGTTTGTCGGTTATTCTCTTTCTCTTGGTCTGTGTTTTTACGATTGAACTTCCACTTACTATTGGTGTTATTGGTCACGAAGGAAGTACGCTGTTGGTAGTTCTGAATGGCCTTAGATTGTTGAAAAAAGGCAAATGAAGATTAATTATCTCAAAAGGATCTTTAAACCCGGTATCAAAGTTTTTTGAGGATTGCCTATCTTATCTAATGTAAGAAACCACAGATCGTGTCGTTGACTATTGGTTTAAAATCTCTATTGAAGTAAATAAATATGCTTACAAATTTATTTGATTATTCGAAGTGCTCATTTTTTGTTCTCTTTCTTTTCTTCATTCATTGGGTGTTTATACCCGGCCAGTCTCATGCTCAACAGGAATATCAAAATGTTGAACACGCCCTTTTTTCATCGAGCCAGTTATCAGGGAACAGTGGCCCACAGAATGTAACATGGATAGATGGTGGAGATCGCTACTCTTATATGCAATACAATCAATCAGAAAGAAGCAACGAGATTCGAGTGTACAATCCTGCAAACGGAGAAGATGAGCTAATATTCAGAAATACCAACTATACATTCCCCGGAACAGGAGAACCGTTTAGTTTTAAATCGTTTCAGTGGTCGAATAATTTTCAATACTTGGTATTTCAGTCTGATTTTACCCCGATCTACCGCCATTCTGGAATTGCCAATTATTACTACTATTCGCTGGAGGATGACAGGCTGAGTTTGCTCGTTGAAGATGCATTTACGGCAAAGTTATCCCCGGACGGGGAAAAAGTTGCGTACCATCGCAACGGAGAGATGTTTCTGTTTGATTTAAATAGCGGAGAGGAAACACAACTTACTTTTGATTCACAAAAAAATCTTTACAATGGCCGGTTTGGATGGGTGTATGAGGAGGAATTTAGCTTGGTTCAAGCCTGGAAATGGTCGCCCGACAGTCAGCACATAGCGTATTGGCAATCCGACGAACGAGATGTAAAACGTTTTGTATCTACATCCTATGAAGGGCAGTATCCCGAATATACCGACATTCCGTATCCTAAAGTTGGAGAGAAAAATCCCGGTGTTAGAATTGGTGTGATTGATATTGAGTCCGGCGAAAACAGCTGGCTTACGGAAACGGAAGAGGATGAACTTATTCCAAGAATTTTATGGACAAGCAATGCCGGTGAACTGGCGGTTGTAAAGATGAATCGTCAGCAAAATCATGTCGACCTCACATTTTTTGATGTGAGCACCGGTGAAGGCCGACATGTGATGGAAGAAACATCAGAGGACGGGTGGATTGAAGTGTATGACCACCGGTCGGACCTGGAAAGTTACTTTATATTCCCGGATGGCAAAGAGGAATTTTTGTGGCTATCTACCCGTGACGGATATAAACATCTCTATCGCTACAGTTATGATGGAGATTTGATCAACCAGGTTACGCAGGGAGATTGGGAGGTAATGAACATCCTCGCCGTAAATACCGACCGGGAACGCATTTATTACTTATCAACCGAGGAAAATCCGCTTGAGCGGCATCTCTACTCAATTGGATTTGATGGCTCCGGTAAACAGAAATACACTGATTCGGAAGGGATGCACTCCATCAGTATGGGCTCTAATGGCAAGTATTATATTGATACATGGTCGAATACGACCACCCCGACACAGGTTGAGTTGTGGAGCACGGCAGATGGCGGAGAAAAGCTGGAAACCTTTGTGGATAATGAATCTGTAAAAAGATATATAGACCAATATGCATACTCGCCGAGGGAATTGATTAAAGTCACTACTTCAGATGGCAGGGAGTTGGATGCATTTATCATAAAACCAACCGATTATAATCCAAACCGATCATACCCAATGGTGATGATGGTATATGGCGGACCCGGCTCTCAGGGGGTCCAGAATGAGTTCGACACAACAGCCTGGTATCAATACCTGGCTCAGCAGGGATATGTGATTGCGAATGTAAATAATCGCGGAAATGGTGGGTATGGATGGGAGTTTGAAAATTCAGTGTACAAAAACCTCGGGGAGCTTGAAGCGGAAGATTTTGCTGAAACAGCAAAATATCTCTCTTCTGAATATGAATGGATTGATGCGGATCGGATGGCAATCCGGGGACACAGTTACGGCGGTTACATGGCTGCGCTGACGATGGTACTTCACCCCGATGTTTTTAAGGCTGGAATTGTAGCGGCACCGGTAACCGATTGGCGTCTTTACGATACCATATACACGGAGCGATATATGGGACTGTTGGAAGAGAATGAAGATGGATATATCAACAGCTCAGTGATGGCCCATGCAAAAAATCTGAAAGGAGATTTGTTGGTTGTACACTCGTCAATGGATGAGAATGTGCACGTTCAAAATACGATGCAGATGATAACGGCTTTCACCACTGCCGGGAAAGATGTTGATTTGAGAATCTACCCACCGGGTGATCATAGTGTTTCTTATAACCTGCAAAGCGAAATTTTACTCTATAAAACCTATACAAACTACCTGGATAGGATTTTACAACCGGGGCAAGAGGTGCGAATTCCAAGCAGCCCCGGCAACACAAGCAGTCATTAATGGTGAGTATAAAATCAAACAAAGAAATTATGCAGGCGGCGATCCATGTTGCCGAAAAAAATGAAACGCCGTTCGGTGCAGCCCTGGCGATGGGAAATGAGCTATTTGCAGCGGCTGCCAATCAAACCTCACAGAAGAGCGATCCTACAGCTCATGCCGAAATTGAAGTCATACGAAAGCTCTCAGATCAACTTCAGAAGAAAGATCTCTCAGGATTTACTCTTTACACAACTTGTGAACCCTGTCCCATGTGTATGAGTGCCATCATCTGGTCGGGAATATCAACCGTTGTTTTTGGTTGTGATATACCAATCATCTCAACCTACATGAAACAGATCCACATTCGGGCGGAAGAGATCGCTCAAAAAAGCTCAGCAGATGTAGAGATACATTCGGGTTTTATGATAGCTGAGTGTGAGGATTTGCTACGTAAATATTCGTAGAGAAGGGGCTTGTCCCTGTCATTCAGGTGAATGTCACGAACAAGTATGGGGCCGTTGCAAGGGGATTCTTCGCTGTGACTCATGTTGTTCATCTATAAATAGAGAGAAACGTTCGGTTGCTTATTGTCTTTTTCAATTGCTGAATAATAAGGATTCGAAATGAGTTATCGGATGAGTAAAAAGCTCGAATTATGTTTTGTAAGCTGATAAACTCATCCGATGACTGAAAGAACGGACCTATTCGTAAATAAAAACTTGTATGAATGTCGAATATCCAATATCCCCCGCAAGGGATCCCTCAGGGAGAACACCGAATGTTGAAGTGACAGAATCCTTCGAAATTCGAGATTGGATGTTCAGTGTTCGATATTCATACACTTTTCTGATCCAGGATTCACTACCTTAATCAAATGTATGTATTGCAGAGGTAAATGAACCTATGCCGGTTTTTGTAAAAAGTATTCAAACAGCGAAGAAAAACCTGGTATGAATGTCGAGTATCCAATATCCCCGCAAGGGCTCCCTCAGGGAGAACACCGAATGTTGAAGTTACAGAGCCCTTCGAAATTCGAGATTGGATATTCAATAATCAATATTCACACAACCTTTCAATTTCTATGGAATAAGTGATAACTTTGAATGATTCTTTTCAAAAACGAGGAAACCATTGAAAATAGTTATCGCGGGTGCGGGTGAGGTTGGATATGAACTGAGTAAGGTTCTGTCAATCGAAAAACACGATGTTACCGTTATAGATGAGAGAAAAAAATGCCTGCAGCGTGTGTTGGAAAACCTGGATGTGCTTACAGTAGAGGGCAATGCCACATCTCCAAATGTACTTGTTGAAGCCGGGGCACAAGACGCCGACCTGATGGTTGCCGTTACCAGCGTAGATGAGGTCAATATTATCGCTTCGATGATGGCTAAACGGCTTGGCGTTAAGCGAGTGATCGCCCGTGTTCGAAACAATGAACTATCACGCCCGGATTCACCTCTTACACCTTCAGAGTTGGGGATTGACGTTTTGATCCATCCCGAAGAGAGTGCAGCTAACGAGATCCATCAGCTGGTTAAAAGAGCCTCTGCAACGGATGTTGTTTCCCTGGCTGACGGCCAATTACAGTTGGTTGGACTACGGGTTGAAAAAAACTCCGACATCATCAACACAACGCTCGAAGATCTTGCCGAATCCTATTCAGAGATACCATTTCGAGTGGTTGCCATATCAAGACGGGGACGGACCATCATCCCGCGCGGTAACAACCAGATCATGCCGCTGGACCACATTTTTATTATCACAAAGGTGGAACATATCCGGGATATTGTTGAAGCAACGGGGCACAAAGATGTAAGCCTCCGCCGAATAATGATTGCAGGCGGCGATGAAGTGGGCCGTATGCTCGCCAGAAAGCTCTCAAAGGACAAACAGAAATGGGAGATTAAACTGATCGAACCCAATCCCGATATCGCAACTGAAATTGCGAATAATCAGCGTGATATCCTTGTTTTGAACGGTGATCCGACAGACCCGAATTTGCTTGTTGTGGAAGGGATCCAGGAGATGGATGCGTTTGTATCGGTAACCGAAGATGAGGAATCGAATATTATCTCCTGTTTGATGTCGAAACACCTGGAGGTAAAAAAGGCTGTGGCCCTCGTATCAAAACCGCAGTATATACCCCTCAGTCAAACCATCGGTATCGATGCTGTTGTAAACGTAAAAGCATCAGCTTCGGATGAAATTCACCGTCATATCCGCCAGGGACAACTGCTAACGGTAAAAGCGCTCCAGGGAATTAAAGCGGAAATAATGGAGGTCGTTGCCGGGAAAAATTGTGATATCTCAGACAAACCCATTCATTCCATTGGCATCCCGGAAGGAATTGTGATCGGTGGAATTTTGAGTGGTGATTCAGCTGAAGTTGCAACCGGAGATTCCGTCATCAAAAAAGGAGATCGCGTAATTGTTCTCGCCCTTCCGAATGCTATCAATCAAGTAGAAAAACTTTTCTGATGATTGAATTCATGACTCAAAATGTAAATCGGCCGCGGATTGATTTCCGGTTGATTTCAGGCATCCTCGGTGGTCTTCTCTTCTTTCTTGGAGTTGCAATGCTGCTTCCATTATTAATTGCTTTGATCTACCAGGAATCCTCCTGGAGTGCATTTTTGATCACAGCGGGCGGTACTATGCTCATCGGCGGAACCCTTTTCTATATTTTTAGGCCGAAGGATGAGCTGCGAATGCGGGAAGCTTTTATGATCGTAGCTCTCATTTGGTTTCTCGGCTCCATTTTCGGGGCTTTTCCGTTTACACTTTCTGGTTCACTCGAATCATATACCGATGCAGTGTTCGAGTCCATGAGCGGGCTTACAACGACCGGTGCCACTATTTTCGGAGGTATTACGGCGAGTGGAATTCAAAACCCGGATATTGAATCACTGGATAAAAGCATCCTCTTCTGGCGGTCACTCTCCCACTGGCTTGGCGGGATGGGAATTATTGTTTTAACGCTGGCTTTGCTTCCGCTATTGGGGATTGGGGGAATGCAGCTCTATCAAGCGGAATATTCAGGAAATACGGCTGATAAAATCACACCCAGAATCCAGGAAACGGCGATGCTGCTCTGGACGATTTACGTGGGCCTGACTGCCGGGGAGTTTATCCTGTTATGGCTTCATCCCTCCATGGATTGGTTTGAGGCGATCAACCATGCGTTTGCCACACTGGCAACGGGGGGATTTTCTACAAAAAACGCCTCGATTGCCGCTTTCGATTCCGTCTATATCGACATTGTGATAACGGTTTTTATGTTCCTTGCAGGTATTAACTTTGCTCTGCATTACAGGCTTTTTACGGGAGATTCAAAGAGTTTTTTTCAAAATCGTGAGTTTCGTTTTTACGTTCTACTTACGATCCTATTTATGGCAGCAATAACGGTGGGTTTATTAATTACACAAGATTATTCGATCGGGAAAGCTCTTCAATATGGTTCCTTCCAGGTTGTATCAATCCTGACGACCACCGGCTTCGGCACGGACGATTACATGCTCTGGATGCCATTCACTTCCTTCCTGCTCTTTCTGTTATTCTTTACCGGCGGATGTGCTGGATCGACCGGTGGCGGTATAAAGATGATGAGGCTTATGATCATTATGAAAAATATTGGGAGGGAGTTCCGGCAAATTATTCATCCTCAGGCTGTACTTCCAATCCGGATTGGGGAGCGGGTGGTTGAGTCAAAAATTCTGAAAACAATTCTTGGCTTTTTTGTTATGTATTTTATCGTTTTTGCCGCCGGCGCTATCATAATGACGCTGATGGGATTTGATATGATGTCGGCAATGGGCGCGAGTATAGCCAGCCTGGGGAATATCGGGCCGGCATGGGGAGAGTTTGGTCCGGTGGATAACTATGCAAAAGTACCGATTCTTGGGAAATGGGTACTTCTAATGTTGATGATGATTGGCCGGCTGGAACTGTTTACGGTACTCGTGTTATTCACCCCCTGGTACTGGAAGAATTGATGAGGATAAGACCGCGTAACTAATTTAGGGTGAGAGTTTATTGAAGAGTGTCCCCTTTTGGAGATTGTGAGAAAACAGATAGTCAACTAGAGTAGCCATTTGTTTTTTGCCAAGAAGACGCAAAGTCGCGAAGGTTCACAAAGTAAAATAAAATCAGAATAATAATCGTTGTGAAACTTAGTGTCCTTGTACCTTCGTGGCCTCAAATCGCGAGTGTTTGCAATGCTTATTGTTATATTTTCTCATAGCCTCTTTGAATGGGAAAGGATAAACAGGGTGTTTCAGTTAGATGACAAATGAATGTTGAATTGGTTAATTCTACATTTTTAAACTTAATATACGCTGTTTTCATCCCCCATTGCCTCCACGAAGGGGGACACTCTCCTCAAATTTTTTTCTGATCTGTTAACGAGATTTTTAAGGCTCGTACTTATCATTAAAAGCTACTTCACCTTCAAAAGAACCGATCAGAACAATTTCACGGTTGAGTTCTAAAATGGTATCCGGTCCCGGGTTAACCTGCATGCTGTCATCTTCGCAATTAATGGCAATTACCGTACACCCGGTTTCATTTCGAATGTTACATTGTTTCAATGCTTTTCCGGCTAATTTTTTGTTGACACGATGATTGAACACATTGAGCCCCTCTGCCAGTACCATTGCATCCTGCCCCTCCAGTATGTTAAAAAATGAATTGGCACCCATTGAGGCGTACGACATCACAAAATCGGCACCGGCGCGATGCATGGTGTTGATGTTCTTCTCATAAGTTGTCCGGCTGATGATCTGCATTTCGGGCGAAAGTTGACGGCAATAGATTGTCAGGTAGATATTGACGTCATCGTCATGCGTTGTGATCAGTGCGGTGTGTGCTTCCTGAATGCCTGCACGATAGAGTACGCTGATATCCGCTGCATCGCCCAAAATATGTCGTTCATCATCTTCAATACGTTCCGGGTTTTTGTCGATCATTCGATAATCGATTCCGCGATCTTCCAGGCTCTTCGAAGCAGCTCGCCCAACTCGACCTCCCCCGATAATCACAACCGGATGATCTGAAACATGATAGATGCTCATCAACTCGTCATATGTTCGAAATTGATCGACCGTACCGGCCAGAACAAGAACACTTTCCTCGTGGATAACCGTCTCAGGCGTTGGGTCGATAAATTTGCCGCGCTCCCAGATTCCTACAATGCTTACTCCAATCTTTTCACGAATCTTACTTTCTTTAATTTTTTTCCCGACAAGTGGAGTTTGCTGTACAGTCGATTCGCCAATTACCAAGCGGTCGATATGGCCGATGACATGTACCCTTGCATCACCGCCGAGAGTTCTCCGTGCGAGTGCCCGCCCCAGGATCTCTCCCATTTGCAGTACATGATTTGCACCGGCAAGCTGGAGTACATCCACAGAATCAGGAGAGGCAGCCGTGGTCACAATTTTTATATCAGGATTGAAATCTTCAGCCGTAAAAGTGATATTGGTGTTTTCCGTATCCGATCCTGTGGATACAATCATGGAGGCATCTTCAATATTCAGGTATTTGTAGGTATCAAAATCGGTGGGATCGAGATTTACAACATTATAATCCATGTCGGACAGATCCAGTGCTTCCTGCAGATCGGGTTCCAATATGACATAGTCTATTTTATAGGCATTCAGTTTTTTAATGAGTGCTTCGGTAATAGAATCGAGATGGGTGATGATGACATGATCCTTCATCGCCTCATCCACTTTTTTGGGCGCCCGGGCCTGGTTTTGTGCCTTCAGCCAGGGAGCGTAGAAAAATTCAATAAATGTGAAGGGAAGCAAAATCAACAGGAAGAGTACACCGGAAAACAGAACCACCATCGAGAAGATACGGCCCAAATCACTGTGAAATACAATATCACCAAAACCAAGAGTAGACATGGTTACCAGTGTCCAGTAAAACCCGGTGATCCAGGAATACCCTTCCTCCACACCCTCGTAAATAGCGATGTAGTGAAATGCAATAGAATAGGTGATATACATTGCCACCAAAACACCGAGAAATTTCAGCAACTTTCGAACGTTGGTCTTTGTCCGGCGGTTGGCAAAAAAATAGGATAATTGTGAACCGAGAAATTTCAAGTTTTTTGGATGTATGGTTCGTCTTACTTGATATTACGAAATCAAAAAATAGTTTGACGATAATTTGATTTCGTAAAATGAACACTCAAATAAAGAACAAAATTTCTGTTTCCAAAAATATATCAAACCTTTTACAAACTCATTGTGGGTTTCATTGGATATTCACAGTTTGAATTGATTACTTTTACGAGTCTACAAACAGATCAAATAATAGAGTAACAGAAGTTCGTGTTTCGCCGAATAACAGTCATTTTCTTCTTACTATTACTACCGCAAGCTCTTCTGGCTCAAGGCAATGACTCTCAGAATTCTATTCCAAACGTCTATCTCGATTGTGGCTCTTGCGATTTTTCCTACATTCGTACTAATGTTACTTTTGTGAATTATGTGAGAGATCAGAGTGATGCCAACATCTATATTTTAATTAATGATTTGGGAACAGCGGGCGGCGGGCGCGAATATACGCTTGTCTTTTCGGATATCAATATGGAGATGAACCGCTCGGATACACTTAAATATGTATCCCCCAGTACCGATTCAGGTGATGAGCGAAGGAGAGGTCTAACCCGGTATATAAAAGTGGGGCTTGTGCCCTTTGTGAGCAGTACACGTGCCATGGAGACGCTGGATGTCTTTTATGAAGAACCGGATGAAGATGAAACGAATGGTGAAACGGTTGAGGATCCATGGAATAACTGGGTATTCGATATTGATGTACGGTCAAATATGTGGGGGGAGTCTTCGGAATTTAATTTTGGCCTATATAACGGTATTGAGGTTGAACGAATCACCCCGGTATGGAAAATCCGGTCGAGAGCAAGAGGTGAAATTCGACGTAGAAATGTAGAGTTGACCGATCGAACCATTAATGTAAACCGGGATTGGGGACAATACTGGACGATGGTGGCTTACACGATCAACGATCATGCATCCATTGGCTTGTTTAATAATTTGAACTTTTCAAGAACCCGAAATATTGCACTTAATGCTGAACTTTCCCCTGCTTTTGAATATAATTTCTTTCCATATACAGAGTACGAGGAACGCCGGTTTATCATTCAATACAGTCTTTCTCCTGCATACCGAAAATATTTTAATACCACGATATTTTTGAAAGATTCTGAGTTTGTAATGAACCAGGAGCTGAGTACCCGGTTGCGATACGACCAGCGATGGGGGAGAGTAGATATTCGGGTAGGGGGCGCCAACTATTTCCATGATCTGTCCATAAACAGGTTGGAGATCAATCCATCATTTAATGTTAGAATTGTTCGGGGACTTTCTGTAAGTATATCCGGCAGGTACCGTTTGATCAATGATCAGCTTTCATTGGAACTGCCCTCGGAAGTGGACCCCAACGATCCTATTAGCATTATCGAAGGAGTCCAGCGCCCAACAGCTTATGATTATAGCCTTTCTTTTGGCCTTTCCTATACATTTGGTTCGATCTATAACAACGTGGTGAATCCCCGTTTTTAAGATTGTTATTTTTTTGTGACTCTATTACGGGTTCAAACAGGTAGATTTAAAGAAAACACCATGAAATACCTTTGGCATTTATTTTATACCATTCTCGTAGTAACATTTATTTCTTGCTCAGGAGGAGAGATCGCATCTACTGCGGAAGAGGTTTCTCCTGCAGAAGTTGGAGAAGAGATACCTAATGTTACGTTGAAGGATCCCTTTGGCGATGATGCCGAACTTCAAGATCTAATCTCAAAAAAACCAACACTTCTCATTTTTTACCGTGGCGGATGGTGCCCGTACTGCAATACACATTTAAGTCAGCTTGCCGAGATCGAAGAACAGTTATATGATATGGGAATTCAAATTTTAGCGGTGAGTCCAGACAAGCCTTCCTATCTGAAGGACTCCATGATGGAACATGATTTGAACTATCAGCTGCTTTCTGATAGTGATATGAGTGCAACCAAAGAGTTTGGGCTTGCTTTCCGGGTAGATACAACAACGGTGAACCGATACAAAAGAAATGGTATGGATTTAGCCGAAAGATCCGGATATGATCATTACCTGTTGCCCGTCCCGGCAGCATTTTTAGTTGATACGAATGCCATGATCGAATACCGGTATTTCAACCCAGATTATACCGTTCGAATTGAGAATGACGAGATTTTGTCAGCAGTTGAAGAGATGCTGGAATGAATATCGAATTCTCTGAATATCGAATAACCAATATTGAACAACAAATGTAGAAGTGACAGAACCCTTCGATATTCTACATTGGATATTCTTTATTCGAAATTCAAAAATAATCTGTAAGGGTTTTCAATTTTCAGGTTCATACAACTGACAGACCTAATAAAACAATAATATTATGGATGAAAATGTGTATGACCTTGAAGATCGGCTGATTGAATTTGCAGTACATACAATGGAAGTTGCTGAAGCATTGCCGCGTTCAGATTCAGGTAGATATTTGTCAGGGCAGATGATTCGCTCAGGAACTTCACCTGCATTGGTCTATGGTGAGGCTCAGAGTGCGGAATAAAGAAAAGATTTTATACATAAAATGAAAGTAGCGTTGAAAGAGCTAAGGGAAACTTCTATAAATTTAAAGATTACTCAGAGAAAAGGATTTCGAACACTGCCAGAAAATCTTCCAGTCGCACTTGAGGAAGTTAATGAACTCATATCCATTTTTGTAAAAAGTATTCAAACAGCAAAGAAAAACCTGGAATGAATATCGAACTCTCTGAATATCGAATAGCCAATATTGAACACCGAATGTAGAAGTGAGCCAATCCTTCGATATTCTACATTGGATATTCTTTATTCGAAATTCATACCCTCTGTTGATTCCGCCCGTATGTTTGTATCTTTGGCCCATGGAAAACAATCAGATCACAGAGACCCCGACAACAGATCTAAAAAGTCTACCAAAAGAACAACTCACCGAATACCTTGAAGACCTGGGACTGCAAAGTTACCGATCGGATCAAGTATTTCAATGGCTGTACCAAAAGGGAGCAAGTACGTTTGAGGAGATGACCAATCTTTCGAAAGATCTTCGTGCTACGCTTTCCGAATTGGCGGAGATTAAGCGTATTGAAGTTTTTAATCAGCAGGAATCCAAAGACGGTACCATCAAGTTTCTTTTTAAGTTGGATGATCCCAATGATTACAAAGTGGAAGCCGTTCTTATCCCTGATTATTATTCGGACGGGTCGATCAACAGAATTACGGTTTGTGTATCATCACAGGTGGGCTGCATGTTTGGATGTTCCTTTTGTGCAACCGGTAAAATGGGTTATTTCAGAAATCTTACGCATGGGGAAATTGTAGACCAGGTCCAGATTATCAATGAGGTGGCCGAGGAGAAGTTTGGTAAGAAGATCAACAACATCGTGTATATGGGGATGGGCGAGCCGCTCCACAACTACAAAGCGGTGGTTGAGTCTGCCAAGATTTTGTCGGATCCGCTCGGATTGGAGATGTCACCCCGCAGAATTACAGTTTCCACGGTAGGCCTTTCAAAACAGATTAAACAGCTTGCCGATGAAGACCTGGGTGTGAACCTGGCAATTTCATTGCATGCAGCTGACGATGAGAAGCGAGATAAAATCATGCCGATCAATGAATCGCTGAACCTGGAAAAGCTGAAAGAAGCAGTAACCTATTTCTTCCAACGAACACAGCAGCCGGTCACCTACGAATACTTGTTGTTTGATCAGTTCAATGACTTTGTTGAGGATGCCCATAAATTGGCTCAAATCACTCGATGGGTTCCGTCAAAGGTAAACATCATCATGTATAACAATGTTGCCGGTGTGGAGCTGAAACGCGTACGAGAGAACCGACTCGATCAGTTTATGCAGGCCCTGATCAGCAAAGATGTGACGGCAACCGTTCGCCGCAGCCGGGGAGATGACATCGATGCAGGGTGTGGTCAGCTTGCGATAAAAGAGGGGCAGGAAAGAGGAAAGAGTATGGCGAAGGATAGCTAAATTCCGCCATATTTAGAAAATTGGGTACGAGCGAGACGCTCGCTCAATCAGAATTTTAAATAAATATCAGTTCTGAAAGAGAGAGATTTCAATTCTTTTCATGAGGTCATTTAATCCGCTTTTCAAAGAATTTGCTTGAAAGAGTTAGCGTAAGTGTTGCGCATGTGCTTACGAAATTAGGATCGAGTCGAACGCTCATGCCATCAGGAAAATAGTTCAGAGGGGTTGAGCTGATGGATGCAAATAATGTTGAGGAATCAAACAGGGGTTCGCTAAAGTATATTGGGCTAAAGCCAACGGCAATAAATTTAATAGAGGAATCTGGTACAATGGGGCTATCAATTACCGTCAGTTTTAACTGACTGTTGAAAACAGACAGATACAGTAAGTGGCTTAAGCCGCATTTATAATAGCAATGAAGATATCGTACCGGCGAGACGCTTCCTCCGTCTTTAAACTTAGACTCAGTATCCCTTCTCCCTGTCAACAACATTCTTCAACTCCATCCCCGAAAGCAGTCGCTTATAGTTTTCTGTTAATTCTTCTGCAACATTATCGGGATCGCTTCCCCCGGCAATATGAGGTGTAATGTGAATATTTTTTCGGTTCCAAAACGGGTGTGAATCCGGCAGCGGTTCCTCAGAAAAGACATCCAAATATGCCTCTTCAATTATATTGGTATCCAATGCGTAGATCAGATCTTCATCTATTAAATGATCTCCGCGTGCCGCATTAATCAAAAAAGAAGGAGATGTGAGTTTCTTAAAAAGATCGAGATCGAGGATTCCTTCCGTTTTCCCAGTAAGGGGCAGCAGGTTAACAAGAATACTTACGCCGCTGAGAAAATCATCCGTTTGGTCAGGTGTAAAGGTTTGAATATCGGGTAGATCTTTTTTTGAATGGGAGAGGCCGGACACACAAAATCCCTGGTCAGCCAGGTAGATAGCTACCTCTTTCCCAATATTTCCCAATCCCATAACGCCGATGTTCAGATCCTCCCGGGTAAATTTTCGTTGAGGATTCCAGCTTTTCGAGTCGCGGTAAGTATCAAGCTTTAGCATGATAGAGAGTACACATGCGTACACATAATCAATCATCTGGGTGACCAGGGATTGTTCTGTAATCTTTGTAAAAGTAATATGATCCGGTATGGTCGAATCATTTAAAAGATGATCGACACCGGCTCCCAATGATGAGATAACTTTCAAATTCGGATAGGAATCGAACACATTTTTGGGTTGATTCCAGGCAACAGCAAATTGCACTCTTTCAGGTTTGTCAACATTCGGCCAGGTTTCAATATCCAGGTTTCTATCGGCCTTGTGCAGTGCTTCCTTAAAAGGTTTTAAATTCCTGTCTTTTGCGACGAGTAGTATCGACATAGGTGCTAAATGATGATCAATTCGAAATCAGTATTTATTTCCGGAAAGTCTTAAAAGAGTTTGCTCTAACTGCCAGAAGTGCCGCCGTTGATGAGCTTCAAGTATCAAAATAAACTCAATTAAACTCATAGAAACCCACTGCAATACCGGGTTCTTTCCTTTAATATTATTCAAATCCAACTGCTGGTCCCGGTAATCTTCAATACGCTTGCTGATCTGAAGGTTGCTCTCTTTTAAATTTTGAATGGGTTTTTCCGGGTTGATCTCGCCCGTATTGTTCGGATACATCGGGGCAATCGTTTTTGTCTTTAACTTGTAGGGCGGCTCAAGGAAACGGATGAACTGCCTGAAAATGAATCTCGGTTTGAACTGCTGACCGTTGGCTTTCAACATCTCCCCGGATTCTAACGCTTTATCGATCTGTTCTACATAAAGTCCGTTGAACTTACAGATATGCTGGATAATTTCACACGCACTCCAGCTATCCGGTTCTGGCTTCAGAGAAATCAGGTCATTCGGTATTTCAAAAAAATTATCAATCCGATCCAGATCTTTATTGATGAGATCCAACATTTCATCGTAAGAGTATGTTTTAGCCATTTTACGCTGTATTAAATTCTATAATTCAAGGGATATTAATTGATTTGCAATGAGTTTACCGGTTAAGATTGTAAGCCATAAAGCTCTATACTCAACTGGAATGAACTTATGTAGTTACCCAGCATTTGTCATCCCCCTATTCGGCAAAGGCACCCGAATTTTCCCCCTTTGAAGGGGGGACATGGGGATGATCAGCCTATAAAACATGTTTTATTCAATATTAACGGCTAAAACTTTGTAAAGTCAACCGGTAAACATGTTGATTTACAAAGAATTTTTAGCATTCATAATTCGTCTGTATGATGTATCAATTCGGTCTTCTGGAATTTCGCCCGACTCCACTTTTTGCTTGATGATCTCCACTGCCTGAGGTACAACATCGGGCCAGTAGACCGAATTATTCCCGAATACAAGTACATCCACACCGGCATTGATCGCCCGGGTAATGGCCGTTTCAAGTCCATAAAATGAACGGATCGCTTCCATCTGCATATCATCCGAAAAAAGAACTCCTTCGAACCCAAGCTGATTCCTGAGAATATTGGTTTGAACCTCTTCAGAAAGAGTGGCCGGCCATTCAGCATCGAGATTTTCGTTTAAAACATGAGCCGTCATTATCGCAAACCGGTTATCTGTTTGAATAAGATCGCGATAGGGTTCAAGTTCTGATTCCTGCCATGTTTCAGTGACATCAGCCATACCCACATGAGAATCGTTCCAGGCACTGCCATGTCCCGGGTAGTGTTTTAACACACCCAGAATATTATGCTCATTAAATTCATTCAGAAAAATGGAAGCGTGTTTTACAACAGCGTCAGGATCAGCACTAAAACTGCGCTCAATCCGCCCAATGACCGGATTATCAGGGTTGATATTCAGATCAACCACGGGGGCAAAATTTATATTAAAGCCGAGTTCATCGAGTTGATCGGCCATCGTTTCTGCGTAGTAGCGGGTTGAATCAACATTGTCAATTTCACCCAAATATTCAGCCGAAACATTAGGTATAAATCCACGGGACTCCTTAAGCCGTGCCACTCGACCCCCTTCCTGATCCACGGCAATAAATAGTTTTCTGTCGGTAAGATTGTTGAGCTGAGTGATGAGGTTTACTAGTTGATCCGGACTCTCAACATTTCGCACGGGCCGGTCAGTCGGTACATCGTAATCAAAAAGTACGACTCCGCCCAAGTGATAATCCTCGATATCCCGAACAATGTGTGAGGTGTCACTAACTTCATAACCTTTGAACCCGATCATAAGCATTTCACCAATTTTTTCATCCAGTGAAGCTTCGTTGGATTGGGCAAAGAGGGAAGGAGCGATAAAGAAAAGTGTGAATAAGAGAAAAATCAGTTTATTCATAGTCTAATGCATCAATTTTAGCGTCCGAAGTCGTCATCAAGACGCACGATATCATCTTCATCAGATGGGTTGGACGAATCCGTATGCTGCCAAATTTCAGCAACGACTCCCCAATCTTGCAATCCTACTAAACGATGACGCTGGCCTTTTTCTATGGTCAATATCTCACCGGAGTCAAATGATTGGACTTCTGTTTGATTATCATCTTCACTTAAAACAATTCCAACGGGTCCGTTCACAACTTTCCACAGTTCCGATCGACGATGATGATATTGCCAGGAGAGTCGTTTTTGGGGTTCAACAAGTAAAACTTTTGGACTTAATGCCTGGTTTTGTCCATTTTTTTGAGGGTCGATTCCGGGAAAAAAGTGATTTGTAAAAATCGAAAGAGAACCATCTTCAATCACAAAAAAACCACCCCAGGGGCGGGTCATATCTTTTTTTAAAATGTTAAGCCCAATTGATTGAATATAGCTCTCTACCGAGTCAAAGGCCGACTTTTTATCAGTTTTTTGAGATAAATCCAGCATCCGATATTTTCTGTTTTAGGGTAAGTTGTTTATTACCAGAGAAATGTACGGCAAAAGATTGGCACCTTAAAATTGAATAAGAGAGGTTTACTTTTTCAATAAGTTAAAGCGTTTACCGGTTAGAGCTCCATCCCTGCCACTCTTGGAGGTCCTGCGGACACTTCAAGGAGGCTCAAATCAAACAACCTCCAAGAGTACGCAGCGGAGCGAAGTTCTTTTCCCAAAAGGATCGCCTTGCGGGAAGGGTTGTGGGCACCTCGGTTATTCACGTTAGTGAGTGGTTAAGACTTCTATCCCGCCACTTAAAGGGTCTTAACTGGTAAACGCGTTATATTCATTTATCAGGAGTTTTCGCCTGAAAGAGGGAAGCGTATGGTAAACGTAGTGCCTTTGCCCGGCGTGCTGTCTACATCAATTGAACCGTTGTGGAGTTCAGTAAAGTGTTTGATAATGTTGAGTCCTAAGCCTGTGCCTTTTTCTCCAGCTGTTCCCTGTTGTCCTTTTGAATTTTCTGTAAACAAATTTTGTATCACTTCATCTTTCATCCCAACACCGGTATCACTGACTTCAAGGACAAGGCTGTCACCTTCATCATAAACTTTTCCACGGATTTTACCATTCTCAGTTGTGAATTTAATAGCATTTGAAAGCAGGTTTCCAAAAATTTGTTCAAATTTTTTATCATCCAGCTGTACATCTCTATCTACATCCGATTCAAAAGCCAGGTCGATATTCTTGAGTCTGGCCGATGGCTTGTACAGGCGCTTCATATTCTCAACAATGGAGTTGATATCGGTCTCTGTAAGATTCAGAGAAAATCCTTTTGATTCGATGATGGTATAGTTGAGAATATCATCAATCAGTTGGTTAAGCTGCTTGGCACTCTGGTTAACGAGTGAAGACATCTCCAGGGCTTCTTCGTTATCTTTGGCCACCAGTTCACTGAGCAGATCACTCATTCCAATGATTCCACTGAGAGGAGATCTTAAATCGTGGCTGAGAACTTTCATGAGATTGTTTTTCTGCTCATTCATCTCTGTGAGTCGCTGGTTTTGTATTCGCAACTCAAGGGATGTCATCACCTGGTCGGCCAGAATTTTTAGTTCTTTTTTCTTCCTGTCTGGTAAACGGCGTTCTTCATAATCCAGGACACAAAGAGCGCCAATGGCATATCCATCCGGGTTGAAGAGCTGGGCTCCAAGATAATACCTGAAGTAAGGTTCCCCTTTAACGTACGAGAGATCTCTAAAACGGAGATCTTTAGTTAGATTCGGAATTTCAAGGATTGTGTTTTGTCGAACTGTGAATTGGCAAATGGAGCGATCTCGTTTTATGGACCAAACTCTTTCATTTTCATCAGAACCGAAATCTGATTTAGTCCACTGGATATCTCTCCCAATCAGGTTTATTTTTGCAACGGGTGCATCACAAATAGATGCTGCCAGTTCCGTAATTTTATCGAGTTCGTCCTCGCTTTTCTCATTGATGAGATCGTAAGCTTCAAGTGCCTTGAGTCTTGCTGTTTCATTCTTTTGTTCCATACTCCCGTGTTGAGCATTAAAATTTCAGGAGGTTATTAAACTTTCATTCTCCAGGACTTTTTTAATCTGAAATGGATCGATCGGTTTAATTATATAGTCGATGTAGGAGGTTTCGTCCGCCATACGTTTATGATGTGAATCGGAGTTCCCGGTTATGTAGAGAACAAGAGTCGGGTGTTTTTGTTGTACATTTTTTACAATGTCTACTCCGGTTTCATCCGTTCCAAGATTAATATCCACAAGCATTAAATCCGGTGTAAAGTGTTCCATAATTTCGTACGCTTGTGGTGGTGAATAAACTTTTTCAACGTCTGCAAAACCCAATCGTTGTACAATCATTTCGAGGTTTAAAGCTTGTATTGCATTATCTTCGATAATTAAAATACGCATGATCTTAGTATTTTTAAGCAACGCTTTTTTAGTTATAAACTCTTGCGATTCGTTATTGGGTTATGGTTAGGCCCTTCTACTGAATTCATTTTTTGGAAAGTGATCACAAATTTGTCTTTGTGATTTTTTACTATGTCGATCTTTGCATCAATCTGCTTTAAAAATGTTTCGATGAGCAGTTGATGAAATTCTGTTTCCTCTGATTCAGAACTAAAGTCTTCAGCTTGTTTGTCAAGCCCGCTGATGGTAATCGTTACATTATCTCCCTCGCAATTGTAGTTCAATTCTGCTTTTTGGTATTCATCTTCTGTGTGTGGAGTAAGATGTACAAGTTCATTAATGAGTAGTCCAAGCGGTACTGCCTGGTTTACATTGAGGATGAGGGGAGAGTCCTGAACATTGATATTCAAGTCAAACTCGCTTGATCGTGCCACATTCGGCATGGTTTCTATAATGGAGTTCAGGTAATCCGGAAAACTTATTTCAGCTACATTGTCGCTGTTGTAAAGATTTTCGTGAATTTTCGCTATCGAAAAAATACGGCTGTAGGCTTCTTGTAATTTTGGTTTTGCAAGTTCATTGCTGTCATTTATAATTTGCAGTTGCAATAGGCTGGCTATGATCGCAAGGTTATTTTTTACGCGATGGTGAACCTCCTGGAGTAAAATATCTTTCTCTTCCAGTGATTTCTGCAGATGATTCTCAAGTTTCACCTGTTCGGACAAGTCAATATACATTCCGTAAACAGCAATAATATCCCCGTTACTGCGAACGGGTACGGTTGATAACAGGCTCGGTACTTCATGCCCATTTTTCGTAAATCTTAATGCCTTGCGCTGATCTGAACTTCCATTAAATGCAAGGCGGCTGATTTCATCGGCTTCCTTCTGCAACTTCTTATTTGTAATCAGTGTGTTGATGTTACGTCCAAGAAGTTCTTTTTCGGAATAACCAAACAGATCAATAAAGGCTCTGTTTATCTTTTGAGCTTCATTTTTCGGGTTGATCATTACTGTTGCGATGGGAGAGTTGTCGAATAACTCAGTCATCAATTGAAGATTTTGGTCCCGTACTTTTTCTGATTCCACAAGCTCGGTTTTATCAATACCTGTTACAACCAGGTATCTTCTCCCACTACTCTCAAAAGCATTGAAATATAGCTGGTAATCACGAATTCCAGAGTTCTTTGAGATGATTTTACCATTGTACTCCATTTGTCCGTTTTTAAAAGCCTCATCAAAAAATGGCAGAATGGTATCCTGTTCTGAGGGGTCGAAAATATCGAGAACCGTTTTCTCCATCATCTCTTCGTCACTGTATCCAAGGGTGGTATGCAGTGACCGATTCCATCGAACAAACTTTCGCTTTGAGTCAACCACAAAAAAGATGCCGGGTATACTGTTCAGAGCTGTTTTTGTAAATCGTCGTTCCTCTGCAAGAGTATGTTGATTCAATTTTTCGTGCTGAATATCCTGGAACGTGTTGATGATCTGTTCTTCACCGTTTTCAGATCTAAAGCTAACAGAAGTTAACTGAACGGGGACGTAATGACCGTCTTTATGCTTATACTCTTTTTCTCCCCGGAAGACAGATTTTTCATTCCGGGCACGTACAACTTCTTTGTGGGCTGGATCATCTTCATCCACTATCATACTTCTGCCGCCTTCAATCAATTCCGGTTTACTGTACCCAAGGATTTTACATGCGGCAGGATTTACATCCAGAATCTCTCCACTCCGTTTTCCAAAAATAATTCCAGCGGTAGAGTATTTAAAATTCTGTCGGTAAAGTGCTTCCGAATTTCTTAAGTAATTGACTGTTTTAATATTTCCGGATACGTCATGAAACAGAAGTAATACATGATTTTTGGAATTAATATCAATGGGTGTGACCTCCACTTTGTACCACTTTTTCTCACCTGACGCAGGAAGCATTATGGTAATATTGAAGGATTTCTTGCGGCCGTTTAAAACCTTTCTGGTTCCAAAAAGTAATTGCAAAGCGTAATCGTTACCTTCTTCGATTGCCAGCCTGCAGTGTTTAAAATAGTTCTCGCCAGGGGGTGTATTTTCGGTTAACATCAGGGAGTCATTTCCGTTATTCCATTTCTTATTGGTAAAGGTAATATTGCCGTTTTCGTCTACTATAATGGCTGCACCCTGCAGTGCGTCTAAAATTGTGGAGTCGTACGTATTCATGATTCTACTGA
The DNA here is from genome assembly GCF_022012475.1 of Rhodohalobacter sulfatireducens. Classification (GTDB taxonomy): domain Bacteria; phylum Bacteroidota; class Rhodothermia; order Balneolales; family Balneolaceae; genus Rhodohalobacter; species Rhodohalobacter sulfatireducens. The sequence goes on from NZ_JAKLWS010000017.1 coordinate 55,848, forward strand.
AAGGAATTCAATCTCTTTGATAATTATAGTCTTGGTTTCTCTTCTCATATTAAATTATCTTAATTGGATGAAAAGAGGTTGACGTGAAAGACGTATTTTTTATTTCAGTAACTACCTATAATACTCGTCAGTTTGACTGTAGGTTTTTTTACGCAGATCGCAGATATTCCGGTTTATAGGTCTCTCCATTCGTTACTTTTTCTATGGCATGAATCAATTCTTCTCGAGATGGCTCATAGAAGACATACCCATTTACCCCCATATTGTAGAGTGGATGGATCAACTTTGGGGTCTGGTAGATGTGTAGGGCAATCATTTTAAAATCTGAATTCATCTCTCTTAACGGGAGGATAATTTCTTTTGGCTTTTTATTTGATCCCATTAAATCAATGAGAAGCAGAAGGTGTTTATTGATATTTGTTAAGGAGCCTAGATTATCAGTGTCAATAATTGGGATCTTTGAAATTTCTTTATAATAACTTTTAATAATCTTGCACAGTGCTTCCGTGCGTGGCTTATGATCCGAGATGATTGTTATACTATGATCCCACTGTTCCATATAATCAATGTATAAATGGGGCATGCAAAAGTATATTGGTTGAAGGGCGTATTTTTGGGGCGTATGTTTACGTAAAAAGACCTAATAGAAAGCCTTTACCCATCTTAATAACCATCCGGCTTACATTGGTGATTTTATCGAAACTACTCGTCTGCAGATGAAATTAGATTGTGCTGAAATGCGTATTTGACGAGACCTGCAGTATTGCGTGCACCTGTTTTTTGCAACAGGTTTCGGCGATGTGCATCCACGGTTCGGGAACTGATAAATAGTTTTTCGGCAATCTCCTGGTTTGTGAATTCCTGCACGATAAGTTCGAGGATTTCAAGTTCGCGGTCAGTTATATGTACTGCATCCATAGTCGTTGATTTGCCTTTTCCTTTCACCAGGTCCATCATAATACTTTTTGTGGCTTCATCGCTAAAGTAGTGTTGCCCTTTCATGATAGTTTCAATAGCGTTTTTGAGTTCCTGTCTTCCGGCGCTTTTCATAATATAGCCCGATGCACCTGCCTGGATCATCTGGCGGATATGCAGATCATCGTTACTCATGGTCAGGGCTAATACCTTCAGATTTGGATGCTTCTCCTTCAGCTCTTTGGTAGCTCGAATACCATCTTTCTCCGGCATACTGATATCCATTATAACCAAATCAACCAGGTTATCTTTCACTTTTTCCAGGATTTCATTTCCATCTGATGCTTCCGCGACTACGTCTATCTCAGACTGAGATTCAAGTAAGGTTTTTATACCGTCGCGTACAATCTTATGATCGTCTGCCAAAGCTATCTTAACATTCGCCATATGTGTATCGGTTTAATGAATAGGAACAACTACTGATACAATCGTCCCTCTGTCCTTATTACTAACAATATCTAAATTTGCAGACATAGCACCAACTCTGGTTTTTATACTACGTATTCCAAGGCCATTTTCGCCTGCTTTATTGATATCGAAACCTACGCCATTGTCCTCAATTGTCATGAGAACCTCGCCCTCTGAATAGACCAGTTGGACCTCAATTTTTGTAGGATTTGCATGTCTTGTAGCGTTGTTTAGGGCTTCTTGTAAAATTCTATAGAGGTTTATCTGCACTTTATCGGAAAGTTCAACGTCATTCAAATTTGAATAAAAATAGACATCAATATTGTGCAGTTTTCGAAGCTGATTTGTTAGCGATTCGGCGGCAAGTTCCAGTCCATAATCCTGTATGGCTTTCGGCAGGAGGTTTTGCGAAATACTGCGTGTTTCAGAAATTGCATGATTCAGAAATCGAAGGCCGGCTTCAAATGTGGATTTTAGTTCATCCGGGATCTCCCCGATATCTTCATACACAGACTTAAGGTTCATATTAGATGCCGAAAGGTACTGACCCAGTCCGTCGTGAAGTTCTTTGGCAATTCGTTGTCGTTCTCTCTCTTCACCTTCAATAATGGCACTGATTGCTCGCTCCTCCGCCTCACGCTGATCAGTAATATCATTTGCGATGACAAGCCGTTGTTTTTTGCCTTTATATAGAATGTTGGAGGAGGATATTTCTACAATTATTTTTTTACCATTTTTTGTTTGATGAATGGTTTCGTGAAAACTTGCCCGATGTTTGTCCGAATATTCATTAAGTACCTTTTTTAAATATTCAACTTCCGATTTCGGTCGAATATCAAAAATGGATAACCCAATCATCTCCTCTTCTTTATAGCCATATTTTTGGATTGCCGCTTCATTTACGGTGGTAAATTGAAGAGAATCGGGGTCGTAAATAAACATCGGTATGGGATTCTGCTTAAACAGCAGCCTGTACTGTTCTTCGGATGCTTTCAACTCCTCTTTCGCTATAACGTCCGCGGTGATATCTGAAATGGTGCCCACCATATATTCATATTCATCATGGTCCCTTTTCAAGAAATATCCGCGATCTACAACATGTGAGTAACTTCCATCTCCATTTTTAAACCGGTAATATGAAGTCCAGTATTCACTCTGTGATTCCAATACTTTCTTAAGGCTGTTGATGATTTTTTCTCTATCCTCCGGATGGATATTGCTTTCCCACCATTCGTAAGTGGGGGGCACAGTATCTTCCGGATAGTTAAATCGGGCCTGCCATCCTTCACTCCACCAAACATGATTGGTTTTCATGTTCCATTCGTAGAGCACATCGTTCGAACTTTTTGCAATCATCTCAAACCGGTGACTCTGGTGACGCAGCGCTTCCTGGTATTCAATCTCCTTTGTTTGGTCTACCATGGCACCAATAATCCTGCGGATACTACCATCATCATTTCGAATTATAACCGCAGAATCTTTAATCTTTCGTAAGGTTCCGTCGGCGGCAATAAATTCATACTCTTCGTTCCACTGAAGATCACCCGACTTTTCGGCTTTTTTCATACTATTGTAAACCCTCTCGCGATCATGTTGTGCGATATGAGTTTTCCAAAAGTCTGGATCTCCCTTATAGTCTTTCGGGGCATATCCGAATACGGTTTCAATACCTTCACCCCACCAAAGTTGATTGGTGTAAGGCTTCCATTCCCAAATAACATCACTGGTTAGGTTTGAAGCAATTTCGAATCGCTGGCGCTCTGCATTAATACGTTGCTCTATATTTTTTTGATTTGTAATGTCAACGTGCGTTCCCACGAGCTTGGTGGGGTACCCTTCATCATCCCATTCAACAGCACGGCCCCGATCCAAAATCCAGACCCAATGCCCGTCTTTATGTTTCATCCGTACTTCAGATTCATAGATAGGGGTCTCACCGGAAAAGTAACGTGCGATTTCATTCTCAAACTTGTGAAGATCATCAGGATGAAGCAATCCATTCCAGGTTTCAATACTGATGGGTTGTAGTTCATCCAGCGTGTATCCAACGAGGTTGGCCCAAACTTCATCTAAGACAGCTTTGCCGGTTTGTGGGTGCCATTCCCATAATCCCACGTTTGAGCTGGTTGTGGTGATATGCAACCATTCCTGGTTCTTTTTGAACTCCTGTTCAATTTTTTTTCTCTCCGTAATGTCAAGCCCAATTCCGATCTGGGTCTCGTCGGAGAGTTTAATATTTGTCCAGGTTGATTGGATTTCTTCGCCGTTTTTAGTCACCATTTTAAAGTCTTTCCAACCGGCGTTCGATTTATCCATAAATTCTCTGACCTGCTTTTGATAGTCTTGGTCGGGATAAATCTTGTCCATTACATTTATCGAGTTGATCTCCTGATTGCTCCAGCCGGTAACATTTTCAAACTCGTTGTTAACCGATATTTCCGATAGATCAGGACGATACACCGTAATCATCACCGGTATGGTTTCAATGATGCGCCTCTGTAACTCTTGCTCTCTCTTAAGGGTTTCTTCATGGCTTTTAACCATCCAGTAAAGGAATAAACCAGTTGCCAGCACATAAAAGTAACCTTTTATGATCTGAATCCTGGTAATGAGCTCTTCGCCCTCAACCATAGATTCCACCAGCTGATCCGTCGTGGTGATCCAGAGAAGGGCGATACCTATGTAAATAAAAGTTATGCGAAGCGGTGTAAACTTCATGACAGCCGACATTAGTTGCCCCTAACATTACAATATTGAAGTCTTTCAATCAACTTCAATACAAAGTGCCTCTCATTAAAAATGAATTCAATAAGATTTTTAAAACTACAGATGCCGGTGCAAAAGCAGCAGCTCTTACCATTTACCTTCACGAACCGGGTAACTGCCTAAGTTCTTAAAATACTGGGCTTTTTTCTGAAGTTTTTGGAGGGCATCCTCAATTCGCGGCTCCTGCATGTTGCCTTCAATATCAAGATAAAAAAGAGACTGCCATGGATGCCCCATCCGCGGTCGGGATTCAAGTTTCGTCATGTTAATTCCGTTGTCGCCGAGAAGATTCAGGCACTTCAGTAGGGCACCTTTTTCATCTACCGTTGCAAAAATCAGGGAAGTTTTACAGTTGAGCTGGGGATCGCAGGTAACCGTTTCGGGACTTACGATAACAAATCGAGTATAGTTCTCTTTTTGATTGGCAAGATCGCGTTTCAGGATTTTTAAACCGTAAATTTCAGCTGCAAATGCACTTGCAATTGCTGCCTGAGAGAGATCGGCATCATCCCGTACTTTTCGGGCAGCCATCGCCGTATCGAAATAGGATTCAACGTGACAGCGAGGCAATGAAGTTAAAAACTTGCTGCATTGTGCAATCGCCTGAGGATGAGACAAAATTCTGCGTATGTTTTCAACCTGGACCTCTTCCGGCCCCATCAAACAGTGTTGCACTTTCAGAACTTCCTCACCAATAATATACAGCTCTTTTTCATTCAGCAGATCATATGTATCGTTGATCGACCCCGCCGTAGTATTTTCTATGGGGAGAAAACCAACATCCACTTCGCCGTCTTCAACAGCTTGAGCGGCCTCATCAAACCGGGTATACCCAATGCATTCCACATTGGAGTATCGCTGTTCAAAATGACGCATGGCTGCCTGGTGGCTAAATGCACCGTCGGTTCCCTGGTACGATACTCGAATCGTCTCATCTCTGGATCTGTCATTTTGATGATCCATCAGGGCATGAGTCTGATACCGAACGGAATGGTGGATAATCTCCCTGAAAAGCTGCTCCAGGAAATAGGGGTCCATCCCAACTTCGGGTGCCTTGTGGCGAATTTTCTCGAGAAGTTTTTCCTCCCTGTCGGGATCGCGAATTTCATCCTCACGCTCAAGTTTATCATCAAGAATTTCGCGTACAATCTTTTGCCGTTCACCGAGCGCTTTTACAATCGTTTCGTCCAGCTTATCGATAGACTCCCGAATTTCTTTCAACCTGTCTCTAGACATCTCTTACCGTATGGTTTGTTTTAATTCCTGAATTCGAGTTAAAATTTTATTTCGATCTAATTTACGAAATCGTTCAGGCAATAGCGCCTTTGATGTACATTCCGAAACAGCCGTTAATGTTTGCAGCTCAACTTCTTCAGGATAAGTAGGAGGAAGAAAGTCTTCAAATACCTGGTCCAGAATTTGTGGAGTTGTTTCTTCTAAATCTTCAGAAGCTGTTTTGAACTTCGCACGGGTGAGTGCGGCTTCCATATCTGCACCGGAATAGTGAGTATTTCCTTTTAATACAGTTTTTGGGATATGATTTTCAGTGACTTTAATCCCGGTTTTTTTCTTCATTGCATCAAACAGCTCAATTCGTTCCTCTTCCGTTTCAGGTGGGAATAGTGCAATGTGTTCTTCGGCACGTCCCTGTCTTTTCAGGTCAATCGGCATGAGATCGGGACGGGCTGTCATCAGGAACCATAAAATTCTGCCACGGTTCCGGGTATCACTCATAAATGTAGCAATCTGTGAAAAAACCCGGCTCGACACGCCGCTATCTCCCGAGGCAGCACGATCTCCAAGATAAGCATCCGCTTCATCGATCATCACGGCTACAGGCGACATCGCTTTCAAAAGACTCAAAATCTTTTCGAGGTTACCTTCCGTAACTCCCTGCCATTGACTTCTGAAATTTTTCAGTTTAACCATTGGAATTCCTACCTCACCCGAAAAACAAGTTACCATGTAGGTTTTACCTGTTCCAACAGGCCCGCAGACAAGATAGCCCATCGGGATTACATCGTGTCGTCCGGATTTTAACGCCTCTACTGCATGCCGTAGATGTTTCTTCACATTTTTATGGCCGGCAACATTGTCGAGTGTAGCGTCTGTCGTTACAAACTCTAGCAGTCCGTACGCCTCAGCCTCAATCATCTCTTTTTTGATCGCAGTAAGCGAATCGAAGGTGATTTTCTCTGAATTTTGGACGGCATTTTGGAGTATACTTTTTAGCTTGAGAAATCCAAGGCCTGCCGTCATTTGAGCCATCACCGGTTTGGGAACTTCGGAAATCTCTTCATAAGTATCGGGATGGCACTCCTGTGCGATATATGAAAGACGATCGCTCTCATTTGGAAGCGGGATTTTTAACTCAGATGAGTATGGATTCTGCACCAGCGTTCGGTTCAGGTCAGATAGGTTTTCCGTGAACAGAACCGTGGTAAAATCGGCGGCGAGGAAAAGGGGATCATGTGCCCATTTCAAAAGGTAAACAAGTGCATTCCGGTCTTCAGACCCGGTACTTCCCGCTTCGTTTACCGGCACTATGGTTTCGGCAAAATCAACAATTAAAGCGATGCTCTTTTTTTGATCCAGCCGTGAGCGGATATACTGTTCCAAGACATTAAAAGCACCAACGGGATCTTTAGGTAATTTTTTGGCGTATTCGGTCCCGATCAGCGAATCTCTTCCTGCGAGAGCCCGGTTGAAATCTCGCTGAGAATCCTGGTCTCGAAAATAGATTCCGGATGCGCGATCATAAAAAAGGACAATATCCCTGGCGCCAAAAAACTCCTCTGCCATAAACGTTTTTAGCCGCAGGTACCGGTGCTTATCTTCATCTTTTATGGAAACCAAGTCGTTTACGTTTCCATGGATAACAAACTGGTTCAGCGTGCGGCTCAGGTATTTTTTGGCAAGTTCTTGTGCCCAATGTGGATATTTTTCAATCATCTGACTTTTCCTGGAATGTTATTGAATATCAAACCGGGTTGATTATTCACCGGTCAGCGTAATCAATTTAACGTTTTCGAGTTTACTCTGCGTAGCTTTGGTAATGATAAATGTGTTACCGTGAATTTGAAGCTCTTCATTAACTTTGGGGATTCGACCGGTATAATGGATGATATACCCGGCAACAGTTTCAAAATCTCCCTCCTCAAAATCCAGATTAATTTCGGGATGAAGCTCAATCAGTTCATCCAGTTCAACAGAACCTGAGAGCAAAAAGGTATTATTTGATAGTTTTTTGATCTGGTCATCTTCCTTGTCATACTCATCCTGTATATCGCCAACTACCTCTTCGATCAAATCTTCAATCGTTACCATTCCGGCTGTACCACCATATTCATCAATTACGATGGCAACAGATATATTACTTTGCCTGAATTCGGTCAACAGATCTTTCGATTTTTTACTGGAGGGAATCAGGTTAACCGGCCGGGTAATCTGGCTGATACTTTTCGGGTTGCTGAAAAGGTCGTAGGCAAAAACAACGCCAATAATGTCATCAATGGTATCCTGGTACACGGGAACTTTCGAGAATCCCGATTCAATAAACGCTTTCTTCAGCTCTTCGAGTGTAGCGTTTCGGTCAATCGCGACGATTTCAGTACGGGGTACCATCGTTTCGCGTACCCGTTTGTTAGACAGTTCAAGCACGTTATGGAGTATCTCTGAATCATCATGATCGATCTCCTGGCTGCCGCCGCTGTCTTTCAGTTCCCTGAAAATCATCTCTACATCCTGGCGTCGAAATACTTTATCACTTCGCTCATTTCCGATATTAAAGAGATTTACAATTAACCCGGATGAATAATTAGTGAGAAAGATGAGAGGAGACAGAACATAGTTGGTAATTCGGAGTGGAACCGCGATAAATGAGATCAAAAAATCTGCCTGAACTCTGAAGATCGCTTTTGCAAGGATCTCACCAAATAGAAGAATAATGATCGATGCGACCATGGTCTGAATGAAGAGGATCATTGCCGTTGTGGGCATTTCACCTGCAAACTGTTGGTAAATTACCTGGATGGGTTCAACCAGGAAAACAGCCATAAGTGTGGCATAAATCACGTTGATAATGTTGTTTCCTACCAATGTCGTCGTAAGAAAATTTTCCGGATTATCACTAAAAAAAGCCAGGGAACGTCCGCGGAATGTGTCTTTTCTGGACTCAATTTCGAGCTTTAATTTGTTAGCCGTAACAAAAGCCATTTCCGACCCCGAGAAAAATCCACTGATAAAAATGGCTGCAAGTATGTAGAAGAGTTCTGTCATAATGAGCTGTAAAGATACAACGAACTTTTGGAAGAAAAATCTTTCAGAATAGGTTTCAGTCGATCTCGAAAGTTCTTCAAACAGAGGTGTAGTTAGTTTCCGGTAAATTTGGCTTTGCGTTTCTCAAGGAAAGCAGAGGTACCTTCTTTGAAATCATCCGTTTCGCAGAGCCGGCCAAATAGTGTAGCTTCCTTGGCGAATCCGTTGGACCTGAAGCCGGCATTGATGGCAGAAATTGAAGCAGTGAGAGCCTGGGGACTGTTTTTTAAGATTTGAGAAGCGAGCTCTTTTGTTTTTTCAAGAGCATTCTCTGTACTATGAACAGCGTTTAAAAGCCCTGACTTTTGTGCCTCTTCGGCTTTGATTTGTTTGCCGGTTAAAATCATCTCCATCGCTTTCCCTTTCCCGACCAATTGAGGTAATCGCTGAGTTCCGCCATAACCCGGAATCAACCCAAGAGATACTTCCGGTAATCCAAAGACAGCATTTTCTGTTCCAACGCGGATGTGGCAAGCCATTGCCAATTCAGCTCCACCTCCAAGTGCGTACCCATTAACGAGTGCAATTACAGGTTTTGAGAACTGTTCAATACGGTTAAATAAACTTTGTCCCGTGGCTGAGGTTTGTTCACCACTCTGTTTATCAAGTGTACTTAGTTCTTTGATATCGGCACCAGCCACAAATGCTTTTTCGCCGGCACCCGTTATGATGGTCAAGTGAATGTGATCTGCTTTTTCAATAAAATCAAAAGCATCCCCCAAATCATCCAGAACCTGTTTATTTAAAGCATTTAATTTGTCAGGCCTGTTGATTGTGAGGATTGAGATCCCATTGTCATCAGTTTCAAGTAAAACTGTTTCGCGTTCGAGTGAAGTTGAACTCATATCGATTTTTTAACTTTTTCTCCGGTCTCTTTTCGAAGCTCTTGAGCCTCTTTTTTCAGTTGTGCCAATTCGAGTTCCCTGTCCATATCCTCAAATCCGGGAAGCAGATTCGAATCCATCTCCTCAATAATATTTGTGGTCTCTTCCATCTCAGAAAGCAGATGATCGAGTTGTGTGCCAACATCTTCTGCATTCGGCATCGTCATCGATTGTTCATAGATGTACCGAACGGCGTCTTCAATCGTTTCCAAATGAGTTTCACAAATCAGGTATTTCTCTTTGGCTACATCAAACTTATTCAGGCGCTTGTTGAGTATAGATAGTCTTCGTTGTCTTGTTTTCTTCAGTTTTTCTGAATCAATTGTCTCGAGATCGTTTTCCTGTTCTTCTACTTCGCGCCTAATCTCTTCCTCAACTTCTGAATTCATGTAGATCTGGAAACGACGATTCATATCCAGAAGAGTGAGATAGGTAGACAATAGGTCATCCACTTTGTTTTCAATATGCTCAAGCATACCTTTTGAGGTATAGGGTAGTGTATCGAAATTTTGTTTCACCTCTTTGGTGATATGTTTCAGAACCAAAAAACGTTTCTGCGATCGCGCATCCAGTTGGTAGAAAATAACCTTGTCGTTCGATTCATCCGACTGTTCTCTCCTCTTTTTAAGCTCCATACTCTTCTGAAATGCCGGGAGTTTTGGCACAATACCCAGGTACATCAACTCTACACCAAATGTAAATGCGAGAATGGCATTCGAGATCAATCCCACATCATTTAAAACCAATGCGGTTATAGTGCCGACAAGCAGGCAAACCAAATTAACCGGGTGGAGAAAGGCCTCTTTTGTAAAATTTATGGATGATTCGTTGTCCTTTGCCATAGCGTTAGGCTATATCGCTGTCGTTTTTATTATCGGTAGAGTCTGATTCTGAACGAGTTCCGGGGCCAATCGTTTTTTCAGCATGGAGTTCTTCTGCCTGTTTTTCGATTTCCCTGTAAAGAAGGCCCATATCTGCTTTAATTTTCTTAAGGCTTTCACGGGCTCTCTCTTTTTTCAGTTCTTCATCAAGTTCAGAAATGTCGTCCGGCTGTTCCAATATATGTTCCATGGCAACGTCGAGCCGCGCTTCAATTAGCGACATTTTCGTACGAACTTTTCCGAGAAATTCATCTACATTTTCGAGCAGTTGGTCCGCATTCATTTGATGCAGCGCCTCATTCACGTTTCTTACGTACTTGGACCGACGAAGCTTCTCCTTCGTCTCCCGGATCTTTCGGTAATGGTCTTTATACTCCTCTTTGAGGCGTTCCCGTTCCTGTTCGCTATTGCTGCTCATGACCGTTCAGTTAAGACTTGGTTTTCTCTTTGCCAACCGTTTTTTGGGATTCTTTTTCGGTTTTAGCCGGCTCTTCAATATCGATGGTTTTGTCTTCTTTAGCTTTTGAATCTTTGCCCATCTCCAATTTGAACTGATTTACCAGTTCTCTGGCTCGCAGCTTCTCAGCGTTGGCCTCAATCTCCATTGTTTCGGTATCCACACTTTCGAGGGCGATCTCCATTCTGGCTTCATTTCGGGCCGTTTCTTCATTCAATCGGTTGACCATTTCGGAGTGGGTCTGATCCAATCCGCCCATTTCGAATGATTCAAGCGCATCTGCTACTTTTGCCTGCCACTCGGCCCGTTCGCTTGCGCGAAGAGCTTCCCTTGCTTCTTTAATCTTTCGATCTTTCTCACGCATGAAAGCCTGTTTTACCTTCAGAGCTTTTTCATACGCTTGTTCAGCATATTTCAGCTGTTGCTTGGAATGTTGCAGGTTCTCTTTCGCTTTTTCGAGTTGAAGTGCATAGCCTTCGGCAAGATCGTCGCGGTCAGCCTCAATCGCAGATTTGATTTTTGATGTGATTTCGGAAATTGATTTTTCATACTTCTCAACCTCTTTCCGGAGCATCATTGCGTTCGCTTTAACGGTAGTGATGTTCTCGTTCATTTGAGGAATCTGGTCGTTCAATTCCCGAATGTTCTGTTCAAGGATAAGTTTCGGGTCTTCCATTGAACTGACAAATCCGCCAAAAAGTGATTTGATTGCTCTTATAAATCGTTTAAACATGGTTTTTTAGCTTATTGAAGTTAATGCCCTGATGCATGACGCATCATATAAAGTTAATAGTTTTCTTTTTATTCGCAATTGTTTATGCCCTAAAATCGTGAACCCCTTTTTTATCAACACGATGTGTTACCAGGTTCAGAGGCTTCGGTGCCTTCTTCTTAACAGAGATGGCATCTTTCATACCTTCGATTGCGGCATGAATTGTCTCCTCCTTGTTCGTATAGAGTGTTGCAAATGTTTCACCGGCTTTAATTCTATCACCAATTTTTTTATGAAGAACAAATCCCGCGGCGGGGTCTACGTCCTCCTCTTTTTTTCTGCGGCCGGCACCAAGTTCAACGGATACCATTCCCATTGCATGGGCATCCATTTCATTGATATATCCATCTTTATCATACACAATATTCTCCTGGTATTCAGCCCCAACGAACGTTTCAGGTTTTTTAATAACGGAACGATCTCCGCCTTGTTCTTCAACAATATCAAGCCATTTTTGGAATGCTGATCCATTTCCTACTGATTTTTTACTCATTTCAATTCCTTCTTCAACCGAGTCTGCTTTTTTACCGAGGCAGATCATCGTTCCGGCTAACAGATGTGTGATCTCCATCACATCCTCCGGCCCGTTTCCACGCAAGCAATCAATACTTTCCTTCACCTCCAGCCAATTTCCAACGGCATTACCCAAAGGTTGCTCCATATTTGTGAGGTAAGCGATGGTTTGTTTGCCAAACTTCTCTCCAATACCTACCAGGGTCTGTGCGAGTTTTGCAGCGTCTTCGCGTGTTTTCATAAAAGCACCTGAGCCGAATTTTACATCTAAAACCAGGGCATCAATTCCCTCAGCCAGTTTTTTGCTCATAATACTCCCTGCAATTAATGGAATGGATTCTACCGTAGCGGTCACATCGCGAAGAGAATAGAGAAGTTTATCCGCAGGGGCTATCTCTTCCGTTTGACCTGCCAAAACAAGGTCATGTTTTTTGATGATCTCTTTATAGCGATCCAGGTCCATGTCTACCGAAAAACCCGGGATGGATTCAAGTTTGTCAAGTGTTCCGCCGGTATGTCCCAATCCACGCCCGGAGATCATCGGAACCGGCACGCCGCATGAAGCTACTATAGGTGCGAGGATCAGAGAGAGTTTATCACCCACACCACCGGTAGAGTGCTTGTCGACTTTGGTACCGGGTATTTCATCAAGATCAACAACAATTCCGCTATGGAGCATTGAGTTGGTCAGGGCAGCGGCTTCTTCGGTATTCAATCCGTTCAGAAAAGAAGCCATTAAAAAAGCACTCATCTGGTAATCAGGAATTTTACCGTCGGTATATGTTTGTACCAAATAGTGAATCTCATCTTCAGTGAGAGCCTGGTTTTCTCGTTTTTTCCTGATGAGGGATACCGTGTTAAATGATGAATCAGACATCGCTATTTTTTAAATCCTGAGATTTCTTTCTGTTCTATTATAAAGGAATATACAATTCAAACATTCTCTATTCATTTTCCTATCATTGATCTATGAAAGTTTTTGCTGATAAATACCTGTATGCACTCGATCAACTGATTCCCGAAGATTTTGAACTGGAAACCTATAATCCTGATATAGGATTTCCTAAAGATATTAATCGCTTTGATGCTCTGCTGATTCGAACGGTTACAAAACTAAATAAGGAGACCCTTTCGGAGGCCGGGAATCTGAAATTTGTGGGATCAGCCACTGCCGGGTTTGACCATGTTGATGTGGATTACCTGAATTCGCTTGGGATAGATTTTGCCCGGTCGGAGGGATGTAATGCCAATGCTGTGGGCGAATATGTCCTCACAGCATTATACCGCTGGGGACAGCTTCGGAATGAAAAAATCGAAGATCTGAAAGTTGGAGTCGTTGGATGTGGAAATACGGGTGGATCATTGATCGGATATTTACAAAAGCTTGGGATTGAGTACGTTGCCTATGATCCGCCAAAAGCTGATAGGGAGAAGAATTTTAAATCGGCTGACCTGAATGAGTTATTAGCGTGCGACATTCTCTCCTTTCATACTCCTCTGACTCAAAATGGAACTAACGCCACCTATCACATCTGCAGCAAACATTGGCTGGATCACAGTTTTAAGCTGATTATCAATGCCAGCCGAGGCGGTGTTGTGGATGAAAAGGCACTACTTGAGGCAAAAAGACTTGGACTCGTTCGGGATTTTGTATTAGATGTTTGGGAAAACGAACCGGTTTTTTCGGATGAGGTAGCCAATCAGGCATTTCTTGCAACCCCTCATATTGCCGGGTATTCAAAAGAGGCCAAATGGAAAGCGAGTGAAATAGTTGTTCGAAAAATGGTTGAGTTTTTTGGTGAGGAGTATTCACCGCCAAGACAAAATGAACAACCTGAACGCTCGGGTTTGGCTGAACCCGGAGATTTATCATTTGAAGATTTTCTCTGGAAAAATCATAAGATTGATTTTTATGATCAGAAGTTGAGAAAATTGATCGGTTTATCTGATGGGAAGAAAGCCCAAAAATTTGCCGATTTACGATCAAATACCCCAACCCGATTTGAATTCAAAACTGTTATCGATCAGTATTCAAACTCAGACATTTTGCCTGAAGAGCTAAAGGTTTTTCGTTGAACTAAATTGGCCACAGAGACACGGAAGCTCACTGTAAATTCAGTGTAGCTCTGTGCTTCCGTGGCTATTTAATCCCAAATAGCTCAAATGCATTTCGCGTTGTTTTTTCGGCAATTTCTTCAACCGACAGATTTTTTAACTCCGCCAAATTTTCAGCGATATTTTTGATGAAAGCCGGTTCATTTCTCTTTCCGCGATACGGGACCGGAGCCAGGTAGGGCGCATCTGTTTCAAGAATAAGTTTTTCCATCGGCATTTTTGCGACGGTTTTATCAACCCCGGCATTTTTAAATGTTGAAACTCCGCCCACGCCCAGATACAATCCCAAATCAAGAGCCCGTTTTCCTTCATCTTCTGTTCCTGTAAAACAGTGCCACACTCCTTTTAGGGATCCATCCTGTTCCTCCTCAATCAAATCCAGCAGGTCGGTTGTACTTTCGCGATTATGAAGAACAATTGGTTTGCCGGTTTGTTTAGCTGTTCGGCAATGTATTCGTAAACTCTCTTTTTGTTTATCAACAAAATCAGTACTCCAATAGTAGTCCAAACCCGTTTCGCCGACTCCGACAAATTCGTCTGTTTTACAAAGCTCTATCAATTTTTCTTCATCCACAGGTAAATTCTCTTCAACACTGCATGGATGAATTCCCGCCATATTGTAAAATGTAATTTCCGAATGTCGGAGCTGATCCATCTGCTCAATCGAATTCCAGTCAATGGCCGGCAAAAAAATGTGCTTAATTCCTTCTTTTGATGAACGATCCAGAACCTCGTCGAGATCGTCTTTGAATTTATCGAGATATAGGTGGCAATGGGTGTCTGTGAGAATCAATTTTGTAATAGATTTTTAGATGAAAAACGGAAGATAAGGATTTCATCTGCCCCTTTGAAGGGGGCAAATCAACAGAGATGACTCAGGGGGATGACCGAAACTTTAAATAAGTTCAGGCTCGAGCGACACGAACACACCCCTGATTCCTCCGCTGAACGCTTCGGAATCTTTCCCCTCTCAAGAGGGGAAATCTTGTCTCACTCAAAAAGGTCTTCACCGGATTTGATTCGTTTCCGGTAAGAGGCAATAACCGGGTACCGAACTTCAACTTTTTTGTAACCTAACTGGTTGAAGAGAGGGATCAATATCGATTCATGTACTTTTGCAACTTTCCCGGTACATACAATCTGCTCCTGACCGGTTAATTGTAAAGTGGAGAGCTGATTGTTGATGAAATCTGTAAAACCATCCCGTATCAGGGATTCTAACTCAGGTGGTATCGGTTTAACAAGAACCTGGCCTGCTATAGAGGCAAGCTCGCGATTTGGTTTTCCGGCGCGATAGATTCGGTTCATCATTTCGGAGTAGCCTACAGATTCCAGTTTTTCTTCCAGGAAATGAAGAGTTTCGGGATTGCCGGTTTTTCGGAAATACATTTTTAGAATACGACGACCGAGATCGGCAGCGCTTCCCTCATCCCCAATTGCATAACCAAGCGCAGCAGATTTGTTAACCAAGCTACCATTTTCAATTTTTGCGCTAATGGATCCGGTCCCTAAAACAACGACCACTCCATCACCCTTTCCGAAAAATGCTTTTCCTGAACCATCCAGGTCACTTTTAATTTTCAAGCTGGCCCGTGGAAATATGGGTTGCAGAAATCGCATTACAATTTCATCGGAAACCGGGTTTCCGCAACCGGCACCAAAGAAATAGATAAGATCCGGTGAGAGACTTCCAATCTGGTGCTTCAGATCAACGCTGTCGCTCATCATCTGGATGTTGGAAGGGTGTAAACCCTGGGTCTGGATTTGAGTGGTTTCTTCTCCGTCCACATACAGCCAGTCGGTTTTAGTAGCTCCACTGTCGGCAATCAGGTATTTCATAAACAGGAGTTATGTTATGGTTAGTTGCTTGTTGTCAGTTGTGTGTTGTCAGTCGTTGATATACAACAAACAACACACAACTGACCACTAACAACTACAAGGGCTGGCGCAAGTCTCCAGACTTGTGTCCTTCGATATAGGTCACAAGCGATTCAACTATGCTAAAGCTTCGTTGACCAAGGACGCATGCGCCATTAGAACCATGGAGATTCTGAATCAAGTTCAGAATGACAATACTTTTCACTCCAAATCACTTCGCCTTCAAAAAGTCAATTACATCCAATGCGGGTTGTGGATTACCCATTATGTAATAATGAATTCCCGGTGCTCCTTTTTCCATCAACTCAAGAGATTGCTGCTGTGCCCACTCAACTCCGATGTTTTTTACATTATCCGGATCGGCATCCACCTCGGCAGTTAATTCATCAGGAATTGTAAGATGAAAATATTTTGGCAGTGATTTCAGATGGTTTGTAGTCGTCAAAATCTTTAAACCGGGAATTATCGGTACATCAATACCGGCAGCTCTGCATTTGTCAACAAATCTGAAGTAAGCGTCATTATCAAAAAACATCTGGGTAACAATGTATTCTCCCCCCGCATCCACTTTGTCTTTCAGTTTTTTGATGTCCCAGTCCAGGTTTGGTGCTTCAAAATGTTTCTCGGGATAACCGGCCACACCCACACAGAAGTCAGTTGCTTCTGCATTTACGATATCCTCCAGGTATTGACCATTATTCATATGATGAATCTGTTTCACAAGATCAATCGCAAACTTGTTTGCCGTACCATTCATATTCAATGAAACCTGGGATCCCGTATTATCTCCCCTTATGGCGAGCACATTGTGAATACCTAAGTAGTTGAGCTCAATTAAGGCGTCTTCGCTCTCTTCTTTGGTAAATCCTTCGCAGATGAGGTGTGGTACCGGGTCGATGCCGTATCGGTGGAGGATGGCTGCACATAATCCAATCGTGCCGGGACGTTTTCTTCGTACGATTCGCTTCAATGAGCCGTCCGGTTGTTCCTCCACATAAGATTCTGCGGCGTGGTAGGTTACATCAATAAATGGAGGCCGAGATGCTTCAACAACCTTATCTAAAGATTCAAACACAGACTGTACTGACCCACCTCGTTTAGGGGGTATGATTTCAAATGAGATCAGAGGTTCAGATGCTCTATCGTAATGTTCAATAACTTTCATAAAAAAATACTGTAATTGATGCTCAAAATGTTGATTTTATAAGACTGTTTCAGATATTGTATTTTTTGATATTTCCCAATCATCAATCTTACTGGAGTCCATTTAGTGGAATCATTGAAAGATACATTGAATTCATCGCGAACGTTTCCAAAAGAAACAGTTTTGTGATTTATATGCAATTTCAGATCAATAAGAGTAATAATTTATGAGTCATTTCCAACATCCAATATTTAAGCTTTTACAAGAACGAATTTTTGTACTTGATGGAGCCATGGGTACAATGATTCAAGGATATAAACTATCTGAGAAAGACTACCGTGGTTCCCAATTCAAGGATACATCAGACGATCAAAAAGGGAATAATGACCTCCTAAGTATTACTCAACCAAACATTATAAGGGAAATTCATTCCAATTTCCTCTCTGCCGGAGCGGATATTATTGAAACAAACACTTTTAATGCAAATCCGATCTCCCAGGCGGATTATAACCTCCAGGACCAGGCCTATGAACTGAATGTTGCTTCTGCAAAAGTAGCCAGGGAGGCGGCCGACGAGTTCACAGAGAAAAATCCGGATAAACCGCGATTTGTAGCGGGTGCTTTAGGCCCAACAAATAAAACACTTTCGCTATCACCGGATGTTGAAGACCCCGGGTACCGGGCAATAACATTCGATGCTTTAGTGGATGCGTACACAGAGCAGATTCGCGGATTGGTTGATGGTGGTGTAGACACTCTTTTGATTGAAACTGTATTTGATACGCTGAATTGCAAAGCTGCAATTTATGCCGTTCATAACTATTGCCGGAAAATCGGGAAGAAAATTCCCATCATGATTTCCGGTACGATTGTTGATCAAAGCGGAAGAACGCTCTCCGGACAAACAACGGAAGCCTTTTGGATCTCCGTTCAGCATGCAAACCCTCTCTTAAGTGTTGGACTGAACTGTGCCCTGGGATCAAAGCAGATGAGGCCATATATCCAGGAGCTGTCAAATCACGCCAGTTGTTTTACCAGTTTATATCCAAATGCCGGTTTGCCGGATGAGATGGGAGAGTATGATGAGACTCCTGAATTCATGAGAAAGCAGATGCAGGAGTATGCCGAAAATGGATTTGTAAATATTGTGGGTGGATGTTGTGGAACCACACCGGATCATATTGAGGCAATGGCGGATGAGGCCAAACGGCATAAACCCAGAAAGTGTCCTGATCCAAAACCCTACTTAAGATTGAGCGGACTGGAACCGTTGGTGGTACGTCCTGAAACTAATTTTGTAAATATTGGTGAGCGGACAAATGTAACCGGTTCGGCGAAGTTTAAGCGGCTCATTAAAAACGAGGAATATGAAGAGGGACTTTCTGTAGCACGCGATCAAGTTGAAGGGGGTGCACAGATTATCGATATCAACATGGACGAAGGGCTACTGGATTCTGAACAGGTGATGAAAGATTTCATCAACCTGATGGCCGCTGAGCCGGATATTGCACGTGTGCCGTTTATGGTAGACAGTTCAAAGTGGAGTGTTATTTTATCGGGCCTGAAAACCACTCAGGGGAAAAGTGTGGTGAATTCTGTTAGCCTGAAAGAGGGCGAGGAAGCTTTTAAAGAGCAGGCTCGCAAGATTTTAGATTTCGGAGCAGCGGTTGTGGTGATGGCATTTGATGAAAAAGGCCAGGCCGATTCGCTGGAACGCCGAAAAGAGATCTGCAAACGTGCGTATGATATCCTAACAGAGGAGGTGGGATTTGCTCCGCAGGATATTATTCTCGATCCCAATATCCTTACTGTTGGTACAGGAATTGAAGAGCATAATAATTACGCCGTTGATTTCATTGAAACGGTTCGGTGGATCAAGGAAAACCTACCGTTGGCTAAGACAAGTGGAGGGTTGAGTAACATTTCATTCTCATTCCGCGGAAATAACGTGGTTCGGGAGGCGATGCACTCGGCATTTCTTTACCATGCGATTGATGCCGGCCTGGATATGGCCATCGTAAATGCAGGTCAGTTGGAAGTGTATGAGGAGATCGAACCAAAACTAAAGGAACTGGTTGAAGACGTACTCTTAAATCGACGTGATGATGCCACAGAGCGTTTGGTAGAGTATGCCGACAAAATCAAAGACCAGGATAGCGGCGAGGTTAAAGCGAAGCAAGATGCCTGGCGTGACGGGACAGTAGAAGAACGTATTAAACATGCCCTGGTAAAAGGAATTACGAATTATATCGAAGATGATGTGGAGGAGGCGCGCCAAAAATATCCACAGCCGATTGAAGTTATTGAAGGGCCGATGATGGCGGGAATGAATGTGGTGGGCGACCTATTTGGGGCCGGAAAAATGTTTCTCCCGCAGGTTGTAAAAAGTGCCCGCGTGATGAAAAAAGGCGTGGCGGTGCTGATTCCATACATTGAAGAAGAGAAGGAAAAAAACAAAGATTCCGAGCCCAAGGCAAAAGTTCTCCTGGCAACAGTGAAAGGAGATGTACACGACATTGGCAAAAATATTGTGGCCGTAGTTCTGCGGTGTAATAATTATGATGTGATTGACCTTGGTGTGATGAATCCCGCGGAAAAAATCCTGGCTGCTGCCAAAGAGCATAAAGTGGATGTGGTTGGGCTGAGCGGATTGATTACGCCGTCGCTCGATGAGATGGTGCATGTGGCCAAGGAGATGTCACGCGAAGGATTTGAAACGCCGCTTCTTATCGGAGGGGCAACCACTTCAAGGATGCACACCGCTGTAAAGATTGCGCCATCCTACGAGAACCCGGTGATTCATGTGTTGGATGCATCCCGAAGTGTTACAGTAGTCAATCGGCTGGTTTCCAAAACATTGAAAAATGGATTTTTGGATGAGATTCGAGAGGAGTATGAAGGCCTGCGGGATCAATACAGCAGCCGGAGCAAGCGGAAGACATATCTGTCCATCCGTAAAGCTCGTGAGAACCGGACAGAGATTGATTGGGATGAAACGGATGTAAAAACGCCCAAAAACTTAGGAGTAACTACTTTTAAAAACTTCCCACTCTCCAAACTTCGGCGATTTATTGACTGGGGGCCATTCTTTATCGCCTGGGAGATGAAAGGAAAATTCCCGGATATTCTTGAGGATGAAAAAGCCGGAAAAGAAGCACGGAAGCTTTTTGATGAAGCCAATCAGCTTTTAGATAAAATCATTAACGATAACCTGCTGACCGCGAATGGTGTACTGGGGCTTTTCCCGGCAAACAGCGTAGGTGACGACATTGAAATCTACACAGACGAATCCCGCGATGAAGTTCGTACCGTATTCCATGCATTGCGTCAACAGTCAAAGAAACGAAGTGGACAACCGAATAAAGCGTTGTCTGATTTTGTAGCTCCGAAAGAGACCGGAATTCAAGATTATATGGGAGCTTTCGCAGTTACAACCGGTCATGGTGTCGATGAGTTGGTGGCCAAGTTCCAGAAAGATCACGACGACTACAATGCAATACTTGTAAAAGCTCTCGCAGATCGATTGGCTGAGGCTTTTGCCGAGTATCTTCACAGAGAGGTACGAACTGATCTCTGGGGATACTCACCGGATGAAGATTTTGACAACGAAGAATTGATCCGAGAGAAATACGAGGGCATTCGGCCGGCGCCGGGCTATCCCGCTCAACCGGATCACACCGAAAAACGAATTTTGTTTGACCTGCTGGATGTGGAAGAATCGGCTAAAATTACATTGACCGAACACCTTGCCATGTCACCGGCATCATCTGTAAGCGGACTCTATTTCGCGCATCCCGAATCGAAATATTTCAACCTCGGCAATATTCAAAGAGACCAGGTTGAAGATTATGCCGAACGCAAAGGGATGAGTGTGGAAGAAGTGGAGAAATGGTTAGGTCCGAATTTGGCATATGAGAAGGAGTAGAAAATTTGTGTAACGTGAGCGACTTGGATGTCGCGAGCGTCTCGCTCGTGCCCCTTAATTTCGTGCAATAGCGAGAAGTTTACGATATACCGGAAATCTCAATGAGTTTTTTATACACAAAGACTAGGTTTACCCGGACTTATTTCACATATCAATATCAACAAATCGATTTCATCAAATAGTGAATATGCACCTTAAATGTAACAGATTCACGATCTGTAATTTTTATGCTTAATTTGATTTTTTCAACGGGTTAGATATTAATTAACTCTGTTTTGCTCTTCTTCAGACCCTGAATCCACATTCACTGCCCTCAAGCTGTTGTTCCCGAAATTCCAGGAAAAAGTCAGGCTAATTTGTTGCCTGTGCCAGTCTAATCTCATACTCGAATCTAAATTGGCGGATGGAACATCAGAATCTACTTTCCATACGTCGGTGTATAAAATATCATTTGCAGAAAGTCTAAGGGTTCCGCGACCGTCGCCAACTTTCTTCTGAACACCAATATTCAGAGATCCCTGGGGTCTGAATTGCATGATTCCCCACACCGATTTTGAATTGTAATATCCTGAAACCTCGAATGCAAACTCTTTCGGAAGTGTGATTGTATTGGTAATGTTGATATTCAGCCCAAAAATCTCATCTGAGATGTTATTTTGAAGGTGTGCAGTTTGGAATAATTGGTATCTACCCGACAGGTTGGATTGAACCTGCCACCAGGAAGTGGGAAAAACCTGGTAACTTAGTGTTGCTGCGTATGTACGGAGATAATCAAGATTTTTTGCAGTGTAGGTCAGTTCATTTGATTCACTGTTCACTTCAGGTTGAAAAGCACCGATCTCATCTTTGGTATGTGTGTACTGAAGCGAGATCAGAAGCGAGCGTAACTGAAGATCCATCGTTACTCCATCTGAGATAGCCGGTTGAAGAGACGGAGTTCCGGACAAAAAGGTTCTTGGACTCATGAAAAAGACAAAGGGGGCCATGTCATTAAACGTAGGCCGTGTTATTCGTCGGTTATATGAAAAACCAATGCGATTATCATCAGAAAGGTCTTTGCTAATGAATACTGTTGGAAAGAATTTTCCATATTCCCGGTCAATGAGTCCTTTTTCGTCAGTTGAACTGAGATAGCTATCGGTATACTCGTACCGAAGGCCCGCATTCATCTGCAACTGTTCAGATGGCTTCCAACTGCCAGAAAGATATGCGGCTCCAATATTTTCTGAAAGATTTGCATCACTGGTAAAACGGTCGTCGATCTCCCAGGATCCGTCAAAGTTATTTTTGACTGAGACATCATTCACAAATTCAGACAGTGTTCCTTTCACTCCTGTTTCAATAGAAAAAGTACTTGAAGGCTGGAAGGTGTAATCTACTCTTCCAACCCAGATATTTATTGGAGTTTCTTTCTCTACATCAATCCCGCCGGCTTGATACAAACTTCGATCTCCTTCAATGAATTCATTTTGATATACGGATGGATTCTCGTTTATGTAATGCAGATAATCAAAATCAAAGCTAAGGTTCTGATTTTCATTAAAAGAGTGATCAATACTCGCGTTTATCATTCCATTTCTCCAAATATTTCTCTCACGAATACCCATATCAAAAATCAATGTGGAATCAGGTCCAAGATTGTTAAAATTGTTGCTTAAAGCTTGTTGATCCCAGTGCCTTCTGTAACCACTTACTAAAACACCGGCCGTTGTTTTTGACCCAATACTATATTCCAATCCCATTCGCGCATTTTGAACATTCGTTGTAGGTTCTCGCTTTTGATCTTCCCGGATTTGTTCGGTAAAGCTGTTCTGAACCAGGAATCGGTTGTTCAGTATATTTTGTTCAGTACGATCATAATTAATAGAATAATTCAGGAAATATGCGAGCTTTCTGCCCCTGTAGTTATAATTCAGATTTCCTCCCAGCGTCTCAGCTGCATTGTATGCCAGATTAGTTCCAATTGTCCCATTACTTCCAAGATCTTGCCGTTCAATCATGACGATATTGATAAGGCCTGCATTTCCTTCAGCTTCATATCGTGCGGGAGGAGTGCTGATCAATTCAATCTGTTCAATATTCGCCGCACTCATCCCATCGAGCATCTGAAGAACGGCATCAACGGGCAGGCGTACAATCTTATCATTAATCATAACCCGTACTCCTGCTTTACCACTCATGGATATACTCCCGCTTTGACGATTTACCTGGATACCCGGAGATTTTTCAAGAAGCTCCAGTGCACTATTACCCGAAGAGGTAATGCTTTGCTGAACATTGACAACCAAGCGATCGATTTTTTTCTCGAAAAAAGGCCTTTGTGCTGATACAGAAATTTCATCCATCTCTTCAAGAGATGTATAAAGCATAATGGTATCTGTAAGAACCGGAGCGTTATTTACATCGAATGGTTCTGTAATTTGGGGTTGATAACCGATAATTGAAACTGACAAAAGATAAGAGCCCGGCATAATTTGCTGAAATTCATAGTGACCCGTTTCATTTGTTATGTTTCCTTTTACTAAGGTAGAGTCTGCAGAATTAAGCAAAAGAACATTCGCAGCTGGCACGGAATTTTCTAACTCATCGGTCACTATACCGGTTACAGATACCTGTGCTTCTGCATCGAAAACCAATCCAAGCAAGATAAAGCAACTTCCCAGGATCGTAAGTAAAATAAATTCTAGTGGTTTATTAGCTGAATTTAGTATGTGGTGAAAGTGGCTCATTGATACTCTGGGTTTAAGTTGAATGCCTACTCTGTTTAGAACTTTTCGGCAAGGTCTTTTCCAATTAAAATGTAGTTGGTGAGATTACAGAGGTCTTGCACAATTGGTACAATTGTTAGGACTATTCTATCATAACTTGCTGATTGAGATGAAGTATTAATATTTCAGTTAAAAATAATCGGGTTATAAACAGCCTTTATATATTGGTACCGGTTTGGATTTTTTATTTTACATGCAGGTTTTAGACTCTATCCATAGTTTGGTATTTGGTTTGATGTATTCCGACTAAATTCTTTCTTTAACCTCACTTGCACCTGTTTCTCGCTTTCTTCTTTCTGTAAGTTTTTGGTTGCCGAACAAAAGTGTAAAAGTGATTCTCACTTGTCTTTCTGAGAAATTATTGTCGCCAAATGTCTTGATTCCAAGTGATGGCTGATGGTATTCCCAATCAACTACTCCCATACTGTTCGCAACATCCTGAAGGGAAATACTTAATGAGCTGCCAGACTGGAATTTTTTATTTAATCCTATATTTAAATATGGAGCTACATATTGTACCTGATCACCTTGAAGGAAGTGACTTCGATACATACCGTCCATTCCAACCGACCAGTCATTTCCAAGTAAGATTGTGTTGCTTATTTGTGCTGAATAGGTAAAAATTTTGTCCTTAAACTCTACGATCCGACTGGATTCATCTTTTACTTGATGATAAAACCCGCTAAGATTTAAACTCATTTCCCACCAATCTGCAGGAAAAAGTGGTACACTCAGGTTCGCTTCATAAATATTTTCCAGGTCCAGATTTGTGGGGCTGCTGGTTTGAAGGTGATTTTCTTTGTCAACAGTGTTGTAGAAATAGATCTGATTTGTCCTGTCGAGGTACGCTAAAGAAAAAATCGCAGATTTTCGCTGCCAGGAAACTCTGAAATTATTGGTAAATGTTGGCCTGAGTTGTGGATTTGCAAAACCGATCAGGCTTGGATCAGCTATCAGAAAAAACGATGTAAGACTAAAAAAAGCAGGGCGAGTAATGGATCGGTTATATCCTAAATGAATGGAATTTTCAGAATTTACTTCATAATTAAATCGTAAAATTGGGAAGGGATTACTAAAGTTGTGCTCAATATCTTCCCGCCCTTCACTATTCAGCAGGTAGGTATAATGCTCATACCTCACTCCGGCCTCGGCACTGAGTTTATCTGATAATTCAGCATCTAAGGAAAGGTACCCGGCTAATATCTGCTCATTGATCTTTTCTTCACTGGCGAACAGATCAGATTCAGACCAATATCCCCCACTGAGACTATGAATATCAGTGGCGTTGTCAGTTCTGTTGAATGTACCCTTTACACCTGTTTCAAGTGACAAAGAAGAACTCAATCTATTCACGTAATCAAGGCTTGTAATCCAGAATTTCATTGGAGTGGTACGGTCATATTCGATCATTTCATTTAGATTCTGGTTACTCTGGAGATCGCCAAAATTGTCATATCGTATGGCGGCATAATCAAAGTCTAAATTTATATGGCTGTCATCGCTCAATTTTTGAAAAAGATTGGCATTGCCTGTCAGGGATGACATATCCGTTGCGGTTCCAAATATATATTCGCTTATGCTAGTACGTTCGTTATTTACAAAGCTCATGGATTCACTCTCTGCGCCGGATCCCAAAATTTGATCAGATATGGAACCTCCAAAGAGAAAACCTAAGATTGTACCATTATTGAAGTTTATGTCCAGGCCCAGGTTACCCGTATGCTGCTCAGTGTGAAAATCCTGGAGTGTCAGGAAGTTTTGATGATTATAGAAATCCCCCAGGTAGTCGTACTCTCTGTAATGGTTTATTTCATAATCATCTGATCGGTTCCTGTTGTAAGTATAGTCTCCATACCAATTTAAACTTCCTTTTCGCGAATTCAGGTTCAGGCTGGCACCTGCTTTTTCTTTTTGTCCATAACCACCTGTAAGTGACAGATTCCCATTGGTTCCTTGTTGGTTGTTTTGTTTTAAAACGATATGGATAATACCGGCACTTCCGCTGGCGTCATATTTAGCAGAGGGTTGGTGAATAACTTCAATGCGTTCAACATTTTCAGCCTGCATTCCCTGGAGCCGGGCCATTAGTACAGCAGCCGGAATACGCTGTATTTTATTGTTGATCATTAAGAGGACCTCACCTCTGGCGCTCATACTAATACTGTTATTCTGCCTGTTCACAATCACCCCAGGTGTTTTTTGCAGCAATTCCAATGCGGAGTTGCCAGAGGAACTGATGTGTTGTTGTACATTAAAAACCAGTCGGTCGGTCTCCTGTTCAAACATTGGCCGCCTTGCTGTAACAGAAATTTCATCCAGCTGATCTATGCTTTCCTGTAGTCGTATAGGGGGCGCCTCGATATCAGCTTGAGTGATCTTAAGTGGTTCTGTATCATATTTTTGAAAACCAAGCATTGTGACTGACAGCAAATAGGTACCGGGAGAAATTCCATCGATTTGATAAACACCGGCATCATCGGTGATTCCGCCCTTTACCAACGTTGAATCAGAAGAATTTAAAAGCAGAACTGTTGCTGAAGGAAGAGGTGAATGATTAGTATCCGTTACAATTCCCTTGAGGGTGTTTTGACCTTGCACCTGTGAATTACATGCAAACATTGCCAAAGCGCAAAAGAACAGACTCAAAATTTTTGTTTTGTCAGGCCAACTCGTTTTAGGTGTTATAAAGGCATCTATGCTTTTTTGGGGATAGGAAAAATATCCAAAGAATGCTTCATTCAGCTTAAACGTATTGACACGCATACGAACTCCTTTGTTTTTAAATATTTAAGTAGGAGATGCTTATCGAGAGGGTATATCTGAAAATTACTGCCCAAAAATTCTAAGAATACGTGGATTCAGTAGGGCAATGCTATTTCTGAAAAAACCTCTGCTATATCGCTTTATCTCTTTCTTATTTGATTTCTAAATTTTTAGCAGTCCTAAAAGCAGATCGATTTGGCAATACTTTAGCGGTGTTCGGAAAGAAAAGAAATATTCCAAGTAGTAATACATACGCAGATAGTACGGGTCAAATCCAATAAACTGAATCGGACTATTTATTTAATCATTTATTCAACCCTGCGAATAACTGTCACAGAAGCTGATGTTAATCCCGTACTACCACCATGCAATTTTTTGGTACTTTATACTGCTAAATCGCAGTTATTACCCTGTTTTGAGAAAGCAAATATATACAGGATAATGTACCCTTAAACTCTTGCATATTAGTAACTGTATTTTATAGTTACTTAAATCCTAAATAATAAATTCAAACTTATAATACAAGTAATTATGAATTTCAGATATCCAACAGTTCAGAAAAAAGCGAACTCTTACGTGATCAAAATTCACGTATTCTATTAAGATTTGTTACAAAACAATATCTCCAAGTTTGATAAACCTGGAAAGACTTGGAAAAATCACACAGTTTAGAATGACAGTTCTTATAAAAATTTCCAATAAAAAATCAGAAATTTACCTCATGTCCTTCCGCCTTCATTCTTAGATTCAGAATTATCAGATCGTTAACATTTTATCACTGGAAAATGTTAGAAGTCAAACTTTGATCCTGCAATCCCATTTTCCAAGTAGAAGCTTCAGGAATAGAATTTCTTCTTATTCTGAGGCTAAATTATTCATCGCCAGGCGATTCATCTATTTTGTTGTGTTTGAATGCCCCCAAATCATAACCTGTCCAAATATGGTTCATCCTCTTTGGATATCAGTTCCTGGAATCGGGGATTGTCTCGAAGTGGATCCCAGGCAGGTTCAAATCGAAGATCATTCCGGTGTGCCCTTGACGGAATGGATAGGAGATATTCAAGTTTATCGATAGCTTCTTCCTCATAACCGGTCCAGGCGTAAATCTCAGCGAGTGCAATTTCAAAAAAGGGACCTACATGAGCATTTTGACTTACAGGTATCAGTTCTGTGGCTTTTTTCCCCTCATAGATTGCTTTTTCAATTTCTCCCAGGTGAGCATACACCTTCCCTAATTCGGCCCGGTACCTTGGTTCCTCAGGATGCTGATCCCGAAGAATCTCTAATTGATTTTTTACATGTTCGTAGTAATTTTGAGCTTCTACACTATGTCCCTGGAATTCAAGACAGAGACCAATCAGATAGTCCCGAAATAAGTACTGCGCTTGACTATTTTCAACAAGTTCATCGTCAACGTTTCTATATCCGCGGATAGCTTCTTGCCAGTTACGTTTTTTTGCATTGTACTCTCCCCACCATCTGGGCTCTGCCACTGCGGGGTCTTCAGGCTGAATATTACCCCACCATCTCTCAAAACCCTCCAGTGTACCCTCCTTTGATAGTTGAAGCCTTGCATACCAATGGTAAGAGAGCTGTGTATCCAATTTCAGTTCATTAAGACGATAAAGGTAATACTCTGCTCTTTCATAATCCCTCAGTAACCAGTAGTCCCATGAAAACTCGGTATAATTTCCCGGTGCAAGTGGATTCAACTCAAAGGCCTTGTTCAAATGGTAAATCATTAGTTCCCAGTTACCTAATCGCCGGTGAGTTAATGCAGTCATTGAATGCAGATAATAATGGTTTGGGAATCTTTGCAAGGCTTTTTCAAAATGAGCTAATGTTTGTTCATGATCAGTGGCAGCCCAAAATCGGTACATGCCAATGGCCACTTGTGTTTCTGGCAGATTTGGATTTAACAAATAAGCATGATCGGCGGTTTCTTTCATTAACTCCAGGTGTTCCGGATTTCTTCCATGAAACCAGTACAATAAGAAGTATGTCTGAGTCAAACTTGTCCAGGCATGGGTAAAACGGTGATCCTCCTTAAGCGCATTGTTGAATAACTGTTCGGCTTCTAAAAGATTTTCCCCCTCCAGTGAAAACCGGCCCAGGTAATCTTGCCCTCGCATATACAGCAGGTACGCGAAAAGATTGTCCGTTGGTTTTTCTAATAGTCGTTCCTGTTCTTCTTCCGTTAGAGATGCCTGTAACTGTCCGGCTACCTGTCGTGCGATTCTGCTCTGCATCGTAAAAATATCATCAACATTTTCATCAAAACTCTCACTCCAAACTGTAGCCAAACTATTTACATCTATGAGCTGAACGGAGACCCGTATACGGTCGCCGGATCTGCGAATCGTCCCATCCATAAGGGCCGAAACATCAAGTTTTTCTCCAATCGCTTGTAGGTCACGTCCCCCCGGTGGATAATCTAATACTGATCTTCGAGATATTACTGTTAAATCACTAATACCTGCCAGGCGGTTAATCAGTTCTTCGTGGAATCCATCGGCAAATTTAATGTCTTCAGGGTCTTGATTGATACTTTCTAACGGCAATACAGCCAGGGTTTGGTCTGACGGTAAATTCGTTGCATTGAATGATGAAAAAATATTATATCCAATCAGGAGGAGGATGATCAATCCAACGGACAGAATGGCGGTTATTTTATTAAATCCCAATTGCGGGAGACCAAGGTCTACATCGGCAAAGCCATAACTTAAGGGGTTCTTTATACCCGATTTGTGAAGGGTCAATTTAGAGTCGGCCCCGGAGAGTTTTTTAAGTTGAGACTCTTGAGTTGAGTTGGAAAGTTGTTTTTGACAGGTTTTCAGATCTTTTAGAACTTCTTTAGCGGACCGATACCTGGCGTCGGGATTCTTTTCTAAAAGGCGACTTACCAGCTGAGATAATTCCTGAGGAATATCACGTAAGAGATCAAACAGAGATGGGGGATTTTCATTCAATATTGAATAAGTAAGAGCTGCATCGTATTCAGCCTGGAAGGGCCGCTTTCCGGTCAGCATCTCAAAAAGTATGATCCCAAAAGAAAATAGATCGGTTCGATGATCAACTTTATTGCCATATATCTGTTCCGGAGACATATATGCCGCAGTGCCAACCACCGGTCCAGATTCGCCAATTGCACTGCCATTCTTTATCTCTGCAAGGCCAAAGTCCGTTACTTTAATCCTGTTCTTAGAATCGACCATAATATTGCCCGGCTTAATATCTCTGTGAATGACGTCTTTGTCATGAGCTTCAGTAAGGGCTTCGGCAATTTGGATGCCATAGCGGAGTGCTGATTGAATTGTGAGGGTTTGATTTTCGAGTTTTGTTTCTAGCGTCTCACCCTCAATGTATTCCATCGCTATGAAGTACTGGTCTTCATGTTTCTCTATGGAGTAAACGGTACAGATATTCGGGTGGTTTAAAGCTGCCGCTGCCCTGGCTTCGCGGATCAGGAGTTGTTTATCATCCCTGCCCTTCGTTAAATGAGTTGAAAGAAATTTCAAGGCAACAGTTCTGTTGAGGTGCACATCATCTGCTTTATAAACAATTCCCATTCCACCACGGCCCACTTCTTCGATAATGTGATAATGCCTGATAATCGTATTCTCTCGATCCTTCATGCGCACCATCGTTTTTGATAGTTTGGAAGCAGAGGAGGGAACAATTTCTCTAGAGACATTTTTGATAAATTCAAAGGCCCGGTTACTATTTTTAAGCAATGAACGGACCTCACTAAGAAGTTCTTCATCGGCACCACATTCGTGGTTTATAAAGGCATCTCTTTTATCTTTTGGTAATGCAAGTGCCTGTTCTAATAGTATCTCTATGCGTTTAATTCTATCATCATTCATCACAAATTTCATTAAATTTTTTGGATGAATTCGTTATTCTTTTTCAGGTTATGATACAGAATCGTCCATCACTTCCCGGTATAACCAAAGCCTTGCCATTTTCCAGCCTCTGTTTATTGTTGAGGTTGATACCTCAAGTGCATTTGCCGTTTCGCTAATTGACAAACCTCCAAAAACAAGACACTCAACTATTTGAGCCTGTCTCGGATTTATTTGCTCAAGTCGTTTGATTGCTTCATCTAAGGCCACTAAAATGATGCTGTCATCGATCTCTTGCTTCTCAATAGCTTCTAATCTCAAATAATCCAATGGTAATTTCTTAAAATTCCCACCGCGTTTCTCCCTTTTTTGGTCACGTGCATAATTGATTAATATTTGCCGCATAGCTTTGGAAACCGCAGCAAAAAAATGATCTCGATTTTTCCATTCGGTTTTGGATTGATCAATCAATTTTAAATATGCTTCATGAAGAATGGCTGCCGTATCCAATGTGATATTTCCTTGCCATCGGCCGCGATTAACATGTGCTACTTGATGTAACTTTTTATAGGCACATTCAAACACCATATTAAAGGCCTCACGATCTCCCTCATTGAAGTCTTTAAGAAAATGAGTAATGGTATGTTCAGGTGTTTGCACCATATTGATACCCGGCTACTGAAAGCCATTTTCACCTCTTTACACTTAAGAGCCTCTAGAATCTATACGACTTCTTAATTCTTAATTCAGAATTCAAATAAAGACAAAAATCCGTGCGTAATACCGCACCTCAAATTAAAACTACATGAAAAAAACTTCATTAAAAATGGAATACAATAGTATTCAAATAGTCCTTACAAGTTGAATAGAGTTTATATGATTTATTCAGAAAAAAGTGTTCTCCCAGATGACATAACCCAAATTTTATAGTGTATATATAATTACAGGGAGGCGATTAAAAATAAGTCATTTCATTACCCTCCTCCAGGCAAAAATGAAAAGGATTCGTACACAGATCAATTGTGTACAATCACAAACTAACACACGGAGGTATTACAATGAAAGTATTGCAAAAGAAAGTATTACACTGGTCTTTATGTATCCTATTAGCTGTTCCCCTCGTCACTATGACGGGTTGCTCTGAAGATAATGTATTTAATGCCGATACCAATGACACAGTGGTTTCCACCGAGGCTGCCCAAATGTTGGGACGTACTGAAGAAGGTGTAGTCGCTCCTTTCAAGGCCGACTTTTTTACGATAGATGCTGCTCTTGAAGGAGCAGATCCATGCGACGGGTCTTTATATGATTTGCCGGTACCTACAGCTCAGGAAGGATATGGGCAAGGTACACACCTCGGCCGATTTACAACCCGGATGACCTTTTGTGTTGAAGTGATAGATTGGGCAAATTTAACTGCACCATATAATAACCTAGAGGCAACATTCATCGCCGCTAACGGAGATGAGCTTTGGACAACGATACCCGCCCCAGGCGGCTTGATAATTCCAAGCGATCGACCGGGTTGCCGTATTGAGTTCCATGATCCGTTCGAAATCGTGGGTGGTACGGGTCGTTTTGAAGGTGCCGGCGGAAGTGGCAGGTTGGACACCTATCAATGCCATGATGGAACAAGATATGTAAATGAACACTATTGGTATGGCACTCTCATCCTCCCTCGGGCAAAGTAGTTAACCGACGAATTAAAGTAGTGAGAGTAATACAACTGCCGGCAAATGTTCGAGGCTCTGTTTGTTCACTATCGACGTTATGTATGAATAATCGAATCAATTATCACGTAGATTGGATCTTTCAGGTCATAGGGATACAACAAGGCTAAATATCGACAACTTCGATTAATCTTTAAATGATCCTTTTTCTGGCAGTTCAAGGGCCCGAAAAGAGGCTTGTGATGTGATCATGAGAACCCTCTTGAACGGGTCCTTTTATTTTATATGCAGTGATTATTGGTACGAACTCCAATGAAGTAAGAGAGGCGGACATATTCCTTAGTAGTTATTGGATCACGGGTTAATTATAGTCGTGAGAAATGAATTTTTAATTGGAATTCATTAGCGATTGAACGAATAACCACATGAAGATTCAGACTAACCGTGTTCGGTGCCTGTGCCGGAGTAAGTATTAAGCATGATATATACTGTCCAATAATTTCACTCAATAGGAAAGGAGAGGGGTAATTGGTTCAATTACGCTTGCCTGGATATGACCCAATTCAAAAAATTTGGTGTATGTGTATGTGAAGGATGGACAATCTGATCTCAATTGTTTCATTCCTCACTCTCTAAAATCCATAAAGCAGACAAGAGGACATTATGAAAAACGTAAAAACAGCAATCTTATTTATAGCAGCGATATCAGTATTGATATTTACTCGCGAAGC
>NZ_JAKLWS010000018.1 GCF_022012475.1 Rhodohalobacter sulfatireducens
TGGGACTCTAATTGCTCTGACGGGTCCAGGTTTCAAATTTGAACCAGTACGAGATCTACCCATAACTCGCGCAAGTTTGCAACTTGTGCGTTAAAGATCCAAGTGACAAACTTGAACTAATTTGGGAATTGTCCAGGTCATAAATGGTCCAAGTTACAAACTTGAACCAGTCTGGGGTTCACTCAAGAGATGGTGGTGGATTACCCATAACTCGCGCAAGTTTGCAACTTGTGCGTTAAAGATCCACACTGCAAACTGAACGAGCCTGAGACTCAGTCCATCCGTTAAAATGCTCAGAAAAAAATACTGCTTGTTTTGTAATATTTTATTGGTTAATTTTTTGACTGAACGTTAAGTCAATTGAAAATGAGTCCCAGAACAGCAGAACAGAACGAAGAGATCCGGCAGCAAACACAAAAGCAAATTGTGGATGCAGCTTTTGAGCTTTTTGCCAACGAAGGCTATTCAAAAACAAGTATCGCTGCAGTGGCAAAAAAAGCCGGAATATCAAAGGGATTGATCTATCACTATTTTGAAAGTAAAGAGGCAATACTCGAAGCAATTTTTGATCAATTAGTGGAAATTGGTGAACATGTAACGGATTTCCCCGAGGATTTTGGTCCGGCTGAAAAGATCAAGCAGACGCTGGAACAAACATTCGAATTTATCGAAAAAGAAACGGGCATGGGACGTTTGATGGTCTCTCTTGCCCTTCAACCGGGAGTGTTCGACAGCCTGAAGCCAAAACTGGATAAAGTGCAAGAGAGGCAGAGATTGATGTTCAAAGAGATTATGTGGGATTTGGGGTACTCTAAACCCGAACTGGAGGCATATCAATTGGGAGCTTTAATGGATGGTGTTTTGATGGGTTATATAACCATGGGTGAAGATTATCCTCTCGCAGAATTAAAAAAGAAAATAATGGAGGAATATGTACCTGATTAAAAGAGTAATATTTACTATTGGTTTTATTGGGTTGATGGCAATTTCAGCATCTGCCCAATCTGCTGAAGAGATTGTACGGCAGGCGTATGAAAAGATGGAAGGAGAAAGTTCCAGGGCCGAGATTACAATGAAAATTGTACGACCAAACTGGGATCGAAGTGTATCTATGAAAAGCTGGAGTTTGGGCGAGGATTATAGCCTGATTCTTATTACGGCACCGGCACGCGATGAGGGAACATCATTCCTTATGAGAAATAACGAGATCTGGAACTGGCTGCCGGATGTAAACCGGACAATCAAAATGCCGCCTTCGATGATGAGCCAATCCTGGATGGGTTCGGATTTTTCAAACAACGATTTGGTTCGGGAGTCCTCAGTCATCACAGATTATACATACAGCTTACTGGAAGATGAAACTGTGGATGGTTACGATTGCTACAAAATTGAGATGATTCCCAAACCGGATGCACCAATTGTTTGGGATAGGGTTGTAAGTTTTATCTCAAAAGACGAGTACCTGAACCTTCGGGTGGAATATTACGATGAGGATGATGAGATGGTGAGAGTAATGACGGGATCAGAAGTGGAGCAATTAGGCGGTCGATTACTCCCAACCAGGATGGAGATGATTCCTGTTGAAGATGAAGGAAACAGAACGATCATCACTTACCAGGATATTGAATTTGACATTGATATATCTGAACGGTTTTTCAGCATTCAAAATATGAAGAGGGTGCAGTAAGCATAGAAAATCAGCCGTCTGCCGCTCCAAGTGGTCTGTCGGCTTACATACTTTAACTTTAGCATCATAACTGTTAACTGAACCACTGAAATGCTTTACTTCAACTTAGCATGGCGAAATATCTGGAGAAATAAGCGTCGGACGATTATTACGATTCTCTCCATTGTTGTGGCGGTTTTCCTGGCCTCTGTTATGCGTTCTATGCAGGAGGGTCAATACACCGATATGATTGAAAACACTGTGGGGACATTCTCCGGCTACATCCAGATTCATGCTGATGATTACTGGGATGATAAAACACTCGACAACACGCTCGTTGCAACAGATTCCGTGTATTCAAAAATTCAAGCAGAGGAATCGGTCCGTGCAGTTGTTCCCCGGCTGGAGTCGTTTGCTTTGGCTGCGGGGCAAAACCAAAGCAGGCCTGCCATGGTGATGGGAGTTGATATTGAGGCTGAACGAAATCTAAGTGATCCCGAAAAACGGATTCAATCCGGATCATACTTTGGAAAAAATGACGAACGCTCCGTTATTATCGGAACAGAGTTGATGCAGCGGCTGGATGTTCAGCTTGGAGACAGCCTGGTGTTAATCGGGCAGGGATTCAGAGGAATGAGCGCGACGGGTCTGTATGAAGTCAAAGGAACTATTGCTTTCCCCAATCCACAACTCAATCGCAACCTGGTGATGATGCCAATCGAAACAGCTCAATATTTTCTTGCTGCAGAGGACCGGTTGACTGCCCTGTCAATCATCTTAGATGATACCGAGCAGGTGGATCGTACCGTAAGTAATCTTCAGTCAAAATTTTCTGATGACTATGAAGTGATGAGCTGGGAAACGATGATGCCAGAACTGACGCAAACAATTGAAGCAGATCGCGGCAGCGGGTTGATTATGATATTCATTCTCTACATAGTGGTTGGATTTGGAATCTTAGGAACCGTTTTAATGATGATTACCGAACGCACGTACGAGTTTGGCGTGATGATTTCGGTGGGTACGCCAAGACTTGCCATTACACTGATGCTTGGAATAGAGATTCTTTTGATGGCTTTGGTGGGTACGGCAGCCGGAATTGTGGTATCTATTCCCATCGCCTGGTATTTCAATGTTAACCCGATTCAATTTTCGGGAGATATTGCGGCAGTCTATCAATCCTATGGATTGGAAGCCGTATTACAGTTTTCAATGGAACCTGTTGTTTTTTATTCACAAGCTATAACAGTGTTTATCATCACTCTTGTGTTTAGTCTTTTACCACTCATCAAAGCAAGCAGGTTGAACCCGGTAGAGGCAATGAGGTCTTAATATGTTTGTAAATATTCTTAAACTCGGTTGGAAAAATGTCTGGAGAAACCCGGCGCGAAGCGGTGTTGTGATTATTGCCGTACTACTTGGAACGTGGGCAGGGATATTTTCAGCGGGATTTTTCAACGGTATGTTGCAAGACTACCTGCACAAACAGATCGAGCTTTCCATAGGCCATATGCAGGTAGAGCACCCTCAGTTCGGTGATCTGTACAATCCCAAATACTCTGTTTCAAATTCTAATGAGATTGTAAGCTATCTTGAAGCTCAACCCTATACGCGAGAGATCTCTGCAAAAAGTATCGCAACCGGCCTTGCTCAAAGTCCTCACAGCAGTTTCGGGGTGACCATCAACGGAATTGATGTGGAAGCCGATACATCCCTGGCTATTGAGCAATATATCACTGAGGGAGAAATGATCGATACTACATCCAGAAATCCGATCCTGATTGGGATTGAACTCGCCGAACGGCTCGACCTGGAGTTAAGATCACGAATGGTGCTGAGCTTCCAGGATGTGACAGGCGAGATTACAGGTGGTGCATTCAGAGTAGCAGGTATTTTCGACAGTTTTATAGACCAGTTTGATGAGAGCACCGTATTTGTACTTCAAAGTGACCTGAACCGATTGCTTGGTAATATGGATGCGATCCACAACATCCGGGTTGATATGGATGATTTAGCCACGGCCGAGATGCATGCCGAAGAAATAGAGCAGGCATTTCCGGGGGTATTAGTAAAAACCTGGAGGGATATTGCCCCCGACCTCCGATATACATTTGATATGATGGACCTCACGCTCTACATCGTGATGATCATTATTATCATCGGGTTAGTTTTCAGTATCATCAATACCATGTTGATGGCCGTTCTTGAGAGAACCCGTGAACTTGGAATGTTGCGGGCAATTGGTATGAACAAATCCAGAACCTTTAGTATGGTGATGATAGAAACGGTGTTTCTGACGATGGTTGGAGCACCCGGCGGATTGCTTCTGAGCTGGCTTTGTATCACCTACTTCGGAAATGTAGGAATCGATCTGAGCGCATTTGCACAGGGACTAAACCAGTACGGTATTGGAACCGTCGTATACCCAAGTCTCACGTGGTCATACTATCTGAATATCATGCTGATGATCGCCTTAGCTGCTTTGTTGTCGGCGCTTTACCCGGCTTGGAGAACACTAAAGCTGAAGCCGGTTCAAGCGATACGAAAGTTTAATTAGGTGAGGAGGAATGAGGTATGCGCATCGTGCAGAATCTAATTATGAATACTCAAATTCTACTAAAGAGTCATCGGATGAGTGTTATGCAGCAGAAAGTATGATTCCGGGTGTAAATACTCATCCGATGACTCAGATTGAACCTGAAACCAGTAACCTGAAGAAAATGTCAATTATAACAACAACCGGATTAACCAAAGTTTATAATGCAGACCAGGTTCCCGTTCATGCACTTCGGGGCGTAGACCTGACCATTGATAAGGGAGAATTTACATCCATCGTGGGGCCATCCGGTTCAGGTAAAACCACTCTGCTGAATATCATTGGCGGATTGGATGAACCGACAGAGGGAAAAGCACTGATTGATAATACAGATCTGACGACGTTATCAGACCGAAAACTGATAAACTTCCGGCTCCATCATATCGGGTTTGTGTTCCAGGCATACAACCTGATTCCAGTCCTGACCGCTCTCGAAAATGTCTCTTTTATTATGCAGATGCAGGGCCGGTCATCCAGGGAGTGCAGGGAGAAAAGTATTGATCTGTTGAAAGAAGTTGGGCTGGAGGATAAAATCAACAAACGTCCATCCGAGCTTTCAGGCGGACAGCAGCAGCGAGTTGCCGTGGCACGGGCATTGGCATCGAAACCGGCATTTGTTTTAGCCGATGAGCCCACAGCCAATCTTGACTCAGTCTCAACTGCCGAACTTCTGGATATGATGCTGGAACTGAATGAACGCGAAGAGATGACGTTTGTATTTTCCACTCACGATCAACGTGTAATCGACCGCGCGAGACGTGTGGTAACTCTCGTGGACGGTAAAATTGATACAGATGAAAAGAGATGATTTCTACTCAAAAAAGAGAGAATATTGCAAGATGTACTAAGCAACCTCTCAGAGTCCGCAGGACCTGGAAGAGTTGTTTTTTTATATTCATGATCCTGAGTGTTCCATTTTCATCCCATGCTCAATTCAATGATATTCTGGAAATCAGCGGGTATGTAAAAGAGCTCGGTCAACTTTCCATCGATAATGGTTTTTCCACATTTCGGTACGATAACATTTTGCATCACAGGCTTGAAACGGAGTGGAGTTTTACATCAAACTTTGAACTTAATGCAGACATCCGAACGAGACTACTGACCGGATATACAGTTCGAAATTCACCCGGGCTGGATGGTTTATATGAAAACGATCCCGACCTTGTCGATCTTTGGTGGGTTTGGGCTGATTCGGATGAACTGCTGCTTCATTCCCAGATCGATCGAATGCATCTCAGTTACTTTAACGGGCCGTTGGAGATCTATGCCGGGCGACAGCGAATAAACTGGGGAAAAACCTATGTATGGAATCCCAACGACCTGTTCAATAATTATGCCTTCCTGGATTTCGATTACGAGGAGCGTCCCGGCGTGGATGCAGTGTCTATGATCTATAACCTGGATTTTGCTTCCAGTATTGAAACGGCCGTAAAACTGGGTGATTCCTTTGAAGAGATGGTTATTGCAGGAATGTATCGAACCAACTGGAAGCAATACGACCTTCAATTCATTGGCGGTCACTATTTTGATAAGCTGACTGTTGGGATTGGCTGGGCCGGTTACATTAAGGATGCCGGTTTCAAAGGTGAGGTCTCCTATTTTCACCCGGAGGATAATGGGTCGGAATCAAAAGGAAATATTACAACAACGGTAGGGTTGGATTACATGTTTTCGAATTCGCTCTATGCACAGGCTGAGTTGTTGTATAACGGTGGCAACAGGGGGAGAGGCAGCCCGGTTTTTGAACTATTGCAACCGCCAAGTGCAGATAATCTGTTTATCACAGAAACCGGGTATTTTTTGAATGCTTCCTATCCACTAACACCACTCACAAGTATCACAGGAGGAGTATTGGGCAGTTTTGATGAAGAATTTGTGATACTGATACCCCAAATCTCTCATTCACTCACCAATAACATCGACTTTTTAGTTCTGGCTCAACTTCTGAAAGGCTCATTTCTCACGGAATTTATCGATACACCGAATGTATTCTATTTTCGGCTGAAATGGAGTTACTAAGAACTTCTTCTGCCAATTGGCTTTAACGGCTGAAGAATAACACGAACTTATTCCAATTGGCAAAGAGTTACCAAAGATCAAATAGTCATTGCGAAGTATATGAGCGCCTGCGGCAATCTTAAGCCCGATTACACAAATTTCCAGAAGCAATGCGATGAGAAAAGTCAGCCTATTCCAGGATAATTATCAATGATAAGGTTCAAATAAAGAGGCTACAAAATAGTAAAGTGACAAATTGATGATTACTTTAAAGTGCAAAGCAATACCACAGCTTTTTGTAGATCATGAAAGATATTTAAACAGCGCTAATAAAATAAACCAACAAAAATGACAAGCATATCCGCCAAGATCCGGTTAACGGCTACGCTAATAGTTGCCACTATTTCTTTGTTTTCGGTCCTTCCAAGCAACGCCCAAACCAAACTCGCCAATATTTTCACCGATCACATGGTGTTACAAAGGGGTACCACCGTAAATATTTGGGGTACTGATGAAGCGGGGCAGTCTATTCAATTATCCGCTTCCTGGGAGGAAGAAAGTGCTACTATATCAGATGAAAATGGTGAATGGAACTTGAAACTCAACACCCCCAAAGCCGGTGGTCCTTTCACAATTACGGTAACCGGTAGTGAAACCATTCAACTGGAGGATATACTGATCGGCGAGGTGTGGTTTTGTTCCGGACAATCCAATATGGAAATGCCGATAAAGGGCTATATCAACCAGCCTGTATTCGGCAGCAATGAGGCCAAATTAAATGCCGGAAATGATCAGATACGCTTATTTCATGTCCCTCATAAAGCCAGCGTAGAACCTATGACTGATATCGAAGGGGAATGGCTGGTCGGAAGCCCGGACACCGTTGGAGATTTCAGCGCTACTGCCTACTTTTTTGCCAGAAAGTTACAACAAGCGTTAAATGTTCCCATCGGTTTGGTACATGCTTCCTGGGGCGGTTCATCGGCAGAAGCCTGGACCGATGCAGCGACCTTACGCCGGCTGCATCCTGAATTGGAAATTCCGACGGAAGTTCCGGAGGAACGCATCAATCAAGCTCCTTCTCTTTTATATAACGCCATGCTCCATCCATTAATCGGCTACACCATCAACGGAGCAATCTGGTATCAGGGAGAAAGTAATATAGGACGTTATGAAGATTACGGTGCTCTTGTAACGGGGATGGTCAATTCCTGGCGACAAAAATGGGGGCAAGGCCAATTCCCCTTTTATTATGTACAAATTGCTCCCTACCGCTATTCCCCGGATTCACCAGTCGCTTTGCAACGAGAAGCGCAATTGGCTACCCTCGATCTCTTAGAAAATTCCGGAATGGCGGTCACACTCGATATCGGTAATTGTACAAATATCCATCCAGGAGACAAGGAAACCGTGGGAAACCGACTTGCGTATATCGCCCTGGCCAAAACTTATGGTATGGAAGGGATTGCCTACAGCGGGCCAGTTTATGATGCAATGGAAATAACCGATGATGGAAAGATCAACCTTTCTTTTCGCATGGCAGAGCGCGGACTGTCCAGTTTTGGTAAACCGTTGAGCGGTTTTAAAATTGCAGGTGAGGATAAAGTCTTTAAAACAGCCAAAGCCCAGATTAATCGAAATAGGACTCTGAGCGTGTGGTCAGAAGAGGTGCCGGATCCGGTGGCCGTTCGTTATGCATTCGATAATTGCCCGGAAGCTACGCTTTATAATACGTCCCATTTGCCTGCTTCCTCATTTCGGACGGATGATTGGTAATGAATTGGTTTAGTTTGATGAGTTTTGTCTTATAACGAAAATAACCAACTTCACTTACACAGCCGTTTCTATGGTCCTTTTTTTTACGCCTTTTTCTTTTATGTCCTCCCCGTTCTCTTCACTTCGTACCAGTGCGGCAACATGGGTATCTGGATTTTTCTTGAGAAGATGATCAATAGTCATAGATCTCAAATGTCTGTTTGCACCTGTTACTAAAATCATATTTCTAAATTTTTAATCGATTCAAAATCAACTCTTTTAAAATTGCGAAATCAATTTATTTTGGTTGAAACCAAATCAAACAATGCATCCATAACTATGAAATATTTATCTGCACTTTTTCTTCTGATTCTTTCTGTCTCCATCCAGGTAGAAGTACTGGCTCAATCTTTGGAAAGACCCATTCATGTAGTAAAGAAAACAGGTGATTTTGAACTGAATGGGGATGGCTCAGCCGAAGAATGGAATCAAACCGAGTGGATTGATCTCACCCAAAGAAATTTGATGGAAAACACCACGGAAAGAAACACTAAAATGAAACTCCTTTACTCAGAAACGGGGTTGTACGTGTTGTTTCAAAACGAAGACAGCCTGGTAACCACACCATTTACTGAGGATTTTGAGAATCTTTGGCTGGGTGATGTCGTTGAGGTTTTCCTGTGGACCAACCAGTCGGCACCGGACTATTTTGAGTACGAAGTTACACCGCTGAACTATGAGCTTCCGTTGATCGTATCGAACAAAGATGGGGAGCTTCTGAGTTGGATTCCATTTGACGATACCTACCGGGAAGGCCGAAAAGTCCGACACAAAACGAGCGTCACAGGCGGAGAAAAGGAGAACGGTGCCGCTATTGAATCATGGACAGCCGAGATGCTTATTCCGTACAAACTGCTGCACCCGTTAAAAAATATTGATCCCAAACCAGGCACCACCTGGCGGGCCAACTTCTATCGGGTTGATTATGATGATGACGGTGCCTACTGGTCATGGAGTATATTTGAGGGGAGTTTCCACGATTACCAAAACTTTGGTGTGTTGATCTTTGAGTGATGAACCCGCTGTTGTTTTTTGAATTTAGTGTGTTACAGATTTCAAAATCATCGGATGAGTTTTAAAAAGTAGAATCAGATAACGGTAAATCGACTCATCCGATGAATTATCAGAAGTTATTTAACTACACCATTCCTCGACTGCCACTGAATTAATTTCCGGAGTTGTCAGGCCGTTTCCATCGGACCGGATCTTCTGGTGTTGGAACAATCGGGTTTGGATGATTCTCCAGTAATCTCAGGGCTTCATTTACTGCAGCTTCCAGTTGCGGATCGTGTCCCTCAATTACTTCTTTTGGCGTTTGCATCACGTCGATGTCCGGCTCAATACCTTCACCTTCTACCGCCCACTCGCCGTCGAGGTTGTAAAATCCACCACGCGGGGCAACAAAGTATCCGCCGTCAATAAACGGAGGGGTATCCCAGGTTCCAACCAAACCACCCCAGGTTTTTGACCCCACCAGCGGACCGATCTCCATCTTTCGGAACAGGTATGGAAGCAGGTCGCCACCGGAACCGGCGCGTTCATTAATCACCATAACTTTGGGCCCCCAGATTCCCGCGCCCGGTGTGGTAAACGGTTTTCGGTCGCCGGCTTTACTGTTGAAGAACCCGTGGAGGTCACGTGCCATGATATCAACCATATAATCAGCAGCCGAACCACCGCCGTTATTGCGTTCGTCGATAACAGCACCGCGTTTATCCTGCTGTGCAAAATAGTAGCGATTGAAGTATTCATAGCCGCTGGTGCTTGTGTTTGGAACCCAAACGTAAGCCAGTTGCCCGTCAGACATTTCACTTACTCTTTGCCGGTTATTTTCCACCCAATC
Source organism: Rhodohalobacter sulfatireducens (assembly GCF_022012475.1). GTDB lineage: Bacteria > Bacteroidota > Rhodothermia > Balneolales > Balneolaceae > Rhodohalobacter > Rhodohalobacter sulfatireducens. Next base: position 9,922 of record NZ_JAKLWS010000018.1, read on the forward strand.
CCTCGTCCTCAAATCATACTCGCTGGAAACGGGTACAACGGTTACCAAACGGGCACCTTCTTCGCTGGGATTGTCATTCACTAAGAGCTGAACCTGGCGGTTTACAGTCCCTTCAAAGTACTTGTAGAAACTTTGTTCTGGGGAAATCTCAGTTCCGTTGACGGCTAAAATATAGTCCCCTTCATTTACATCTATTCCCGGCCCGGAAAGAGGCGCATTCAGGTCAGGGTTCCAGCTTTCGCCGGTGTAGATCTTATCAATACGATAAGCTCCATTCTCAAGTGAAATATCGGCTCCTAATAAACCGGCCTGAACATCTTCCAGGTCGGGAAAATCGCCACCGCCTACATAGGAGTGTCCCACAGCAACTTCTCCGCTCATAATATCCAATACATAATTCAGGTCCGTTCGGTGTTTGGCGTGATCAACCCATGGGGAGTACCAATCGTAGACATCCTGCCAGGGGGCTCCGTGCATATTGTCTACATATAGGAAGTCTCTCATAAATCGCCATCCGTCAGCAAAAATTTGATGAAACTCCTCCTGTGGATACACCTTCACTTGAATTCCCGAAATATCGATGCTTCCGTCGCCCGGATTTTTCTCCCCGTTTTCAGTACCTGTAATTCCCCAGGTACCACCGCTTCTGTAGAGCAGATTTTTTCGGTCATGAGATACAACGCCATCATTAAAGCTGCTCATAAAGAGGTTTCCTTCTCGATTTTCCAGGCTATATTTGTGAAGCCTTGTGCCTTCATTTTCAACGGATTCAGCATAAAAAACATCCCCGCCTGGACCGGGCAGCAAACCGGTATAATTTCTTTCGGGTATGTCAACTGCAAGTGTTCGTTCGGCAATTCTATCCAAATCGATAACAACCTCTGTTGCTGATTCATCATCAGCTGCCTCTTCGCTGTTATCTTCTGAGGACACTTCATCATCACTTTTAGGAAGCAGCGGTGAGGGATCTTCATCATTCAAAACGATCATGTAAAGCGCCCGGGTAACCGGCATATTGTATGAACTCATATCCAGCCATCCTGTATTCAGCCCAAAATCTGTACTTGCGAGAAAATAGAGATATTTCCCATCTTCACTCCAAACCGGGGTAATGGCATCAGACATACCGTCTGTAAGTTGGTGTGTTTCTCCCGATTCTACATTGTGAACATGCACGGCCTTAAACTGATTTTCGAGTATTTTCACATATGCAATCCACTTGCTGTCGGGCGACCAAACTGGGTTCATGGTTCTGTTGGGATGAGCATATCCGTCGGTATCCACTTTTTTGGCTTCACCCGATTCAACATCTACATACCATAGATTATAATCCGTATCGGTGTAAGCGATGTATTTACCATCTGGTGACCAATCGGGACGGAAATAAAATGTAGGATTCGGAAGTTCGATAATTGTTGGCTCTTCAAGTCCAAACTGATCACCAATCATTAAGGTATATTCTCCGCTTTTATCAGAAAACCAGGCAACTTTACTGCCATCCGGCGACCAAACCGGGTATCGGTCTGCATTGTCGGAGGAGTTTGTAAGGTTGCGCCATGTTCCATTTTCTTTGGGAACTGTAATAATCTCACCCCGAAACTGGAATACTGCTCTTTTACCGGTAGGCGAGATGGCGGGATTATCTAAATTGAAAGCTGTTGGTTCTTCCCAACGTGGCCGGCCCCAATTCATATCGCCTGCAACGTGAATTTCGAGCTGTTCGGTATTTCCGGTTTCCGGATCAAGAAGATGCAGATAACCGCCCTGTTCATAGACAATCATTCCAAAACCGGCGTCCAGGCTTTTTGCGTCAAAATCGGAATGGAAAGTCCACTGTTTTTCCTCCCGGGTCTCGGGATTGAATGACCAGATGTTATTAGCAAAATCTCGTTCAGATAAGTAAAACACGGTTCCGTCCAGCCACACCGGATCCGTGTGACGCTCATTGTCGGTTCTGGGAGTTTGAATCAGTTCGTGATTGTCCAGGTTTACAATCCAGATCGGCTGCGCCTGACCGCCCCGGTAGTTTCTCCATTCCGGATCCCAAAACGTGATAGGGTTATATGCCAGGTATTTGCCATCTTCAGACATTTCACCACGAGCGGCACGTTTCACTGCTAAAGGTTCAGGCATTCCACCGTCTGTATCGACTTTCCAAATTCTGTTTGTTTTTGTTGGATGAGCCGTACGTGTCGACCGAAAGAGAATTTCACCTTGAGGAGTCCAGCCGGTTACTTCATCAGTTGAGGGGTGCCAGGTTAACCGTTGAGGCGATCCGCCTTCGGCCGGAATCAGATAAACATCAGTATTTCCTTCAAATTGGCCTGTGAAAGCAATCATGCTACCATCCGGTGAAAAATGAGGATTCGATTCTCCCCCGATGTTGCTGGTTAAGCGAATGGCATCACCACCATTTCGATCCACTTTCCAAAGGTCGTTTGCGTGAACAAAAACAATATGCGACTCAGAAATGGTTGGTTCCCGAAGAAGCTGGGTTCCCTGGCCGTTGGCAAAATTACTGAAGGCTGAAATTAAAAAAATGAATAGTGCAGCGAATAAATATCTGTACATTTTCATAGTAAGTGGACTTATTTTAACAGGTGGTATTGACAAGTAATATTGAATATTGTGTATGATTGGTTACTCCCTCTGATATTTATAAAGATACGATCTTGTATGAGTATCAGTTTATCATATATCAATAGTAAAAAATAACAGAAAACTAATTTAAAAGAACACTGTTTTGTTAGAGAAGTAACTGATCACCTACCCTCCTCTTCGAATCACCCCAGCCGGACGACTCTCGTTCCTTTCACCATCTTCGATAACCGCTTGCCCATTCACAAACACCCAGTCAAACCCTTCTGCGTATTGGTGAGGATTTTCAAAATCCGAAACGTCCCGAATGTTAACCGGATCAAAAATCAAAAGATCAGCAGCAAAGCCTTCTCGAATGAGTCCTCGTGGAGTTTCAACATGATTGGAGTCGGATAAACCGAGTGTTTCAGCTGGAAGTCCGGTCATTTTGTGGATTGCCTCTTCGAGAGTCAGAATAGGTTCTTCATTCACGTAGTTGTCAATAATTTTAGCGAAACTGCCGTATCCTCGAGGGTGGCGCATGGTAGGGCTGCCGTCGGAGCTGACCATCACATGCGGATCTTGCAGAAATCGTTTCATCACCTCTTCATTCATCACAAAATAGGCGGCGCTGGCTCCGCTTGGCCCGATGTCATCAATCAAGACGTCCTCAAATGGTTTGTTGAGGGAGTCGGCAACCTCGGCCAGGGTCATGCCCGCCCATGGTGCCGTTCCGAAAAGAGTGGCTTCGGGTCCGTTTCGTTTTTCAATACGATTACGGAGATATTCTTCAAGTTCATTGCGCCGAGTTTCTTTAATCTCCTCAAAATTTCCGGGTGTGACCCAATTCGGAAAAACAATACCAATTCCTGTAAAGCTGGCCGCATAAGGATAGACATCAGCTGTAATTTGAACTCCGTTTTGCCTCGCCTCATCCATTAAAGCCAATAATTCACCAGCTCGCTCCGGGTCATTTGCATATACAATCTTGATGTGTGAAACATGGACTTTTGCCCCGGAATCTCTTCCCTGGTTGATCAGTTCCCGAACGGAATCCTCAATTTCGCTGTCATCTTCACTGCGCAGGTGACTCATCACCAGTCCATTGTGATTTGCAATGGGCTGCGCCAAAGCAACCAATTCAGGCATCGTTGCGTACCGCCCGGATTCATATTCCAGGCCGGTTGTCAATCCAAACGATCCGGCATCCATTGCATCATTCAACAGGCCAACCATCGATTCTACATTTGCATCTGCAAGCATTGGTTGTTGTGGAGTGTTGGTTAATCGGCGGAGAGTGCCATGTCCCATAAAGTGTAGGATATTCGGACCGGTGCCGACAGAATCAACCCGAGCCATCCAGCCGGAAAGGTCGGTCGTTGAGGGACTTCCTCCATCCTGACCCAGGCTAATCGTTGTTACTCCCATTGAGAGAAAGTTGTCGAATCGAGGTGTTTCAAGCGGATTGCCGTGCGAATGTGTATCAATAAAACCGGGTGAAACGGTTCGTCCTGTCGCATCAATGGTTTGAGCCACTTGAATGGTATCAGTTGCAAAATCTCCGACATTTTGAATGATTCCGTCATCAACTAAGACATGGCCTTGAAAAGCCTCAGTTCCTGTACCATCAACGATTTGGGCATTTGTGATGAGAAGATCGTATTCGGTTTGGGGTTGAGTGGAGATGTTACAGGAGATCAGAAATGCAAGAATTAGAAATAAATATGTCGAAATTAATCTCATAATCAATCAAAGTAATTACTGGTTCACGCAGAGTCGAGCTGAGTTTTCCGCAGAGTTTCGCTGATCTTCTCTGCGTAACTCGGCGGTACATCTGCGAAAATCAGCGAGAAAAAAAAGGGTAAAATTGAGTTACCGTACCGTATCCGGCACTTCCAGATCCCAGAATTCCGGGAGATGTTTAAGTATATCATCCGTCATTTTTTCGAGATTATACCCCGGTTTCCATTTCCAATCCTCGCGGGCTTTGCTATCGTCAATGCTGTCAGGCCAGGAGGCTGCGATATCCTGCCGGTGGTCGGGTTTGTACTGAATCTCAAACCGGGAAATTTTTCGCTTGATGGACTCAGCAATTTCCTCGGGCGAAAAGCTGATGGCTGAGATATTATAACTCGTACGGATCGAGATCTTATCAGGCGGAGCGTTCATAAGGGTGATCGTAGCTTTTACGGCATCTCTCATATACATCATCGGGAGTTTGGTGTCTTTTTCGAGAAAGCACTCAAAAGTTTCCTCCTTGATAGCTTTGTGATAGATATCCACAGCATAATCCGTGGTGCCGCCGCCGGGCATCGCTTTATAACCAATCAAACCGGGATATCGAAGGCTTCTCACATCCACTCCAAATTTCCGATGATAATATGCGCACCACTGCTCACCTGCCAGCTTACTGATTCCATAGACGGTTGTGGGATTGCAGGCACTGTTTTGAGGTGTATTGATTTTCTTGGCATCAGGACCAAAAACAGCAATTGAACTCGGCCAAAAAACCTTTTCAAGTGATTTCTCCTTCGCAACCTCCAACACATTCAGAAGTCCGTTTACATTCAATTTCCACCCGAGATATATATTTTTTTCCGCTTTGGCAGATAAAAGTGCGGCAAGATGGTAGATAATTTTGATATCGTATTGATCGACAATCTTTTTGATACTGGATTCATCCGTAACGTCGAGATACTCAAAGGGTCCCTCGCCAAGTCGTTCATTCGGTTCGGAGATGTCGGACGCAACGACCTGGTGATTTCCATGAATTCGCCGAAGTTCGGAGGTAAGTTCACTCCCGAGTTGTCCGCAAGCGCCGGTAATTAGGATTTTAGTCATTCGTGGTTTTTGTAAATTTATAATCGTTTTGAGTCTATTCCGTGTTCATCAGAAGTTGACAGTAGGTAATTGGCAGTTGACAAATTAAAGCTAAGAACTGGATTTTCTTCTGTACTTTTTGGGGTATTGCATCATGTGATTTAACAATCTTCCCACCTCTTCTGATTTTTCTTGAAGTTCCATATTCAATTCGGGCTCAATATATCCGCAAGATTCAGCGAAATCGAGTGATATTTGGGTTTCAGTATTTTCCATGTCAGCATCACTGATTTTATTGACAAAATATTTTGGATACTGTCTTTTTCGATATCCTTCACCAATTGCTCGGCAAACAGATCTTGAAGATCTTCGAACCTGATCAGTCAACGCGTATGTTTCTTCTTTCGGGAATGAATTTGAAACTTCGAACACTTTCATAGATAAAGAGTATGCCTTTTTATAAACCGTCAGATCTCTAAAGTTAGAAGCCATAATTATTCGGTTATCATTCGGGAATTTGTCAATTGCCTATTGTCAACTGTTAATTTACCATTCGGATCTACCCGAATATTCGATGACATAACATAATATCATTTTAAACCTTTCCTACTGCCTACTGCCTACTGCCTACTGCCTACTGTTAACTGATGACTGATAATTCCTTGCCTATTTCTGAAAACGCCTCCACAGCCTGATCCAAATGCTCTTTCTCGTGAGCCGCGGAAAGCTGAACACGAATTCTGGCTTCGCCCTTCGGAACAACGGGATAGAAAAACCCGATCACATAGATTCCTTTTTCGAGGAGTTTTTCAGCGAAATCCTGGGCCAGTTTAGCTTCGTAGAGCATCACCGGTACAATGGGGTGTGAACCCGGTTTGATGTCGAAACCGGCATCAGTCATTTGTTCCCTGAAATAAGTGGTGTTGGATTCGAGCTTGTCGCGTAACTCGGTTGTCTCACTCAAAAGATTCAACACTTCAATTGATGCCCCGGTTATGGCCGGTGCGAGTGTATTTGAAAAGAGGTACGGACGTGATCGTTGTCTCAACATCTCCACGATTTCTTTGTGTGAGGCTGTAAATCCACCTGAAGCTCCACCAAGGGCTTTACCCAGCGTGCCGGTAATGATATCGATTCGTCCCATCACATCGTGATACTCGTGAACGCCGCGTCCTGTTTTACCCACAAATCCTGTTGAGTGACATTCGTCGGACATCACCAGGGCATCATATTTATCAGCCAGGTCACAGATCTTATCAAGCTGGGCAATGGTGCCGTCCATAGAGAAAACACCATCGGTGGCAATCACTTTGGTTCGGGCATCCGAGGCTTCCTTCAGTTTCTCTTCGAGCTCGTTCATGTCATTGTGTTTATACACATATCGCTGAGCTTTACACAAGCGAACACCGTCAATGATAGAGGCGTGGTTCAACTGATCAGAAATAATCGCATCCTCTTTCCCTAAAAGCGGTTCAAAAACACCACCGTTTGCATCAAACGCGGCAGCGTACAGAATGGCATCTTCCATTCCCAGGAATTCGGCAATTTTTTCTTCGAGCTCTTTGTGGATGGTTTGTGTTCCGCAGATAAAGCGCACGGATGACATCCCATATCCATACTCATCAACTGTTTTTTTTGCTGCTTCTATGACACGGGGATGAGATGAAAGTCCGAGATAATTATTCGCACAAAAATTAATGACCTCTTTGCCCTGAGTGGTATTAATGACCGCACCCTGCGGGGTCGTAATCACTCGTTCCTCCTTATAAAGTCCGTCTTTCTTGATCTGATTCAATTCTTTGCGCAAATTGTCTTTCAGAGATGTGTACATGATGTCCGTTTATATTTTCTTATTTGATGGGAATACAGCCCTTTTTTGGTTCCACTAAAAGTAAGAAAAAAAAGTACGCCGGACAGTTTAGTCAACGAAGTTTTAACGTAGTTGAGCTTGTCCGGCTTAGAAATATTGTTCAGTTAAAGTCCAAGAGCTTAGCTATTGAACTGAAGTCAAATATCCTCTTCCAAATGAATTGTTTGTTTTGAATTGATCAGTAACGGGCAGTGCCTGTCCCGAACACTTTCGGGGCTGCCCGTTGTACGCCGGAGAAGCTTCTCTGGCCCTGAACTATTGTTCGGTTGGAACCAATGATTTAAGACTTTGAACGGCAGTCAGGTATCCTCTTTCTATACGCGTCGGTTGTTCTGAATTGATCAGTAACGGGCAAGCTGCCCGTTGTACAGTTATCCTTTTTGAAGTACCCGGCTCAGATAATCCCAGTGTTCTTGAGTCATGCTGTGATCGGGAAAAATGCAGATGCCATTTGCGCCGTTTTCCATTGCAAATTCATAAGCTTGAGATACTTCGATGGGCGTCATTTCCGGGACATAAAGTCCGCTAAACATCTCTGTGGTGGCAGGTAGTTCTCTTCTTGCTTCGGCGGCGGCCTGTCCGATCCAGCTCACCGGTTTGTGGTAAAAGTGGTTGTACTGCATCGGGAAAACGGCATCGAGATTCCAAACGGGCCAGTTTTGGCGTACGAGAGATCTCGCGATGTCCGGTGTAGGGAAAACGGCGGCGGTCAGTTTTATACCGTTATCGTGAACTTTCATCGCGACTTGATTCACCAGGTGCGTGACTTGGTTGTACCGAAACTGGCTGAACGTATCATCTTCAGTTGGATTTTCAAGATCCATCGGGTCTTTATCGTACAAATTTTCATATTTATTTCGGCACGCATCACAGAAACAGTAGTCATACTGGGGATACTCTTTATCCTGAACAATCCCATATCCCGGCTGGAGTTGAATCGGAAGAATTACATCGGGATAGCGGATATAATCCAAATGAACACTTTTGATTTCGGAGAGCTTCAGAATCTCATCTACTTTGTTGAGTATATATTCTTGAGCTTCCGGCCGGGTCGGGCAGAGCCATTTGTAGTAATCTACATAAGCAGGATCGGTTACAGATGATTCTCCATTTCGGTTCACCATAAACCACTCGGGGTGATTTTCGATCAGCCAGTCATCACCGCCCCGTTGAAGAGTAACGAACCAGGCATGGACATCGAGTTCAAATTCCTCAGCCAGCTGAATCCATTTCTCATAATTGCCGGAGGGCAGAATTCCGTCCAAACCCGCATTTTTCATCAGTTCAAGACGAGCCCGGAGTTCATCATCGGTTCCATTGTGATTGGAGATCCATGCATAATTTCGTGAATCCCATGTTCGCCCCTGGAACGCGTTTGTCACCTGAAATGGCATTGATTGTAGAGCAGTGAGCCCAACGGTTCCGGTTCCGATTTTCTTGAGAAATGATTTTCTGTTCATGGTGATTAGTTTTTGCTTCTAAATGATGTATAAGTTGATATGAAAAGTGTTAATGAATATCTGTTTTTAGCTAACGGAATGCGGGATGCGGTATGTGGATTGGGGAAGATCGGTTCAAAAAACACATTCCTCAATCCCCATTCCGCAATCCACCAACCGATTTCACCTCCTTCCAGGCCCGGCTGTCCTCGCGAATGTAAAATGTGTGATCCAACTCCTCGGTTGTGAGACTCATCAAATAAGAATCCCCTAAAACTTTAATCTGAACTTCTGGCTGTATATCATGGTCGTTAAAAAGTGTTTGGGCTTCGAGCTTATTCAAGTCATTAGAAAATCTCCCATTCTCTCGTAGATAATTTCCTTGCCGGTAGTACAGTTGCCTTAAAACCCACTCATATTTCAAGTCGTCTGAATGTGAGAAGGAAACGTCGCTTCCGGGGGCTTCAGTAGAAAATTGAATAATCCCCCATCGCTCAGGCAGGTGCATATCAATCACTCCCTGGGGCGACCATACCCAGTTGTCTTCCGGGAAAGGCCTGCCCGTTTCCGGATTTGTTTGCTTTATATATGCCCCGTTCTCTACGTCTGTTTTCCATTCAACACGAGAGAAATTAAGTTTCCATTGGGAGCCGTCTTCAGGCTGACCCCGGCCTATGGTTTGATTCAAAACATAAAAAGGGATCGCTACCTCAAGTGTCCAGCCATCGTCTACATCCGACGGATTATTCAATGTGCCTCTAAGATCAACTCCAATTTCCAACCCTTTAATATCCCAGGCGTTCAGTGGTCGGCCGCCGGTTCGATAGGGTTGGGTGAGCATCAAATCCCAAAAAGTTTTTAAGGCATTGATTTCAAGCTCATAATAGTTATGTGTGTCCCCGTCCGGATCAATAAAAATTTCAAAGTTATTTTCCTGGAAAATCACGGCATCCCTTTCTTCAATGGTCGCCCACAGATGCGGCTCTACCATCTCGGCAGCGATGTACAGAAACTGATCATCCCAAAGTATTTTAGCCCTGGTTTCAAATCGAGGGATCGGGAGGTGTTCTCCCCGGATATCTAAAAAAGAGTCCGTCCAGCGAGATTGCTGCCAGGCGGGTTCATCCAATTTTCCGTCGATGATAAGCGAATCAGAAATTTTGTGAGTGATATAAGTTTTTGGAGAAAATTGATAGGGAACCTTCGTTTTTTGAATAGCGAAAAGTTTTTCTTCACTCATTGAAAGAAAGAGAAATGCAGAAACAAGTAGTGTAACGAGGGATATTTTCTCAGTCATAGCTCAAATCAAATCGTAATGTAATGAGTTTTTACCAGGGTACTCAACATTTGTATCAGTTATCCTATATACAACCTCTGGCCGATAATTGTGAACAGTAGTGAATTTTTGGAACCGGTACCAAATTGTATCTGACCGCTAAATTGGTATAATTAGTGAACTACTAAATTGTAAGTTAACATAAAGTCAGTCAGTTCGGGTACAAGCAGGACTAAAAAGACAGGCTTTCCTTTACAATTCAAAAAGAACCTATAAGTAGCAAATACCCGCTTACAGGTATAATTAATAACAATAATTAAACGGTAAATATATGCACAGTCCGTACAATAACTTCCTTAGAAGGTTGACCAAAGCAATAGGACTGCTTAGTCTCGTGTTTTGTTTGGCTTTTAGTGTATCAAATCCCGTAATGGCTCAGGGATTTGAGGTAACCGGCCAGGTGGTGGACGGTGAAACAGATGAGCCGATACCCGGTGTCAACATCGTAGAAGTTGGTACACAAACGGGTACGGTAACAGATGTAGATGGTGAATTCACACTCACTGTTTCAGGACCCAACGTTCAGCTAACATTTAGCTTTGTTGGTTATGAAGCACAAACCATTGCCCTTAGTGGCAGAGAAGATATAACAGTTGAGTTAGGGCAATCACTCGCTCAGCTCGATGATCTCGTAGTCACGGCATTTGGGATGGAACGAGAACGAAAATCTCTTGGATATTCAGTAACACAGGTTGATGGAGCTGAACTTGCTCAAGCTCGTGAAGTAAACCTTGGAGACGCCCTTCAGGGACGCGTAGCCGGGGTAAACGTCAGTAATATTGGTTCCGGTGTAGCAGGATCCAGTCGTGTTGTAATTCGTGGTAATGTTTCTCTTAGTGGAAATAATGAACCTCTCTATGTAATTGATGGTATCCCGATGGATAACTCACAGCTTGGTTCTGCCGGTATGTGGGGTGGTTCCGACTGGGGTGATGGTCTTACAAGTATCAACCCGGATGACATTGAAGATATCAGTGTTTTGAAAGGTGCTACAGCCGCAGCATTGTGGGGCTCAAGAGCTTCTAACGGTGTTGTTATGATTACAACTAAATCCGGTGAAGGAGCCCGGGGACAGGATGGAATTGGTGTTGAACTCAATTCAAACTTTACTGCTGAACAACACATCAATACGTACGATTTTCAGAACCAATATGGTCATGGAAACCGAGGCAGAAAGCCAGAAACAGCAGCGCAAGGTGCGGAATTTGGTGCCAGTGCGTGGGGTGCAAGACTTGATGGATCCAACGTGTACCAATTTGATGGAGAACAGCGTCCTTATGTAGCTAATGAAGATAATTTATCCAATTTCTACAGAACAGGTTATACCAACACAAATACCATTGCTTTGACAGGTGGTACAACAAATCAAACATTCCGATTGTCAATGTCTGATTTGAGAAATGAATCGATTGTACCAAATTCCGGTATGAACCGGCAAACAGTTGTGTTAAGTTCAGCCGGTGAATGGGCTGACAGGCTTTCCGTGGATACAAAACTCCAGTATACACGTGAAGATGTTACAAACAGGGCTCGACTTTCTGATGCACCCGGTAATGCCAACTACACTTTATCAGTATTGCCGCCCAGTATTGATGTTCGGGACTTAAAAGGCCCAACAGATAAATTAGGTGCTCAGGCTGATGGTTCTGAATTGTTGTATTCAAACAACATTTTTAGTCAGAACCCTTATTGGGCAACCCACCAGTTTGTGAATGATAACCTCAGAGACCGTTTTATGGGTTCAGGTACATTCAGATTTGATGTCATGGAATGGCTTTATGTTCGTGGCCGGATTGGTATGGACTGGTACACAAACCGTCGAACCAACCTTGAACCATATGGAACGGGTTACAGACCTCAAGGTGCTATGAACGAAATTGAACAGCGTGTTCGGGAAACCAATCTTGAATACATGGTTGGTTTTAACCAGGATTTCAGCGATTTCGGTATTAGTGGTCTTTTTGGTGGTAACTGGATGAGAAGGAGTTTTGAAACCCTGAACGGTAGAGCAGAAAACTTCAACATCCCATTCCTTCATACTCTCGGAAATGGTGCAAACCAGAGTGTTGGTTATGGAATTAGCGAGTCAGGAATTAACTCATTGTTTGGTTCTGCTGAACTTTCATGGAGAGATCTTATCTACCTGAATGCTACAGCAAGAAATGACTGGTTCTCAACTCTTCCAACGGCTTCGAATAGTATTCTTTATCCAAGTATTGGGGGTAGTTTTGTCTTTTCCGATGCTTTTGAACTTCCTGATGTTATCACATTTGGTCGATTGAGAGCCTCTTGGGCACAAGTTGGTGGCGGTACCGATCCCTATCAGCTTGCTTTGAATTACACCATTGTTGGTCAAGGTCACATGGGTGCCGCACTGGGAAGAATTTCTCAGGGTAGTGTACCGAATAACCAATTGGAACCATTGACGCTTGAGGAGTATGAAATTGGCTTTGATCTTCGACTGTTTAATAACCGAGTTGGACTCGATTATGCCTATTACAGTAAAAAGACAACCGATGACATTCTGAGGGCGGCTATTTCTAATACATCCGGTTTTGGAAGTGCCACTGTAAATGTTGGTGAAGTTTCCAATACAGGGCATGAGTTCCTGGTGACACTTGCTCCCATGCAAAATATCAACTTTAACTGGGATGTTACTTTAAACCTGTCTTACAACGAGAACGATGTTGAGCAGTTGTACCAGGATTCAAAAGTACTGAATGTACAGGAAGCCAGAAGTAGAAATGCTTATTCTCAACACCGAATTGCCTTTACAGATGAAGATGGTGAGTTCTTCGAAGGCGGTTACAGTATGATTGTTGGACGTGAGCATATGAGAATCAACGGCCAGAAAGTGTACGATGCAGACGGACTTCCGGTTTGGGACCCTAAACAGCGTGTACTTGGCAGCGGTATTCATCCGTGGGCCGGTGGAGTTCAAAATAACTTCCAGTACAAAAATTTGAATTTTGGTTTCTTGGTTGACTTCAAATTGGGCGGTGATCTTTACACCGGTACAAATGCTTCAACCTATGGCAGTGGAATGCATAAAGCTACCCTTGAAGGCCGTGAAGATGGCTTAACCATCAACGGTGTTGATGAGGAAGGAAATCAGCAAACATGGAATATCCTCCCAAATACACCTGAAAACGAAGGTGAAGTTACTGTACAGGATTACTACGGCAGACTTGGGTCCATAACAGAATACTTTGTACAAGACGCCAGTTTTGTGAAACTGAGAAGTCTGACCGTGGGTTACCAATTGCCAGCAAGATTTACAGAAGGTTTACCATTTAGTGGTGCATCTGTTTCAGTTGTAGGGCGTAACCTCTGGTTGATCTACAGCGAAGTTGATAATGTTGATCCTGAATCAACATACAACACAAGCAACGGTCAGGGACTGGAATGGTTTGGTGTTCCCCAAACCCGAAGTTTTGGTTTGAATGTGAACCTCAAATTTTAAGAACATGAACAAGATGAAATATCTCAATTATTTAACAGCCCTTGTTGTTGCAGCTCTGCTGATACCACTCAATGGCTGTAACACAGACAGTTTAAGTGAACTGAATGAGAACCCGACGGTTGCAGAAGAGATTGATCCTGGATTTATCCTGGCTTATACACAACTGCAAACATCCGGGGAACGGTATGAAAACTGGCGTACCCAGCTGATCTATCAATCAACCATGATGCAGCAATTTGCAACTTTGCCTACATACTGGGCAGGTGACAAGTATCTGTACATTGGCAGTTATTCTGCCGCGTTGTGGGATCGAGCTTTTACCGGGTACATCAAAGACCTGACAAACCTTGTTGAGATTACTGATCCAACAGTTGATGGGCAAGAAGATCTCGTGAATTATAATTCAATTGCACGAATCTGGAAGGTCGTAGCTTTTCAGCGTATCACCGATATCTATGGTGATGTTCCCTATTTTGGTGCTGGTAAAGGATTCAGTGAACGGGATTTCTTCCCCACATATGATCCTCAGTCAGAAATCTATGCAGATATGCTCAATGAGCTTGAAGTGGCTGCAGGTCAGCTCTCTGCAAGCGCAAGCACGCCCGGGACTCAAGACCTGATTTACGGTGGCGACGTTGAGAAGTGGAGAAAATACGCATATTCAATGATGCTGCGTCTTGGACTCCGTATGGTAAAAGTTGACCAGGCTGCAGCCCAGGAATGGGTGCAGAAAGCCATTGCGGGTGGAGTGATGGATAGCAACGACGATATCAGTTACATTCAGCATACCGACGGGCCCGGTGGTATCAACCGAAACGGTATGGGCGAAGTATTTAACTGGAATGGAGAGAGATACACGACAGATGATTCTCCAAGACTCAGTACAACGTTTGTTGGATGGATGCAGGAACACAACGATCCAAGACTCGAGCGTTTAAGCTGGGTAGTAACCGGCGGACCTGCACAAGGTATGCCAAATGGTTACGATGCGAGTACAATCACACAGTATGATCCTACATATGAGGAGCATAATGGTGATGCATACAGCCGTATCAACCCAATGTTCGTACTGAAGGAATCTCCAATGGTATTCCAAACCTATGCCGAAGTTGAATTTATGATTGCAGAAGCGATCGAAAGAGGCTGGGCTACAGGAAACGCGGCCGACCATTATAATGCAGGTGTACGAGCAGCTATGCAGATGTACTCCATTTATGATGCTTCGGTAGAAGTTCCATCTGCTGAAATTGATGCTTACCTTGCTGCAAATCCATACGATTCTGCAAATTGGGCGCAACAGATTGGCGAGCAGTACTGGGCGGCAACATTCCTGAACTTCTATGAAGTTTATGCCAACTGGAGACGAACCGGGTATCCTCAATTGACACCTGTTGATTATCCCGGAAATCAATCAAATGGTACGATTCCAAGAAGATTGATCTATCCTACAAGTGAAGCAAGCAACAACCCTGAAGGATACAATTCTGCAATAAATCGTCAGGGACCTGATGAGTTTACAACACGATTCTGGTGGGATGTAGCCCAATAGAATAAACGTGTTATAACCGTAGCTTAAAAACCCGGCCTGTGTGCCGGGTTTTTTTATATCTGAAAATGACTCATATTTAATAGAAGAAGATTAAAATGGTGAATAATCATTTTCATAAATTATGAGTAGTAAACCTTAGTAAGTGATATAAGACATGCTCTATTTGTTCGCATTTCTTCTTTTTTTAACAATTCAAACATCTCAAGAAACGGACCCGTTATTCCGGGAGCTGCCTACAAATTATACGGGGATTGATTTCCAAAATACGTTGGTAGAAGGTGTTGGGAATAACATCCTTGAATCTGAATTTTTCTATAATGGAGGTGGAGTTGCGATTGGGGATCTGAATGAAGACGGACTTCCTGATATCTATTTTACAGCAAATCAGGTTGATAATGCCCTATACCTGAATGAAGGTAATTTCCAATTTCGAAATATTACAACTCGCGCCGGTGTAAATGATGCGGGTGGATGGTCGGCAGGTGTTATGATGGGAGATATCAATGCCGATGGCCTAATCGATATCTATATTTGTAAAACAGGAAAAGAACCCGAAAATGAACGTAGAAATAAACTTTTTATTAACCAGGGTACTGATGAGAATGGAATCCCCTCGTTTGAAGAGCAGTCAGAAATGTTTGGTTTGGATGATCCGGGTTATTGCACCCAATCAAACCAGTTAGATTACAATGGAGACGGGTTGTTGGACCTGTTTATTGTCAACTACAATACAAGGGAGTTCGCTCGATTCGATATGACAACCATTCGAAACCAGGGTGATAGATTTGCGGGAGATAAACTCTATCGAAATAATGGAGACGGAACTTTTACAGATGTGAGTGAAGAGGCGGGAATCTATCAAAATCCGATTGGATTTGGTTTGAGTGCCACGGTTTCTGATTTAAATAAAGATGGCTGGCCCGATATTTACGTGGCCAACGATTATATGGAGCGTGACTACATGTACATCAACCGGGGAGATGGTACCTTCTCAGACGAAGTTCTCAGCCGGACCAATGTAACCTCCTACTTCTCGATGGGCTCGGATATTTCAGACATAGACAATAATGGCTCACCCGATATTATGATCGTTGATATGCTGCCTCCGGAGTATGAACGACGAAGCGTGTTTAAAACACCCGATTACACTATTTACGACCGTCTTGTAGCGAATGGCTATCATCGGAAAAACATGCGGAATACCCTTCAGATTAACAATGGAGATGGATTTTTTACGGAGGTGGGTCAAATGGCCGGAGTTTCGGCATCTGACTGGAGCTGGGCAACGCTCTTGGCTGACTTTGATAATGACGGCCTTAAAGATCTGTACATCACGAATGGATTTCCGCGCTTCTACACCGATCTCGATTATTTAAATGAGATTCTCTGGGAGCAATTTCCGGATTCCGATCTACCGGATGACCCCGATTTGAAATATGAGCTTTCCCAACAAATGGAACCGGTAGAGATGCATAACTTTTCATTTAAAAATGAGGGGCACTATTCTTTTAAGGATGCAAGTCAGGATTGGGGATTAAATAAATATGCAGTCTCAAGTGGGGCGGCTTATGCAGATTTAGATAATGATGGGGACCTGGACCTGGTAGTTAATAACTGGAATGAATCGCCATCCATATATCAGAACAGTATATCTGATAACCGTAGTTCAAGCTACCTGAAAATCAAACTTCAGGGAGAGGGAAATAACCGAATGGGAATCGGTTCGAAAGTAAAGGTGACCGGTTCAGGTGGTGATATTTTCTATCAGGAAGCCTTTCAAACCAGGGGTTTTCAATCATCTGTTGACCTTGTCCTGCACTTTGGCCTTGGAGATTTGGATCGGGTAGAAGTTGAAGTCACATGGCCGGATCAAACCCGGCAAACCATTTCTGATGTTGAAGTTAATCAAACACTTGAGATAGACCAGGTGAATGCTCAGCAAACAATCGAGAAATCGGATTCAGAAACGTTTTTTGTACAACTCAATCCGGGCGCTCTCGGAATAGAAGAGGGGCACCAGCCGAATGTTTTTCGAGATAGAATTTTCAGCCCTCTAATGCCCTATACGCTCTCGAACCTGGGCCCTGCATCGGCTTCAGCCGATATTAACGGTGACGGTTTGCAGGATCTTTTTTTAGGAGGAAGCCAGGGGCAGACGTCAAGTATCTACCTTCAACAACCAGACGGAACATTTTCAAAAACTGAGCAGCGCTATTTGGAACTGCATAATAGTTACGATGATGTTGAAGCACTTTTCTTTGATGCTGATGGTAACGGTACGCCCGACCTGTACGTGGTTTCGGGAGGGAATTTCGATCAGATGAACAGCCATCAATATCGAGACAGGTTATATATGAATGATGGTTTTGGCAACTTTCGATATGCAGAAAACGCTCTGCCAAAGATGAACGCAAGTGGCGGGGCAGTGACTGTTTTAGATTTTGATGGAGATAACGACCCCGATCTTTTTGTTGGAGGCAGAGTTCTGACGGGACAGTATCCGCTTCCGCCCCGAAGTTATTTGCTGCGAAATGAGGGTGGCAGGTTTACAGAGGTAACCGAAAGTGTTGCACACGAATTGGAGCGACCCGGTATGGTTACCGATGCGGTTTGGTTTGATACGAATGCAGATGGTACGAATGAACTGATTATTGCCGGAGAGTGGATGCCCATTCGTGTGTTTGAAATTGAAGACGGATCTTTTCGTGAAATCACAAGCGAAACCGGTTTTGCAGATACTAAAGGACTTTGGAATACGCTACACGTGGCTGATATAAACGGTGACGGAGCTCCTGATTTATTAGCCGGGAATATTGGATTCAATCATTTTCTAAAAGCTTCAAAAGAAAACCCGGCGATCATTTACTACGGAGATTTTACCGACAACGGATTGAGTGATCCTATGCTCACTTATGATTATGATGGAAATCGAGTGCCTTACGCGGGCCGGGATCTTTTTATCAGACAAATATCCGGTTTTGAGGAAAAATTTCCAACCTATAAATCCTGGGCCGAATCGAGCATTGAAACAATACTGGGCGAGGGGTTTGAAAATGCCTATAAATATGAGGCACAAACGTTTGCTTCAAAACTTTTTTTGAATAACGGTTCAGGAGAGTTTACGGGAATTGACCTGCCACCGGAAGTGCAGATGGCACCTGTATACGACTTCTTTGTAGGAGATTTCTTTGCTGATCAAAACCCGGAAATTTTGGCTGCCGGGAATAACTATGGAACACGTCCGGAAATCGGCCCTCTAGCAAGTGAAGGTGCTTTTTTCAGGTTCAACAATAACGGGTTTGAGGCTATTTCATCAGCAGAATCCGGTTTTTATACGACAGGAGATGTTAGGAAGATTGAGTATCTGCCAACTACTCTTGGCCCTCTGTTTTTACTATCTGTTTATGGAGAATTGCCAAAACTATTTTTATACCAGCCGGCCGACTGAAATCAGCAAATAATGCCTTTTAAGGGTCTGAAGGCTGTTAATGTGAAAATTCTATTTTGGGGAGACAAAGCGGATGCAGTAATATTCGAGTCATAAATCATAAGGGTGTGACAAAAAATATTTCTTAATACCGCTCATTTTATTTTTTTGTTTGGTTTGTACTTTTAATTCCAGAATCTTGACCCCCTTTAATTTTTTTTAAAAGAGATTTGGGATTAATATTTGCCGACGATTCTCTCAAATTGAGATACATAATGCCCGCCAAAGAGATTTACATGAACAAGAAGTGGATACAAATTATAGATCGGTACACGGTTTGAGAAATCGTCTTCCAATGGGGTTACGGATTTGTATCCTTCATAAAATGAGGTTGAAAATCCGCCAAACATCTTCGTAAATGCAAGATCCATTTCCGGGTGCCCGTAATAGACGGCAGGATCGATTAAAATACCGGTTCCATTCTCATCAAAAAGATAGTTTCCGCCCCATAGATCACCATGAATCAAACAAGGTTTTGTTGGAGGAAGAAGGTCTTCCAGTTTTTTGCTGAGCCGGTTCCAATTTCCAAAAAAGTTTTGAGAAATCTTTCCGGAATCAATAGCCATTTTAAGTTGAGGGTTGATACGCTTTTCAACAAAAAATGGAATCCAGTTGTCGAATTGGTCATTCTGTTGCGGCAGGCTACCAATAAAATTATCATAGGCAAGGCCGAAATGATCACCCGTAGTATTGTGAAGTTTCGCCAATTCAGCCCCGAAATTATATGAGTCGGATGAACTACCCGAACCTTCTCTGATATACTCTATCAGCAAGAAACCGGGAGTATCAGGTGAAGGAGGTTGAGTAACCAAAACAGAGGGTACTCGTATATCTGCATCCACGGAGGCGAGCAGCTTTAACCCTCTAGCCTCAACATCAAAAAAATGATCCGGTGCAGATCGATTCCATTTCAGAAAGAGTGCTCCCTGATCGGTTTGCAGTTTATGGGCACGATTTATACTCCCGCCGGAGACTGTTTGCTCACTCTCAATCTTAATATCAAATTGATTTTCTAAAACATTTCTTATCGATTTTGGGATCATAGCTGTGCTCTTTTAGCGCATCAATAATTTTACGTTGAACGCGTAGTACAGGCAATTCATGAATTGCCCCTACGTGTCACCTGAATCCTCAATTTGCTCGGCCAGCTCATTCAGCAACGCTTCACTGCTGCGTTTGATCACATCAAAAACATTCTGGAATCCCTGCATGCCACCATAATATGGATCGGGTACAGCTTTATCGTCCGGTTGAGGGTCAAACTCCCGAAGTAATTTTATTTTATCAGAATACACCGGATTGCCGTTTAAATACTTGATATTCTTCAAATTCTCATGGTCCATTGCCAGGATGAGGTCGAACTCCTCAAGGTCGGCTTTTTCAAACCGCCGGGCTTTCGAGTGAAGTTTCACTCCTTCCTGGTTGGCCACCCACTGGCTTTTACTGTTGGCCGGCTCACCTATGTGATAGGCAGAGGTACCGGCCGAGTCAATATAAAAGTACGATTTAAGATCGCGCTCATTTACAAGATGCTGGAAAACTCCTTCGGCTGTTGGACTTCTGCATATATTGCCAAGGCAAACAAAACAGATTTTGTACGGATTGTCTTTTGTAATTTTTTGATTCATTGCTATAGTTTTGTCCTTCAAAATTGTGTTTAAAATACAATGGATAGTGCAAGTTATTCAACTACTTAACATTCTGATCGTTCCCCGGAATATGAAACGAAATCCGGTATCCTTTAATTTTAATCTGATTTTCTACCGGAATGATTCTATCTTCATTGCTTTTATAGATCGGAGTAAAAAACTGTAAACCATAAAGTATTTTGATTGTATAGCTTTTCTTATATTGTAGGCTTACATCAAATTTTTAGAAGATGAACGATAACGTTCACTATGGCTAAAAAATTCAGCGAAGTTAAACAACTTGCCTACCCAAAGGCAGAAGTTGAAATTTTAAATTGGTGGAAAGAACATCAAATCTTTAAGAAGAGTTTGGATACCCGCGATGACGGGATTCCATTTACCTTCTTTGAGGGTCCTCCAACGGCAAACGGCAAACCGGGCATTCATCATGTGATGTCTCGGACCGTTAAAGATCTGTTTTGCCGGTACAAAACGCTTAAAGGGTTCCGTGTGGAACGAAAAGGCGGCTGGGATACCCACGGCTTGCCGGTAGAGATCGAAGTAGAAAAAGAGCTTGGATTGGAAGGACGCTCGCAGGTTGAAGAGTACGGTATGGCTAAGTACAACGCCAGGTGCCGGGAAAGTGTGCTCAAATATAAAGACATTTGGGATGAGCTTACCGCTCGAATCGGGTATTGGGTAGATCTGGATGATCCGTACGTCACTTTCGAGAATGACTACATAGAATCTGTTTGGTGGGCATTTAAACAGCTTTATGATAAGGGGCTTGTTTACAAGGGATATAAGATTCAGTGGTATTCTCCCGGCAGCGGGACAGTACTTTCATCACATGAAGTTAGTTTGGGATACGAGGAGACTCAGGACCCATCAATTTATGTGAAGTTTCCGCTGGAGGCCGATGAAAATGTCTATTTCCTAGCATGGACAACCACACCGTGGACGATTATTTCAAATATGGCGCTTGCCGTGAATCCAAACCTGGAATATGTGAAGGTTAAGGTTTCTGAAGAGAATCAAACCGAATATTATATCCTGGCGAAAGGGTGCCTGGATGATGCCATGAAGCATGATTACGAAATTGTTGATTCTTACAAAGGCTCCGAACTGGTTGGATGGGTGTACAATCCCATTTTTGACTATGCACTTGAAGAAGTCGACAAAAATGATGCATGGAGAGTTATAGAGGCCGATTATGTAACCACTGATGAAGGTACAGGGGTAGTTCATACAGCCCCGGCTTTTGGTGCGGATGACTATGAAACGTGCAAAAAAGAGGGAATCCCTCTCTACAATCCGATTGACGGAGACGGCCGGTTCACCGAAAAAGTACCTGATTTTGAGGGTGAATGGTTCAAAGATGCCGATAAAGAGATTGCACGTGCCATTAAAGACAAAAACAAGATGTACTGGCACGAAACCTACCTCCACAACTATCCATTTGATTGGAGAAAAGGAACCCCATTGATGTCGTACCCGGTTGAATCCTGGTTTATTCGTACTACCGAGATCAAGGATAAGATGGTGGAGTTCAACAATAAAATTAACTGGAAGCCGGAAAGTACCGGTACCGGCCGGTTTGGAACCTGGTTGGAAAATAATGTAGACTGGGCTGTTTCCCGTCAGCGATACTGGGGAACTCCGATCCCGATTTGGGTGAGTGATAAAGACCCGGAGTACGTGGAGTGCATTGGCAGTATTGAGGAGTTACGAAAGAAAGCGGGTATCGACGAAAATGAAGAGATTGATTTACACCGACCCCATATAGACAAATACACCTGGGAATGCCCGAAAGGCGGAACCATGAGGCGGATTCCTGACCTTCTTGATGTCTGGTTCGATTCCGGCTCTATGCCGTGGGCACAATGGCATTATCCTTTTGAACACAAGAAAAAGTTCAAGCAAAATTTCCCGGCCGATTTTATTGCTGAAGGAGTTGACCAGACTCGTGGCTGGTTTTATACCTTGCATGCTCTGGGAACGATGTTATTTGATAAGCCTGCTTATAAGAATGTTGTTTCCAATGGCCTTGTGCTTGATGCCAATGGCGAGAAGATGAGTAAATCTAAAGGAAACAGTGTTGATCCGGCCGATGTGATTCAGAAATTTGGTGCTGATACGGTTCGCTGGTATATGATGAGTAACTCATCGCCATGGGAGAATCTGAAGTTCAGTGAAGATGGACTGAGGGAGGTGCAGCGAAAATTCTTTAATACGATTGTTAATACGTACTCCTTTTTTGCAATGTACGCTAACATTGATGGATTTGCGTACTCAGGTGCATCTATTCCAAGTGCGGAGCGAACCGAGATGGACCGATGGATTATCTCCAGGTTAAACTCCACAGTGAAACTGGTGGATGAATATCTCGAAGAATATGAACCGACAAAAGCGGCACGCGCTGTAGAAAATTTTGTCGAGGAGCTGAGTAACTGGTATATCCGAAGGAATCGCAGACGATTTTGGAAAGAAGGTAAAAGCCTTGATAAAACAGCTGCCTATCAAACTCTTTTTGAATGTTTGTTGAGTCTCGCGAAAATGATGTCGCCCATTGCACCATTTATGGGTGAGTGGCTATTCCAGAGATTGAACGATGTGGCGAAGAAGGATGAAGAATCCGTTCACCTTTCGTTTTACCCTACGGTAGAAGAAACAGCAATTGATAAGCAGCTCGAACGCCGTATGGATGTGGCACGAATCATTAGTTCGGTAGTGCTTCGAATCCGGAATCAGATTGATATAAACGTTCGGCAGCCACTGGCTCGGATTATCTTACCGATCGACAAAGAAGAACAATCTGTCGTTGAATCGGTAAAAGATATTATATTGGATGAAGTTAACGTTAAAGAAATTGAATACGTTAAAGATGAGTCAGGAATCGTCAGTAAATCGGCGAAACCTAACTTTCCTGTTCTCGGGAAACGGCTTGGAAGTAAAATGAAAGCTGTCGCTGCAAAAATAAACGACCTTGGAAACGAAGAAATCACTACCTTTGAAAGAGAGGGAGTGATTGAGTTAAGCCTGGATGACGGCGAGACCGTTCGGATTTCATCCGATGAACTTGAGATCCAACGAACCGGTTTAAAAGGTTGGTCCGTTGAAACGGAAAAAGGCATAACCGTTGCTGTAGATACTGAGCTAACACCTGAATTGGTCCGGGAAGGTCTCACGCGTGAATTCGTAAATAGAATTCAAAATATGCGCAAAGAGGCCGATTTTGAGGTGACTGACAGAATCGTAGTTGGTTTTTCAGGATCTGAACAGTTGACTGAGGCGGTAGAGTCTTCTTTAGAAAGTATTAAAACAGAAATTTTAGCTGAAGAAATTAATACCAATTTATTAGAGGTGTCAGATTTTATAAAAACCTGGGAAATTGAGGGAAATGATACAGAAATATCAATACGCCGAACGATTAACAATTAATATTTAGTGCTATGGCTGCTTCAAAAGAATCACAAAACGAAGAAAGAGTTTCTCCTTATAGTGACGAAGAACTCGAGTATTTTAAGGAAATCATCATCAAAAAAAGAGATGAAGCCGAGCAAGAGTTAACGACTCTTCAAAATCTTCTTCGGGAAAGTATGGAAAATGCTTCAGACGAGTCTGCGTATTCATTTCATATGGCAGATGCCGGCACAGATGCCCAGGAACGGGAAAAGACCTATATGCTTTTCAATCGTACAAAGAAATTTATCCGTTACCTGGATGATGCTCTGAGACGGATTGAAAATAAAACCTATGGTGTATGCAAAGTTACCGGCAAAAAAATTGCAAAAGGACGACTTGAAGCTGTTCCACATACCCAGTTGAGCATAGAAGCAAAACTGAAACGACGATAATAGGCTTGATTTGTCTGAGACAGGAAAAAAATTAGCCATACTTTTTTCGCCGATTGTCCTTGTGTTGATACTCGACCAAGTTACGAAATACATGGTCAGAACAACTCCGGATCTTCAGCGGATGAGCGTCATTGACGGGTGGCTTGCATTTAATTTTACAAAAAATCCGGGCATGGCACTCGGTATGGACTGGCTTTCTACACCGGTTATTAGCTCAGTTGCTATAGTGGCAACTATTGGTATTCTTACCTATGTGCTCTTTAACCTCTCACAAGCCACATATGCATACCTGGTTTGTATGGGGTTGATTTTAGGTGGGGCACTTGGCAATATCATGGACCGAATTTTCATGGGGATTATTGGCGGATACGGCGGCGTATTAGACGGTCATGTTGTTGATTTTATTCACTTTAACCTTGAAATTGGTGAGACTCCAGTATTTCCCTACATATTTAATGTGGCGGATATTGCAATCAGTACGTCAATAATCATTCTTCTCTTGTTTCATAAAAAAATTATGCCTGTGGAAGATGAAGCTTCGATTTCAGAACAGGATCAAGGGGAGCAAATCTTTTATAGATCTGAAGAAGAGTTTATTGAGGCGAAATCAAACGAAGAGAAGAGTATCAGGGAGTCGGGCAGTGATTCACCCTCACTCTAACATCAGTTTTTTCAAAAATCCCTCTCTGGTTTGAGGTTTATCTAATTTCTCTTCCGAATCGTCAGGATCATGATGGATTGGAATTGGCACCTCTTCAATCATCTCAAGCCCGAAGCTTTTCAACCCCACTCTTTTTACGGGATTATTGGTAAGCAACTTCAATTTTCGAACACCGAGCGAGTGCAGAATTTGAGCTCCGACTCCATAATCCCGGTAGTCCATTCGAATTCCCAAATTCTTCTGGATCTGTTCTTTATTGAGACCATCTTCTTGTAGTTTAAGAGCTTTTATCTGTTCAACTATTCCATAGTCTCTATTCATCTGATCCATATACAAAACCACACCTTTGCCGGCTTTTTCAACCATTTTCATTGCTTGGTGAAGCAGTTCTGTTTTGTCACTTCGCTTGCTGCCAAAAATATCGGCAAGAGGTGTAGATGAATGAACCCGAACTAAAACAGGCTCAGATTCTTTCCAGGAACCTTTTACAAATGCCAGATGATGATCGTTGGTGAGTCTTTCAGAAAAAACATGGAGGTCAAAATCACCATAGATGGTTGGCATATCCACACTCAGATCTTCTTTTACCAGAGATTCATGCTCCATCCGGTAGGCTATTAAATCCTTTATGGTGATGATCTTCATGTCGAAATCTTTCGCCATCTTCATGAGGTCGGGGAGACGGGCCATATCACCGTCATCTTTCATGATTTCACAAATAATTCCGGCTGGTTGAAGACCTGCAAGCCGGGCAAGATCAGTGGCTGCCTCAGTATGTCCGGCACGTCTGAGCACACCTCCGTTAGCAGCTACAAGCGGAAAAATATGCCCCGGTTTTCGAAAATCATCTGGATTTGCCTCCGGGTTGATCAACTCCCGAATGGTATTAGCTCGATCGGGTGCAGAAATACCGGTTGTGGTTTTACTCTTGTGATCGACGGAAATGGTGAATGCCGCCTCATCCGGATCCGCCCCGTCGGTGACCATAAAATCGAGATCTAATTCGTGGGCTTTTTCCCGGGTAATTGGAGCACAAATTAAACCACGCCCATGTTTTGCCATAATATTTATAGCATCGGAAGTCACTTTGTCGGCAGCCATCAGAAAATCACCTTCATTTTCGCGATCTTCGTCATCCACCACAATGAGCATTTTTCCTTCACGAATATCCTCAATCGCTTCGGGAATTGTATGAAAAGTAAATTCAGACATAAAAATTAGCGTCTTCCGATCAAAATATTGATGGTGCAGTGCTTAAAGTGTCAATTTAAAAAATATCGGATGTTGAACCGGTTTATTTATTCTTGCCGGGATTTACATCCGTGATTGAACTTTTTTGGAAACGAGCCTTTACGCCACTGTCAATCTCCAAAAGAACAGTATCGTCATCAATAGAATTCACAATTCCAAACATACCACCGCCGGTTACTACTTTGTCTCCCTTTTTCATTTCGCTCACTTTCTTCTGGATCTCTTTTTGGCGTTTGGTTTGCGGGCGGATGATAAAGAAATAGAACACAAAGAAAATTGCACCCAGGAAAAGCAGGTTGATCATTGCCCCGCCACCGCCTTCACCGCCGGGAGGAGACATCATAAAATAGGTATATAGAAAAGTCATAAGTATATAATATGTTAAAAATTTTCAGACTTTAAAGATACCGTATTCTTAACCGTAGAGCAATTTATGTAGTTTGATTAATAATCAGCCTGTACTATTCCTGTTGCATATAAACACAAAAAATCTCAACAAAAAATTAATTGAGATGCTACTTGGTTTCTTTTTTGGTTGAAAGTCCTACCGGAAGATAGAGTGGACATGTTCCAATTAAACTGGTTAAAAGAAATACTGCCGCTAGTACGCCCAGGACAATGGCAACAGTGCCACTTATAGCGCCTGTGAAGTAAAGTATTGCTACAACTATTGCAATAACTGTTCTGATGGTTCTGTCGATTGACCCCATGTTCTTTTTCATAATAATCCTCATTAGTTCAAGTGAATTGTTGGATCAACAAACCAATAAGAGCAGCGATGACCAGGCAAATAGTACATACGAGAATCAACTTCACCCATGTTGGTTTGTCTTTAATCATTTTGATTTTGTTGGGTTATTTTTTCTGAACTGAAAACAGGTATAAACTCTTTTAAGGGCATTCCACTACTTCTTTCGCCCGGAGTTCTTTCCAACGTTAGTTCATAGACCACTTTATCATTTCTGTAATATCTTTTTTGATAGTACAGTGGTTTGTCCCCTATAGTATAAGATAGCCGATCAATCAAAAAAAGCGGAGAGTTTTCTTTAATTTTTAAGACATCAGCTAAATTCTGATTAGCTATTTCAGCTGATAGTTTATAGCATCCGCGAATTACCGGGATATCATAATTTTCTTCCAAAACCCTGTAAATAGTTGATTTTGTTAAAGTTTTTACGTCCAATAATTGTCCATATAAAATGGGCAGCCATGTACTGTCGAAGGCGATCGGTTCACCGTCACCAAGTCGTAACCGGTCTATCTGAAGCACTTTACTTCCTTTATCAATGTTTAATAGCGGCGGAAGCCATTCTGGGGCATCTACAGTATCAAACTTTTGCACGATAGATGCTGGTTCAAGGCCGGCTTTGGCCATATCTTCATTAAAGTCGGTAAGTTTTACAAGGTCGTGGGTGGCTCGTTCATCGCTTACAAAAGATCCCAGTCCCTGGCACCGATAAATGATTGAATCACTTTCTAAGGATTGAAGAGCCCGTCGAATGGTAACTCGACTTACATCAAACTTTTTGGCAAGATCATTTTCAGACGGGAGTTTTTCATCGGCTTCATATACTCCCTTTTCTATTTGATTTCGCAGCCACTGCGTTATCTGTGCGTGTCGCGGTATTCCTTTCTTTAGCTCCATTTGTTTAATCGTTTTATTGAAATGTAATCAATCAGGAATTAAACATCAATACCTGTATTAACATGTCTAGGTTTCTACTGTAAAAGCCGGAAATTTGAGATCAAACAGTGCAATTTATTTCAAATAAGGATCATTTAAAGTATTTATGAAATATTCAAACAACTTGTATTGACAAGTACATACAATTGTCTTATTTTGGGTGAAACAAATGAAAACAAAACATAAAAACTCATGGATTTTTTAACTGAACCGTGGCCTTGGTACATAGCCGGACCCCTGATTGGTTTGACAGTACCGGGCTTATTAATAATGGGGGGCAAAAAATTCGGTATTTCATCGAATTTCCGGCATGCTTGTGCTGCCTGTTTTCCGGGTGATGTAGATTTCTTTCATTATGACTGGAAGAAAGAAGGCACTTGGAATATGATATTCTTAACAGGAATTGTCCTGGGTGGATTTCTTGCCGGATATGTCTGGGCAAATCCTGACCCGGTAGCTATTTCTGCTCAAACAGTTGCAGATTTGCAAGCATTAGGAATCAACTCTTTTGAAGGCCTTGTGCCCGCCGACCTGTTTAGCTGGGCAAGCCTTGGAACATTTGAAGGAATCATGATTCTTGCTCTCGGTGGATTCCTGGTCGGCTTTGGAACCAGGTATGGCGGGGGTTGTACTTCTGGTCATGCAATAACCGGTATTTCCGACCTGCAAATTGCAAGTGTAGTTGCAACCATCTCATTCTTTGTGGGTGGATTGATTATGACTCATATCATCTTACCCCTCATTTTATCATAAGTAATAAACTATGTTAAGTAATTTAAGATATTTAGTAGGCGGTCTATATTTCGGATTTATCCTTGTAAAGTCAGAGGTAGTGTCATGGTTCAGAATCCAGGAGATGTTCCGATTCCAGGATTTCCATATGTTTGGAATTATCGGTTCTGCAATCATTGTGGGAATTATCTCTATTCAGATTATTAAAAGAATGAATATTCCGGATATTGAGGGTAACCCGATATCGATTCCTCCTAAGGATTCTTCTCAATGGAAACGGTATATTATAGGAGGATCGATGTTTGGCCTTGGATGGGCGTTGTTAGGTGCATGCCCGGGGCCAATATTTGCACTTTTAGGTACGGGTTTAACGATCATGATTATTCCGATAGTAACAGCAACTTTTGGCACCTGGCTGTACGGGGCTGTTCGACATAAATTACCGCATTAACGAATTTCAAAACATAGAGAAAAGGAGAAAAAACTATGTATTTCAAACAATTCTTTGATAACAAATTAGCACAATATTCATATCTCGTGGGTTGTCAGGCCAATGGTACGGCCTTGGTCATTGATCCTATGAGGGATATCGATCAGTATATTGATGCAGCAGCCGATGAAAATTTAACCATCGTGGCTGCAGCCGACACTCATATCCATGCAGACTATATTTCCGGGTTGCGTGAATTTGCCGAACGAGATGTAAAAGTATACGCTTCTGACGAAGGTGATAAAGACTGGAAATATGAATGGCTCATGGACAGTGATTATGATTTTGAGCTTCTCAACGACGGTGACACATTCCAGCTTGGAAACATCACATTTAAAGCATGGCATACACCGGGACATACTCCTGAGCATTTAAGCTATTTTATCACAGACGGTGCTGCGGCTGATGAGCCGATGGGTATTGCTACCGGTGATTTTGTGTTCGTGGGAGATGTTGGGCGTCCGGATCTTTTAGAATCGGCTGCCGGCCAAAAGGATGTGATGGAACCTTCAGCCCGAACACTTTACAAATCTGTAGAGGAGTTCAAATCTGTACCGGAATATCTGCAGGTTTGGCCGGGGCACGGGGCAGGAAGTGCATGCGGGAAAGCATTGGGTGCAATTCCGGAGTCAACCGTTGGATATGAACTGAGATACAACAACTCCCTCAAATCTGCTACATCTGAAGATAATTTTGTGAAATTTATCCTTGAGGGTCAGCCGGAACCTCCACTCTATTTTGCACGGATGAAACGTGATAACAAGGTTGGCCCGGCTATTACCGGTGGTTTACCACAGCCGAAAAGATTAACTCTTAAAGAGTTGAAGAAAGTAACACAACAAGAGGGTGCAGTTCTGTTGGATACCAGGAACCGAGAGGATTTTGCGTTCGGATACATTCCCGGATCACTTCTGTCTCCGCTGAATAAGCAGTTCAATACTGTAGCTGGTTCTTACATCACTGAGGATGAAGAGATCTACCTGGTGGTTGAAGAACACCTGGCTGAAGAGGCCGTACGTGATCTGTACAGGATTGGATACGACAAAATCCGAGGATTTGTAACTCCAAAAGATCTGGTCATGTACTCCGAACAAAATATCGGAACACTCGAAAAAGTGGATGTGAGAACCTTTGAGGGGATTGATGAAGCAGATGCTAATTCACTCGTCCTGGATGTTCGAAAAGCGTCAGAATATCAAGAGGGACACATCGATGGAGCTCTGAATATTGCTCACACAAGATTACTTCCAAGAATGGATGAAGTTCCTGTTAAGAGAAAAATTTACGTTCATTGCCAGGCTGGTGGACGTTCTGCGGTAGCAGCGGCACTTTTAGAAAGAGAGGGGTATGATGTTGTTCTTATTGACGACAACTTCGAGAACTATCAAAAGCCGCAAACAGCGTAATCGTACAAAGGCGGCCTGGTATGATTGATATATCAGCCGCCAACTTATTATGAGATCAATCATAAAATATATCGGAGAAATTCTCCCGGTTGTGGAGACTGTGCGTAGTTACGACGGTTCGACATTTAAGGGAGATTTGAATGCAGGCATTACGGTTGGTATTATGCTCATTCCGCAAGGCATGGCATACGCTATACTTGCCGGATTACCTCCCGTTTATGGATTATATGCATCCCTTGTACCACTACTCATATATGCGCTATTTGGTACTTCGCGTCAGCTTGCAGTAGGTCCCGTGGCTATGGTTTCTCTACTTGTGATAGCCGGTGTAGGTGAGATAGCGGAAGTAGGTAGTGATCGGTTCATCCAGCTTGCAGTACTTACTGCCCTTGGAGTTGGCCTTGTACAATTCCTGATGGGACTTTTCAGAATGGGATTCCTGGTAAATTTTTTATCACATCCTGTTTTAAGTGGTTTCACTTCTGCTGCTGCAATCATCATCGGAGCCAGTCAGATTAAGAATCTTCTCGGAGTAGATCTGCCGAGAACAAACTATGTGCACGAAATTCTTATCGGCCTGGCGGGAAAACTATCCCAGATTGATCTGATGACAGCTGTGATTGGAATCGGGTCAATCTTTACTATAATGATGATAAGAAAGTGGAAAAAAACATTTCCCTCTGCATTGGTCGTTGTAATTCTTGGAACACTATTTACATATCTGTTTGGCCTGAATCAAGCAGGAGTAAGCATCGTTGGAGAAATACCGGAAGGCCTGCCGTCGTTTGATGCAGGATTTGTGAATTTCTCAGACATGCAACTTCTGATTCCAATTGTCTTGGTGATTTCATTGGTTAGTTATATGGAATCTATTGCTGTTGCAAAAGCAATTGCCAATAAACATGGCTACAAAGTAGATGCAAACAAGGAGCTTGTGGGTTTAGGCCTTGCCAATATTGGGGGTTCATTTTTCCAGTCCTTCCCAACAACGGGCGGGTTTTCAAGAACGGCAGTAAATGATCAATCCGGGGCAAAAACGACATTGGCCGCTGTAGTCAGTGCGGGAATAATCGGTTTGACGGTGCTGTTTTTAACACCTCTCTTTTATTATTTGCCAAGTGCAGTTTTGGCTGCAATAATTATGGTGGCCGTTGCCGGTTTGTTCGACTATCAAGAGATGCTGAATCTCTTTAAAACAGATAAAAAAGATCTGGCAATGCTGTTGATCACCTTTGTTGCCACTTTGGCCCTCGGAATTGAAGAGGGTATCGGAATAGGCGTTTTAATCTCACTTGCTTTGGTAATTTACAGCAGCTCAAAACCTCATAATGCAGAATTGGGCAGGTTGGGAGACAGTAAAACATTTCGGAATATAAATCGATACGAAGAAGCGAATATAACAGAAGATGTGATGATTTATCGGTTTGATGCACCTATATACTTCGCAAATGTGGAGCATTTCAGGGAGTCGATAAACCATCGAATAGCTGACCATAGCGATGACCTGGAGCTTGTAATCCTGGATGCATCCGCAATCAATAATATCGATTCAACAGGCGTACATATGCTCACAGAGTTGATACAGGAATTAAATCAAAAAGGAGTGCGGTTTTACATTGCCGGTGCCATTGGTCCCGTTAGGGATAAACTTATGAAAAGCGGTGTTGTAGAATTGATGGGCAGAGATACCTACTTCTTTGATGTGGATGAAGCGCTGGAGTATTACAGGAAGAGTGAAGATGTGAGAGAAGAACGTGAATTCTCACCTCTTCAGACAAATGTCTGAGACAAATAATGAAAGAAGAAAACTATATAGAAATGTGTATTTAAGTGAAACTCATCTTATTTTATCAAAACGATGCTTCTAAATAAAATCAAACAATTTTTTAACAGAATTACCCAGGAAGTAAATATGAGTCAGGATATTGATATCAGCCCCGAAGAATTTAAAAATAAAATGGAAGAAGACCGGGGAGTAATCATTGATGTACGCTCGCACGGTGAGTATAAAGAAGGTCACCTGAAGGAAACAGATCTTCAACACGACTACAACAGTGGTGAATTTCAGCAACAGCTTGGATCTTTAGATAAGGAAAAGAGCTATTATCTCTATTGCCGGACCGGAAATCGAAGTGGAAGAGCCGCTCGTATTATGAAAATGCAAGGGTTTGAAAAGGCATACAATATTGGTGGGTTTAAAAATCTCGCACATGCCGGTTTTGAAACGGAAAGGGGATAAAAGATCAAAGATAACTCTATGGCGACAAACATGAATTTGTCAGTTTGAAAAGAGTGAAGTGATCTCAATACTCGGTATGATTGGGATCGCAGAAGTCTCAAAACCTACTTTGCAATAGATTAATGAAAGAATAGATCTATGAACATTCCAGAAGACAAATATAGAGAAATTGAAGAACTGATCAGCAGTGATGAAAGTGTAGTTGGAATTGACGCCAAGAAAACGCACATACTTATCCTCCATATGCTGCAACAAATCCAAGATCGCTTAGATAGTGTAGAAAGCAGGCTTGAAGTTATTGAAGATCAAGTTGACGCTTAAGATGTCATCCCACCGTCAATCACATAGGTGCTGCCGGTAATAAATTTGCTTTCATCGGAAGCCAGGAACAGTACCAATTCTGCAATTTCATCATTTTCTGCATAGCGTCCCAAAGGAATCATCTTTTCAAAGTTCTGCTTAGCATCTCCGCCTGCACCCGGCGAAAATCCCTCCTCCAGCGATCTCATCATTCGGTTATCCACAGGTGATGGATGAATCGTATTTACCCGGATATTATGGGGAGCACCTTCAAGTGCAGCAACCCGCATTGAACCAATAACAGCATGTTTGCTGGTTACATAGGCCATCACTTCCGGAGTTCCCTGCAGTCCGGCTACAGAGGAGTTAATAATAATGCTGCCTCCGTGTTTTTTCATATGCGGAAATGCATATTTCATACCAAGCCAAACACTTTTGGCATTTACAGCCATTACCTTATCATAGATATCTTCGGGATATTCCGACAATGGTTTTACGACCCCCTCAATTCCGGCATTTAGGAAGAAGATGTCAATCCTCCCAAATTCCCTTATCGCTTTTTCGATATATTTTTCTGTATCCCGGGCTTTGGATACATCAGCGGTAAATGTTTTGATACGATCTGATTCAAGGCTTTTCACTACATTCTTCAGTGCACTTGCATCTTGATCTACGAGAAGAATACCTTCGGCACCTTCATTCAAAAACCGTTTTGCAGTTGCTCTTCCGATAGAACCGGATCCACCGGTAATAATTGCAGTTTGATTTTTCAATCTCATCATATCCTCCCTCTTTTCATTCACTTTGTACAAAATTAGGAAATCTCTGTGATTAGAGTATGAAAAGAGTATTGGTACTGCACAGAAATCCGCGAAGTTTTAAACAGTTTGCGGATTTAAATAAAGTCTATTCTTTTGGATGAAAAAGAGATTGACTGGATTTCATCTCTAATAACAGGTCAGCCGGTTTAAAACGATCTCCATTACTGCTATGCAATGTGTTCATGCTTTCGAGGAAGCTTTCTAGCCCAATTCGATCGATATAGCGAAAGGGGCCTCCCAGGAACGGAGGAAATCCAAGACCGAGAATGGCACCAAGATCTCCATCTGTGGGATTCTTCAAAATCTCTTCCTGGAGGCATAAAACAGCCTCATTAATCATCATGGTTGAGAGCCTGTATTGGATCTCCCTTTGATCGAATGAAAGTCGGTCGGTTCCTCCAAAATATTTGTAGATCTTTTCATTCACCTCTTTTTTCTTCTTCGACCCCTTTTCATACTTGTAGAATCCTCTCTTGTTCTTTCGTCCAAGATAGTCCTCGTCCATCAATTCTTTTGATTTCTTACTTGTTTTGGCGCCACGAGCTTCAAACTTATCGCTGAGAGTATCTGCAACGTGAGCGCCTACATCTATTCCAACTTCATCCAAAAGTGCAACCGGGCCGACCGGGAATCCGAACTGTTTCATGGCACTGTCCAAGTCCTCAATTTTTGCACCTTCTTCGAGAAGCAGAAGAGCCTCATTGATATATGGAGCGAGGATGCGGGTTGTATAAAATCCGGGTCCATCATTTACAACGATCACATTCTTGCCCTGTCTGAGCCCCACATCAAAAGCTGTTGCAACAACCCAGTCTGCTGTTTGATCCGTTTTGACAATCTCCAGCAGCGGCATTTTTTGTACGGGCGAAAAGTAATGCATCCCCACAATGTTCTCCGGCCGTTTTGCATTTTTGGCAATGTCAGAAATTGGCAGGGATGAAGTATTGGATGCGAAGATCGTATTATCAGGGCAAACATCTTCAATCTCCTTCACAATGTTTCTCTTCAGATCCAAATCTTCGAAAACAGCCTCAATAACAAGGTCAATATCTTCAAACCCGTCGTATGTTTCAGTAGGATGTACAGAACTCATCGTTTCATCTCGTTCAAACTCCGAGATGATATGTTTGCCGACTTTTTTGTCAAGATTTTCACGGATTGAGCTCTCGCCCTTCATGGCATTTTCCAGCTTTTGATCCTTTAGCCACACATGAAATTCATCTTCAATACTAACCTCCGTAATTCCGCTTCCCATCAAACCGGCGCCAAGCACACCTATTTTTTTAATCTCTCTTTTCTTCTCTAGTGGATTCTTTTTCGAAGCGTTCATCGCAAAGAATAACTGAACAAGTGCTCTCGATTCGGGCGTTACCGCCAATTCACCAAACAGCCTGGATTCGTTTTCTAAGCCTTTCTCGAAACCATGTTTATAACCATACTCCACACTGTCGATAATTTTTGGAGGAGCCGGGTAATTTCCCTTTGTTTCACTTTGAGTTCGCTTTCGGGCCTGGCTGAAAATGATATTGCGCCCCAAAGCATTGCTCTCAGATACTTTTTCCAGTGCCGACCGCTTATCCGGATGGCTCACCTTTTCATTCTTCAGTTTCTTGACAGCTTTAATTCCCGCCTCTTTCACGGCGTACTGGTGAACAACCTCATCAGCAAAACCGGTTTTTCCTGCCTGGTAGCTGTACATATTTTTACCGGTCAGCAGATAGGGAAGGGCCTTCTGAATGCCAATAAGCCTCGGTAATCGCTGCGTTCCACCCATTCCGGGAAGCAGTCCAAGTTTTACTTCCGGCAGACCGATTTTGGTTGATTTATGATCAGAAACGATCCGATAATGACTGGCAAGTGCAAGTTCTGTACCGCCTCCCATGCACGATCCATGAATTCCCACTACAATAGGTTTGTCGAAATTCTCAACTCTCAAAAGAATTTCGTGCCCGGTCCAGCTCAGTTCGGAGAGCTCTTCGGCCGTTTCTCTTGTCTTGAACATCTCAATATCAGCACCCGCAATAAAATTGTTCTCTTTTCCGCTTATAAGCAGTGCTCCCTCAAGGGTATCATCGGATCCGAGCTTATCTAACAAATCAGAAAACTCATCAATCAGTTGCTCGTTTAGCTTGTTAACCTTTTCACCGGGCGTATCCAGCGTGATGATGGCGACATTCTCGACGGTTTCGGTTTGTAGTATTTTTTTCTTCTTGTTCATGGGTTTAATCTTTTAGGCCTAAGGAAAAATTAAACAAATTTAATGCGTCACCCTGAGCTTGACTCAGGGTCTCCAAATTCTACAACAGCAGGAGATTCTGAGTCAAGCTCAGAATGACACATTCATGCTCCCCACTTTTCACGTTTGCCATTTCACTTTTCACTCATTAAATCGTTCAAGTATCATCGCATGCCCCTGACCTCCGGCGGCACACGCTGCAATCAATGCATATCGCCCATCTTGTTTGATGAGGCGATTCGCTGCTGTTGTTACTAATCGAATCCCTGTTGCTGCGAATGGGTGTCCGAGTGACAACGATCCACCCCAGTGATTCAGTTTATCCCAGGGGACTTTGCCAACCTTCTTTTTTCGTTTCAGCCGATCTTTAGCAAATTCATTACTGTCAAGTGCTTTAAGAACGGTTAACATCTGGCCGGCAAACGCTTCGTGAAATTCGAATACATCAATGTCATCGAGAGTCAATTTCATATCATCCAGAACTTTAGGAACGGCAAATGCCGGGCCAATCAACAGTTCATCACCCGGTCGTTGAGCTACATAGGTGTAGCTTCGAATTAATGCTTTTGGTTTATAACCATTGTTCAGAGCAAATCCCTTGTCCATCACCAAACCGGCAGATGCCCCATCTGTCAAAAATGATGAATTTCCGGCTGTAACTGTTCCGTGAGGTTTGATGAATGCCGGGCTCAGTTTTGCAAGCTTATCCATATCCGTATCAGGACGAACCCCATTATCTTTCTCTACGATCGAGTTACCGTTGTTTACGCTCACAGGAAAAATTTCATTTTCCAAAAATCCCTCTTCAGTCGCTTTGAAAGCAAGCTGATGTGACCGCAGCGCATAGGCATCTTGTTCCTCCCGCTTCACTCCATATTTAGCCGCCATCTTATCGCAACTCTCTCCCATGGTCTCACCGGTAGAAAATTCTG
Organism: Rhodohalobacter sulfatireducens; assembly: GCF_022012475.1. Lineage (GTDB taxonomy): Bacteria > Bacteroidota > Rhodothermia > Balneolales > Balneolaceae > Rhodohalobacter > Rhodohalobacter sulfatireducens. Next base: position 46,700 of record NZ_JAKLWS010000018.1, read on the forward strand.
AGATCGAAGGAATTTCGGGCAAAAGGTCGGATGGGCTCAGGCCTTTAAAAAATTTCAGCCAGTCGGTCGGAGATTTATATTTTTGGGTTTGGAGTAATTTTTGCCTGAAGATTTTCCTGAAGCGGATGGGAATATCACTCATAATTTCCACACCTCCCACAATAGCTGCGTTAATTTGGCCATGGTTGATGGCGTCTGTGGCTGTGGTCAGAGCAATGTTCGAGGAGATACAAGCCATGGAGAGTGTGGTTGCGGGAATCGAGTCAGGCAACCCTGCTGCCATTGATGATTCCCGTGCAACGTTACTTGTATTAATATCCTGGATCACATTTCCATAATAAACATGATCAATATGGCTTCCATCCAGTTTAGTTTTCTTGATTAGCCCGGCAATTGCCAAACGTCCAAGATCGTAGGCGGAAAATTTTTTGAAATCTGTTTGTGCGCGCAAGAAAGGAGTGCGCCCGCCATTCACAAATACAATCTCCTTTTTCTTTTTGGATTCACTCATGACTGATGGAACTGGTTAAATGAAATAGAAGCAGATTAACGGTGTTAACCTTACCCTTATAGATAACCAAAAATTTATTGAGGATAAACTGTTTTATCGAATTGATGAAGTTCTTATATTTAGGGTCTGAATGAATTTGAGTGGTTAACTCAGTTGGTTTTCCCAAAGGAATGCCTTCGGCAAGAGCATCCCGATGCAGTTCAATCGGGAGGGTCATAGGTTCGAATACTGAGTTAGTTAAAGAAAGTTTTTGATTTATTGATATGATGGGTGATTAGCTCAGTTGGTTTAGAGCACCTGCCTTACAAGCAGGGGGTCGTAGGTTCGAATCCTACATCACCCACTCTCTCTTGATAAAAAATAAAAGGACAGCTCTGGATAAGGGTTGTCCTTTTTTTATTGGTTTATATTTGATATTCCAATCTTTTGTAAATCCAGTCACAACTAAAATTATCAATTAATTGGGGCACTTATTGCTAAAATTTGTACTATTAAAATGAATTTAAAATTTTGCTAAAGAATTGATTCATGAGGATTTAACATGAAACGTAATTACTACCTGGTAGTACTCATCCTGGTCACATTTTTTGTGATCTCTTTTCTGACTAATATCATTGGTCCCCTCATACCTGAAATTATTGAGGATTTTAATTTAAGTCTTACACTTGTTGCCCTCCTGCCATTTGCGTTCTTCATTGCTTACGGTGTGATGTCCATCCCTTCCGGTCTGCTCATAGAAAAATACAGTGACAAAAAAGTGATGATCGCTGCCTTCCTGGTATCGTTCGTGGGAGCTCTCTTTTTTGCACTTTATCCAAACTATTTGGTTGCTGTTATCTCATTATTCCTGATCGGCACCGGAATGGCGATGCTCCAGGTAGCCATCAACCCGCTGCTTCGTGAGGCCGGTGGGGAAGAACATTTTGCGTTTAATTCCGTGTTGGGTCAACTTTTCTTTGGAGCTGCTTCTTTTTTAAGCCCCCTCGCTTATTCCTACCTGGTATTGAATTTAGGGAGTGCAGATGTAGACAATTTTTTACTTAATACACTCGAAAAAGTTGTTCCGCCTGATTTGCCGTGGATTTCGTTGTATTGGTTGTTTGCAGTTTTATCACTGGTGATGGTAGCGGTGATAGCAGCTTCACCCTTTCCAACAGTTAAGCGGAAGGAAGATGAAAAAATCGGGGCCTGGGATACACATAAAGAGTTATTCAAAAACCCTAAGGTGTGGCTCTTTTTCCTGGGGATTTTTGCTTACGTAGGTTCCGAACAGGGAGTAGCGAACTGGATATCTGAATTTCTTTCGACGTATCACGGGTATGATCCGCAGACGACCGGTGCGAGCACGGTATCCTGGTTTTGGGGAATGCTGACAGCCGGAACCGTCCTGGGTTTGCTTCTGCTAAAAGTGATGGATAGTCGAAATGTATTGGTTTTCTTTACAATTGGAGCGATTGTCAGCCTTTCAGTGGCGCTGTTTGGAAGTGGTGAGACAGCATTACTTGCCTTTCCGGCTGTTGGGTTTTTCTCAGCCGTTTTGTGGTCGGTGATCTTTTCTCTTGCGCTTAATTCAGTTACTGAACATCATGGTACGTACTCAGGGATATTAGTATCAGGAATTGTTGGCGGTGCAATAGTTCCGTTGATCATTGGCTCTTTGGGAGATGTTTTTGGCTTGCGGGCCGGGATGTTTTTTCTCTACATCACATTCGGATACATTTTGAGTATTGGATTTTGGGCCAAGCCGCTGGTGAGTAATAAGACGATTGAGTTTGGGTAGATGTCAGTAAACAGTTGACAGTTAGCAGTATACAAGACATACCCGAGAGCAATATTCTATAACTTCCTTAGAAACCCTTCAATTTTGCTTCAAAATTTCAGGTTATATTCTAAGTGATATGAAACTACTGATTGTTGAAGACAATAAGGATCTACTCGAAAATATCCTGAAGTATTTGGAGAGAGAAGGGTACAGATGTGAAACGGCCATCGATTATGATGAGGCGTTTGACAAGATCATGTCGTACACCTACGATGTGGTTCTGATCGATATCATGATTCCAAAAGGTGATGGATTGCAGGTTTTGCGGGAATTGAAATCTGTGAACCCTGAAACCGGAACCATAATTATATCAGCTAAAAATTCCCTGGATGATAAGGTATCCGGCCTTGAACTTGGCGCAGACGATTACCTCACCAAACCATTTCAATTACCAGAATTATCAGCACGAATTAAAGCTGTCAACCGGCGTAATAATTTAGGCGGCAGTGAAATCGTCCGGGCGAATGAGATCTCTATCAATACAAAAACACGAGAGGTATCGGTAGATGAAGAACCGGTGGACGTAACCCCAAAAGAATACGACCTGCTTCTTTATTTTGCATCCAATAAAAACCGGGTACTTTCTAAACAGAACATTGCGGAGCATCTCTGGGGTGATTATGTGGATCACCTGGATAACCTGGATTTTGTCTATCAACACATTAAAAATTTACGAAAGAAACTGGTGGACGCAGGTGCCAACGATTATATAGAGAGTGTGTACAGCATCGGGTATAAATTTAAAGCGAACAGAGCCGGAACATGAAGCTTATTACCCGATTTATCTTAATCTACCTGACCATCACTGTAATCGTACTCGGGATTGGTGGAGTGTTCTCATACTTCATCATAAAAGGAGAAGTTGACAGGGAGCTAACCTTTGAGTTTATGGAGCGGATTGACCGGGTGACCTATCTCCTGGAACGCGGCCGGAGATTTCATCCCGGGAGAGATGTAGATGGCGACCGTAATTTAATTGTAAGAGAGCTGGATACTCCTGTGGAGGAGAGAGTGGAGGTCGGTGATACTCTTATCTACTCGGAAAGACTTGAACAAAATGAACAAAATGTAAAAGTCTCAGCTTATCGAAATATAAACGATCGTTCCTACTACATATCGACTTATGGGGCTATGATCGAACCGGATGACATTACGGAAGCTGTTATTAAAACATTACTGTGGATTTTGGGATTACAGATAATAGGTGCAATTGGTGTTGGCTTCATGGTTTCAGGCCGGCTCTTTAAACCCTTTCGAAAAACGCTGGAGAAAATTGGCAACTTCCAGCTCCATAAGAAAGAATATGTTCCGGCTGAAAAAACGGGGGTGAAAGAGTTCAACGACCTAAACAAATTTGTGGAACAGATGACCCGCAAGGCAGTGTCTGATTATAAAAACCTGAAGGAGTTTGCAGAGAATGCTTCTCATGAACTTCAAACACCACTGGCTATTGCCAAAGGCAAGCTGGAGCTGCTTTCAGAAACGGATCTAACCGAAGAACAGTACAAATATATTGAATCGCTTGAGAGATCAGTGAAGAAGCTTTCGAGATTGAGTGAATCACTGGCACTGTTAACTAAAATCGAAAATCATGAATTTCAAAATGACGAAAAGGTTGATCTGAGTGATGTAGTCAGGGAGAGCCTTGAAGCATTTAAAGAGTTTATCGCTCTTAATAATCTAACCGTTCAGACTAATATTCAGGATGATGTACAGATAAATATGCACCCGATTCTTGCGGATATACTATGGACCAATCTTTTCCAGAATGCGGTTCGTCACAATATCGAGAATGGAGAAATTAACATTGAATTGAACGGTGAGAAGCTTGTCATATCAAACACAGGTAAAGATCCGGAAGTTGACCCTGGTCAACTTTTTGAGCGGTTTAGAAAAGCTGAACAAAGTTCTGAGTCCATTGGGCTTGGGTTGTCAATCATCAAGCGAATCGTCGATCAAAACGATTTATCCATTCATTATTCCTATTCAGATAACTGGCACAGGATAGAGATCGATTTAAAATAAGTCACGATTCATATTTTGAACTCTATTCATAGATGTAAAGCAACGGGTGTCTAATCGGAAGTATCAGTAGAATTCCAGATGTCGTGAGTGGTTTTCCAGGTGCCGTCGGGTTGCCTTTGTAGAATGTTTAGATATTTCGAAGTGGATGAAGATGATTCTGTACCATTTTTGGGAATGAGTGTTACATTTGCCACCCCTCGTCCGTAGGCGAGATCTCCGTCTATTTTTATTTCTTCATAATAACTGTCGAGATCTGTTTCATACTCATCAAAAATAGATTGATAATAATCACGTACTGCCTCTCTTCCTTCCATTGCAGGTACGCCCGGTGCCATCAAAATTGCGTCTACAGTAAAGTGCTCGGCGATTCCGGCGGCGTCTGAATTGTTAAAAGCTTCAGCGCGTGCATCACTGACCGCTGTAATCACCTCTTTGTCTTTCTCATTGCTCTGTTCAGCAGGTGGGGCTTCATTTGTACAAGTGAGAAACAGTGTGAATATCAAAGACAAAAGAAAGATGTGAAAAAGTTTCATGTAGTCAGGATTAAGTTTCTGTTGAATGGAAGTCGATTTTAAACAATTGAAGAATAAGCAATCATTAAACGAATACTCGATCAAAGCAACAAGATAGAGATGTAGCTGCCCTGCACAAAAAATGGGATTCGTTCAGATTTATTAAGTGACTCGTTTTCTTTCCAATCTGTAAAAAAATGAAAAATAGGAACTTATCAATCTTTAATTCTGGTTTGATGGGGGAAATAGAAATGAATATAGAATCAATTTCTGCTTAATAATTCAAAAATCTCCATTTATGGAGCAATCTTTAAATTTACTTCAGGATTCGTTCAACATTCAGGCAGGTTCAGGTTTTAGTTTAAGAGAAATAAAGAACTACAAGATTGAAAACATGAAAAAATTAATTCTTCTTATAGCGACTCTAGTTTTGATCTGTGGAGCATTTTCAGGACCTGTTTATGCCCAAAACTCAAGTGATGAAAAAGCAGAAGTTATCGGTACAATACAGGATTCGGACGGAAGCCCTGTACCCAATGCAACGGTAGCAATTTATAATCAAGCTCAATCAGAAATTTTGACCGGTACTTCAAGCCTGGAGGACGGTAGCTTCTCTTTGAAGGTAGATCCCGGTTCATACGTACTGCAAGTCTCCTACATCTCTTACCGGACCTACCGAACAAATCTTGATCTTTCGGCAGGTGAAACCACAGATATTGAAAATGTTACCCTGCAAAACCAGGAAGCGATGCTAGACGAAGTGATTGTTGAGGGGGAACAGTCGTATATGCAGATGAATTTTGACAGTCGAAGTTTTAATGTTGGAAAAGATATTACAAGTCTGGGTGGTTCCGCTCTCGACGTTCTCGACAATGTACCTTCTATTACGGTGGATTATGAAGGAAATGTAGCGCTGAGGGGCAACAGTGGTGTGCAGGTTTTGATAAACGGACGGCCTTCCAGCCTGGTTCGAAATGGCACGGAGGCGTTAAACAGTATTCCCTCTAATGTTATTGAAGAGGTTGAGATTATTACGAATCCCTCCGCCCGCTATTCAGCTGAGGGAACCGGCGGAATCATAAACATTAAACTGGTAGATGACGTAACACTTGGATTCAATGGAAGTGTGCAGGCCAATACGGGTTACCCGCAAGATCATGCGTTAGGAGCGAATCTCAATTACCACAAAAATAATATTAACTGGTTTGGAAATTTTGAGATTGAATATGAAAATGATCCGGCTTCCGGAAGTACATTCCAAAGCTTTAACGGAGACACGACCTATGCGTACCGGGAAATCACTGAACAAGACGAAACGGAGCGTGAAGGCAGTGCATATGTTGGAGCGGATTTTTATCTGCCGGCGAACCAGATTCTTACATTCTCTACCAGAATTAGCCTGGAGAATGAAGAAGAGGATTCTGATGTAAGGTATACGGATTACAGTCCAGACGAGCCCGGTGTATACAGAAATGTATTTGAAAGCTGGGATATTCTGCAGCGAGTGAATAGAGACGATATCGAAGAGAATCGAGAAAATGATTTTGATGTCCGCCTTCAGTATGAAAATCGTTTTGACGGGTCGGACCACAGGCTCACAGCCGATGCAGATTTTGAATTCGGCACAGAAGATCAAAATTCGAATCTGATACAGTTGGTTCAAACCGGTGATGTGAATCCATTGAACCAGCGTACGTTTTCTGATGAAAGATACCGCGAGATGCGATTTGACACAGATTATGAGCGGCCGCTTGGCAGAAACGGAAGACTTGAAGCAGGAATGCGGCTAAATTTCGATTGGATGGATAACGATTATGTGATTGAGGAGCAACAAAATGGTTTTTGGGTGACACCCGATTCGAATTTAGGGATCAGTGATAACTTCACATATTATGAAAATGTTAATGCTGTCTATACCACAGTAGCAGGGGAAAACGGTAAATTTAGTTACCAGCTGGGTGTCCGTGCAGAGAATACCAGAATTCAGACAGAGTTAGACCGAACAGGTGAAGGAAGTGATCAAAACTACCTGGACCTTTTTCCAAGTGCTTTTCTCTCTTATACATTAGATGAAAGAAACTCGTTTCAAATAAGCTATAGTCGCAGAATTGACCGTCCATGGTCTCGAATGTTGTTGCCCTTTACTGAGATCGCAGATACGCGGAACCGGCGAGTTGGTAATCCCGGTTTACGGCCCGAGTTTGGAAACTCATTTGAAGCCGGATACTTACGCTACTGGGATACAGGCTCCTTGCTGAGCAGTGTCTATTACCGACATCGAACGGATGTGATAGAGCGGGTTTCAACAATCGACGGGCAGGGCATTACAACCCGCCGGCCAATTAACCTGGCAACAGAAGATTCATGGGGAGTAGAGTTCTCGGCAGACCAGGAGCTGTTTACCAATATGCAGCTTTCCGGAAGTCTGAATATTTTCCAGTCGGACCGGGAAGGTGAGTATCAGGATCAAATCTATTCAAGTTCCACCGGTCGCGTGACAGGGCGCCTGCGGGTTCGATATCAATTTTTGGATGGCTGGAATCTACAATCTTATCTCAATTACCGGAGTGCGCAGCAAACCACTCAGGGTCGTCGAGACGGAAGCTTCTTTATGGGTTCAGGGATATCTAAGGATCTGTTGAATCGCAGAGCATCCATCTCATTAAATGTGCGAGACCTGTTCAATTCAAGACAGTATGAAGGAGAAATTATCAATCCTAATTCATACACAGACAGTAATTATCAATGGTCAACACGCTCATTCAGGTTAAATTTCCGGTATAATTTCGGGGGTGCCAATCGAGGTAGGAGATAGAAGAGGAGATTATCGAGGGAGATAGTTCCGGCAAAAAATTTATCGAACAGTTCTTATTGCATAATGGCCGACCGCGAAGAGATTCAGGGTCGGCTTTTTTAATTGTTGAATCGATTATAATTGATTGAAAGAGCCCTAGTTGATCCAATGTAGGGCAATTTGACCCCTTCCCGTCTGAGCTTTCGCATGTATGAATAGAAAATCATGTAATTTCAAAATCAGATTCAGACGACTATGAGAAACGCGGTACGATGTGCGTGGCTGGCTGCAATTTCTATTTTTGTAATGTTTTTAGGCTTGTCTTGTTCAAGTAATTCATCAACTACCTATTCCATCGAGGGATCCGTAACTCCAACTGAAGCCGGAAGTGTAACACCCGCCACCGGTGAATATGATGAGGGTGCAGATGTTGAGATCCAGGCCGAAGCCAATGAAACTTGGATGTTCTCATCGTGGGAAGGAGATGTTTCCGGTACAGAAAACCCGATTATTATAACGGTTGACGATGATATGGTGTTTACGGCGATCTTTGAAAAATTGCAGTATCCGCTGGATATAACCGCAGAAGGTGGCGGGTCTGTTGAAGAGAATATCGTAGAGTCGAAAATGAAGGATTATGAAATAGGAACACAAGTAGAACTCAATGCCGTTGCCGATAAAGGTTGGGTATTTGTTGAATGGCAGGGCGACCTTACCGGAAGTGAAAATCCCCAAACCCTCAATATGGACGATTCAAAGAGCGTAACAGCCGTCTTCGAGCGAAAGAATTATCCGCTCACAATTTCCACGGAAGGCGAGGGTAATGTTTCTGAAGAAGTGGTTGAAGAGCCCGCCAAGGATTACGCGTATGAAACTGTAGTTGAACTCACTGCAAATCCTTCAGAGGGATGGGAGTTTGCCCGGTGGGAAGGTGACCTCGAAGGCACAGACAATCCAGCAGAGATTACAATCGATACCGAGAAAGAAGTAACGGCCGTATTTGAACGTGAGGGATATGAGTTGACCGTTAATGTGACCGGGGAGGGAAGTGTAAATGAGGAGTTGATAGATGACGCCTCGAAGACATCCTATCCATTTGATTCTGTTGTTGAGTTAACCGCTGAACCGGCCGATGGTTGGACATTTGTTGAATGGCAGGGAGATTTAAGTGGTGATGAGAATCCTGAAGAAATTACTATGGATGAAAGCAAAGAGGTTACTGCAGTATTTGAGCGCAGGGACTATGCTTTGAATATAAATACTGACGGGGAGGGATCTGTAAATGAAGAAGTAGTTGAAGAACCTGCCAAGGATTATACTTATGAAACAGTCGTAGAATTGACTGCAAACCCGGCCGATGGCTGGAACTTTGCACGCTGGGAAGGAGATCTCGATGGAAGTGATAATCCTCAGCAGATTACAGTTGATGAAGAGAAAACAGTAACGGCTGTTTTTGAAAGAGAAACGTATGAATTGACCGTAGAAACAAATGGCCAGGGTAGTGTAAATGAAGAGAAGATAGACCAGGCAAAAACTTCATATGGATATAACAGCATTGTTGAACTGACAGCAGAGCCTGATGAAGGCTGGGAGTTCGATAAATGGCAGGGAGATCTATCAGGTAATGATAATCCCGAGCAGATAACTATTGATGAGGATAAAAACGTGACGGCCGTATTTGTTGAAGCAGAATACGAACTTGATTTATTAAAACAAGGTGACGGCGAAGGTGATATCGTTGTTGACCCGGATAAGGATTTCTATAACCATGGGGATGAGATTGAGTTAACCGCAAATCCGGATGGGACTTCTGAATTTGACGAATGGGATGGAGATATCTCAGGCACTGAAAATCCCAAGACAGTAACCGTAACCAGCGATCTTGAAATTATTGCCATATTTGGTGGGCCCCCTGAGATTGAAACTGCCGATTGGAGTGATATGCGCGTCACTTCCGTAACCAGTGGAGGTGAAGTAACGGATGACGGTGGTTTTGAAGTGACTGAACGGGGAGTGTGCTGGAGTCAAGACGAAAATCCTATCTTGTCAGATAGTTGCACAAATGACGGCAGTGGAACAGGTTCTTTTGAAAGTGATATCACGGGTCTTTCACAGGCTTTTACCTACTATGTAAGGGCATACGCTACAAATCAAGCTGGCACCTCATACGGTGACCAAATAGAATTGAAAGCCGGCTATATTTCTCACGGATTTATAAACGGTTTAACGCCAAGTAATGATTCCAAATTTGAGAATCGGTCTTATAAACTTGTGAAATCTGAATGGAAAGGCGGTGTAGATAAAATCTGGATTGAAAAAAATCTGGGAGCTTCAACTGCTGTCAAAAGTGCCACTGATAATAACCCTAATGGAGCTGGATGGTATTTTCAGTTCAATAGAAAACAGGGATATTATCACGATGGAAGCAATCTGGTACCGAATGGTGATTGGGAATCTGGTCAAAACCAGAAAACTGACTGGCAGATCGAGAATGATCCATGTAGAATAGCGTTTGGTGGAAACTGGCGGATTCCTACCCAACAGGAGTGGGCAGATTTTAGAAATGCACCTGCAAGCGATGATGGTATGAGCAGTGGCAACCTGTCTGATGCCTTCGATTCTTTACTGCGAATTCATGGAGCTGGAGTTATAACAGTAGGCGGTGATCTAAACGATCGTGGCAATACCGGTTTACTGTGGACCAGCGATACAGCTGATAGCAATGACGGTACATTTATATGGATTGCCGGATCTGGAAGTGTAATGGATGCCGGGCCAAAAGGTGGCGGAACTCCATTAAGATGCGTGAAAGACTAAAGGTAATTTCATCCTGAAAATCTCAAAAAGCACAGCTACCGAAAGGTGAAAGGTGGCTGTGCTTTTTCATCTATTTTTTGATCCGCTTTTCTTAATTCCCACCCAAAGCAAAGACCCGAGTCCGCCTGATGCAATTCCGGCAAGTAAAGCAATGAAAAGAGAGAGCTCAAAACGCGACTGTACATAGCTCGATATTAGGATGGAGCTTACAAAATGAATAACAACGGCAATAACGTATCCTATTGCAAAACATCCCACCATATCACGGATATTCAGATTTACAATAAAACGAACAATAAGAGAGGCGAATATTCCAATAGCAATCCAGATTATTAAAAATTCTGTCTCAGTGAAATCTATTTGCCGAGTTTTTGACGTCCAAAGGGGTATACCAGCACCAATCGAAGAAATTAAAATTGTAACTAATCTATAATTATGTCTTGTAGATTCAAGCATATATTAATTTTAAAATGAATGGATAAATACAATGTTTTACTTAAAAACGTGTTATTTAATATTGAGTAGATATACTAAGAGACTAAATTTTTTGAAAACTGTATATTTTTCTATTAAATCTTTTATTTAGTTAAGATAATTATAATTTTCAGCTATTGAATTAGCTGAAAGAAAATATTAGTTTCTTTTTCCTAAATGAATTATCGATTTTAGATTGTTAAAATATTTTAAAGTATAAAACTATAGAGATTTTTGTTTGCCATGAATATTAAGTTTGTAAAAAGATCACAAATAAAATCAAGCAAGAGAAGAGCTTCAAAATTCAAACCATTGATGGATGCTTTGGATAAGTTAGAGCCCGGTGGGCAGGCTGTTGAGGTTTCTTATTCAAATGATAAGAGTGTAAACTCAATGAGAACAGCGGTTTACCAATATAACCAAGAGAATAATGTAAAAATCAGGAGCGGTAAAGACGCTTCCAACAAAAAAATATACTTTTACAGAGAAAAATAGATCTATTCCTTTACTCTATAAAAATACAATCCTTTACATCTTAAAAAACTTTTTCAAAAAGTATCCCCTGAGAAATTGAGAGTCTAATGGGTTGATCAATCTCTCGCGCTCTTACAGATGGCGTAGCTATTGCCGCCTCCCACATGCCCGGGTTTGTAATGGGCAGATCGAGCTTAGTAGGAGTGATTTGTCGCGACTGACCTTCCATGTTCGCGAGAAATACAATCTCTTTACCTGTATCTATATTTCTGCGATATCCGTAGTAGATAACGGCCCCTTCGACCGGCTCCCTGAACTTCAGAAAATCAGATGATTGAAAATTATTATTCAACCATGGATTTTTAAGTCGAAACTGGCGGGTTTGGTAATTAAAATTCGCTTTCTTTGAATCCATGTAATCTGCCTGCATATCTGCATTGCAGTATTCGTAGATATCCCCCATCCAGGCCCAGGCGTATTCATTCAGCTTCTCCAGCGTCCACTCTTCCGGATTGAATGCAGGTTTGGTTTGATTAATTAATTCTACAATGTTTTCAGGGTTGTAGTCGGTTATCTTCACAAAGTTGAGAAGAGACTTGGCAAACCTCCGGAGGTCTTCAAGTTTTCTGAATCCAAGGTTTTTAAGTTTTTTGAAGAAGCGTGAATTTCGATACTCCACATCTGTAATTTGCCACTCCGTAAAGTAGGCCTCTTCTGCTGCGATTTTTATAGCAAATTCTGTATCTGTATTTCTGAAAAAACTCCAGGGGGTATTTCCAAGTGCCTGTACAAAATCCATTGGAACACCGGGTAAAAAGGAATTCATCAACAATGTAGTGGAAGGATTGTTATATGCGTTAATCATTACCATTTTCAGGGAGTTTCCAAGCAGGAAATTTACATTTACTGTTTTGGGGTCGGCCTGGATTCCCCGGCGCATTGTATCGTGATTGGCATATCCGCTGATCCATTTCTCGCCATAGTCGAAATGTTCTTTAATTCTCCACCACTTAGATACCCAGTAGGTGTAATCATAGGGAGTGTTATAGGCAAAAATCATGGGCGACCACTGGAACGGGTGTTTCTGTTTTTCCGTAATTACACGGTACGTACAAGCCAGTTCCCAATCAGTTCGAGGCCAGGGTCGTCCATCCTCAAAAATCATCCATGGCTTATAGTCTACATCGGCAACGGACTGCTCAACGTTACTCATCTCCTTCAGGAAATCGTCATCATAATAGACTTCATCCTGTTCTTCAACGTAGTATTTGAAATCATGGGCGCTGTCAACACGAATTCCATCAAAGCCCCAGTTCATTTTACGGCGTTGCATTTCAAGAATCATCGCCCGTAGCAGCGGGTGTTTGAAATCTAAATTTTGTCCATAAATGTTAGGTCCTGCAAAACACTCATCAGGAAGAAGGTCTAATGCTTGGTTATCGGCATGGCCGTACACTACATCCAATACTACCTTGATAGGGCCTGTGGGGAACATATGGAGCGTTTCAATCAAATCCAGCAGTTCATGCGGCCGTCCTGTAGAAAGAATTGAGGGGTTTACGGCAGCTGCACCGAAAATTACCACATCATACCCCCAGTTCATCACATTTGGTTTACGAAGGTGTAGTGTAATTTCTGAACCGTTTTCTTCGGGGGTTTGAATAGGATTCCAAAACAGATGCGCTTCGGGATGTTCAATAACCGGGTCAACCGGCATCAACTCAACACCATCAAACCCGATGAGGTTTTTTTCATCCGGTGAGAGATCTTCGCCATTTTCCACTGCGGCTGCAATCTGCTTATATCGTTTGGCAAGTGAGTCGAGAGTACCATCCATTGTAGCGGTACCGGTATGGATTTCCAACAGGTTTGTAGAGGGCCCCAGCCTGTTGTCATCAAGAGATAAAAAACTTGAAGCGAGATTTTCGAAATATTCTTTATCTTCGCGATTTCCAAGAACCTTGTTAATATCATAAACTTCAGCAGGGGCATGAATACCGTATGGCATAGACCATGCCATGGGATCCAAGACAACCGTTTCCTCCCCCTTTTCATCTTGCAGGATAAACTGGTAAAAAGCGCCGAATTGATCACGGTTTCCTGTGGGAAGGTTATTCATAACCACCAAAGAAAATTCGTTAATACAGGTTGTCTCAAACCGGTAATAAGTTACATTGCAATGTTGCTCCGGTTTGTCAAATATCAAGTCGATTGATGGGAGATAAAATTCAATATAGACCTTCTCAGCATCTTTAATCTTTGGATGCCATATAAGGAATGTAGTTTCCGGCCCATCAACATGGGCCCCCAGGTTTTTGGAAATTAACCCGGCATTTGCAGAGGTAACTCCCTTTCGGGTTTTTTGGTGAATTCGCTGCGAAAATTCATCTGTTTTTGTTTGGTTGACGGAGATATTCATATCTAAAAGAGAATTAGATCAGTTGGTAGAACTCGCTTTACAAAATAAAGCAAGATTTAAGACAATAGTGTAGTTAATATAATAAAGGTTCGGAAAGCTCTAAGAAAAAGTCTCGTTTTGGATCCCTGCCCACTTAAGATAATGATTTCGAACATCATTAATATGGTCTTCAAGATTTTCCAGTTTCCAATCTGATGTATCAATTGCCGGATAAATATGTGCAGTACAGGTGCCAGACTTTGTGATTAAAAAATCTTCTGTGCTGAGTTCCCGGTTTCCTTCAAAGTAGATCGGTACGATGGGATACTGAAGATCCATTGCCATGCGAAAAGGCCCTTTTTTGAATGGACCGATTATGCCGGGATGCTTTCGAGATCCTTCCGGTGCCAGCATAACTGTGAGATTGTTTTTACGAATTCGTTGAACATTTTTTTTAAGAGTTTGTACCGCTTTGTCCGATTGTTTTCTCCGGATAAATACTTGACCGGTTAATCGGCCGAGAATGAAAAAAATAGGATTGTATTGTAACTCCCATTTCGCCACAAATCGTACACGAGGCAGTCCTAACGCTAATATGGTTAATATATCGAGAGTTGAACTATGATTTATAATGTAAACAGCCGGTGCGGGAATTGGGTCAACATGCTTTTTTATTTTGAAATTGATCCCGGCAACTTTTAAAACAGGAATGGCAACAGCCGGCGCAATTTTTTCCACTACAAAATTGGCCATCTTGCCAAAAGAGAGAATAAGCAGCAGAAGAATAATGGGTGTGAAAAAAATCAGAAGCAAAAAAAAGAGCAGGATAGATAGCAAGCTGCGAACATATTCTGTCGTCGTAAATTTTTGTTTGGCAGCCATTTTTGCAATTCCTAACGGTTTACGGGATTAATATAGTACAAATAGCGGCGATGACAGGATTGCCCCTCTATCGAAAGGCATCTTCGAAGTGCGAGATTTCCGGGTCTTCATCCTTCTTTTGAACAATTGCAATTACATCAAAACGAACCACAGCTGTTTCCATTTTACGTTCGTAGGTCCATGCTTCGGCTGCTTTTTTAATGTTTGCTTCCTTCTTTGGAGTAACAAAGTCCTCCGGCCTGCCGAAATAGGTGTCACTCCTGAATTTTACTTCTACAAACACTATGAAATGCCCATCAGTAGCTACGATATCAACCTCGGCTTTTTCAAAAAAGTAATTTCGGTCGATAATAATCCAACCTTTGGACTCGAGATATTCCACAGCTAAATCTTCACCCTTATCCCCGATTTTCCGGTGACTTTTACTCATTTTCCTGTTCCTGAACCGGCTTATTTCCTTTGAGAGATTGATGGGCCTCTGCCAGTTTCACGAGATGCTTTAAAAAGGTAAGATTCTTTTTGTTGATATAGGGAAGCAATGCTTTCGTGAACCGGTCGAACATCTCAAGGAATTCTACAAAATTTTCAAGCCTCTCCTTGAATTCCGCTTCGAGAGGCTCCTCACTGCTGTCTTCCTGAAACATCTCAAGAGTTTCGGCCAGGTTTTGTTGAATCGGCTCAATTTCTCGCTGATGCCGTTCACGAATCAGTATGGCTACAATGTTCCACACATCTTTTTCGGCGGTGTAAAAGTCGCGGCGTTCGCCTTTAAAATGAACTTTTTGTACCAATTGCCAGTGCAGCAGGCTTCGCAGATTCATATTGGCATTTCCACGACTGATACTCAACTGCTGCATAATTGCATCGGTATCAAGAGGTTCACTCTCTGCGTACAGCAAAGCGTGAATTTGTGCCATCGTCTTGTTAATTCCCCACGCAGAAGCCATCTCTCCCCACAGAAGTACAAACTGGTCAATTGCTTGTTGGTGAGATTCAGATTTTGGGGAATCGTTCTCCTGCACGGTTACTCCTTGGAATCTTTGGTGTCTTTTTTAGCTGATGATTCCTTTGACTCGGACTTTTCTGAAGTTTCAGATTTTGGAGTCGATGTCCCGTTATTTTTATGAGAACCATTTTTATAGTCTGTAACGTACCAGCCGGTGCCCTTGTAAACAACTCCTCCGCCTCCGGAGATGATTCTTTTTACAGGTTGACCGGTTGTAGGACAAGTTTCAAGCGGGTCATCATTTATGCTTTGAGTGATTTCAAAGGTGGAACCGTCTTCTCGTTTGTATTCGTATGTTGGCATAGGTTAAATATCTTGTTAGAAAATTACGTGACTATATAAGCATAAAATATGCCAAAATTGATGAATCGCTCATCATGGCAGATTTTTCAAAAGCCTACAAAGATAGTAACGTTACGACAAAGAGGACAGTCCATCACTAAATCTAATCATCGCTTCTTTCAGGTCATCCATGGATGCGGCGTAGCTTAGGCGAATTCCTCCCGGTTCCCCGAAAGCATCTCCGGGTACGGTGGCTACACCAAACTCCTCAAGCAGGTAGATCGACAGGTCGGTTGTGTTTTCAATTTTATTTCCCTCAGGAGTACTTCTGCCTAAAAAGCTGTGGACATCTGGAAATACGTAAAACGCTCCGGAAGGTGTAAAACACTCAACGCCTTCTATTGCACGTAAAGCTTTTACAATGTAATCTCTTCTTTTTTTGAAGGCTTTATTCATCTCCTGTATCGGTTTCATTGTACCGGTATAGGCGGCTAATCCCGCTTTTTGCGAAATGGATGAAGGAGCCGATGTCTCCTGGCTTTGAATTTTAGCAACTGCATCAGCTATCGGTTTGGGGCCGGCCATATAACCAAGGCGCCAGCCGGTCATTGCAAACCCTTTTGAAAATCCATTAATTACAACGGTTCGGTCTTTTAGTTGTGGAGCAGCATTCAAAATGCTCACGTGCTCACCTTCAAATACGATATACTCATAGATTTCATCCGAAAGAATTAACACATCCGGATAATCATCGAGGACTGCAGCCAGCTCCTTCAACTCATTTTTTGTATAACAAGCTCCGGTGGGATTGGATGGAGAGCATAATATGATCGCCTTGGTTTTTTCTGAGATCACCTCTTCAAGCTGTCCGGGTGTTAATTTGTAATTGTTGGAAAAGAGAGTATTTACCACGACGGGCGTTCCCTCCGCCAGCTTTACCATTTCAGGATATGATACCCAGTAGGGAGCCGGGATGATCACTTCGTCTCCCTCATCGATGGTTGCGAGTAAAGTAAATCCTACAGACTGTTTCGCTCCATTTGAGAGTACAATCTGGTTTGGAGGAATTTCAATATTGTTGTCGCGCTTCAGTTTATCGCTGACTGCTTCGCGCAGCTCGGGCATCCCGGTGTTCATCGTGTAACCGTGGAAGCCTTCAGTGATAGCATCAATCGCGGCGTTACAAATGTGTGCAGGCGTTTTAAAGTCCGGTTCACCGGCGCTTAATGAGATAATAGATTTCCCTTGCCGGGCCAGCTCTTTTGCCCTGCCGGAGACTTTCATGGTTTGTGATGGGGATACGTTTTGAGCTCTTTTTGATATCATGTTAGTGGTTTTGAAATTTTTCCGGATGTTACCAATCTGAAAGTTACCAAAAGGATTTACGGAATTCAGCATTTTATAAGTTGAATTCCAATATATTTTTTGAACGCATTCATTCACTACAAATTTATTCTTCAGACGTGATTTCTCAATATCACATACTTAATGGTGATACTTTAAAAGGGCAGTTCCCGGTTCGGGTTTCAGGGGAGATTATTGTATGTCGTGAATGCCTGGTGGATGGCCCGGTTAACGGGGAGACTTTGGATAATCTATTTGAGACGAGAGCGATTGATCAAATCACCACTTAATCGTGATTGTACTTTTCTTTTAAAGCTTCCGCAACATGATCGGGCACAAAGCTGCTGAGATCACCATTCCATGCGGCAATCTCTTTTACAATAGTCGCTGAGATAAAGGTGAGTTGTTCATCCGGCATCAGGAAAAGTGTATCGATTTCCGGAGCGAGCCGCCGATTTGTGAGGGCCATTCGGAATTCGTATTCAAAATCAGAGATTTGGCGGACTCCCCTTAAAAGGATTTTTACATTCTTCTTTCGAGCAAAATCAATCAGCAAACCAGTGAACTGTTCCACTTCAACTTTGTCAGCCCAATCTTTGTCTTTAATTGCTTCACGAATCAGTTCAACCCGTTCTTTACCACTGAATACAGCCCTTTTTTTGTTATTCACCGCAACGGTTACAATAACTTTTTCGAACATTTGAACGGCACGTTGAAGGATGTCGAGATGGCCGTTTGTAAGCGGATCGAAAGAACCGGGATAGATAGCTGTATGATTCATTACTTTGTTAGCTGAGGTTTTGTGGTAAACAAACCTAAAATAGTAATCTTTTTTATTTATTGGAGGTTGTCCGTTATTAGTGGTTTGGAGTTAAATGACCTCCAAATGCAAAGTCATTAAAATCAATTCTTTGAATGTAAGGGCTATTTATGGATCGATGTAAACAACTGACAACGGCCAACTAACTACCGACAATCAAAAACCATTATCTAATTTAAACATAGCAATAACCGTTCGCCCGTAAGCTTTGGAAAATACGCAGTGTTCATGCGGTTCAAAGTCGTTGTCTTTACTATGTTCAAGGATAAACAAGCCGTCCTTATTCAGCCAGCTGTCGGAAAGGATAGTTTCTACCAACCCGGGGAAGTCGTAATAATCGTAGGGTGGATCAGCAAAAATGAAATCAAACCCACCGGGATTTGTTTCCAGGAACATCTCAACATCCATGGTATATGTTCGTACCTGGTCTTCAATATTGAATTGCCGGCTCACTTTTTCGATATGCTTAATGTGTTCGGGTTCCTCATCTACAAATGCGCAGGAATCTGCTCCGCGCGAAATGGCTTCCAGCCCTAAACTGCCTGATCCGGCGAAAAGATCAAGAACACGGGTTCCGTCAAAGTATGTGCGTGCATCAATTACGGAGAAGAGGGCTTCTTTGGCACGATCAGAGGTGGGACGCAATAAACCCGTTTTGGGAACCGGAATGTTTCTGCCTTTAAGTTTACCCGTTATAATTCTCATGGACTTCGGTTTTTTCCAAATCCCTGTTTAAACTCATCAATATGGCTGGAAATGCAGCTTCAAGCCTGAAACCGTATGTTTTTTCATCTGCATCTACTCCCATCTCAAGAAGTGTGTTCATATTTATCGTTTCACCGTGGTTATACCAGTACGACTGCAACCGATCCGCGACCTGGCTGCTGAAATATCCATAGAGATATGTTTTATCATGAATGCCATTCATCCATGATAAATTCCCTTCATAAAGATTCCAAAGATAAGGCAGGTCGGCAAACTCGTCATACTCAATATTGGTACATCCCCGAAGTTTACCAAGAATAAAGGATGTTATTGAAATGTAATTCTTTTGACAGTGGATCATCAGGAAAGATTCACTGCTGTTTGTATGAAGTTGCCAGTCCAGAGCAATTTCAAAATCAGTAACAATATCAATGGTTCGGAAAGACTCCAGCAGGTAGTTGAAACCCCGAAGTATTTGCGTATCTCTCAAAAGCAAAAGGCGATAATCGGGATTGCTCAGCGTATGCCAGATAACCTGGATATTTTGGCGTTCTGTGCCCTGCATAAGAAGTTTAATGTGGCCTTCGCGTTCAGATGCGTCTTCATAAACGGCACGGGGTACAACAGTCCAGCACTCTTCGGGAGCCGGAGCAAGAATTTTTGCAGTCTTGCATTGAAATTCTTCCCTTAACTCTTCAATCGAGCTTTTGAGGGCGGGAAAACCGGAAGGGTTGCCCGTAATGATTGTCTCTTCAATATCGAAGCTGAAATCAATACTGCCAATACGGGCCAAATGGCTGACTTGTCCGGGTGTATTTACAGAGTAGAAGAGGTGGTTATCTGTATAGCATACACCAAGACAAGAACCGCCGTGTTCCATGTTAGTTCCAATTTGGAGCGTTCCTTAGCGTGGTACGATCAAGGCTACCAATAGCGTCTTCAGAGTTTGGATTCTCTAAGAGGTAGAGTGTAGGTCTGATTGTATCGTTAAGTGTGTACTCAAATCGCGGATGTGGAGGTCTCGGTGAGTAAACGATTGAATCCGGATTGTAAGTTGCGGGCTCCATAAATGTAAACATTGAATCGCCACGGGCGGTCATCAATGAATCTGTTTTCAAAAATGATACAAGGCTATCCAGGCCACCATCGGTGGGTGGGAAATTCCCTCGCCGTCTTTCATACTGAACAAGTACATCACGAACCAACTCCATTCGATGGCGCTCACGCTCAACCATCTGTTCTTCTTCAATGACTCTTTGATAGGGCTCAACAAGTGATCGATATAAAAACCATGATAGAACTACAATAAGAACAGCTAAGACAATGGTTATGATGTTGTTTCGAGTTTTTAAATCCATGTGAAAAAATGTGTTGGTTTGCTGTAACGTAAATGAAATTTAGAAGAAGCAAAATAAATGCAGACAGTATGACATGCAACTTTCTAATCACCTGAGCGCAAAAGTTTACAATCATTTTGTCTGCAGTTCCTCTACAGGTAAAAGTAATGATAAAATTTCAATGAAGTAGCTGTGAAGTCCCCTATTTTTAAATTTTTTGTAGAAATCTATGTTAAGTTCGTTTTTCTCTAAAATTTGCAGTTGAAATTCTTTCCCGTAAAGCTCCTCAAGTTCTTCTGTAGATACGCTGAAGGGCGGTCCGTTCATCTCCTCCTGGCGGTAATGGTACATATGCTGAAGTATGATAGTTTTATCTGAAGTAAGTTCAAGAATTTTTTCAGCATAAAGTGTTCTCATCTTTGCGGGAAGTGCAACTAATGCAGCTCTGTCAAATACCAGATCAAGGGGAGGAAGTTTGTGTTTGGGGAGTTTAAAAAAATCGCCGTTCCAGATTTCGATATTTTGGATGCGGTAAATTTTGAAATCCGCAAATGTAGATATTTCTGCATCCAGTGAATTTTCAATAAGAAATTGTTCCACTGCGAGATTGGATATTTCTACACCTACAACTTTTTTACAATGCTCGGCCAGCCAAAGCAGGTCTTTACTTTTTCCACATAGCGGAACAAACGTGTTAGGGTTATTGCCCAGTGGGATTGAATCCCAATACTTTTCCAGGCCTGGGTATCCATCTTCCATGTGAAAACCGATCTTTCCTTTTTGCCATTTACTCTTCCAGTAACTCAATTCCATAGGTTGTGAGTTTTGATTCAATTTTTGCGACCTTTGGGTAATCAAATATATCAATATAAAAAAAGGTGAATTATGGAATCCGCTTTACAATGGGAAGTTGTGGGAAAAGTTGCTTTCGCTATTTTTTTAGGCGGTTTGATAGGATTAGAACGTGAATGGGCATCGAAACCGGCCGGGTTTCGAACTCATATGCTAATAGCCGGTGCATCCACCCTGTTTGTGATTCTTGGTGATATCATGATTCATCAGTTTGCCCAGCGTGCTATGCCAGAAATGCTGCAAACAGACCCGATTCGTATCATGGAAGCTATTATTACGGGAATCAGCTTCCTGGGTGCAGGTACAATCATATTCAAAGACCAGATCAATACGGTGGAAGGATTGACGACGGCCGCTTCGATCCTTTTTGTGGCCGGTATCGGGATAGCGGTGGCACTTAGTCTTTATACTCTCTCATTTCTGTTAACCGCAATGGTGATACTGGTACTGTTGGTTCTTGGATTTGTGCAAAACAGAATTGAGGGATATCATCAATAGTCAGCTCATAAAAACACTCAGAAGCAAAAAGCTTTCGGTTGAATCGTAAGATCCTTCGTCTCGCCATTCCGAACATCATCAGTAACCTTTCGGTGCCGTTATTAGGTGCCGTGGATACCGCTTTGGTAGGTCATCTGGAAGAGGTGTATTACCTCGGTGCCCTGGCTGTAGGAAGTGTTATTTTCAATTTTATATTCTGGGGATTCGGGTTTCTGCGAATGGGTACCACAGGGCTTACCGCACAGGAGTACGGCAGGAGAGATCGCGTAAAAATGATGATGATTCTTGCAAGAGTGCAGTTTTTGGCTCTTTTGATTGGCCTCGCAATTCTTCTGCTACAGTCTCCCATAGCTATGCTCAGCCTTTGGCTGATTGACAGTACACAGGAAGTGGCCGAGTATACCCGGGTCTATTATGATATTCGAATTTTAACAGCCCCGGGAGTTCTTGCTTTGTATGGAATCAATGGGTGGTTTTTGGGCATGCAAAATGCAAAATTCCCGATGATTATTACCATTGTCCTAAACATGTTGAACATAGCGTTTAATGTTTGGTTCATCTATGGACTTGGAATGCACGTTGATGGTGTTGCCTGGGGAACGCTTGTCTCAACATACCTGGCACTGTTACTCGCCATTTTTCTCTTTCTGAAGAGATACAAGAAACATCTAACGGATTACAAACAAGAGTTGTTGCTAAACGTGGAGGAGCTCAAGAAATACTTTTCTGTGAACCGGGATATTTTTATTCGTACCCTATGCCTCATCTTTGCTTTCTCGTTTTTTACAGCCGTTTCAGCCAAACAGGGTGATTTAATACTGGCAGCGAACACGATTTTGCTTCAACTCTGGTTTATTGTTTCATACGGAATCGACGGATTTGCATACGCTGCGGAAAGTTTGGTGGGAAGGTTTAAGGGCAGTCTTGAGGAAAATAAACTTACAAAAGCCGTCTGGTATAATATTGGTTGGGGCTTATTTCTCGGGGTGATGGGCTCGCTGGCCTACGCACTGTTCGGGAACCAGATACTCTACATATTTACAGATAAGGCTGATGTAATTGCCGTTGCAAAATCAGTTCTGTTTTGGACTATTTTAGCACCTCTGGTATCGAGTTTTTGCTACATTTTAGATGGCGTTTATATCGGGGCTACTGAAACCAAACCGATGCGGAATACGATGATCGTTGCTACATTTCTTGTATTTCTGCCCACATATTACGGTGCTACTTATCTTTTTGGAAAACACGGACTTTGGCTGGCGATGGTACTTTTTATGATTACAAGAGGAGTAGCATTAGGGGTATACCTCCCAAAAACTGTATTAGAAAAATAAGCTGCAGAAATATTTCTTTTCTAATATAGAATTAAATGGTAAAATCCGTATTGAAACTGTTATCACTAAGTCGGGGAATGACTGTGAAATCAAAAAAAGTGCTGCTGATGCGGCATGCTAAATCATCCTGGAATAATCCGGGGTTGAAAGATTTTGATCGTCCGCTTAATAAGCGGGGTAAACGAGATGCTCCCCGGATGGGGCAATATTTAAAAGAATTGGAGCTAATCCCCAATCAAATATTCAGCTCACCGGCAGAACGTGCGAAATCAACAATTCTTGAAGTTATTCGCGAGCTGGATTTGCCGGCCAGCCAAATAGCGTGGGACCAAAACCTCTATTTTAATGGTGTGAAATCATACTTGGATGTTATTAGGAGTGCAGACGACAGTTTCGGCATTATAATGACCGTTGGCCATAACCCTATGACAGAAGATGCAATTTTAACTTTGTCGAACCACTCGACAAGGAAAGCAATTAAAACCGCCACTATCGCCTGCTTTGAATTTGCAGTGGACTCCTGGGAAAATGTTGAACCGAATCCGGACGCACTCAAATGGGTTGTTGGACCCAAGGATTTGAAGTAGCAGTTCAACCAAAGTGAAGTGAAATGGAATCTGTATCCACTATAATCTGTGGATGCGGTAGGATTCTTCTAAAATTTTAGTTGTATATCTCTCCCCAAAATATTTTTATATTCAAGCACTCAATCTAAAAGAGAATAAATCCATGATTTACAAACAGAAATTCTATTACCTAACGAAAACTCCTTTAAGTGCAGAAGGCCCCGAAGATGTTGAGATTATTGACCGGGCTGATGATAGCGGTCAGTTCCCGGATCTTTTCCAGGAGTACGAAGAGCTTCGGTCGCATGCATTTAATGAAGATGACCTGTATAGCATTGTACGGGCTGATGATATTTACGACCTGATCCGAACGGGCACAGAAGATGAGGCAAAAGAATTAGCTTTTGAAAACGCCGAATCCGATATCATAACGAATTTACAGCATCGCGTGGCACAGAAGAACGATAAAGACGCTGCAGCTATTCTCAAGGAAGTTCACCAGATTGAGGGTTGAAAATTTAATTGGGTATAACGAAACCTGACGGGTTTTTTACTGACTGTTAGTTAAAAATCTGACAGGTTTCCCAATTAGCATATAAAATTACAAAAGCTTTCTAACCCAATCGGTGCAGGCTTTAATTCCCCTCATATTTTGTGGTAAGTACCGTTATATCATCAGACTGAGGTGCGCTGCCGGCAAATTTCATCACTTCAAGAAAAAGTCCCTTCACAAGCGGGTTTAATTTCTTGTCGGCTGATTTTTCGAGGTATTCAATAACCCGTTCTTCATCAAAAAAGCCGCCGCTGTCGTTTTCTGCTTCTGTTACACCATCTGTGAATGTAACGATGGAGTCGCCGGGTTCTAACTTCACGGTTGACATATCGTACTCGGCACCTTCAAATTTTCCGAGGAGCAATCCACCCACATCACTTAATTCCTTCACATTACCATCTTTGGAAAGCAGATATGGTAAATTGTGTCCGCCATTACAGTAACTGAGCTCCCCTTTTTTAAGGTCAATGATACCGTAAAATACAGTAACAAACGTTGTGATGTCACTTTCGGGAATCAGCATATTATTTACTTTTGTGATGCACTCGGCCGGGTTTAAAACTTCCGAGCCAATTGATTTCAGCATCGTTCGGCAAACAGCCATATAGATTGCAGCGGGCATTCCCTTTCCGGAAACATCCCCGATAAAGAATACGAACTTATCGTCATCCACTTTAAAGAAGTCATAAAAATCGCCACCAACATGTTTGGCCGCAATCATGTGGGCATACACATCGAAGCGCTCATCTTCTTCATAAACAGGAAAATCTTGCTTTAAAATCTTTTGCTGAATTCGTGCGGCCATATCAAGGTCGTAATTTAACGAGCTGAGCTGCTCTTCCATCTCCATAGTATTCTGGATACGGGCAATCTCTTTCAGCGTTTTCTCGATGGTAGTTTCCAGGTCGTTAAAGTCTATGGGCTTGGTTACAAAATCGTATGCCCCGCGGTTCATGGCCGTGCGAATATTTTCCATATCGCCATAAGCCGACACCATAATCGCTTTCAGGTCGTTCCGTTGGAGATCCTGAAGTTCGTCGAGCAGCGTCAGGCCGTCCATCTTCGGCATATTGATATCGCTTAAGATCAGGGAAATGGTACTGTTTTCAGAGATTTTATCCAGTGCATCTCGTCCGTTTTCTGCAAATAAAAACTCATATTCTTTAGAACGAACTTTATGTCTGAATTTTTGCATCATCAGCATCTGAAGATCTGGTTCGTCATCAACTACCAGGATTTTATGGCCAGAATTATTCATTTTTTTACTCCGTTTCTTGGTTCAGCATATTATAGATTTCAGATCGCAGCGACTCAAAATCAATAGGTTTTGTAAAAAATTCCTTTGCACCAGATTCAATTGCTTTGTTGTAGTTTTCATTATCACCATAAGCCGAAATCATACTCACATTGATTTCAGGATACTCAGATTTGATCTTTTCAAGCAGTTCAATTCCGGTCATTCCCGGCATGTTAATATCAGAAAATACATAAACTACATCCGGTGGATTTGAACTGTTCAAAACCGAAAGAGCCTCTTCACCTGAAAAAGCAAAAATAAGTTCGATCTCACCCTTGCGAATTTCTTTACGAAATTTCTGCCGAAATAACATTTCAACATCTTTTTCATCATCAACAACTAAGAATTTCATATATATCTTGATTATTTACTTTGGTATGGAATTTTTACGAAAAAGCGTGTGAATGAATCCGGTTCGGTTTCCACGTCCATTTGTCCCCCATGACCTTTCACAATATCATTTGTGATAGAAAGGCCTAAACCGGTGCCTTCTTTCCCTTTTTTTGTTGTAAAAAACGGCTGTAAAATTTTGTCTTTCAATTCAGGCGGAATGCCGGGTCCGTTATCTTCAATTTTAATGTTCAGGTAACGGTCGTTATGTTCAGTGCTAACCTTTAGTTCTGGTGTATAAGAATCACCACTTCCAGAACTGTTATCAGCATTTTGAAGCTTTTCGCGCATTGCATCAAACGCATTATTGCAAAGATTCAAAATCACCCTGCTGAAATCTTCTGCAATTAACGGAATTTCTTTTGCATTTTCATCTAAATTGAGGTTAATATCAACATTTATGGGATTTTTACTTGCACGCATTCCATGAAATGAGAGATTAACATATTCCTTAATTAGAGCATTCATATCTGTGGGTTCTACTTTGCCGCTGCCTCCACGAGAATGTTGCAACATCGATTTTACAATACCGTCGGCCCGAGTGCCATGTTCGTGAATTTTTTTAAGGTTCATCTCTACGTCATCAAGGATTTCCACGGCTAAATCCATGGCGTCCCCGGGAAGAGTCGTATCGCGATACGCCCTTACGGTTTCGAGCTCGTCACGTATTTCTTGCAATAGTTCCACAGACAAATCCGAAAAATTATTCACAAAGTTCAATGGATTTTTGATCTCGTGAGCAATGCCCGCGGTAAGCTGCCCCAATGAAGCTAATTTTTCTTGTTGAACCAGTTGTTCCTGGGCGGCTTTCAAGTCGTTTAGAGCTGATCTGAGTTTTTCATACGACTCGGCGTTCTGCATGGCCACACCCACGTTCGCGGCAATTGTTGTTAGAAGCCGCTGATCGTTTACATTAAATCTGTTTTCCTGCTCCGTACTTTGAACACTAATTACACCTGTGGGCTTGTCTCCTATTGAGATGGGGACACCGAGATACGATGAGGTAGCTTTCCCTATCTGTTTAGCCTGCAGCTGGTCCTGAATCTCCTCAATATCCTTGTTAATCAGAAGAGGTTTATTCGATTTTATAATTTTCTCAGTAAATCCATCTCCAAATTTACGCGGCTCAGATTTGTCACCATATTCAAACGGGAAGTGAATCATATCTGTTTCCCGGTTATGCAGGGCCACATAGACGATATCGGCCTTGAATGTTTCTTTCATCAATTCACCAACGAGATTGATCAGGGCGTCAAATTCAAGCTGAGAGACCAGTGCCTGACTGATTCTATTGACGGTTTGAAGCTCCGTTGCACGCTGTTCAGTTTCAGCGAGCAGCCGTGCAGTTTCATTAAAAAGCCTGGCGTTTTCAATCGCTACACTCATACTGTTTGTGAGTGTGGTTATCAGTTGGAGATCACTTTCAGTAAAGGCGTGTTCCTCTTCTACATTTTGCAGGCTTACTGAACCCACAACGGTCTCTCCTACAATCATCGGAACAAAAAGCGCTGATTTTGGCGCCAGGCCTTTTGTGGCCGGTGCTTCACCATGTTTTGCAGCCCAACCTGCGAAATCTTCATTGATGAGTAAATGCTCTTTATTATCGATCAAAATTTTATTGGCAAAAATAAATGGTTGCGGATCAACTGTAATCTCTTCTCCATTTTCTACTGCATATTGCCAATATTCGAGGCCGGTATCGTGATCGAACGTCCGAATAATCATCGTTTGTGTATCCAGAACATCGCAAATCTTTTCTCCCACCAGTTTGTAGATTGCCCCCATATCCATTTCGCGGACGAGTCCATCCTGTACGCTGTTTATCACCGCCAACTCAGCATTTCGCTGTTCTGTTTCAGCAAGGAGCCTTGTGGTTTCGTTGAACAGTCGTGCATTCTCTATCGCCACACTCATACTGTTGATGAGAGTTCCGAGAAGGCGAATATCTGAATTACTAAAGGCTCGCTCCTTATCCAGGTTTTGGAGTGTTACATAACCCCGGACTTTATCACCAATTTTCATGGGTACAAACAGTGCCGATTTTGGCATCTCTGTACCGGGTAATGCTTCTGGCTCTTTTTCCAGGATGGCCGCTACATCAGTAAGCAGATTTTCATTAAAAATCAGCATCTTTTTCTTGCTGATCAGTAATTTTCGAACCTTATCGAGGGGCTTGGGATCATGATACATTCGTTTTCCATCCTCAAAAGAGTATTGAAAGAGCTCCATCTCTCTTTTACTATCAAACGTACTGATTCCAACAACCTGCGCGTCAAACAGCTCTCGAATACGATCACCCACCAAATCATAAATCCCTTGCATATCCATTTCAGCCACAAGTCCTTGCTGAACGCTGTTAATCACAGCCAGTTCTGCATTTCGTTGCTCAGTCTCATTAAAGAGTCGGGCATTTTCGAGTGCTACACTCATACTGTTAGCGAGAGTACTAAGCAGGCGAACATCCGATACAGGGAAGGCTTGCTCGCGATCTAAGTTTTGAAGACTTACATATCCTCGTACAGAATCGCCAATTACCAACGGAACAAATAAAACGGATTTTGGAAGGTCGGTTCCTGGAACGGCTTCGGGTTTAATTCCCAATATTTCTTGTGCCCGGTCCGGAAATTTTTCATTGATTAAAATCATCTCCTTTGTTTTAATCAATCGTTTTCTAAAGTTGTCAAGCGGCCTGGGGTCCGGATATAGTCGTTCTCCGTCCTCATATTGGTACTGAAAAATCTCTTTTCCACTATCGTGGTCAAATGTACAAATCATAGCAACTTGTGCATCAAAAAGATCACGTATTCGGTCTCCAACCAAATCATAGATGCTTTGCAGATCCATCTCGGCCACAAGTCCTTGCTGAACGCTATTAATCACAGCCAGTTCTGCATTTCGTTGCTCAGTCTCGTTAAAGAGTCGGGCATTTTCGAGTGCTACACTCATACTGTTAGCAAGTGTACTGAGCAATCGGACATCAGAATCACTAAAAGCAAATTCAATATCAACATTTTGGAGACTAACATATCCGCGAACAGAATCACCGATGATCAAGGGAACAAATAATGCCGATTTTGGCAATCGGGTACCCGGGACAGCTTCTGGCTTAAACCCTAAAATTTCCTCTGCTTTTTCAGGAAAGCTTTCGTTGATAATAATGAGCTCTTTTGTGTCGATAAGCTGCTTTCGAAAATTGTCAATAGGTCTTGGTTCCGGATAAAAGCGTTCACCATTCTCAAAATTATATTGAAAATGTTCTTCAGATTTTTCGTGATCAAACGTACATATTGTGACACTTTGAGCATCAAACAAATTCCTTATTCGATCTCCAACAAGATCGTAAATGCTCTGCAGATCCATTTCGGCTACCAATCCCTCCTGAACGCTATTGATCACAGCCAGTTCTGCATTTCGTTGTTCTGTTTCATTGAACAGACGGGCATTTTCCAGGGCTACACTCATACTGTTTGAAAGTGTGCTGAGCAGGCGTACGTCGGAATCGGAAAATGCATTTTCATGATCTAAATTCTGAAGGCTCACACACCCCCGGATTTCATCCCCAACGATTAATGGTACAAATACCAGGGATTTTGGCAGCCGGGTGCCGGGAACTGTATTTTTTCCCTCTCCCGTAATTTTAAAGATTGTTTCATCTGCATCTTCATTGACAAGTAAAAGTTTTTTGTTGTCAATCAACCACTGTCGAATTTTATCGAGTGGTCTGGGCTCTGGATATAAACGTTCCCCATCTTCATACAAATATTGAAAATGCTCTGTTGAGGAGTCAAGATCAAAGGTATAAATACCCGTAACCTGCGCGTCAAATAGATTTCGCAAACGATTCCCAACCAAGTCATATATCCCCTGCATATCCATCTCGGCAACCAGGCCCTGCTGTACACTGTTGATGACGGCGAGTTCAGCATTACGCTGTTCGGTTTCGTTAAACAGACGGGCATTTTCCAGCGCCATACTTACGCTGTTTGCCATCGTATTAAGCAGGCGCACATCTGAATCACTAAATGCATGTTCGCGATCAAGATTTTGTAATGTGATATACCCGAACACGTTCTCGCCGGATGCCATGGGTACGTAAAGAGCAGATTTCGTAGGTTTTGTGCCTTCGGCTACAGTCGGTTCTTCTCCGGTAATTTCCCGCCAGGCATCATCGGCATCTTCATTAATAAGGATCAATTTCCCGGTTTCAATTAAACGCCTGCGAAGGTTATCGATCGGGCGTACAGGTATGTCATGGAGTTGGTCATCCTCATAGAGATAGTGAAATTGCTCTGTGTTTTGGTCGTGATCGAATGTACAAATACCAACAACCTGGGCATCAAATAGATTACGGACTTTTTCACCCAGCAGATCATAGATCTCCTGCATCTCTTTTTTTGCAAGAATACCTTCTTGAACACTATTTACAACAGCGATTTCAGCTTCGCGCTGTTCCAGTTTTTGTGATAATTCCGACTTTCCTGCCATATGCTTTACATCTTATGAATTGTTGAGAGTAACTGCCATGATGGTCCCATCTTTTTTTGTGAGAATATCAAGAACGCCTCCGTGTGCTTTGATAATATCGTTGGTGATCGACAATCCCAAACCTGTTCCTTCGGTACCTTTTTTGGTCGTAAAAAAGGGTTGAAGAACCTTGTCTTTCATCTCATCCGGAATACCCGGCCCGTTATCTTCAATTTCGATGATGATGGTTGAACCTTTTTGTCGTGTTCGAACGGTTAATTTCGGTTCATATTTTTGAGGAGTATTATCTGATAGCTGTAGTCCCGACTGCTGTCGGGATGTCAGCTTGTCTCTCATCGCGTCGAAGGCATTGTTGCAAAGGTTTAATACTACCCTTGAGAAATCCTCAGAAATGAGTGGCACCGTTTCAATCTCGTCATCCAGTTCCAGGTTTATATCTACATTAATGGGGTCCTTCCCGGCCCGCATTCCATGAAAAGCCAGGTTTACATACTCGTTTATTAGTGCATTCAGATCAGTGTTTTCTTTAATACCGCTTCCTCCGCGAGAATGCAATAACATCGATTTAACAATGCTATCGGCGCGTGAACCGTGTTCATAGATTTTTTTAAGATTGGATTCGATGTCGTCCAAGATAGCGGTCAGCTGATGACTGTCAGCTGTTAGAATCTCATTCACTTCATCCCTTGCTTCTTCCACCAACTCAATGCTTAAATCCGAAAAGTTATTTACAAAATTCAACGGGTTTTTGATTTCATGCGCGATCCCCGCTGTAAGTTGACCCAGCGACGCCAGCTTCTCTTGTTGAACAAGCTGATTCTGAGTAGTTTTCAGTTCACTTAATGTTGCATTTAGCTGGCGGTAAGCCGATGCGTTGTCCAGGGCAATAGCTGCATAGGTTGCAAGGTTCCGAAGCAGGTTGATGTGATATTCGGTATATGCGTTTTTCTTGAAGCTCTGCGTAGTTATCACACCAATTACATTTCCTTGTTGTATCAAAGGCAGATAGATAACTGAATCGGAAAACTCTCCCTCAACAGGCTGTTTATATTCTTCAACATATTTGGTGTACTCATTTGCAAAATCGCCAATAATAATCTCTTTCTTGTTTTTAAAACACCAAACAGCAATTCTTGATTCTTCATCCAGACTGTAAGAATAGGGTGGAAGCATCTCTCCTTTTTCTTTTGTAGCCGGAAATTCGAGTCGTTTATTTTGACCATTGTAGATGCCCACTCCAAAAATTGCAGCATCCATCAAAGCGTTTACATTTTCATATACCGTTTCAATAATTTTATCAACCGAGAGGGTAGATGTAATGGTTTGCCCGATTTTACTAAGCTGTTCCGTATCGGATCTTCTCTTGTTTTCGGCTTCGGCTCTGAGCTCAGCTTCACGCAGTGCGGCACGTTCCTGTTCCTTAATACTGAGCCGTTTACGCTGAAACCGATCGACCCCGAAAACCGAAAGTCCGAGCATTCCCGCAAACAGTAAATAGGCCCACCAGGTTTGATACCAGGGTGGAAGAATAGAGAGGCCGATGGACGCCCCTTGCTCGTTCCATACTCCATCCGAATTGGCTGCTTTTACTTTGAACGTATAATCGCCCGGAGATAGATTGGTATAGGTTGCCGAACGGTCGGTATTAGCGTCCACCCAATCCTGATCGTATCCCTCCAACTGATACTGATATTGGTTTCTGTTTGAATTCGAGTAATGCAGTGCTACATAATTAATGGTAATTTCATTCTGATTGTGTCTAAGCGTAATTCTTTCCGTCTTGGAAAGAGCATCTTGCAGGGGAGAATTGGGCCCAATTTCCAGGGACTTATTGAAAATCTTAAAATCGGCGATTGCAACCTGGGGTGGATTCTCGTTGATTTTAAGTTGACCGGGAACAAAGGCTGTAACTCCTTTTGAACTGCCGAAATACAGAGCACCGCTTTTACTTTTGAAGTAGGCATTTTGATTGTATTCAAGCGCAATCAAGCCGTCATCTAAACCATAGTTTCGAATAGCGAAGGTTCCAGGATCAAAATTTGTAATGCCGCCATTTGAGCTCATCCAAAGGGTGCCGTTTTCATCCATTAGTAACCCATAGATATGATTGTCAGCCAAACCATCTTCTTTAGTAAAATGTGTGGCGGTATTTGTTTTGGTATCGAATCGGTTCAGGCCGGAGCTTTGAGTTGCGATCCATAAAATTGATGGGTCAGAATCTTGGGGAACCACACCAAAAATAACATCATCACTTATTGATGTTGTGTCTGATGGATTATAGGAAAAAACTTCGGAGGTTTTCGTCATTATATCGTATCGAACCAGGCCATCAGCAGTACCGAGCCATATGAGTTGGTTTTCGACGTCTTCATAGATATCAAGCACAATCGGCTCAAACTCCCATCCCTCAGGGGCCACGTTGATCTTTGTAAATGTTCCCGTTTCAGTATCAAATAGGTCCAGCCCGCCAACATTTGCAAGCCACAATTTATTGGCGTCGCTAAGGGTTGGTTGCATATCAAATATATTATTCTTTCGCCCTTCATCCTGCTGAAACCGGGTAACAGCACCCGTCTCACGATCCAAACGGCTTAAACCTACATTTCCTGCCACCCAAAAGCCGCCGTTCTCGTCTTCAGCAAATCTCCAATAAAGGCCGGGCAGAAGTGTATTTGCATTATCGGGATCAAATTGATGGTACTTTACGATTCTTCTCTCAGGATTATACTGGGTAAGGTAACGAGTAGATGGCCCGGCATCTGTTCCAATCCAAAGAGTTCCGTTTTGATCTTCATAAATTCCCCAAACAATACCGGGAGCCAGGCTTTCAGAGTCCTCAGGGTCATGTCTCAGATGTGAAAAGTTTACAGCACCCGGATTAAAAGTACTAACTCCTTCCGCGGTATAACCAACCCAGATTGTACCCGAACGATCTGCATATATAGATTGTGAGTAATCTTCAGCAAGGCTATTGGGATCTCTGGGATCGTGCCGATACGTTGTGAACTCCTCCGTTCGTACATCAAAACGGGCAACTCCTGTTCCGGGCCCGGTAACCCAAAATACACCTTTCAAATTAGGATCGGGGACAACTGCATGGATTAAGTTTAGGGGGTTCACATTATCTGCGTCGTTGGGTTCAATCAGAAAGCGTTCATAATCTCCTGTATTGCTGTCGAAACGAAGCAGTCCATTACCTGTAGAAACC
Source organism: Rhodohalobacter sulfatireducens (assembly GCF_022012475.1). GTDB lineage: Bacteria > Bacteroidota > Rhodothermia > Balneolales > Balneolaceae > Rhodohalobacter > Rhodohalobacter sulfatireducens. Next base: position 80,086 of record NZ_JAKLWS010000018.1, read on the forward strand.
CAATGTATGCCGGGCTCATCCGGAGAATGGTGTATACCCAACACATTACTTGGTTCCCCGTATCTTTCCGGGGCATCCGGATCGAAGAGAAAGCGAGTGATTTCGTCGGTCTCGGGGTTGATTCGGTTCAAACCGTTTACACTTCCGATCCAAATATTCCCTTCAGGGTCTTCATCAATGAAAAATAGATTATTGCTTGTGATTGTTGATGAATCCTCATGATCATGGCGGAAATGCTGAAAATGTCCGTCATTATCTGCTTGCATTCGGTTCAGCCCTTCACTCTCTGTGGTAACCCATAAATCACCGGAGCTATCTTCATAAACAAATCGGGTCCAATTGCTTGAGATAGTCGTCGAATCATCCGGGTTGTGCATATAATGTTTGAATGTACCTGTAGCCCTGTCCATCCGGTTCAAACCGCTTGAATTTGTTGCCACCCATAAATCACCGTTCTCGGATTCATCTACCTGCCAAACCCATCCCTCTGAGAGAGATGTTGAATCAAAGGCTGTGTATTCATAGACTTTAAATTCATAGCCGTCATACCTGTGGAGCCCGCTTTGGGTGCTGATCCAGATATATCCCTGGCTGTCTTGTGTAATGAAATTCGCACTTCCCTGGGCAAGACCATCACCCACTTTCAGATGTTCAAATCGAAGGGTAGGAGCTTCTGTGGAAAGCAATGATGTTGGTGCATTTTCACCTTGCGCAGAAAGGATATCCAAACCTACTACAAGTGTAAAGAATAGAACAACAGACAAAAGTCTGAATACTTGTGATTTCTTCACATGATGGGCCCTTGCGATGTATTGGTTTAATAATTTGTTATTTGATGTATGGCTCATAGATCATCCAGTGTATGAGATATGGATATTAAACCTGGTTCCGGTACTTTCATCTGAATATACTTCTAAATTTCCACCATGTGCTTTAATTATATCATTAGTGATGGAAAGTCCCAGCCCGGTGCCAGCGGTTCCTTTCTTTGTTGTGAAAAAAGGCTGCAGGATTTTGTCTTTGATATCATCCGGAATTCCCGGCCCGTTGTCCTGGATTTCGATGGTTACGGTGTTGCCTGATTTATGGGTACGGATGGTGAGTTTAGGTTGGTAGCCCTCCAACCCTCCAGGGGTTTGGAACCCTTGGAGGGTTTTCTCACGCATCGCATCAAACGCATTATTGCACAAATTCAAAATCACCCGGCTAAAGTCTTCAGCAACCAGAGGGATTTCACCAACATCTTTATCCAATTGCAAATCGATATCCACATTAATCGGTTCTTTGCTTGCACGCATACCGTGGAAAGCCAGGTTCACATATTCTTTAATCACAGCATTCAGATCGGTCTGTTCCAACTTCCCATCACCACCGCGTGAATGCTGCAGCATCGATTTTACAATTCCATCTGCACGTTTTCCATGTTCATATATCTTGTCGAGGTTCATTCCAACATCGCCAAGTGTATCAATCAAATCCGGGTTTTCAATGCCATGTGATGAAAAAATCTCTTTGAGCTCTGTTTGTATCTCCTCGATCAGTTCTATGCTGAGATCAGAAAAGTTTGTGACAAAATTCAGTGGGTTTTTGATCTCGTGGGCAATCCCAGCTGTAAGCTGTCCGAGGCTCGCCAGTTTTTCCTGTTGAACAAGCTGTTCCTGGGCATCTTTTAAATCATTCAGTGCGGAGCGCATTTTTTGATAAGCTTCAGCATTTTGCATGGCTACGCTCACATTTGCGGCAATTGTATTCAGAAGTCGCAAATCAGTCTCGTTGAATCGATTTTCCTCTTCCGTGCTTTGAACGCTGATAACACCAATGGGCTCTTTCCCAATCAGAACGGGGACTCCCAGGAAGGAGGATGTAACCCGGCCAATCTGTTTTGCTTTTAACTGGGCACGAATATCTGCAATATCTTTATTGATGAGAAGAGGTTCATTATTAGTGATGATCCGTTCCGTGAATCCATTTCCAAATTTACGAGGTTCGTTTTTATCCCCATATTCAAAGGGAAAATGGATCATATCTGATTTCTTGTCATACAAAGCCACATATACAATATCGGCACGAAATGTCTCTCTCATCAGTTCACCTACAAGCTTGATGAGGGCATCAAATTCAAGTTGTGAGACAAGCGCCTGGCTAATTCTGTTTACGGTTTGAAGCTCGGTGGCACGCTGTTCGGTAATGCCGAGCAGCCGAGTGGTTTCATTAAAAAGCCGGGCATTTTCGAGAGCCACACTCATACTGTTGGCAAGAGTACTCAGCAATCGTACATCAGATTCACTAAAAGCATGCTCGCGGTCGAGGTTTTGCAGGCTTACGTATCCGCGGACTTCATCTCCTACAACCATCGGCACAAAGAGAATCGATTTTGGCATGACCGTACCGGGAATGGCTTTTACCTTGCTTCCGGTAATTTCCTCTGTTTTTTCAAGTAGGCCTTCATTAATAAACAATAACCTTTTCGTTTTTACGAGATGCTCCCGGAGTTTATCCAGTGGACGAGATTCCGGATAGATGCGGCCCCCATCCTCATAGAAGTACTGGAAGTGCTCAATATTCTTCTCATTATCGATGGTATTAATTCCCACCACCTGGGCATCAAAAAGGTTACGAATACGATCTCCCACGAGGTCATAAATTCCCTGCATATCCATCTCAGCCACAAGACCCTGCTGCACGCTGTTAATTACCGCCAGTTCTGCATTTCGCTGTTCGGTTTCGTTAAACAGGCGAGCGTTTTCAAGAGCTACACTCATACTGTTTGAAAGTGTACTCAGCAGTCGGATGTCTGATAAGCTGAATGCATGCTCTTTATCGAGATTCTGGAGTGTAACATATCCTCTGACGGTATCGCCAACTTTTAAAGGCACATAAACCATGGATTTGGGCATGATTGTGCCGGGGACAATTTTCGGTGCTTCTCCAGTAATATTTGTTACGGCCTGGATGGAATCCTCGGGGATGGAGATCAATTTTTGGGTGTTAATCAAACGCCGGCGCACTTTATCATACGGCCTGGGATCGGGGTAGACCCGCTTTCCATTTTCAAAAAGATATTGGAAAAACTCTGTTTCGTCTTCCTGGTTAAACATTGAAATTCCAACCACTTGTGCATCAAACAGGTCGCGAATACGATCTCCTACCAGGTCATAGATCCCCTGCATATCCATCTCCGCTACCAGCCCCTGCTGCACGCTGTTGATCACGGCGAGCTCGGCATTACGCTGTTCGGTTTCATTAAAAAGGCGTGCATTTTCAAGAGCAATGCTAATACTGTTCGCGAGAGTCATTAAAAGCTGAACATCGGAATCCCGGAAGGCCTGTTCTCTGTCCAGGTTTTGCAAGCTCAGGCAGCCCGTTACAATTTCATCCACAACCAGCGGAACAAAAAGAAGTGATTTTGGATATCTTGTGCCCGGTACGGGTGTAATGGCTTCTCCTGTAATCTTTTCGATGTTCTTATTGGCATTTTCATTGATCAAAAGTGTATCTGCTTTCTTTATGATCCACTTTCTGATTTTATTGAGTGGTCGGGATTCGGGGTAGAGTCGTTCCCCGTCTTCAAACAGGTATTGGAAATGTTCAAGGTCGGTATCATGGTCGAAGGTGTAGATGCCGGTAACCTGGGCATCAAACAGTTCTCTGAGCCGTTCCCCAATCAGCTCATAAATTTCCTGCATATCCTTTTTTTCAAGCAGTCCTTCCTGTACCCGACTTATAAGATCCAGCTCAGCTTCTCGCTGTTTCAGTTTTACATCTGCATTAATTTTATTTTTCATATTTCGTAAATAATGATTCGGAAGCTGAGTTTTTCAGGGATGGCATTACCATCACTCATTCATCTTCATCTGTTTTTGGCTGATAATTGAATTGTAAATTTGGTAAAGTTTTCCTGATCGGATTCTATTTCAAGAGCTCCGCCATGAGCTTTGACGATATCATTTGTAATACTTAGCCCTAACCCCGTACCTGCGGTCCCTTTTTTGGTTGTAAAAAAAGGCTGCAGGATTTTGTCTTTGATCTCCTCGGGGATGCCGGGCCCGTTGTCCTGGATTTCGATGGTGACGGTTTGATCGGTTTGGTGAGTACGTACCGTTAGTTTGGGTTCATAACCTTCCATCGAGGACACCCC
>NZ_JAKLWS010000019.1 GCF_022012475.1 Rhodohalobacter sulfatireducens
TTTATTAAGCGTCAAAAAAGTCGAACATTTATAGAAAAATTAATTCAGTCTGATGAAAATGAATTTCAGGAATAGCTCAGTGGTAGAGTCCCGAACCGTGGGACCAACGAGAACGGACTATTTTTGATTTAAGTTGACAGTTTTAATTGTCATTTAGGCTTAATATAAATGCCAAACGCTTTCTTAAATCCATCATAAGGCTCATAATGCGTATCTTCAGATACCATAAATCCAAACAACTCCACATCATCCAACTCTAAATACGAATTGCAGTAAATTTGTCCTACCTCATTTTTTCCTCCGCCTGTAGCTTTGGGATTGGGGTGGATACGTTCAAAAGGTTCTAAAGGAATAACCGAAAGTTTCTTTTCTATGCGTAGATTATCCAGTCTTTGATTATCAGCTTTAAGAAATACAGGATAGATCGGGCCGGTGTTACGCCCATTCTTATAATCCACAAAACGTTCTCTTTCTTTCCAGAATATATTTGAAATAAGTTTCATTGAGCCATCTTTCTGAGGAATACCAAAAATATCATATATGTCATAAATAGAGTTACCTGAGTAATCAAATAGATCCATTGGATCAATAGTTTGCTCAAAATCAAAATCAGGTTCTATAGTATCTTCGCTCCACACATTTATACCACGCCTGTCAACACCATCAAAACTTCTATTTCGGCTATAGATATAATAGTGTTCTGTTTCTTCATGATAACTAATGTTTGTCATTCCATCTACTTCACCGTGAAAAGCCTGATCATGAAATTTAAAATTAATACCATCATCAGTTTTCAGAATCGCTATTCCACCCGACATCGCTTGCCACCCCCAAATTTCACCATTGAGCTTGCGAATTACGGGAGCATTACCATGCTTTAAGTCTTTGCCATCATAGTCCTCAACATTCACCTTTCCTTTCAGTTCCCATTTGTGAAGGTTGTCTTTTTCGGCTTCATAATAAAGCGTTTCATATCCCTCAATATTTCTTTGGCTTCGATCTTCAATGTAAAACCGAACACGATCATCCAGTTCAATCAAACCCTTTGTATAGCCTGGGTTAACTCTTTCGTATAGATCAATCATAACAATTTCCAGATCTTCATCTGCAGTCGTTCTAGCCGAAGGAAATTCTATTCCCGAAAACACCACTAAGGTTCCAGTTTTCCCTGCAATTTGGGTGTCAGTTGTGGCATGATTCTTAAGGGTCGATTTTCTATCTAAATAGTACCCGGTAAATAGAACACACCCCAGTAGAATCCCCAATAAATGTTGTACTTTCACGCAGTCTTTGATTTGCTTAATCTCCTCATATCAATTTAGTGGAGCCGACCCATTTTCCAAAAACTATAAACTTCATTAAAAGTGTAATGGTGCAATTCTAAATAACTTTTTCAACTTGTGTTATAATTATTAAAGCAAATGTTCTCGATGACAATTTCATCACCTGACCTAACACATCAGAAAGACCTATACAGTACTCACCCGGACAAAGGTTTGAAAAGTTGAAAAAATCATATCAATTATCATTCAGTCTTACTTTAAAACTGCAGGTTGATCACCGAGAGAATCAAATCGATCTCTGCCTGGCGCAGATTTTAGTAGCATTTCAAGAGAATGTCGGATTTATCTATTTCGATTAATGTTAAATAATCGATCTTAAAATGTTTCCAAATGGGAAAACTCCGATAAACCTACCCGTGGGTTCCCTTTCGCATTGATAATAATCAGTGAGTCTTCCGAAATGTCTCCTCTTGAATCAAAAATCCAGGTACGATTCCCGTCAGTATCCGTGAAAGTGCAGTTATCAAATACAAATTTATCCACAAACTGATCTCCATCCTCCTCTGACCATACGAACGCCTCTCCCGTCTCATGAACCATAAACCCTGTGTTTTCAGCCCAGAACACTCTCCAGGCATGTCCGCCCCTGTACCACTCATTTTTTACACACTCCAACTCGGAATCAAAGAAATAGATTGAGGTTACTCTATCGTTTTTTTGATAAGCTGCGAGATCTTCCCTGTTATCAAATTCATTGCAAACAATGGGAAATGTCTTACCGGCCAAAGAAGAATTATATGGATATTGCCCGTCATTGTAATCAATACATCTAAATTTTGAACGAAAGCTAAGAATCGATGTTCCAACTTGGCGGACTGTGTTCTCCTTAGTTTGTGCAAAATAGATTTTTGATGGTGCCCCTTGATCCCAACCCAATCCATAATTTGTCAGATCGCAATGATCAAAAATCATCCATTTCAATTGGGCACTTTTAATCAGGTAATATTGAACCCACTCCTTGATATTACAGTTTTTCATGATCACTGTATGCAGCATTGCAGTGATTTGATGCCCTTCAGAGATATTGGAGTCCGTTTCCCACAGAAACAGAGAATCCGCCCGGATCTCTTCGTAAGGAGCCGGGTATCCACCGCAATCATCTACAATAATCCAACCGTTCGTTCCGCCGGTACCAAAACCTTTCTCCTCATAATTGTTTGAGCGGCATTTGTAAAAGTAAACTCCTTTAAATTCTGAAATAGTCCCATCGTTGTCTTCCTTATACATAGTGTTTGACGGCTGTACATTAAACCCTCGAACGGCACGCTCTGAAACGCAATTTTCAAGATATGCTTGGTCTTCTATCCTAAAACCCGACCACCGAAATCTTCTGTGATCTGTTCGTCTTATGGAATTTAACCCCGTTACATTTTTGATAATACACTGGGCTTTCACCTGAATTGAATAGTGTCGCCCCGTAAACCCATGACTCATCCAGCTTTCACGGTTTCCATCCATAATACCGCCATCCCAAACACACGGTGCCTCCAATTTTATGATTTGGGTTGAAGTTGTTTGTCCGTTTTCACCGAAATTCATTCGTTTAAGTGTTCCCCTGCAGTCAACAATAAGCGACTTGCTGATGGTATAATCATTCAAATAGTATGTTCCATCTGGAATGATTAGCCTGCCGCCGGGAGGCAGTGAATCAATAGCTGAATCAAAAGCATCTTTAGCGATCTCTCCATCCCTTGCTCCGTGATCCGCAATATTCTCAACGACTGAGGATGTTGGAATCAAGGCGAGAATATCTTCCTGTATTCTCTTTCTGAATCCATCCTCATAAATCGGGATCGGGAGTTCATCTTTCCATTTTTTAACAACGGGATGGTTAAACTGATTTCTTGATAACCCTTGATTATGAAGCTTTGATGCTTGTCCTGATTTCAAAGAAGAAGGCTTTGTTTTTATAGCATAGGAGGCACCATTGGTAAGCCCGTCGAGGATGGGAGAGCCTGTGGGTGAGGGATCCCCGGATACGATCCACTTTTTGTTTGATTGGGTATTTTTTTGTGTCAAATTCAACTCCAACTACATTGGCGTCTGCTTATTCGATGACAAGATAATGGAATGGAGAATTAAATTGATATTCTTTCAATACCAGTAAATACTCGTCCTAAATACAGCTAAGTAATCCTTATTGAGGAGAATCAATCAACCAACCACTGAAAAGTTGGATATCCTGTTGATGTAGTTACCCAGATTTCTTCCCAATCAAAATTGGTCATATTTGTTTCTGCCGAAGGTCCAGTCATTTGAGCTGTAGTAAGCCCTGTCATACCGGTTGTACTTCCTGAACCGGAACCGCTCGCTTGTCCTGAGTTTAGAGTGTCCCAGTAACTTGTATTGGTAGAGCCAGAATTTACCCCAATGAGTCCACCAACCACAGAAGTAATTGACGATCCTGTCACTTCCCCGGCGGCATATGTTTCAAAAACCGTACCTTCTTCGTCTACATTCAGACCTACAAGTCCACCAACTCTGTCGTTACCGTCGACATTACCCAATGCATAGGCACTCAGGATCGTATCTGAGTTGTTCCCAACTAATCCACCAACATTGTTTGAACCGCTGGTCGCCGCTAAAGAAAATGATTGCTGTATCAGGCCATTGTTTCGTCCAACGAGCCCACCCACATCATCAGTGCCATTTACTGTACCGGTTGTGTAAGAATTCAATATATCTCCATCGTTCGAGCCTGCAAGAATGCCCACTTCATTTCCACCAATGATATCAGCAGATTCTACATATACGTTTTGAATGGTAGCTCCATCTCCAATCACACCGAAGAGCCCTACATACTGCTCATCCGGACGATTTATGGTAAGATTGGTGATCTCAAATCCATCTCCATCTAAACTTCCGGTAAATGGTATTGCATTCACTCCAACAGGATTAAAGCCTTCCCCTGTTCCTGTTTCACTTGCATCAATATTATCCACTAATATGTAATGAGCTTCGGGGTCTTGCACCATCGCCTGCAGTTGATCTATCCTGGATATCTGGTAGGGATTCTCCACGGTTCCATCACCACCATCGAAAAATCTGAATACCGCCGTGATCGATTTATTTCCATCAATCGTAATGGTATTGGGATTGGCAGTACCACTTAAATCCCCCTGCCATTCAGCAAACTCCCAGCCTTCAGCGGCAACGGCAGTAACTTCTACAACAGAGTCAAATTCGTAACCGGTTTCGGTCTCTTGACCGTCCAGTACATCAAGCAAGATTTCACCCATTCCAACAGTCGTTGTATCAAGGGTAAAATCAGCGCGATCAAAATGGGCTTCGAGTGTTTTATTTCCGTTCATTGTAAGATTAAACGGATTCGTTGTACCACTAAAATCTCCTCTCCACTCTACAAATCTCCATCCTTCATTGGCTATCGCTTCTACTTCAAACGAGGTATCGCGAATAAATTCACCTTCCGACGGCTCGATAGTTCCACCATCTTCCGGAATGGCAACAGTTGTCAATCCGAAGGTTCGATCAAAAACGACTGTAACTGTTTTTGGTTCATCAATCGTTATTTCAACTGTACTCTCTGTGCTTTCAATATCATCCTCCCACTCAACAAATGCCCAGGCTGAGTCGGGAATGGCAGTCAGTTCAACAGTAGTTCCAAATGGATAATCCGTTGATTTTGCCTGAATCACATTTTCTTCAACCGTACCCTCACCATCAATATTTATCGTCAAAGGATAAGAAACAGGTTCAAATACAGCCGTAACCTCCACCTCCTCCTCAATGGTGATATTTTCTGGATTTTCTGATCCCTGGAGATCTCCCTGCCACTCTACAAATTGCCAGTTATTAGCAGGTTCAGCCGTCAATTCCACAACAGTTCCACTCGGGTAATCGGTTGATTTTTGCTGAACAACACGTTCAGATACGGTTCCTTCCCCTTCCGTATTTACGGTAAGCGTATAATTCCGTTCTGTAAAAATCGCAGCTATGTCTTTGTCGGAATCCATCTCAATCACAACGGGGTTCTGGGTTCCCGTATGATCTCCCTCCCATCGATCAAAAACCCAATCCTCATTCGGAATAGCTGAAATCTCAAGCTCCCGGTTGACGGCAAACTCCCCGTCTTCCGGAGTCACACTTCCAGCTTCAGAAGGCACGACGGATGTTGTTAACCGGTGGGTATCCGGATCTGAAGAACACGAGCTGATTAAAAGCGCAGTCAACAGGAAAAGAGTGAGGTATACTCTCATTTATATCGGTTTAGATGATATTTTAAAATACTCTTTAATTCGATTAAATAGCAACGGGGTTAATGTTTGGTTTGCTACAAATAAATCATTTAAAAATACTAAGAATGTATCTCTCGCGCTAAATCAATTAATTCTTAAGTAAAATTAATTTGCAGCAATAGCCGGGCAAAGTTATAATAGTTGCATTCTTACAAATCTCTCCGGTTATGAATTCACAGCAGTGGGACGACATACAAGATCTTTTTCATCAATGCATCGAGCTATCCCTGGATGAACAAAAAATCTTTCTTGATAATCTTAAAGAAAAAAAACCTCAAATTTCTGCTGAGCTAAAGAAACTCCTGGATGCTCACCATATGTCGGGTACATTTCTTGAAGATGAAATATTGGAAGAGGAGTTTATTTCTGAAGGTGATCGGGTCGGCCCCTGGCGTATCATTCGCGAAATAGGCCGCGGTGGGATGAGTTCTGTCTTTCTTGCTACAAGAGCAGACGGGCAGTTCGAGAGAGAGGTGGCTATCAAATTTTTGCATGGATTAATTCCGGGACAATCGATGCACAAACGGCTTCAGCAGGAGCAGAAGATATTAGCCAGACTTCAGCACAAGAACATTGCACAGCTATTTGATGCAGGTTTAACTGATGAGGGGCGTCCATATTTCATCCTGGAGTATATACAGGGCAAACCTATAACAGAATGGTGCAACGAAAAGCATCTTTCATTTGAAGAGCGCCTGCAGCTGTTTGTACAGGTTTGTAGAGCGGTTCAATTTGCTCATCAGCTATTGATTGTCCATCGTGACCTGAAACCAAATAATATTCTTGTTGACAATCACGGAACTGTAAAGCTTCTTGATTTTGGTATTGCCAAGATTCTTGAAGATGAACCGCAGGAAGGTGCCCCGGTTACAAAAACAGGCCTCTTTCTTATGACTCCTGAATATGCAAGTCCGGAACAAGTGCATGGAGGTGCCATCACAACCGCCACCGATGTGCATGCACTCGGTTTAATCTTGTATGAACTCCTGACAGGCCGTCTTCCCTATGACATCAGCGACAAAACACCGATTGAAATTGGTAGTATCATTTCTGAGACGACTCCTGCAAAACCCAGCTCCGTTGTTATTAAAATCTCATCTGAAACCATAAAGCTCGGAAGTATCAATAAAGCTCAGCATAAGAGGCAATTGCGGGGAGATTTGGATACCATTGTTTTAAAATCTATTCGAAAAGAACCGGAACGACGGTATGGATCGGCTGACCAGTTACTTCAGGATATTCGGTGCTATCAAAAAAATGAACCTATTTCTGCACGGCCCGAAAGCGCAGGTTATCTCACTAAAAAGTTTATTCAACGAAATCGCACGGTTGTCTTTGCACTCTCGGTGATAGGAATCATCTTAGTTGGAACAGCAATTTTTTCGCTTAACCAAGCAAGAATCACAGAAATTGAGCGGCAGAAAACTGAGCAGGTCAACGCTTTCCTGCAAGAGATGCTCGCTTCACCAAATCCTTACCAGGATGGCCTGGAGGTGAAAGTTATTGATATACTGGACCGCACTGCCGACAGGATTGATATTGAACTAAGCAACCAGCCGGCAGTTGAGGCTTCCGTTCGCCATACACTCGGAGTTACATACCGGGAGCTGGGTGATATTGATAAGGCAGATTTTCAGCTCAGTCAATCACTGGCTCTGATGAATACACTTTTTAGTCCGCCCAATGCCGAGATGTCTGAGGTACAAGTGGAGATGGCAAAAACAGAACAGATGCAGGGCAATTATCAAACGGCCGATTCTTTATTAAACCTTGCATTAACAGCTGACCTTGAACTATTTGGCAGAGAGAGCACCACCATTGCTGCACGATTGGGGGAACTGGGAAGCCTGCAATGGGAGATGGGAAATTTTGATGAGGCTGAAGCGCTGTTGCGTGAGTCTCTTGAACTTGAACAAAAACTGCGATCACCAGACCATGAACAGATCGCCTCATCAATGGGAAATTTAGCAACACTGCTATCTGACCAGGGTTATGATGAAGAAGCACTTGAGTTATACCGGGAAGAGCTAAAGATTTACCGAGCGAATTATGAGGATGATCGACATCCCGCAATTCCACAAGTAATCAGCCATATCGGGATCATTTTGGATGACCAGGAAAAGTATGAAGAGGCATTGGCAGATCATCAAAAAGCACTTGAACTTTTCCGTGAATTGAAGGGAGAAGATCATCCCGATGTGGTATATGCCATGAATAACCTTGCTTCGGTTATGACAAAAATGGGCAATGTGGAAGAAGCTCTTGCTATGCAGGTAGATGCGGCTGCACTATACCGAGATATCTTTGGTCCCGATCATCCCAATTTGGGGATACAATACAACAACATTGCATTTACAAAGCGAAATATGGGCGATCTTGAAGGCGCAAAAGAGAGCTACAGCCAGGCTATAGAAACCTGGCAAGCCGGACTCCCACCCGGGCATCCCTTTTTAGCCTACGGTTATCATAATCTTGCATCTGTTCTCCAGTCACAAAACCGGCCCGGAGAGGCTCTTCCTTATTTCCGGGATGCTTACGAAATAAGAACAGAGCATCTTTCACCTGAGAATCCAGAACGGGCTATGACCACAAGTATGCTGGGGGAATGCCTTGCTTCTTTGGGTAAAATAGCCGAGGCTGAGCCTTTGCTTATAGAAGGATATCAATCGTTGTTGGTATCCAGAGGTGAAGATCATTCAACTACTATGGAAGCCGCCAATCGATTAAAAGATTTTCTGCAAAACCAGGATCGTGTAGAAGAATTTGCACAGATCAAACAGGAAACAGAATAGAAAAAGCCCTTGGTTTATCCGACCTCAGGCTTATTTTTTCTATTCGCTTTGAGTTAATCAATTGTTTCCAAAAAAATATCGGAATCCCATGGCTCCTGAGAAATAAAAATAGAATTCAGGATCTACGTCTATGGTTGGAACGACTTCCATAAATACTTCCACGGGAGCGTCGATGGCATTTACGTCAATTCCTACAGGTGCGCGAAGTGCAATATAATCCTGGAAGTCTCCTGAGACAATACGAACACCGCCGCCATAATGTGTTTGAAGTAAGGCTTCCTCCCAAGTAACTACAGTATTTTGCTTCAAAAAGTCAGCATGGACAGATAACCATGAATAGTTTTCTCCCAAATCCACGGAAATGGCCCCTGCAATGGCTGTTGATTCCGAAATCCAGGCTTTTACCGAAATCCCATCCGGATCTCCAATAATTCCTCCAATACCAAAGGTTCTTTCCTGGGCTTGAGCACTGTTTAGCAAAATAAGACTGTAAATTATTGCAATTGATAGTATTACTATTTTTTTCATTGATGTCCTTTTAGTTTTATTGTTTCATTAATGTCCTAATTCATTCTTTAGCGATGAATGCAATATTTATTTGGAACAAAGCTCATTTTAAAACTTTTTTATCAAAAATATATAGAAATCTCAAAGGTAATCGATTATAAGATTATGCCTGATTCAATGCACCAAGTTCCATTTTGTCTCAAACTCAGCGCAGAATGGTTTGAAGTAGGACTGCCTCAATATGTAATTTTTGATAAACCATGCATTGAAATTATCGATAAGAAAAGAAACACAGAGTATCAGTCTGTATTCTTTGCAGAAGGATATTCGATAATCAAAAAATCGATGAAAATATACTATTTTTAGTATTTCAGAATTCAACCACGAAAGAGTTGGACTCTTCAGCCAATTAAAAAATTGTCTGCAATCTTCATTTATAATCGAGTCCTTCTCATCAATTATTGTATTTTAGGAACAGTTGTACTCACATAATTCTGAATATTATCCATGGATACAAAATCCAAACAAATGATTGAGGAAGGATCTGAACTTCGTCTCCAATTCGAAAAACGTGATGGCTTACTTCCGGTTGTTGTTCAGGAATCATCTTCAGGTGATATCTTGATGATTGCATCCGTTAATGGTGAGGCGTTGAATCAAACTATTAAGTCAGGTAAAGCAACTTTTTGGAGCACAAGCAGACAAAAAATTTGGGTGAAGGGTGAAACCTCAGAAAATGCACTTTTAATCGAAGAAATTTTAGTTGATTGCGACCAAGATGCCCTTATCTATAAAGTTACATTGGATGGCAAAGGAGCGTGCCATACAACTAATAAAAAGGGCTCACCCCGAAAATCTTGTTTTTACAGGAAATTAAATACAGACTCACTGAAATTAGAATTCTTGGAAAAATGAAATTTAAATCCAGAAATGTTTTCGGCGAACCACTTGTAAATTGCAGTTCAAATCCATTAACAGGTTTCTATAGAAACGGCTGTTGTGAATCTGGTGATGAGGATTATGGCGATCACATGGTTTGTGCCGTAATGACAGCAGATTTTCTTAATTTTTCTAAATCCAAAGGTAATGATCTGTCTACGCCCCTCCCTCAATATAATTTCCCCGGGTTAAATCCCGGTGATCGGTGGTGCCTTTGCGCTCCCAGGTGGAAAGAAGCATACGAGGCCGGCATGGCACCTAAAGTAGTTCTTGAAGCCACAAATGAATTGACTCTGAATATAGTTTCAATGGAGATGCTTTTAGAGCATGCTTATAAGGAAAAACAAAAAAACGGGTGAAAATAGATTTTTGATGAGAGATGTTTGATCATTGTTTTAGTAAGGCTCCCCTTACGTTGTAGCAAATGGATGCGGAAAATAGATATTGAACTGCAAATCCTTTAATGATCGTTTGAGAACTGTCTTTAAATCTTTAGACCCCTTAAAGTAGGTGTTCAATTCTTCTCAGCAGTGTTCTTTTCTCTTGCCCAATGGCGGAATATGGATATTGAAAATCCGGCCATAAGCATAAAGGTTCCCAGCCAAACCACAGAAACAAATGGTTTTTGCTCCGCCACAACCAGAACCCAATCTTCTTCGAAATTTTCATCAAGACCGTATACTGTAAGCTCGATGGAATCCGATTCCGGCCGAACTTTACTAAAAAGTACGTTCATATCCCACTCCTTTATTTCGATAGGTGGAGAGTAGGTATAACTTCTGTCATCTTCAGTGTAAACGGCAAAAAGAGGTTCAGCTTCAAAAGCACGGCCTGACGACTCATGTTCGATGTGGATTAAAGATCGAATTCCTATCTGGGTATTCTCGGGCAAAGCTTCCTCACTTGCCGGAACAAAGTTTCTGAAAGTAAATGCAAAAGGACCGACAGATTTAGTCTCGCCCCGGCTTAACTCTATTATTTGTGAGTCTTCCTGCTCTTCTGTTTGCTCCTCATCTTGATTACCAACCGGCATCATCGATTCATTCTGCGCATTCCTTTCGAACTCTTCATTACGCTGCTCGACATACTTACTTCCTGCCACATAGAGGTAGATGTCTTTAACCATTCCTGTACGAACATGCGGATCTACAGACCAGTCAACTCCGTTTGGTCCTGAAGAGGTCAGCATCGGATAGACTTCCGGAGACATATAAAATACTTCTCCACCATCAATCGGTTCAAATCTGAGACGATAATTTTGTTGTCCCGGACGAGGGGAATTTGTGAGTTCATACCCTTCGTAGGTCACCATATATTTTTCGTTGACCAATTTTGGCTGATTAACTTTCAGCTCAAACATCTCCACTTTTTGCGTAATTGGAAATCCTTCGTCATCAAAAACTTCCCCCTGTTCAATCCGTGTGTTGTAATTCGTTGTTTGGGGGTCAAGCATTGGCACTGTGTACACAGACGAAGCGATAATTCCCAGCAGGAGTAATCCAAACCCAATATGGGTAATCGTACCGCCAACCAGCTTTGGATTTTTTCTCAAGAGTCTCACCAAAACCGTTCCATTTCCAATGACCGTAAACCAACCGGCGAAAATGTAAATCATGTAATAAATTGAGGTTACATTTCCTAATACAATAGAAACCACAGATACAGTTGAGGTAATCAGCAGGGGTGTTATTAGCTCACCCGCAAGACTCTCCCAACTATGTCTCTCCCAAAAAAGATATTGCCCAACCACCGTAGCTAAAGCCATAATAATGGCAATCGGCATGCTCCAGTTATTGTAAAACTGAATCTCCGGTGGTGTGGGATTATCAACAAAAAGTTTTCCTAAAATTGGGGAACTCGTACCAAGAATAATCACTAATCCAAGAATAAACAGAAGCATTGCACCGGTGAACGTCATGAATTCACGGCTCAAAAATTTGGACTCTTTATCAGGTGTTGGCAACTCTTTATAACGATAAAGGTAGAAACCGATTCCCATAATAGTAACAGCCAGAATAAATGCCAACAATTGGTTATACAGCCCTAAATCCACAAAACTGTGAACCGATTGATCGGCAAGTACACCTGACCTGGTCAAAAATGTTTGGTAGATGATAGATACATAAGCCAGTATTGCAAAAAAGAGTGAAGCTTTGTGTGCGCGACGGCTTTTACGCTGAATGATCATCGCGTGTATTCCGGCTGTTCCGATTAGCCAGGGAACAAGTGATGCATTTTCAACCGGGTCCCACGCCCAGTATCCACCGAATGAGAGAGTTTCATACGCCCAGTATCCTCCCAGGAAAATTGCTGTTAAAAGTGAGAGATTTGCTGCAAGTGTCCATGGCAGAGCCGGCCTGATCCATTCATGATATGTTTTTGTCCACAGGGATGCGATTGCGAAGGCAAATGGCACTGTCATCATTGAAAATCCAACAAAGATGATCGGGGGATGAATCATCATCCATGGGCTTTTCAGCAAATCATTCAGCCCGGTTCCGTCTTGGGGTACAAAATCGGGATTGGCCTGCAGAAATGGGGCATTTGGCATCTCTTGTGCGATAGTTCGGAACGGTGATGCTCCAATTTTGGTGAATCCAAAATCCCATCCGATAATCATCGAAAGGAGAAAAAATTGGGTCATTGCCATTACAAACATCACGGGAGCACGATAGGGCTTTCGAGTCCACACTATCAACCCAAGACCTACAAAAAAAGCAAAGAAGATCCAGAGCATGAAGCTTCCCTCCTGCCCACCATAGAAAGCTGAAAACAGGTATTTGGTTTCTAGGTCAAGGCTGGTATAGTTCCAAACATAATAGTATTGGAATTGATGAGTCATTATCAAATAGATGAGCGCAATAGATGCTCCTAAGACAAAAACTCCCTTAAATCCCCAAAACCAATTCGAAATTCGTTCAACTTTTTTGTTGTTCCGCACGGAGGCAAATGCATATAACCCCATCGAACAGACTGAAAAGAGAAAAGCGAAGTTTAAAAACCAACGTCCAGCTTCGGCAATCATAAATTAACTCTCTATAGTGCTTGCCTTTTCAAAATCGGGCGAATCATTGTATTTAGAGGGGCATTTCATGAGCATTTCATTTGCATAAAAGACATTATTTCTCATTTCTCCTATTACTACCAGCTGAGTCGCCTGCTCAAAGTTATTGGGCTTTGGTCGTGGATAGATCACTTTTCTCACATTTCCTGCCCGGTCTTTCATGTGAAAACTAAATTGCATGGTATCTCTTGAGAATCCATACTCCCCAGTTGAATCCCACGTACCCACAACATGTGATGAAGTCCGCGCTTCAGCTTCTTCAAAATTTACATAAGTGCTTATGCTGTTTCCAAAATTGTACATCAGGAGTGATGTAAAAACAATAATTGAAACAATTCCGATGATTAATTTAGGTTTCATCTGAGGATTCTTCTTTAAGTGATTCTTCAAGTTTACTCACGTTTCTGTCTACCCGAATCAGGTAAAAGAGTAAAACAAACCAGATAATTAGGCTGACTCCTAAAACAACAAAAATAAGGTCATTCGAAGCCATTAGTTGTATAAATGCGGATGTTTGTTCAATGCCCTCTACCCCTTCCCACTTTCCGGAATAGCTGCTGCTCAGGGTATCAACGGCGGTGTTGCCAGAATCTTGTATGTTTAATTTCATGATCCGCTCAAGGTTGTCCTTTCTTTGAGAACTTTATACCGGTTCACAACATTCATAATCCAAAACGAAAGACCAATAAATCCAATTACAGCGGGATAAAAGATATACCGAAGTTCAGGTGCGGTAATCTCACTAAATGCCGGATTTCCTTCAGCTCCCGGGTGCAAACTCGGAAGTTGCCGAGGAATGATATACAACAAAAATGGGATCGTTGTGACTCCAAAAATATTATAAATCGCTGATATTTTCGCGCTCTTCTCACGATCATTAAATGCCGACCTTAAAATAAAATATGCTACAAAAATCAGCATTGCGAGGGCTGCCAAATTCATCCGGGGTTCAGCAAAAGTCCACCAGGTACCCCAGGTAAACCGTGCCCACAATGATCCGGTTAACAAACCGCATATTCCAAAAAGCAAACCAACAGATGTTGCTGTTTCGGCCTTTCGATCCCACTTCAAATGTTCGTCATTTAAATATCGAACACTAAAGTAGAAAGCCATTGAAAAAGCTATCATCATGGTAAACCACATTGGTACATGTAGAAATAAATTGCGAGCAGATTGCTCCAAAATTGCTATTTCCGGGATTTGTATCAAAAATCCCGCAGATATGACAATCGTCATCCAAACTGCCACTAAAATTTTCCAAACCTTCAAAATGATGATGCTTTTTTGGCTCTAATACAGTTAACAAAGATACGAAAAGGAACCATTTTTTTATAAATTGATTATGAAGATGTTGATGAATTTTTGTGATATGAATTGAACGATTCCTCTCTTACAAAACTATCATTCTCGGCTCATTTGAGCCTCCTGCCCCTACTCATTGACAAAGTAAAACAAATATTTCTCATCGTATTGAATCTCAAATTTTCTCAACAAAGAGATCTACTCCTGTTTAAATGTTCTATTTTTATGATGATCTTCCTGATTCAAAACATATTTACAAACCCGGTCTCTATGAGAATGTGAATATGAAAAACCACCATATCCCTGTTGCCATTTGAATTTGTCCCTTAACCATTTTTAATGATTGATGAATTCATTGCTTTCAACTTTGATCTCTTTGACAAAATCAGAAATCAACATGCTTCCGGATTTAAATCCAACAAATAGATGTGAATGATCAGGCATTCAATGAACGGCCAGCATCTTTGCTTCCCGATTCCGAACTAAGCCTGTCATATATCTGTGCACTTCTTCTTTGTATCTTTCGGGATGAGACTTCTCCGGTTTCGAACAGAAAATACGAATTGCAGGTATATTTGTGAAAATGTGTTGGGTATTTCCTTGTCTTCTTTTTAGGAGGCTCCTAAGGAGCTATCAAGAAAATTTCATTTCTATAAACAGGAAGCTCCATCGGAGCTTTTTAATATTTAAAACATGTCTATATATGTTGGAGCCAAAAAATTCAAAATCCTTACAAAAGATTCGAACTTATGCTATTTTGAGTGCCTCCAAGCCTATAATTATTTAGTTGAAAAGCAATAATCAAACAGACTTCGTAGGAGTTGCCTATTTATAAAAACTCTGTTAGGCAGAAACCCGAACGGCTCCATAGGAGCCTCCTGCGATTCTTCTATCGTTGAAACCTAAAAGTGAACCTCTATTGAATGAGAGTTCCAAATCATTTGTTATTTTGTTTCTATGAAAGAGAAAAAGATCGAATTACAACCCCAAAAGAGCCACAATTTTTGGTGGTATGTTGTTGGGGTTCTTCTGATCCCCCTCCTTGCCGGAATCTATCTACTATACAAAAAGGTCAAAGAACTTTCGGAAATACACTATAAAATAACTGATAAAACTATTACATCAGTCTCCTCTTCTTTCACTGAATCCGTTGATATTGCAAATATTAACGATGTGAAAATAGATCAAAGATGGATTGACAAACAGTTTGGCATCGGGAACTTACAGCTCATCACAAATACACGAAAGGTAGATCTGATTGGGCTGGAAAACCCCAAAAACATGGCCGATTTGATCATGAAAGCGGCTGAGGCTGAACGTTATAAAATAGAGCAACAACAGAAAAAAGAGAGAGTTGAAACAAAATCATCACCCGGCAGCCTTGATAAATTGGACTACCTCACCGGTCTTTGGCAACAAGGTTTGATTTCTAATGATGATTATTTGCGGGAAAAGAAGCATTTTGAGGAGTAGCTGAAGTCTCATCAGTGTAATCCTAAAATAACCTTCAATTTCCATGAATTTCGTACACCTCACCAGTTGTGCATTATTATTCGTCATCTTTTCTTTATTCATTTTTGATTCATCTCTTGCTCAAACCGACGCGAATCAACCCGTAAAAAGCACACAAATTCTTCAAACCCAATCCACCTGGAACGGAGCAGATCTATCTTATTCGGTTTCAGGAGAAGAAGAAATAACGGCTTTGAAAATTGAATTTGCTCCCGGAGCTGAAACAGCGTGGCATCGTCACCCGGTTGCATCATTGGCCTACATCATAAGTGGAGAGTTGGAAGTCATTTTAAAGGATAGTAAGGAATCAAAAATTTTCAGAAAGGGAGATGCATTTTCCGAGGTGATCAATACCTGGCACTATGGGAAAAATATTGGAGATGAGCCGGTCGAGCTTATTGTTTTTTATGTTGGTGAGAAAGGCATCCAGTTAACAGAACTCCTCTCAGAGCCTGAAATAAAATAAAAGAGAAAAGGGTGAGTTCGTTGAATCTCACCCTTTCAAAAATCAACACATTTAACGATTGGCAATTTTATGGTCTACCGAATAATTGCCATTTCCAATAAAGAAAAGTGCAAGACTTGCCAGTAAAAGCATAAGTTCCAATCTCAATCCACTAAATCCATCCGGTAGTTTAACCATAAATATTGCTACCAACATTGTAAACGCGAGCAGCAGGTAAGGAATTTTAGTATATGCCCCGAAGAGGACCATAATTCCACCAAAAAATTCAACGAGTGCAACTACCCATGCCATTATTCCGGGCAGTGGAATCCCTACATTTCCAAAGAACCCCTGTACACCTTCGATTCCTGTTAATTTTCCCCAACCGGCTACAATAAAAATTACACCAACTCCTATCCGAAGAAGAAGGATTGCTAAGTCTCCATATTTGTTATCTAAATTTGCCATGGTTTTCCGTTTTTTGAGTTAGATAGACGAACTGTATCACTGCTTGATCTGCTTAGAATTTAATCTCTACAGCTTTAATTACAAATTAAATTCGATATTCCATTGATTATTATTGCAATTCGGGTAGTACTCGTAATTATTTTAACCAATCAACCATTTTAAATCTTCTTTGAATTTGGATTTGTTGAATGCAGAATACTCATTAGATTTATGCTTCTTTATCTAATAAATTGTATGAATTAATTAATCAAATAGATTTGCAAATGAAGACTCTTAAACTCGGGATTGTTGGATCTGGATTTATCGCCAAATTTTTAGCTGTAGCCATGAAGCAGGTTCGGCAGATCGAAATTTCTGCCATCTATAAACGTGGTGGATCTGAGGATCTAGCCAAATACGCTAAAGAGAATGGATTGGGCGACCCAAAGCTATATGATTCAGTATCCGAAATGTGTAATCATTGCGATGCGATTGCCATCTACTCACCTAATTATACGAGAGTGGCCATCATGGAGGAGATTAATAAAGCTGTTAAAAAGGGAGCTGAGTTAAAAGGTGTAATTTGTGAAAAGCCTCTCGGACGAACGATAGCTGAAGCACAAAAAATGGTGGACCTCGCAAGGGATGCAAACCTGAAAACGGCCTATTTTGAAAATCAGTTGCATATGAATGCGGTTAATAAAGCACTCGATCAGCTGGAGCCTCAGCGAAATGCTATGGGTTCTTTTACTCTTGCACGAAGTACCGAAGAGCACGCCGGGCCTCACAACGGATGGTTTTGGGATCCTACCCAGCAGGGTGGCGGAGTATTGTCTGATATGGGATGCCATAGTATTGCTGTATCTCGCCACATTTTAACACCTCCCGGAAAAGATCCGCTGTTCCTCGAACCGGTTGCGGTTCAGTGTGACACTTCCCTTTTGAAATGGGGACAGCCAAAATATCGTGAACAGCTCAAGAAAAAATTCGGGGTTGATTACAGCGAAACTCCGGCAGAAGATTTTGCAACAGGAATTATCACATTCAAAAATCCTGAAACCGGACAACTTGTTAAAGGCCAGTTTACCAACTCATGGATGTACGATAAACAGGGGCTCCGCCTGTGGATGGATGCCATTGGACCCGGCTACGCCATGGAAGTGAATTCCCTCATCTCCCCACTTGAAATTTTTGTTGGAGATGAAGCCGCAGAAGGCGTTGCAGATGCTGAAACCGCTATCGAAAAATCAACCACAACTCGTGGGCTTTTACCCGTTCATCCTGATGAAGCCGGACTTTACGGGTATGACACGGAACAAGAAGATGCCGTGAAAGCATTTATTAATGGCGAAGATGCTTTCCTTGATTGGGAGTTCGGTTTAGAAGTGACAAAACTTGTTCAAGCTGCTTACATGGCCGCTGAAAAGAAACAGACCATCGACCTGACTGAACCGGGTGTTCAAGAAGAGTTGAAAAACTATAAGTCTCTTATTTCACAAGGTAAAGGTTCGGATCTACTCTTTTCTTAAAAATAATTATCAACATTCGTAGTCGGTCTATTGCGAGTGACTCTAACGACCGCGGCAATCTCCTGATTTAATCATGAGTGGAGATTGCCGGTCTCACTCCATTCGCTTGCAATGACTTTTCAAAGCCTTACCTCAAACCTTCAAGAATAGAATTCAGCTCAGCACGATCAAGATAATTACCTCGATATATGACTCCCTGGATATGATCCTGGAATGGGATTGAGTTGAGCGGGTTGGAATCCAGCAGGATTAAATCAGCACGATATCCTTCAGCTACTTTCCCCACGGTATCTTCTTCACCGAGATATCTGCCCACATTAATCGTTCCGGTTTGAAGGGCTTCAAATGGAGTCAATCCGGACTCCTGCATTAATTCAAGTTCCCGGTGAGCAGCAAAACCCGGAGGATTGAATATTTGTGGTGCATCTGCTCCAAGCAGTAACCTGTTACCGTGTTCATACAAAGCAAGAGTCAGTTGCTTACGGATATCCAGATACTCTCTTGCTTGTTCCTCGTTATAGTCAGGTGAATTGCGGGTGGATCGTACAAAATTCGACCAGCCGTTGACAAGGTCATCCGGCAGGTACTCCATACCCGGCCAATCTTGCATCTCCCCTACTGTAAGATCGGGGTTGAACACATTTTCCAACAAAGTATTTGTTGGCACAACCCAGGCATCGGCTTCATTCGTTATTCTTGCCGCTTCATCAATGAATGACAAGTCAACTCGGGGAGTTTCTTCGTATCCAAAGTAGATGACGGATGCACTCTCCTTTTCAGCATCACCGGTTAGAAATTCCATGTATTTATCAAAATGCTCGATGGTTTTCTGTCCGGCTTCCAAAGAATGTTCGAGGCCAATCCCTTCCGAAATGTGTCCGGAAAATTCAATTCCTTGTTCATTTGCTTCATCAGCAAGTCCATTAAAGTTTTCGAGGGTGATACCGGGATGAAGCTTCAGCAAATCATATCCGGCTTCGGCCTGATCTCGAACCATTTGTCGAGTTGTTTCCGGGTCAGTAGCTGAATTGCCATTAAACGACGGACCTGATGTAAAAATCCGTGGACTTAAAAAATCACTATTTTCTGCTTCCTCCCTCAATTCAAGATGAGCCCGATCTCCCAGCATTCCCCGGATTGTGGTCAAACCCTGCGTTAAATAGAGAGCAAGCGTGTTTTCCATGGCTTCTCTTCCCTGTCCGGATGATGGAATATGTGCATGCATCTCTGCAAGTCCCGGCAGCACATAATAATCTCCTTCTATAATCATCGAGTTACTTGCATAATCGGCTTCACTATCCGGTCCGATCCATTGAATCTCTCCATTTTCAATAATGATGGTTTGATTTCCCTGAATTTGATCGTTCTCCATCGTTAAAACCTGGACATCTTTGATCACAAGAGGTTGAGACATTAAGGCCGGCACCACCAAAAAGAAAATGATACCGGCAATCATAAATATTTTTGATTTATTACTCATTGTTTTAGCATTAATTGGAAATTTAGAATATTTAATCAGGAGTTTTCTTCTACTGATTTTGCTTTTTTCGAGAGCTCTCTGACTTTTTTTGCTAGAATACTGCGCTCTTCACTTTTATCATCGGTGGTTCGACCCATTACATATCCATAATGATTGAGCTGATCGATTTCATCACAAATTACTTTTACGATCGCGCCTATCGGGATAAAAAGAATCATTCCGGAAAGCCCCCAAATTTGTGCTCCAACTACAAGCAATAGCAACGTTACGAGTGCATTCATACTCACCTGGCTTCCCACAATTACGGGAGTAATCAGGTTTCCTTCAAACAACTGAATCACATAAAACCCAAGCAGAATAATAAGCGGATAGAACAAGGAATCCATTGTAATCAAGGCATATAAAATGGGTAATATCGACCCGAAAAGCGGACCTATAAACGGTATGATGTTCATCATCCCGGCAAATACCCCGAAAAATATGGCGTGATCAACTCCAATTACTGACAACAAAATTGAATAGAGAACTGACAGAATACCAATTACGATCAACACACCGGTGATGTAATTTTGAACCGTCGATTTTACATTGGCTATAATCGTGGTCACTTTTTTCTCCTGGTTAGAATCACCTTGCCCAAACGCTTTCAGAAGAAATTTTTTCAGAATATCTCTCAGGAGAAGAATCAGGAATACAAAAATCGGAACCAACAATATTGATGTAAGTGTGGATGCCGCACCTCCAATCTGCTGGGTGATTGATCCTACATTTTCCCTCACAAAATTGATCAAAGTTTGAGTTACCTGGTCCAAGCGAATACTCTCAATAGCAAAATAATCTCCCAGAAACTGGTTCACTGTTCCCGTCATTTCGTTCAAACGTTCAACAAACATATCGGCATCTTGAGCAAAATCCGTCATCTGTGAATAGAAAAAGAACAAAATGGTTGAAAAGAAGATAATCCCAAAAAGAATCGCACCGAAGGATGACAAGACTCTTGGTATTTTAAACCGCTCAAGCAATTGGCTCACAGGATGCAACAGAATCGCAAAGAAGATGGAAAACAGTATCGGTACAATAACCGATTTTGCATTAACCATGACATAAACAGTTAAAACAGCTGCCGCTAAACCATAAACATATTTCACATACCAGGTAGTCTCAGAACTCATATCTCTTTTATTCATATTCCCTAAGAAGAAATAACTCTTTGTAAACTGATGGTTAATCTACATTAATTCCTTTTATTGATCTCCACAATATGTAGAAAAAAGTTTACAGTGTGAAAAAGGAACTTGCCAAAATATCCAAACTGAAACCTCATTTTACCAAACCATGAGACAATAAAAAAGCCGGTTCAATTTTTAAAATCGAACCGGCTCATAATTTGTATAACTTTGAAGAGTGTTTAAATATCAGCTCAACGAGATATATTTGACGTTACTCACACCATCTAATTTGTAGATACTGTCGAGTTCTTCATTGTTAAGCTGCCTGTCTACAATTACGGCAGTGATGGCATTTGAACCCTTTCCTTCACGTCCGAGGCTCAACGCACCTATGTTGATATCCTGCTTGGCAAGTGTGCTTGATACTGCTGCCAACATACCAGGCTTATCCAGGTTTTGGTACATCAGGATATCACCTTCAAGACGCAATTCAATTCCAAATCCGTCAATCTCAACGATTCGATAATCACCGGGACCGAATACGGCGGCAGAGATCTGCTTGTATTCAGAGCTGTCACCAAGTTTGATGGTGATCAGATCGTTGTAGTTTTTGTCGTCGCTTTTATTTGTCTCGCTGAGTTTAAAGCCGCGCTCAAGCGCATAATGACGAGCATTAATTAAGTTCACTGATTCACTCACGTATTGGGAAAGCATCCCTTTAAGAATTGCATCGGTCAACACTTCAGAATACTTGGTGCAAATTCCGGTATATTCAAACGAAAAGTTATTGGCATTATCCGGCATGATTTGCCCGGAAACCTTGCCAAGTTTTTCAGCGAGCTCCACATATGGCTGAACTTCATCGTTGGTAAGAAGTGAAATAGACTTACTGTTCAAGCTGCCTTTATAATTTTTATTTTCAAGCGCATCAGAAATTTGCGACGCAATTTGAACGGCCACTTTCTCCTGCGCTTCCTCGGTAGATGCACCCAAGTGTGGCGTACAAATAATGGAGGGATTCTTAAGCGTTTCATATAACTCTTTGGTAGGTGGCTCAGTTGTGTAAACATCCAAAGCAGCGCCGGCTACTATTCCTTTTTCAATCAAAGGAACCAGGTCTTCCTCTTTATAAATTCCACCACGTGCACAGTTTACAAGTCGGATCCCGGGCTTCAATTTATCGGCTACATCAAGAGAGATCATGTTCTTGGTTTTCTCCGTCAGAGGAGTGTGGACGGTCAAAAA
This sequence comes from Rhodohalobacter sulfatireducens, assembly GCF_022012475.1. Lineage (GTDB taxonomy): Bacteria > Bacteroidota > Rhodothermia > Balneolales > Balneolaceae > Rhodohalobacter > Rhodohalobacter sulfatireducens. Next base: position 22,031 of record NZ_JAKLWS010000019.1, read on the forward strand.
GTCCGATCGCCCCAGAAGGTCATCCAATTCAACCAGTTCAACACCAATCTCTTTCGCATGATCTTGAGTGGTAAATGGGTCATAAGCAAGCAGATCCATTCCAAATTGCTTCATTCGAAGAGCTACTTCCGTTCCGATTTTCCCAAGACCTACAATTCCGAGGGTCTTGCTGTGAACTTCAGTTCCCATAAATTTCTTCCGATCCCATCCACCGCTTTTCACGCGATCCACAGATTGGGGGATATTTCGTGCAAGAGCAATGATCATTCCACACGTGTGCTCTGCTGTAGAAATTGTATTTCCATCGGGTGTATTCATCACCAACACACCTTTCGATGTGGCAGCAGGTATGTCAATATTGTCTACGCCCACACCGGCACGGCCAATAATCCTAAGGTTTTCGGCATGACTCAAGAGCTCTTCATCAACAGTGGTGCCACTCCGTAAAACGATGGCTTCGTATTTGCCAATAATTTTTTTTAGTTCATCCAGCTCTATTTTTGGCCGCTGGTCAGCATGAATATTTCGTTCTTTAAAAACCTCGGCGCAAACGGGATCTACGTTATCAAGAAGTAAAACGTTTAGTGACATATTATCTGTTTCGAATATATTTATTTATAGTTGATAAATTCTAAAATGAGTGATTGAAGATCTTTTATCCCCCTGCCTGAATCAGATGAGGTAACAATAATTGGTGCCTCAATATTCATTTTTTCAAGAATTTTTTTTACGGTTTGTTTAGATGCAGCCAATTTATTGCCTGATAGTTTATCTGACTTGGTTAATACCACGCTAAATGGTTTCCGGTTCGAAGCCATCCAGTAAAAAAAATCTTCGTCAAGCCGGGTGGGATCATGTCTGGCGTCCACCAAATGAAGTATCAGGTTTAGTGTTTTTCGCTGATACAGATACTGTTTGATATCCTTCCCCCAACGCTTGCGCTCCTTCTCGGGTACTTTGGCAAATCCAAACCCAGGAAGATCCACAATATAAAACTTTTGATCGATGTTATAGTAATTCATTTGCTGGGTTTTTCCCGGAGTATTACTGGTTCGGGCAAGCCGTTTTCTATTCACCAGTGAATTAATCAGGGAAGATTTTCCAACGTTTGACCGCCCCGCAAAACAGACTTCGGGAAGATCTTCGGGGGGACAATCAGCCAGGGAAGGGGCACTCGTTACGAATGTAGACGTATTAAATGCCATCAAACAATTTCGTTTTCTTCTTTTTCAACACCGAAATTAACCGGAACCGGGTAATCTCCCGTAAAACAGGCCGTACAGTACGAATGATGAGAATCGTTGGCCTCTTTCACAGCACTGACCAAACCTTCAGGTGAGAGGTATCGAAGGCTGTCAACACCAATCTCTTTGGCAATCGCCTCTGTATTCCCATTGAATTTATTGGCAATCAGTTCATCAGGGTCGGGAAAATCCATTCCGTAAAAACAGGGGTGCGTAATGGGCGGAGAGCTCACCAAAAAATGTACTTCTTTTGGGTTTGCTTCCCGAATCATATCCACAAGGTACCTTGAAGTGGTTCCACGTACGATAGAATCGTCTACAATAATAACGGATCTGCCTTCCAATACACCCCGAACCGGGTTAAATTTTGTTCGAACTTTTTGATCTCTTTGTTTTTGTCCCGGTGATATAAAAGTTCTGCCTACATAATGATTTCGGATCAGGCCGATATCGTACTTACAATCGTAGCCGTTTTTTTGGCTTTCATGGGCGTATCCTATAGCAGCGGTGTTACTCGAGTCGGGTACGGAAATAACAATGGGTCGATTCTCTCCACTAACATAGTTGATCACCTGATCCATTGGATGCTCTTTTGCAAGTTGCTTTCCAAGATTGCGGCGAATTTTGTCAACATTCTCCCCAAAAATTTTACTATCCGGGCGAGAAAAATACACATATTCAAAAATACACTGGCTTGAACCGGTTCCGGGTTTGGGTTCTAAATAGAACGATTTAGGCTCGTGGTTTACATCCGCCTCCCGATCGATAATTAAAATCTCACCGGGTTCAATATCACGAATGTACTCAGCTCCAATGATATCGAATGCACAAGTTTCACTGGCTACGGTATATGAGTCATCAATCATTCCAAGAGCAAGTGGACGAAACCCGTTTGGGTCGCGTACAGCTATCAACTGTTCGTCTGTCAAAATCATCAAGCAATATGCCCCCTCAATTTGATTGAGAGCATCAAGCACCTGGTCTACAACGGTTTCTTTTTGGCTGTGTGAGATTAGGTGAAGGATCAACTCAGTATCTGATGTACTTTGAAAAAGAACTCCTTCATCTCTGAAGCGCTCCCTGAGTTCTCTTGCATTCGTCAAGTTTCCATTGTGACCAATAGCGAGATTGCCATTCCTGTAATGAACCCGGAATGGTTGAATATTTGCCGGATTTTTAGAGGATCCGGATGTTGAATATCGATTGTGCCCGATTGCAGAACGGCCAATCAGCTCTTTTTTGAAAACTTTGGAATCGTCAAATACAGATAAGACAAGACCAAAATCTTTGTGCATGGGCATTACATACCGCCCTTTGTTAATATCATAGTAGGATGTAACAATTCCGGCTGATTCTTGCCCGCGGTGTTGCAAAGCATGCAACCCGTAATAGGTGAGGATTGCGGCTTCGGGGTGGTTATAAACTCCAAATATCCCGCAATAGTCGTGGGGTTTATCGGTCATTTTTGGATAGCGATAATCAAAGATTAAATCGTAAAGAGGAAGATATGGAAAAGTGTTTTAAATTACAGACTCTAATTCCTTCTTTTACAAATGGAATTGAACGATTGGCAAGAATCATTAATCTATTTCGTTTATTTTAAACCGTAGCGAATTTTGGTGTCTTATGAATGGTTTAAATAAGCGTGATTATCTGTCTTCAGTAATGTCAGTGTAGCGGTGATTTAAATCATAAAAAATATACCATTAAAATATTCGTAATTTAATTTTATGAATAAAAAAAGAATTATCACCTACACTCAATACCTGTTCCGCTTTATCCTCGGCGGTTTATTGGTATTTGCCGGAATCCTCAAAATGCAGGACAATTCAGCCCTGTTTGAATCAGTAGCCTACATAACTTGGCTGCCACTCGGTTTAAAATCTCTTGTGATTGATCTTCTGCCCTATATTGAAGTAATCATTGGTGGGTTGCTGGCATTCAGCTTGTTTTCAAAATATGTAGATCCGATTGCCACAAGTATCTATCTCGTTTTCTTTATTTTTGCAGTTTATGGGCTCGGTCAGGGCTTGGAAGGGGATTGTGGCTGCTTTGGTGATTTGGGTGAATCTTCGCTCATTGGAAGTTTGCTTAGCAGCCAGTTCGGCTGGAAAATGGTAATCCGCAATGGATTTTTTGTACTGATGGCTGGTCTTCTATTTTGGAGGCCTTCGTATAATAATGGTTAAAAACCATAGTGATACTCCGCGCCCCAGCGGTTCATTATTACCGCCAAGAACACTGAGATCTATTCTAAATTTTATTAGTTATTTCCGGACCTGTCTTCGTATGCCGGACGCTCAGGTTTAGTATATGAATCCGGGTTTTCCTCCATCAATCGAAGTGTCTCTTCAATAGCTCGTTCCAACTGAGGATCCGTACCGTTGGCGAGTTGAGTTGGATCGTCAACCACCTGGATATCCGGTTGAACGCCACCTCCTTCAGGGAACCACTCACCATCAGGATAATACATTCTGAATGTCGGCACTGTCACCTGTCCTCCATCTACTAAAGAGGGTGAACCTGAAATTCCAATTAAGCCGCCCCAGGTCGTTGTACCGATCAGTGGCCCTAAACCGGTTTCCTTGAAATATGCCGGAAACGCATCCCCACCGGAACCGCTCCATCCGTTAATCAGCATCACTTTAGGCCCAAAGTGAGCAACGGGCGACCATTTCCAGTCTTTGCCGTCACGAACAGCCCAATATGCCAATTCGGGACGATTCAATAATTCAATAAACCTGTCGGGAATCTGTCCTCCGCTGTTGAAACGCTCATCAATAATAAGGGCATCTTTTTCGTGCTGTGCCATGAACTGTCGTACTAATTCATTTTGAGCATCAATGCCTGTACTTCTAACATAGATATATCCAACTCGTCCGTCTGTGGCTTCCTCTACCCTTTTTCGATTCGATTCCATCCACGCAAGATGTCGAAGTCTTGTTTCATTGCTCATTGTCTCCACGACAACTTTTCTGGCACCGTCTATGTCAGGCGAATCATTCACAGTTAATTCAACTGTTTTACCGGCCAGTCCCTGGAATGCCGCATAAGGATCTCCATTTGGATCCAACCGCTCTCCGTTCACAGCTAATATGTAGTCACCTTCTGATACCTCTACACCGGGCATATCGAGAGGTGACCGAACTTCATTATCCCATTGGGCACCCTCTATGATATTTTCAACGCGATACGCACCATTTTCAAGTGACCAATCTATTCCAAGTAATCCCACACCGCGCGTTTCGGCACTTTCAACATCTCCACCTCCACGATATGTGTGAGATGCATCCAGCTCTGCAATCATCTCACCGAGCACATAATTAACATCTGTTCGAGTTACGGCATCATCCAGCATTGCTTGATACCTGTCTTTAATTTCATCCCAATCAACCCCGTGCAGGTTTGGATCGTAAAAGAAATCGCGGACAAATCGCCAGGAGTCATCAAAAATTTGCTGCCACTCTATTTGTGGATCAACTGTCATAGAAAGTTCATTGGTTCGAAGCGGTGTTTCCACGGATTGTCCGGGCGCCAGGTCAATAATTCCAAACCGATTACCCGGCTGTGCAACTAGTACCTTGGTATCATCAGCTGATAATTGATATCCAAAAATTCCATCCATTACAGACTGCTCTTCCCGCTCTTCCATATCGAAATAAGCGAGACTGGGTGCCTGGTCACCGGCACCTGTTCGTGGAAGTTTTAAATAAACAACTTTCCCCGAAACTGCGCTTAGGGTTCCATAATTTCCGGCATCCACGGGAAGTTCAACCAAGCGATCTTCAAATCCGTCCAGGTCAATTACTACTTCCTCTGATTCTTCAGATTCTTGCTCGTCATTTTCTCCGTTTGATTCTTCATCCGACTCCTCTTCATCTTCTTCGATTGGAACTTCATCGTTTTTTGGAGCAAGCGGCGAATCAACATCTTCACGAAGCGGGATGGCTGCCACATTGGTTGAATTCGCATAGATCCAGGTGTTGTCCATATTACTGTACTGCGGACTAAATGTCCGGCTCGTCAACAGGTAGAGATAATTGTCATCAGGATCAAAAACCGGATTTCTATCATGATAGTACCCGGAAGTTACCTGGTGACGTTCGCTGTTTTCAGCATCAAACAGGAAAATAGCGTTTTGCCTGTGATCGAGTCCCCTTGAATATGTAACCCATTTACTGTCGGATGACCAATCAGCGCTAAACGTTCGAAGTCCACCTTCGTACATCCAAAGACCTTGATCAATATCCGTAATCTCATCCGTCTCCATGTTGTACATGCGAATTCTCATTGAATTGTCAACAAATACCAGCTTTTCGCTGTCGGGTGACCAGTGCAGGTAGTATTTAAATTTCTCATCCGTTGATGTGAGTGTTTGTTCCTCTCCGCTGCCTGCCTCATCCCGAATTGTTAGCTCATATTCTCCGGATTGATCACTCCAGTAAGCCACATACTTACCATCGGGAGACCAGGCAGGATATCGTTCTGCTACACCCGATGTTTTCGTTAGGTTTAGAATGGGCCCATTTTCTGCCGGGACTGAAAAAATATCACCCCGAGCCTGGAATAGTACTCGTTCTCCTCCAGGGGAGATATAGGCATCCTGGATCATACTGCTTACATCTTCTGTTTGGGACTGAACCGTCAACTGATCCGTAATTACATCCACATTAATTTCTTCATATTCTTCTGATGCAAGATCCATCAAATAGAGCCTGCCGCCGGCTTCGAACGTCATGCTATTTGGTCCGATTGCGGGGAAATGGATATCAAAGTCGGTGAAATTCGTAACTTGTCGTGTGTCGCCAGTCTCATTGTTATAAGCCCAAATATTGTATCTTTGATTTTCTCCCTGATCAGACAAAAAGTAAACAGTTTCACCATTCCACATCGGAAGTTCATCATTCGCAGGATTATCAGTTATGTTTTCCGATTCATACGATTCCAGATCGAATAACCAAATATCCGGTGCCATACCGCCCCGGTACCGTTTCCATGTTCTGTTAGACCTGGTTTTAGGCGTATAAGCGATGGTATTTCCATCAGGCGAAATTGTACCAAATTCACCATACGGAACCGGCAATTTTTCGGCCATACCTCCCTCAGCTGATACTTTGTAGAACTGGCTAAATCGTTGACGTCCGCTTTCTCTTGATGATGCAAAGAGTACAGATTCTCCATCAGGAAACCAATCCAAGACGCGCTCACCCATTGGGTGATGAGTTAGTCTTTTTGGAATTCCGCCTGTGGTTGGCACCACGTAAATATCGGTGTTGCCATCATAATTAGCGTTGAATGCAATCATAGAACCATCCGGAGAAAATCGCGGGAAAGATTCCGGTCCTTCAGCTGAGGTCAGCCGATTTGCAACACCCCCCTGTTTCGAAACGATCCAGATATCATCAGCGTAAGAAAAGGTGACATGAGTTTCGGATACATCCGGTTGCCGAAGCATGCGAGCATCGATTTGTGCCACGGCTTCTTGAATACTAAAAATTGTTGCTGCTGCAAGTAAACATAGAGAGAGAATTATATTCTTCATACGTTCGCGTCTTTTGATTAATCTGATTTCTTAATATTTAATAATTTTATAATGTTGTTATGAATTTTCGCTGGATTCTTGTTGGTTTTGGAGCAAGACATCCACAGGCTTTAACTCAACTGTTGTAGAGACGTTAGAGCTCACTGTAAAGTTCTGATCGATTAACATTTTCCTGCAACTATTCATTGCATGTGTTCTAACTACCGACAGATCAGCCTCTTGATTTTTAGCTTTAATCCAGAAAAACACCTGGATATTCACAAAACTGGAATCAAAACCCTGGATTTGAACAGAGGCTTCCGGTGTTGACAAAACACCCTTTGTGGCCTTTGTAGTTTCAAGAAGAAGGTCAGCTGCTTTTTGCGAATCATCTGCATAGTCTATCCCAACAACAAAATTACCACGCCTTAGTCCGTCAAGGGTATAGTTATGCAGAGGCCGGGTAAAAAGTTGTGCACTCGGCACAAAAACATCACAGCCTTCCGAAGTTCTTATATGTGTATGGCGCAATTGAATGCCTTTCACCTGGCCCCTGATCCCTTCCGTTTCAATTACATCATCGGTCGTAAATGGCCTGCTGAATGCCAGGAAAAAACCGGCCAGAAAATTCTCTCCAATATCTTTAAAGGCAAACCCGAGCATTACAGCCGTGAGACCCCCACCGGCTAAAAGACTTGCGGCCAGCGTCTGGTATCCAATCAGGTTCAGAAAAACCACAAAAGCTACAAAAACCCCAATAATCCGAATCAGTTTTCCAAAATAGTCGTGGTAGGTGTCTGGAATGGAACTTTTCTTTAGGAAACTCACTGTACCCTTAGCAACCCATTTACCAATCGTGTAAACAATAATCGCTATAATTATGGCTATAATAAGTCTTGGCAGAAAAACAATGAGGCGTTCATACTCATAAAGAAGAGCTTCTTGTATTGATTCAAACATTACATATCTATTTATTATAACAATATTGAGATTATAAACAGTATCTTCTGCTTTAGTGTTTTAAGAAAACTTCTCTCGCTATCAAAAATAGCTATTATTAAAAAACTTTTACTATTTAAAATAGTGTAGACTGATACTGATAATAGAAATCTACGCAAAATTTCAATCTACTTTAGATACATAAGATAGATGACCTGGGACGAAATTTTTAGCTACATCAATGATATTATAAACTTGACTCTTTTCCAGATTAAGGAAACGCCGGTCACTGTAATGTCCATTTTTATATTTCTCATTCTCATCACCGGTTTTATTGTCCTTGGTGTAATAGTCCGAAGAACAATAAATCGCAAAATTCTTAGACGATTTAAGATTGATGAGGGTACTACCTATACACTTTCACGAATTTCTCAATACACAATAATTACGATTGGTGCCCTGATCTCTTTTCAATTTGTAGGAATCGATCTGAGTGGATTGGCTGTGATATTTGGCTTGTTATCCGTTGGTATTGGGTTTGGTCTTCAAAATGTAACTTCAAACTTTATTTCCGGGTTGATTATACTATTTGAACGCCCTATTACCGTTGGCGACCGTGTAACGGTCAATAATATTGAAGGAGATGTAACCGAGATAAATATCCGATCTACTAAAGTTCGAACAGTAAATAACATCTCCATTATTGTTCCCAATTCAGAATTTGTATCTAAAGATGTGATCAACTATTCACATGGAGACCCAACCTATCGGCTGGATATCGATGTGGGGGTGTCATACGGTTCTGATCTCGATACAGTTTTAAAATCACTTCAGGAGGTAGCAGATGAAAACAAATATGTTCTTTCCGAACCAAAATCTGAGGTACATCTCATTGAATTCGGTGAATCATCCTGGAATATGCAACTTCGGGCATGGATAGGAAACGTAAAAGATTATCCCCGTGTGCGGAATGAGTTAAACAAGGCCGTTGTCCGTAAGTTCAGAAAATACGGTGTTGAGATTCCATTTCCACAGCGTGATCTGCATGTGAAGAGTTCCGTCTCCTTGCCCCATCATGAGGAGGAAAAGACTACAAAAGAATAGGTTTAAAGTCATTTACCAATTTACGGTCCAAAAGGGATCTCCCATTGAGGGGAGACAGAGATTCTCAAACGTTCTTGAGAATCTCAGAGGGGTGTTTATGGTCATGAATGTGATTAACGGAACATCCCCCGAGTTCATTCGCTAAACGCTCATTTCACTTTCCCCCTTCGAAGGGGGATTAATTACTCCCTCATCAACTTCTTGTAATGAATTCTCTCGGGGTGATATCTAGACCCGAGACGTTCCTCTCTATTGTCCTCGTATTCGGAATAGTTTCCTTCAAACCAGTAGGTTTGGCTTTCGCCCTCGAACGCTAAAATGTGGGTAGCAATTCTGTCGAGGAACCACCTGTCGTGAGAAATCACAACCACGCACCCGGCAAAATCGAGCAGGGCTTCTTCAAGTGCTCGAAGTGTGTGCACATCCAGGTCGTTGGTCGGCTCATCAAGCAGTAGAACATTTGCTCCCTCTTTCAACATTTTTGCAAGATGTACACGATTTCGCTCACCACCGGATATTTCGCTGCATTTTTTCTGCTGATCGCTTCCACTGAAATTAAAACGAGCAACGTAGGCTCTGGAGTTCACTTCCCGATTACCCAGCTTAATCAAATCCTGTCCACCTGAGATCTCCTGCCAAATAGATTTATTCGGATCAAGCGGTCGCTTTTGATCGATATATCCCAACTCCACCGTGCTTCCGGTTTCAAATGTTCCGCTGTCGGGCTCCTCTTCACCGGTTATCATTTTGAAAAGCGTTGTTTTACCGGCACCATTCGGGCCAATCACACCCACAATTCCGCCGGGCGGTAGTTTAAAATTCATATCCTCAATCAGCAGCCGGTCTTCATATCCTTTGGATACGTGTTCTGCTTCAATCACTTTATCGCCCAAACGCGGACCGGCGGGGATAAAGATCTCCATATCTTCACGCTTTTTACTTCGTTCTTCAGAAAGTAATTCCTCGTACTTGTTAATACGGGCTTTGCTTTTGGTGCGTCGACCCTTTGGATTCTGACGAATCCATTCCAACTCCTGCTGCAATGTTTTTTGTCGTTTGGATTCCTGCTTCTCTTCTGTTTTCAACCGCTGTTGTTTCTGCTCCAGCCATGAACTGTAATTTCCTTCAAACGGGATGCCTTCACCTCGATCCAGTTCCAAAATCCACCCGGCAACATTGTCTAGGAAATAACGATCGTGGGTTACGGCGATCACGGTTCCTTCATATCGCGCGAGATGTTGTTCCAGCCAGGCCACGGATTCGGCATCCAGGTGGTTGGTCGGCTCATCTAATAGCAATACATCCGGCTTTTTGAGAAGCAAGCGGCATAACGCCACGCGCCGGGCTTCCCCACCTGAAAGAACATCGACTGACGTATCTCCCGGTGGTGTTCGAAGAGCGTCCATCGCCTGTTCCAGTTTGCTGTCGATATCCCATGCGTCGAGGTGATCAATACGGCTTTGAAGTTTCTCCTGTTTTTCTATCAGCTTGTCAAAATCGGCATCGGGATCGCTAAAGGCAGCATTTACTTTTTCATATTCATTGATCAGGTCGATCGTCTCTTGCACACCTTCCTGGACAATCTCTTTCACCGTTTTGGCAGGATCCAGCTTTGGCTCCTGTGGTAACAATCCAAACGTCACACCTTTCTGACGTGAGATATTACCAAGATAATCTTCATCTTCTCCGGCGATGATGTGCAACAGCGTACTTTTACCCGAACCGTTGGCCCCAAGCACACCGATTTTTGCTCCATAGAAAAAGGAAAGGTAGATATCGTTTAATACTTTTTTGTTGGGCTTGTAAACTTTGCTCACCCCAACCATCGAAAAAATTACTTTTTTGTCGCTCACTGATTTATTGATTTTAGAATATTGAACAGATCAAATTTGATAAGGCAGAAAGGTACGGAATGGATTGATTAATTTTGAATGATGAGTTATGAAAATGTTGGATGGATGCATCAAATATTCTGTCATTGCGAACGTAATGAACAGAGTGAATGAAGTGCGGGAATCTCAAATCATAGTTAACGTATGGAGCCGGGCCATCCCCTAGCTGGCGCAAGTTTTCAGCGAAGCGTAACTTGTGCCTTCATAACTTCGCTAAAGACTCGGAAGACAGGGCAAAGAGGGAATTTTTCAAACCTCAATCGGTTCCAATCTCTGTTCAATCATGTCTCGTTTTGATTCAAGAAAATCTGGCAAGAAGAGTTCTTTACCCATTTTTTCATCCCTGGAAGCGACCGATTGATATCCCGGTCCGTCTGTTGCCATTTCGAAGAGAACGCCGCCGGGAGTTTGGAAATAGACCGATTTGAACACGTGGCGATCGATCACATTCGTGGGCGATAATCCTTTGGCAATCACTTGCTGTCTGAACTCTTTCAATTCCTCTTCATCTTTTGTCCGAAAGGCTATATGATGAACGGTTCCGCGGCCTGTTTTGCCGTACTGGGCATCATCCGCTTTTTCGAGAATTACCGAATGCCCTAATTTACTTCCTGTTTCAAATAATGTTTGATTTCCTTCTTCCGAAGTTTTCTCAAATCCTAAAATATCCGTCAGAATCTCAGCTGTTTCTTCTGTTTGAGAAAGCAATAGATTCGCTCCCCAGAATCCACGAATTGCTTTGTCGAGTGGAACATCGGAATCTTTCCAACCCGGCAGATCATTTGATCGATCATCTTCAATAATTTCCAGTTTCAATCCGTCTGGAACTTCAAATGGTAGAACATTTTTACCAAATCGCTCGAATGGGCCACTTGCAGAAATATTGAGAGACTCAAACCGATCTTGCCAGTAGGAAATAGAATCCATCGGTACAGAGAATGAGATCCTTTCTACCTCCCCCGTCCCGGTGTTTGATTTCACAGCTCTTTTCCATGGAAAAAATGTGATACTCGATCCCGGTTCTCCTTCGGCATTTGCATAAAACAGATGATAAGTTCCCGGATCATCCTGGTTCACAGATTTCAATACCATCCTCAGGCCAAGCTTTTTCACATAAAAGTCAGCGTTGATTTGTGCATCACCGGAGATGATAGAGATATGATGAATACCTTTGTTATCGCGTTTCATAATATTGAAGATTTCGAAGTTACTAATTGTTTAACATTAAACTATTTTTGATTTCAGTTCGTTCCTTTCAAGGCAACTCTAAATCTTCTCATAAAAAAAATTCAGGACAGGCAAGAGGGCGTTTTTACTCTGCAATCCTATTCTCGAACTCAAATCAAATAATATTATATTTAGTTTGTTAGAGTATTTGCATTAAAATAAATCTCATTCGTTAACCTGATTACCTTTTGTATGTATTTAAATCGCGCGCTTTTCCTTTTCATACTCTCCTTTTTCCTTTTTGTTTTCAAACCGGCTATTGCCCAACAGGACACATTACAAGTATCGGATTGGTTGATTTTAGGGCCCGCTGAAACCCAACTTCCTTTATATCACGACCAACAAAATATTCAGAATAGTACATTCACAATCTCTGATCTTTTGGATTTTGAGCCCATTGATGTCACCCACTGGCAACCGGAAGAGGGAAACACAGTGTATTGGTCTCAAAACAAAGAATTTGAATGGAAATCTCATCAAACCGAGACTCTTGAATTTGATATAAATGGCGAAAATCCGCATAACTACTGGTCCTCTTTTTACTTATCAGCCGACCAATTTTCGGAAGCAACACTTATCTTGAAAAGCCATCATCCGTTTAAGTTGTTCGTAAATGGATCCGAAAAGGCTAGCAAAACAACGAGCGAAAAGAAAGATGCAGACACCGGTTCACACTCCGAGAAATTGACACTAACGCAAGGCAAACACCAAATTTTGGTTCGTTCTTTATATGATCCCGAAAACAACTCTGATTTTACTCTTTCTGCTTCCATTACTTCCGAGGTACCGCTATCTGTTTCTCTGACTCCCAAACATCCGTTAGATTTAGAGACCTTATCAAACCGGCCTTCTGTGAGTAACCTTGGCATTTCGGCGGATGGGGCTCTTGCAGCGATCCAAATTCACAAACCGGCTCCACCCGACGGCACCGGCGATTCATGGCTCGAAATTCTTGAAACCGAAACGGGTGATCTATATCGCGAGTTCAAAGGAGTTGAGAATTTCGGGAGCCTCGAGTGGGCACCTGGGGGGCTTACGTTTACATATACAGAAACTGATGAAGGGAAAACCACTCTTTGGCTTTCTGACCTGGAGAGCGGATCTCAACAAAAGATTTTAGATGAAGTTGAAAATTTTGGCAGTTACGAATGGTCACCGGATGGTACGTTTATCATCTATTCTGTTTCTGAGCAAGCGGAATCAGATGACTCCGGAGTAGAACTGTTGGGAGATATGGAAGCACGCCGACCCGGTTTTGATACCCGAAATTTTCTGTTCAAACTGAATGTACCTGAGGGAACCTCACAAAGATTAACGGCTGGAAATCTCACAACATCTCTTCTTGATATCAGTCCGGATGGTTCAAAACTTCTTTACTCGCGAAATCATATCGATTATTCGCAAAGGCCTTATAATATCACTGAATATCAACTACTTGATCTCGAAACCCTGGAAACGGATTCGCTTTTCTCTGCGGGATTTGGAGGTAGTGGTCAGTTTTCTCCCGATGGCGAAAGTATTCTCTTTATTGGTGGCCCCTCAATGTTTGGGGATATCGGAATCAACATACCTGAGGAAACCATCCCGAATGATTATGATAACCAGGCATTCTTATATGACATTAATTCTGCCGATGTGAACCCGATCACGCGAGAATTTACACCTTCAATAGACAGCGCGATTTGGGGAGAAAACGATAATACGATCTACTTTCTAACGACGGATCGCTCGTTTAATACCCTCTACAAATACAATCTGAGAAGATCCCAATTCACCAAACTATCTACGAAACCGGATGTTGTTTCTGATGTGGATATATCTTCTGATGAACGCATTGCCGTATATTCCGGTACGGGGGTTTCACAGCCGGTTCAAGTCTTTACACACGATCTGGATCAGGATCAATCGACGTTATTGCGATATCCCGGCGAAGAGCACTTTTCAAATGTAGAGTTTGGTAATCACGAAACGTGGACGTTTACGAACGAACGCGGTGCTGAAATTGATGGTGTGATCTACTATCCGCCGAATTTTGATCCCGACCAAAAATATCCCGTGATCTCGTATTACTATGGCGGGACAGTTCCGGTCAACCGAGCGTTTGGAGGGCGATATCCAAAAGAGCTTTATGCTGCGATGGGATATGTTGTATATGTGATGCAACCGAGCGGTGCCATTGGGTACGGACAGGAGTTCTCCGCACTTCATGTGAATGACTGGGGCAAAATTGTGGCTGGTGAAATTATCTATGGTGTAAACGAATTCCTGAATGAACACGATTTCGCTGACCGGGTTAATGTTGGAGCTATCGGGGCTTCCTATGGCGGATTTATGACCATGCTTCTGATGACCGAAACCGATCTGTTTGCCGCCGCCATAAGTCATGCAGGAATCAGTAATCTTTCAAGTTACTGGGGAGTCGGATATTGGGGATTCCAGTACAATGCTGTTGCTGCCGCGAACTCATTTCCATGGAATCGGGAAGATATCTATGTAGACCAGAGTCCGCTCTATTCGGCTGATCAGGTCACAACTCCTCTCCTGTTCGTAACCGGTGCCGTTGATACAAATGTACCACCCGGGGAAAGTTACCAGATGTACACCGCCCTTAAGCTGCTTGGGAAAGAGACGGCACTTGTTGAAGTAGCCGGACAGGACCACCATATATTGGATTACAACAAATACAAGCTCTGGAAATCAAGTATCATTTCCTGGTTCGATAAATATCTGAAAGATCAGCCCGAATGGTGGAATCACAAATACTCTGAGTAGGCTGAAAAATGAGGGCCACCAATGGTGCAAGTGACGCTGCGCTAAACTCTTGCACCAGGCTGTGTGACTGCACCTATTTCAGAATGAGTGGCTTCAATTATTTATCGACATTTTTGTAGAGGTCAGAACAACGGATGAAAATTCAGACATTGAGTTGTAATAACCTACAAACCGATTTGTCTCGGCTGCCTCGTATGTATCAAGGTTTTGAGCCCACCGATAAGCAATGGGCTGATAGTACAACTCAGCTGTTACTTGAAGTGGACCACCTGAATCCTGTACGTTCACCCGATATCGAATTCGATCACCTCCTCCGATAAAATTGTCGTCCTGATCTGCAGACCCGTACGTTGCGATATCTTCATCAGCTGTAGTTTTGTCGAACCCTTTCGGCAAGATTCGGTTGTCTTTGATGTACGTGATAGCTGTCAAAAGCCCGGTTGTGACCTCGCCTTCAGGGTCGGCAAGTATTGCCTCATAAATTTGAACCTGATCCTCATCGGTGATTTCTGAATAGTGCTGCTCGTAACTGCTTGCATCACGATCATTATCATTACCGGCAATGGATCCATTTGGTTGAACAGCACCCGATTCAAATACTACATTTTCATTCTGATCTGTTACTGTAAAATGTATCCAGGTCCGCCTTGAAGGATATGCCGTTGGAAGTTTATGCCCGGCAAGGTTTTCGACATCCACATCAACAACCAATTCATCACCAGCCACTCCTGTATTACTAATTGAAATATAGGCTGACTTCGTTTGAAGGTGATTGATCGTTCGGTTGATAGCAGCGTCCATCTCCTGCGGTAACGCCTGCACTCCAAGTTCATCCCGATAGCGATTGAGCATACTCTGCATGAAGAAATTACCGCCTCTGAATGAGTGTTTTGAGACATTTTCACGTGGTTGCCCCCAAACGGATGAGATCGCGGTGCTCCCCTCCACTTCGGGCATATGGCAGGATTGACAACTCTGATCGTCTACAAAACTACTGTGTTTCCACTCGAGGTATGGAACCTGTTCAGGAAGTTCGCCAATCACTTCTCCTTCGGGTCCCAAAGTATGAGTGTAAAGTGTATGACAAGTTGCACACATTTCCGATTCTATCAGATGCTTCGATTCTACCTGCATAAAACCGGAAGAAGAGTGCATAATTCTTGATCGCCCTTGATCCACTGTATAAGGACCGTAAATTTCTCGCTGACCCATCGGTTTTTCAGTGTCAATGATGAAACCACCGACAAAGCTTTCCCGCTCTCCAAAATTATCAGGTTGTATTTGATGGCATGTGGTACATGATACCCCATCAACGGCCAGTATATTTTGTTGGGATATGGCTTGATTCGCCGGAAGATTTGCAAAAACCCGGCTCATCTCGCCCATGGCCTGAGCCTGTGTATGGGCCATTGGCATATGGCAGGTTGAACATTCATTTTCAATAGCAGCCTGGGATTCGGGGTGATCCATCACTTCTCGCCGAACTGCTGCATGCCAATAGGGATCGCGTGCAGAATTCGCCATCATGCTGGCCCGCCAATTGCTCCCAAAAGAGATATCCTCGCCCGACGGAGATACTAAATTGTTATGACAGTTCATACAGTTATCACCCGTTGAGAAAAGAAGCATCTGTTGTGCAGTTGCGAGTTCCATCCCGTGAATTTGTGGTCCAGGTTCAGGATTCTCAGTTCGAAAATTATTAATACTGATGCCTAAAGCCATCGTCAAAATTGGAAGTGAAATTATGATCATCAGGTTTTTATACATCTCTTTCTCCCATTGATTAAACTGTTATTCTACTTGATAATTCATCTCTTCCGTTCACCATCCTTCAAAAAAACCTCCATCGAACCAATCCCAAAGAATGTATACCATCACTTGTGAATCTCTGCTGGTATCATCCACCGGAATCCTATAACCAATATTCAGCATTACATGTTGGCGTTTATTGAGTGTGATCTGCATTTGAGGAACCAGGTCCCAATGAACTTCAGTACCGGACTCTAACGCTTTAGAGCCAAGCACTTCCACCATGGGTGACCACGTACGTCCCCACGGATTGGGATTAAAACTCTTGCCCAATGCTGCCCTCCAAAAAGCCTCATTTTCAGCTTTTTCTTGCAGAACAGGGTACTCAAGTCCTGATTGTACATGCAAAAAGCTACCCGCCGGCAAAAGCTGTCCGAAAGATGCAAAGGGTTCTAAAACCGTGGTTCCTTTCCCAAAGCCTGTTGCTCTATCACCCGTCGGTAAAATTGCTTCGCCAGTCAGGCTAAAGATTGTACCGCTATTGTAATTGTGATAAAATACACGTTTCACACCAACGGCCATATCCCCCAAATGGCCGCCACTCCAGCTGCCACCCGGCATTTGGCTGTAACCGAACGGAAGTACGATCTCTATTTGATTGCGTGCCCCAAACCGTTGTTCATAAACAATTTCGTTGGTTAATGCACCTTCATTTTCTATATCAATAAATGAAGAGATAACAGCTTCATCTTCCGGGTAGGCTTTTTCAGTCACCAATGCTCTTGGAAGGTTCAGCTCGCCTCTTGGCCAGTTATCATTTCTGCAAAATGTTCGAACATGATTCATTATTTTTTGAAGTTGCTCAACGGTCAGTGCTTCCCCAAATGACGGCATCTCCGTTGAAAAACCCCGGGTGGGTCCGCCTTGATGTGCTACGGCTACCCAATCCCCGTCCGGTTCACGATTCGCAAAATCACAATCCGTAAAATCGGGGGGCGGTGTTTGCAAACCGAGTTGTTTTACAGACCCTCCTTTACCATCCACACCATGACAATTCGCACAGGCCTGCATGTAAAGTTCTTTACCTGAAAGTGGTGATTGTGGAACAACCGAATTCATCTCATCAACTGAATCAGATATCTCTGTGGAATTGCTTGTTTTATTATGATCCGTGTAATCGAGTGCAGTAAATGCGAAAAACACGAAGGTTGAAGTGAGAATTACTAAAAAAAGGTAAGTTTTTTTATGAGGATAACATCTCTCCATGGTTCTATCCCTCTGTAATATTAAATCTCTTTTATTTAATGTAACCCAAATAATATTGAGATCAATTTTAAATTAAGCTTTTTTAATGGCTTAAAATAGAATGGCATCCTTCAAAACCTGCTATCGATTTTGAGCAAGCTGCGTCATGTATATTTTTTTCGGAAA
Source organism: Rhodohalobacter sulfatireducens (assembly GCF_022012475.1). GTDB lineage: Bacteria > Bacteroidota > Rhodothermia > Balneolales > Balneolaceae > Rhodohalobacter > Rhodohalobacter sulfatireducens. The sequence continues at coordinate 39,910 of NZ_JAKLWS010000019.1, forward strand.
TTATTGATGGTTTCATCACTTCCAACGACAATGAGCTGATCTTCTTCAAGAAGTTGAAAGTCAGGTTGCAGCTCTGAAATGAGTTCTCCATTCCTCTCAACCGCTACAACTGTACAGCCTGTTTCGGCCCGAATATTTGCATCCTGGAGGGTTTCTCCACTCAATTTTGGAGCCTCGGTTCGTACAACTTCGTACATCGTATCCGTGGATAGGATTTCGTCATCTTCCATCAACATGGAAAAGAGCATTCTGCCGGTAACAGTTGGCAGAGAGAGTACATAGTCAGCCCCGGCTCGATAAACTTTACCGGTGTTATCCACGTCATTCACACGGGCAATAATCTCTACATCGGGATTCATTTGTTGCAAAACAAGCGTGGTAAAAATAGCAGTTCTGTCATCATTCACCGCCAGGATAATTGTAGATGCTTTATCAATGCCGGCCCTTTTCAAAACCTCTTCTTCTGTGATATCGCCAACAAGATCTACTCCCTCCTTTTCTGATTTGTCGACCACTAAAAAATCAATCTTCCTTTTTCTGAAAAGTTCGGAAATAGTCCCTCCCACTACACCTAGTCCGGCTACAATTACCGGGCCTTCTGCCTGGTGAAGTTTTGAAACTGTTTTTGCCCGAAACTCGGTGAGTTGATCATGAGATCCCGCCAGCAGCAAAATTGTATGATCGGTAATCACCTGGTCGGGTTTAGGATTAGAAACAAAATTTCCTGAAAACCATGCACCGATTATATTCACTCCATATCGTTCACGAATCTCAGATTTCTCGATCGTTTTCCCGACAATATCGCTATTCGGCTCGATGAGAATTTCGGTCAGCTCAAGTTCATCACTCAATTGAGTAACTCCCTGCAAATCTTCTGTAATAGAAACCACTACCCTCTCAGCCAGGCTTTTTCCCAAGATTCGGCGTGGCAGGATTACATGAGTGGCTCCAGCATATCGATGATATGGAATCATATTCTCTTCAGTAGCTACACTCAAGATTTTCAGGTCTTTATCCAGTGCTCGTCCCGCAAGGCAAATTAATGCATTATTTTCATCATCCATGTCGGCAACTAAGGCCCGGGCTTTGTGAATATTTGCAGCTTTCAGGACATCTTCATCCGATGGATTGCCAAGCAAAACGGGAACACCATCTTCATGCAGATCTAAAACAGCTTCCTCGTCAATATCAACAATCACATAGGGTATCGATTTCGATTGGAGTTCTTCCCGCAAGATAGAAGCTCTTCGGGATATGGAACAGATAATCACATGATCTTCAAGGTTCAACTCTTCGGGAGGGCGCGGCTGTATGGCTTCTCGGATCATAGGTAATACAAAAAGAGGAAACGCCAGGAATACAAGTATCACACCGGTCATATTCATCCATATCACAAAAATATTCATAAAGTCGCTGGTCCATGGAGAATCTCCACCATAACCCGCCGTTGTAACGGATTCTATGACGACCTGGAGCGAGTGGATGTAACTTTTTTCAAATCCCTCAAAAACGGCCATCCCCCACTGGTAGATCAATCCGTAAATTAAAATGAGGCCAACAACAAAGAGTCCGGATCGATATACCTTTCTCCACCAATCATTCAATCCATAAAAAAAGTAAACATACACCCCGGCTGAGACGACTCCTGCTAAGAACACATAGTACATCAGCGAACTTCCATCCAGCATACTTTTAACGTGAATTTTAAATTGACGTATACTGCAAACTACATCAGCAGTGGAACTTATGAAAGAAGAACTGTTAAATGATTTTTTAAAAGATCTTCATCCCGACTGGCGTTAGGCTTCAGCCCCTTTACCGGCACAAGTTTTAGCCAAAACGTAACTTATATCCCATCATTTTTGGCATCTATTCACTACTTTTCCCGTTTTGGTCTCTTAGAATTCCAAGCAATTACTGTATTGTAAAATCAGACTGCAGCAAGGCCTCCCAATTCGATGAACCTCCAATAAACACCGAATACTGCATATTTTCGACCTCCCAGGCTTTAACATCAGGATTGTACCATGCAAGGTCTTTTGCAGCAACAGGAATACTAACTGTTTTTGTCTGTCTTGGATTGAGTCTTTCTTTTTCAAATCCACGGAGGAGTTTAACAGGACGTTCAACCATTGAATTTTCAAAACCGATATAAAGTTGAACGACCTCTTCTCCCGTCATCTCACCTGTATTTGTAACATCCACCGAAACTAACAGGGTGTCGCTCTCTGCAAGCCGGGTTTTATCTAACTGAAGATTCGAGTATTCAAAATTCGAGTAACTCAATCCAAACCCAAATGGATATGCAGGTTCATTATTTTCCTTATCCAGCAAGGTATATCCGTGATAATATCCATAATGAATAGAATCGATATCTGCCTGGAAAAAAGAAAGGTGTTCTTCATCTTTTGGAATACTCAATGGTAACTTTCCACTTGGATTTACCTTTCCAAACAGAATATTCGCCAGAGCTTCACCACCCATCATACCAGGGTACCAAGCCATTAAGATTGATGGTGTCAATTGATCCCAGGTATTCGTCATAATTCCGCTTCCTCCAATCAGAGTAACAACAGAATTTTGATTTACAGGTAGTGATTCCATCAACAGGTTTTGATCATGCGGTTTCAAAAATAGATTTGGTCGGTCACCACCTTCTCCCCATTGATTTTCAGGAGCAACTTCAGGATCACCGGATGTAATATATTCACCTTCATCCTCAGATTTATATCCAACTACATACACCACTGCATCTGCTCGTTCCGCCGCTTGCCTGGCTGATTCAATATCTGTACCGTCGTCAAAAATAACCTCAAAACTACCGTTGCTGTAGTCCTGTAGTCCTTTCAACATGGTAATGATATATGGCGGATGCGTACCACTGCTTCCGCGATCTCCCGTGTGATCTGAATCAGCAATCTCCCCGATTACTGCAAGAGATTCAATCTCACCGGCGGATAACGGAAGAAAATCATCATCGTTTTTCAACAATACCATGCTTTTTTCAGCCACTTCCAGTGCAAGTTGCTGGTGCTCTTCAGATGCCAGGATTTCATCAGTGTACTCCTGGGTATCGGTATTTGTGATGTAAAGTAGTTTTGTTCGAACCACACGGCGAACCATCTCATCAATTTGATCTATGGAAATTTCACCCGACTCAATAGCCGGTTTTAATTCTTCAGGTGTGTAATGTTGATCAAGCGGCATCTCTATATCCAATCCTGCATTCACACCTTTTACCCCGTCGCGTAAACCAAATAGCCAATCTGAGGTTACAAAACCCTCAAAATTCCACTCATTACGCAAAATATCGGTCAGCAGGTACCGGTTTTGCCCCGCAAACTCGCCGCGAACCTTGTTATAGGCACTCATGATGGATGCAACATCTGCATCAACAGCCATTTTAAAATGTGGAAGATAAACTTCCCGAAGCGTTCGCTCATCCACAGATACATCTACCTTGAACCGTGATTCTTCGATACTGTTTAACGCATAGTGCTTGGCGCATGCCATCACGTTGTGCTGTTGAACTCCATTGATCAGCGACACACCCATCTTCCCAAGGTGCCATGGATCTTCTCCAAAGGTTTCCTGTGCTCGTCCCCACGCCGGATGCCTTAACAAATTGATACAAACACCCCCAAAATAGTTCGCACCGGCGGCTCGTGCTTCCTTCCCGATCGCATCTCCGACTTGAAATTCAAGATCCCGATCCCAGGTAGCCCCGCGTGCCATTGCGACGGGAAATGCCGTTGCCTCCGTCACTACAACTCCCCTGGGGCCATCGGTAAATGTGAACGGAGGAATGTTCAATCGCTCGTTTTCGCCCGACGCAACGATGGGAATCTTCTCAAACACCAAAACTGATGTGAGTCCGCTTGCAATATCAAGAAAAGACATATCCCCGGTCATTTGACCGAGCTTTTCTTCAAATGTCATCTGAGATACAAGGTCAACGGCGATCTCATCTGCTTCCGCGTACGTGAGGTTTTCAGGCCAGTATTCATTATAGGATTTGGGATCCGGTGAGGGAGCTACAGATGTATATAAGATTAAACCACCGGCGAGGAACAGAACAATGAGAATCAAAACGCCGATGATTATCGCAATAATTTTAAAAATTTTTCTCATGTCATCTATCCTTTTTTATTTGATACGACTTGATCTCCTCAAAAAGGTTCTAATTGAACTCTTCTCTCTAATTACAAAAGAAACATTAAATTTACGTGAAGGTGTTTTTCGTGACAATCTTTAAAACCCCATTCAGATATACCTGTCTATTTGCTTATGGATTATCAGAGTGCTTTCAGGCAGCGAATTTATTTTCAATATTCATTGCAGATTGCGCATCCGGATAGGTAATACTAAACAGGATAACATGGCCCCTGATTTATGAAACTCATTCAAATCAAATAATGAGAGCTCTAACTCTTTCTCGCCGGCAATCTTTTCCATAAATGCTCTCTTTTTCTTTTCAACTTCAAAATATTGATCGCCCTTTTTTAGATTCTCAACACGGGATTCTGTCAAGATTGTTGATCCGCAGCGAACACTGTTTGTAGCACCCCGGTATGCAAGATCAATCGGCACGTCAATAATCCGGCAGTGCTTTTCAATGGAACGAATGGTTTCTTTATCACAAATCGATGTACACAGAAGAACTGTTTCCTCATCAAGTACAAACATAGCGCAATCAAGGTGAAAAAGATGAGGGTCGTCCAGTTTGATGGAGATCACTTCAGCTTGAAATTGGTCGATCATCCATTGATGCGACTCTTTGGAGGACCGTAAACCATACCCACCAAAATAGACATTACCGGACAGGTGTTTAAAATCCGCCTCGCCCTCAAAATAAGAACCCGGCATATGGACTTCGTACCCAAGTTCACTAAAAAAACTATTGCCTACAGCTGATTCTCCCTGTCGTCCCTCTGCCCTGAAATTAGATACAATTGCAACCGGGTTTTCAAGGTGGTTGAGAATCACGCCGATGTTTGATACAAACGTCAGATCCTGAAGTTGTTTTGATGAAGGGAGCAGGTAAACCAGCGCATTATTACTCAAACTTCGATACAATGTGAGCCATTGATCCATCGCCCGGTTGAAATCAATTTTCCGCTCTTCATCCGAAAGCAGAGACATAGTGCGGTTGTTGGGAATATTGGTCTCCAGTGTTAATGGAGGATTCATCAAAAACACCGGTTCTTTCGTTCGTGACAGTACTTGTCCCACCATCTATGAACACACCTCATTTTCAGTGACGAGGTAACTGTGGATTCCCTCTGCAAGAATGATTGCAGTGTCACGACCAAAATCCCCTCCTCCAATCGTTTTGCCGATATCCAATAAAACCGGTTCCTCGTTGTTCATTACAAAATCAATTTTGCCATAGTCTAGCCCAAATTTATTTCTTAAATGAATGATTTTTTTGGGCATTTTTATTTTCTTAGACCTCAAATGTTTATCCTCTTTTACAATAGGATCTGAACCAACCGTTTTGAAACAGATCATCTTGTCGCCCAGAAAATAAGCGTTGCGAATCACAAATCGAGAGTCTTCAATTTCAGGCAGAAATTGTTCAACTATCCAGTCTTCGTCATTCCAGATGTATTCAGGTACCTGATCTTTATGCTCAAAGACACTGAACGATTCCCTGTATTCCGTTTTAACGTATCGCCTGGAATCGGTATTAATCAAGTTTAATTTTATCCCGGCATTTCTTGTTTTACGGACAACTTTTCTTGCAAATCTCATTACCGAACGCCGCTTTGGCAAAGCTTGATTATAGATCTTTGCCTCGGGTATCCCTCCACAATTTTTATCGGTCTTCACAATTACGTCCCCGTCATAGTCATCATTCGGTTCAACCAGGTATTGACTGATTGTTCGTTTCCGAATATCTGTGACACTTAGGTTGAGAGTAACCGGGAATTGCATTGCATATCGTACATATTCATCCGGTACGACAGAAAGATTTACATGCATAATAGCCAGGTCAGCCTCTATATTTTTTTGCAAGCCATTTATAAAAACGACTTCATGCCCGGCTTCACGCCAGCACCTGGCAATCACTTCTATAAAGTAAACACGCTGTTCCCCTTGGAAATCCTTCTCGTGCTGAATGACTACAATTTTCATTATTGATGAGTAAAAACTCTTACAGAATCCATCAAGCTAACAAGACTGCCCAATCAATGTTTTATCAAAGAATGGTAAAGGTTTTATGACCGACAGATTCTAGCCAATGCAGTTTTATTAATTGAAGCATCAAACATAGTTCAAATTGATTCGGCATTCAAATATTTTGAATATTTCAATGAGTGCCTACTTGCAAATAAGAGTTCTACATCAACATCCGGCTCATCTCTCAGTGCAGCGTCACTTGTATCTGTCACCGCTGCCTAAAAAACCCCATCCATGTAAGAGCTTTATAGGTAGGATAATAAAGTATAGCTGTGATCGTAATCATCGGCAGGCTACCAAAGGTGATTTGCCACCCTTGTGCAACTTCCATAATTCCTGAAATTACAGCTCCAAAAAATATCGCCCCAAAAAATGCGAGAATCCCTCTTAAGAGTTTGTCAATGATATCTTCTTTGGGAGTCTCAGATTCCTGACTGACCGGCTTTGCTTCGTTCTCCCGTAATTTAACATTCCCCTTGTTTTCTGCTGACGTTTTATCCCTGAGTGCGTTTTTCAGTGAACGATCTTTTTCCATGGGTTCCTGATTTTATCAATTTGATTCCTCGATCATCATACGGGTAATCAATGGTTTAGGTTTGATCGTTCAGATTTGTGATTCAATATAACTTACTGTGGTTTATTTTTTGACCGAACGGGCTCAGTTGTTCAGTGTGCGTCACCTGCGCCTACCCATTATTAATCACTCAATTTCCCACCGATATGTCCGATGGGTTTTGTGATGATAACACCCCAATGCTTCTAAACTTCGCTGCATCAGCCAGTTTTTTTCGCTGACCCACGTTCCCTCCAAATATTCAAGCGTGGGTGCGGCAGCTTTAGTCATCTGAATTCCGCGGACAAACGTCAACGCCTCGAGCCCCATCTTCCGGTATTTGGGAAGTGTTCCGTAAACAGTTGTTCGGAGATGTTTAGCCCGTTTCTTGAAACGCATAATTTTTGGATAATGCCACCAGCTCAGGCGGCCTTTCGTCTCGGCAGAGATCTCATTCAGATCGGGTACGCAGACGACAAAGGAGGCCGGTTCATCCCCCACAAACGTAATGATCACACTGTCGGGAATCATAATTTTTTTTAGCTTTTGAACCATCTCCTGTACTTCATCCCGGCCCAGTTCATTAAACTGTTGTTCTCTTTCGGCAATATCCTGGTCGCGCCATGCTTCGTTATAGATTTCTCGAATATATTCAGCATCCCGCTCCAGGTTATTCATATCGATAGATCGCAAACGTACCCTGGGCCGGCTCTCAATCCTGTCGGTTATTCGCACTAATCGACTTGGCAGCGGTTTATCGAACTCACGTTTATAGCTCCAATGATCGTCCAGTTTTTCGGCACCTGTATTTTCAAGGAGTTGTTTGTAGTAAGGCGCATGGTAAAACATTCCATAGATGGGCGGCTCCTCAAAATTCTCAACCAACAGCCCCCAGTAATTAATGTTCTCGCCAAAGTTAATCGGACCCCGAAACGCTTTATAACCGCGGTCGGCATGCCATTGTTTGACAAAGTCAATCATGCCATGGGCTACAGACTGATCATTAATCAGCTCTACAAATCCAAGTCCGCCCATTTTTGGGTCGAATACGGCATCCCGTTCGGAGTGGTTCATTACGGCGAAGCGTGCCACAAGCCGATCTCCTTCGAACATCAGGTATCGCTCACACTCTCCCTTTTCAAAAAAGGAGTTTTTGTCCGGATCAAAAATATTCTCGATCTCAAAACGAAGGGGCGGAATCCAGTTTGGTTCATTCTTATAAATTTCAAACGGAAAGGAGTGAAAAAGATCGATCTCCTTTTTCCCGGTAATCTTCTCAAAGCGGTATCCCATCAGAGTAAATCTATTGTTAACTTGTGGTCAAACGAGAACCTTCAAGCGTCCGCAGGTCCTTGAAGCATTCGGTGTAATGTGTCAATGCTGTCAGCCCCGAGAAGTCGAGGGCATGATAACAGGTCGTTTCATTTACAGCGGGAGAAAAAAACCCACCCTCCGTCTGCTGACGGAGTACTCCCCTCAGGGGGAGAAAAATAAAGTACAAGCCCCAAACGGATTGTACAAACACTGAAATCAGAAGGAATCAAAATATTGGGAATATTAAGTAACATAACATCTTTGAGAAAACGTGGTATGATTGTTCTCCTGTTATTGATCTCCTGTACGCTATCCATCTACCTGTTATATATTTCTGACCCCACACCGGTTTATCACTTGGAATCTCCACGACAGATCGATTCACTCATCACTGAATCCTTTCGTGAGTTTGACATCCCAAACGGGCAGGTCAGAACCCAAAATATTCGCATTGACAGCACTTTTACCCGGAAACGGTTCACTGTTGAAGTTCCTCCCACTTTTTCAAAAACCTCCTTTCACTACAGGCTTCATCAACGGCTTTGGCCTTACAGCGCTGAAACGATTGGCAGAGTTGAGTTCCCTGATAAAGATCTGCACCTCCACGTTCAGTACAACCAGACCATCCTCCGAACGATCTACTTGTACTCCGAGTCGAGTGATTAAAAAACGAATTTGTGAAGATTGGGAATTGTAGATTTGACCGAATTCGCATAGATTATACCTTTTTAAGCCTAACCTGCCGAATTATCAATGAGCAATCAGAACCAGGATATCACATTGTTACTCAACAGATTACAAGATGAGGATTCCAATCTTGTTGAAGAGATTTATCCCCTGGTTTACGATCATCTCCGGAACGAGGCTCATTATCAACTGCGGCGAGAGCGTGCCGGGCATACTCTCCAAACAACTGCTTTGGTAAACGAAGCATATCTTAAAATGGTGGATCAGGAAAAAGCAGATTTTAATAATCGGACCCATTTTTTAGCTGTTGCCGCTCTTGCAATGCGCCGAATTTTAGTCAGTTATGCTCGAAAAAAGAATGCCCAAAAACGAGGAGGAAAAGAGCAGGCAGTGACTTTTAACGATGGAATGACACCGTATGAAGCGCCACTAACTGAATTGCTGGACCTTGAAGAACTTCTTCAAAAAATGGAGGAAATGAATGAACGTCAGGCCAAAATTGTGCAATATCGTTTTTTTGGCGGACTCACGTACAAAGAGATAGCAAATGTGGTTGGCGGTACCGAGCATTCAGTGAGATATGACTGGCGTGTTGCACGAGCATGGTTGAAACGGGAGTTGGGTTGATCCCAACAAATCGGAATTCGTTACGTCGCTAAATCTTTAAATCGTTAGATCAGATGTTTTACAGACATTAATTGGGTGGATTTTTATTGATTTATCGATTTTTGAGATTTCTGTTTTCGGATTTAATGATTGTATTTGATTTCGCCATTTAAGATCATTTTCGCGCGTGTAGTATAAGAACGGAAATCTCCCCTCTTGGGAGGGGACAGATGGTGAAACGTTCTGTGAAACCATCAGTGGTGGGTTCACGCTTATGCCGGTACCCAGGAAACACACCCCGAGTTCATTCGCTAAACACTCATTTCATTTTCCCCTCTCAAGAGTGGAGAATATATTTTTGCCATCTAAAAAATCAAACATTTAAACCATGAACCCAGACCAATGGCATCGTGTCCAGTCACTCTTCAAAGAGCTTGTTGATTTAGATCAGGACACCCGAATTGAGCGCCTTGAATCTGTTAAAACGGAAGACCCTCTTCTTTTTGAAGAGTTGATGTCACTTTTGGCCGCGGACTCTGACGATACCTCTCTGATAGATGGATTTGCCATCGACCAGCTTGATATCTCACAACTTATCGATCATGAAGGTGAACAGATCGGTCCCTTTCTAATTGCAAAGACGATTGGCTCCGGTGGAATGGGTAGTGTGTATTTAGCTCATCGTGTGGAGGGCGGTTTTGATCAAACTGTTGCTTTGAAACTGATAAAAATTGGAATGGGTTCTGAACAGGCGATTCGCCGGTTCGAATCAGAGCGAAAAATTTTAGCACGTTTACAACATCCACATATCGCGAGGCTGGTGGATGGCGGAATGACCGGCAAAGATCACCCATGGTTTGCTATGGAGTATGTGGAGGGCGAAAATCTTCTCACCTACTGCGACCGGCTCAACCTTTCTATAGAAAAACGACTTGAGCTTTTTCTCGATGTAACTGAGGCCGTTCAATACGCTCACAAAAATTTAGTCGTGCATCGGGATTTGAAACCCGGCAACATCATGGTGACCGGCGACGATAGTAAACCGTTGGTGAAACTTCTGGATTTTGGAATTTCACAGATCATGGATGAATCAGAAGCGGATCAAGCCGGTATTAAAGCGATGACACGAGCCTATGCCTCACCTGAACAGCTCAACGGCGAATCCACCTCTACGGCCACAGATATCTACAGCCTGGGTGTGATTTTGCATCAATTGATATCCGGTTCTCATCCAAAAGAGGAGTTCAGATCAAGAAATTCTCACCCAAAACCATTTGATAAAGAACTGGCAGCTATCTGTGAGAAGGCGATGCAAAACGATTCCTCCGGTCGTTTTCAAAATGCCTCTGACTTTGGAGAAGAGATCGACGCGTGGCTGAAGAACCGCCCTGTTTCCTCTTACTCTGTAAAACCAATGTATCGGTTCAATAAATGGATGAAACGAAATCGCGCGGCATCTCTTATTGGAATATTTGCTTTTATTGCCTTGGCGGCAGTGGTCTTGCTGTATACAAATGAGCTCCAAAAAGAAACTGAACGAGCTCAACAGGAGGCCGAAACATCAGAACAGATTGCCGGATTTTTACAGGGATTGTTTGAACTGACCGATCCCGCTCTCTCTCGTGGTGATACACTCACAGCATTCACCATGTTGGATCGAGGAGCTGAACAGATCGAAGAAGATCTTCAAAACGATCCCGAAATCCTGGCTCGAATGTACGATGTTTTGGCCGAGGCTTATCTGAACCTTTGGAATACAGAAAAAGCGGAGGAAATCTATAAAAAATCGTTAGCGATTAAACAGGATATCTATGAAAATGATCATAATGAAATCGCTAATAGCTTCCATAATATCGGCCATATTTATGTTCAGGATGGCCATTTTGAGCAAGGTGACTCTTTGCTTACTGCCGCATTACAAATTCGCCGATCTACCCTTGATCCGAATGATCCGGCCATAGGATTAACACTCCAGCGGCTCGGATTTTTGAAACTCCGAACCGGTCAAATAGACCAGGCAGAAGAACTTTATACTGAAGCTCTCAGGATTTTTGAAACCGGCACGGACAATCAGTCTGTGATGGAAGCGGCGTCACTTGTCAACAGTCTCGGCATGATTCATGAAAACAGGGGTGAATATGAAAAAGCCGTTTCCAATTATCGGGAAGCGGTCGAAACCTTACGCGCTATTGAGGGAGATGATCATCCACGTGTCATTAATTACCTATCCAATCTTGGATATTCGCTGAATCTTTTGGGGAAATCCGAAGAAGCAGAACCCTATATAGCGGAAGCTATAGAAGTTGCAAAACAAGTTCGCGGGGAACGGCATCCACACACGGCTTTGGCAATGAATGAGTATGCAAACTTCTATTTTTCTCAGGGAGAATATGAAAATGCTGAAATAATGTTTAGGGAGATTCTCGATATATACATTGAGACTTTTGGTGAAGAGCATCCCGCCATTCCGGTGATCTACAATAACCTGGGCAATACCCGTAATAATCTCGGTGATTTTGAAGCAGCCCTCGAATACCACCAATATGCACTGGACCGCCGGATTGAACTCTATGGAGATATTCACAGCGAAACGGCTCAATCATTCGCAAACCTGGCCACCACTTTTAGCGACATGGAGCGATATGAAGAGGCGTTGGAATACTACAACAAAGCGCTGGATATTGAAGTGCAAGTATACGGCGAACTCCACCCCGAAACAGCTTACAGCTACGAAGCAATCGGCAATGTGTACAAATATATGGGCCAAATGAACGAAGCCGAACAGAACTACCTGAAAGGATATGAGATTCTATTGGAAGTGCTGGGTGAAGAACATATTGAAACTGAGAATGCCCGAGAGCGGTTGGTGGAATTATATGAGGAGACTGGGCAGGATGAGAAAAGAGATGCTTTTTTGGGAAACTAAGTATTAAAGATCAGACTCTATACGAAAAACAATATAAAGACTCCTTTTTAATAATGGATTCTGATGGAAAAACAGTGATGGTGCTGATTTTCGATGAACTGTCGGTCCATGAGACAGATGTCTGATGAATGGTTTTATGTCAGTTTGAACCTGCTGTTGTTGATAAACAAACGCAATGAATGAATGTGCCTCAAATAGCCGGTGAAACTGAAAAGTTGTCTATACAATTCATTGCTTTTCAACTTTAACCACTCCGTTCCATCGCGCTTAATATATCGGTTCGCATTTCTTTTGATTTAACAATTTTTGAGATATTCGATTTCCGACGTAGCGATTTGAGAAAACAGATTGAGAATCGCTACGTCGCTACATCTTTAGATCGATAAATCAATCACTACTCATACATCACCTTCAACTGCTCCACAAATACTCCCCGGTTATCCGATTCGGCATTACAATCCACGAGAGAGAAGGAAACAATATCAACTTGCAATTTACACTGCAGTGATACCTCAACTCTGTAAAGTTCATCCTTGGTAAGATTCAACTCATAGGATTCACGAATACTGCTCTCTACATCTAACTTTTGGAGAGCTTTAAGCCCACTGCCAATTCCATCACGTTCAAGTTGACGTGAAAAAATTTCTGAACCGGTACTGCCATTTGGATTCATATGACGAACTCGGAGATGTACGATCATTTCTGTGCTTGATGAAAGATTGATCGCCGATAGCAATGTCCCCTTCCAGTTGATATCTACCAGTAAGGAGGCTTCATCTGCCTTTGCATAAAATCTTGCATAGCCGACTGCGGTTGCACTTTTTGTATCGCCGGGTCCTGCTACATTTACAGTCGTTCGCGATAACATTCGCTGATTTCCAATATCTGTAGCCGCGTATTCTGTCCACCGGGCATTACCCTCATTTTTCCCTGCTGAAGAGGAGGTAATACTCAGTTCCTGGTCCTCAATAATCTCCGGTTCCTCCTCTTCGGGACCGACTCCGTTATCGCTGCAAGCAGTACTGATGACGAATAATAAACTGAATAAGAAAAATAAATCTCGGACCTTCTTTGATAATGGTTGGTTTAAAGCTTTCATGACATTGAATATTTAGTTTAAAAAATGGGTTACCTCTATACGCGCAAAGCGATGAGATACCGGTGAATATTTTGACCCGATCTTATGATGAGATATCACTTTTAAGAAAAACCCATCTACTTTTGAGCGTTTTTTAATGGAAATAATGCGGGACTTAGGGTGGGTCCAAAAAGGTTTTTATAAAAGTGTAAAACGCAAACCAACTGTAATTCCCATCACATCTATTGCAGAGCTTTCTTCACTTCCCTTAAACCCGTGCATATATCGAAAGGCTCCATAAATTGACGTTCCGGGATTTAGGATGTAATGTGGTGCAATGGTAAGGCCAACTTGAGGACTGACATCCTTATAGGTACTGAAAGCTTGATACTCAATAATGGATGCCCCCCCTGTTGCCATAAGTGGAATGTGAACTTTTTCAGCTGCAATATATTTGTAACCCAGTGAGCCAAAAAAACCCATACCACTTGAAAAGTTTTCACTGCCTACTGTTTCAGATACCACGTAGATAAAATCAAGCTGGCCAATAAAATTTTGATATTGGAGATCGCCAAAAATACCTACCGTGGTACCGGAATCATCATAATCACCAAAACTTAAAACAGGTGCATAACCGACTGAAGCTCCTACTGAAAGTGAAAGTTGATCGCTATAATTCAAGTGTTGGGCATAGCCGTTCGGCACATAGATTAAAAATGTCATAGCCAGTATCATCATGTATTGCATAATTCGTGAGTTCATAATCAGGATATTTATTTTTTTTGGATGGTATTCACTTTCTATTCGCGCAAAAGAATTGAAAAGCGGCGAATTTATTTCTCAGTCGATTTATGAGATTGGCAATTCCTGATTATCGACTCTGTAAGAATATTACATGATTTGTCACCGATCATAACTCAACATCAATAAATATCAATTAGATCTGCGTTCAGCCCTGCAAATCTTGATGCCCTCGTTAGCGGAATGATTTCTGAAAATCCATCTTCAGTTTTTAATAAAAATTTCATTCACTTTTTTGTGATATCAAATAAAATTCTCATACTAAAAATAGATCAATACATTTAAGTACAACAATTTTATACTCAGAGTGGAGCGAATTATGGTAATCAAAAAAGTTCTCGAACAACTCGAATCATCCAACAGACCTGTAGCTAAAGCATTTCATACCGGTGATCATTTTAAAGTATTGGTTTTTGGTTTTAAGAAGGGAATGAAACTACAAGACCACAAAACGCATCAACCCACCAAATTGTTAGTTTTGAGTGGTGATTTGATGTATCATCATAACAAAAAAGAGACCCGACTTAAACAATACGACGAAATAGATATACACCCGGAAGTAGATCATTCCCTCACCGCTCTGGATGAGAGTATTGTGCTTCTTACCCAGGGGAAACACTTCTGAAACTTGCCAAAATTCGTTGGAACTAAACAAGTACTTCCTCAACTTCTTCAGGAAGCTGAGTTCGGATATGGTCCATCTGGCCTTCTGAGAAGTATCTCTCCAGCGAATCTAAAACAATGGAAATGATCTCCTCGGTAGACTTATTCCAGCTGAACTCTGTCTCACCATATTGTTCCTGAAGGGTCTTAACCCTCGATTTCATCTCTTCCATTGTGGTGTAATCATAAGGCGGAGTTTCATGATATTTCCACCCCATTGTATATATACCCTTCAGAATCATGGGCAGCGGTGAAATCAAATCCAAAGATTCTGACATTTGAATTCGATCACGGATCGCACGCATCACAGCACGCCAAATAATCATTACACGCTGCTGTTCTTTAGGATGTCCGAGATCTTCGGACAGTTCCGTGATGTACTCCTGGGTTTCGTGAAGATATTTTTCTAACTCAAGGCTTGAATATTTCATAATCGTGACGATTTTATGATTTATTCTCTCTCTCTAAATTCACTCTCAAAAAAACAGGAAACTTATGAGCATTTCTTTAAAATGTTGAGATCCAATATCCTAAAGCTCCCCTGAGTCTATTTAAAGGTCGGTTTTCCAAATAATTTGTCGATGTTTAGCCACCGACCTGATTGAAATATTTCATAAAGTGTGATTGATCAAAATATCATAACCCCGGACCAACGGTGCCTCATTTTTTTACTCCCGATCAATGTGACTCGCATGAATTTTTTTGGGCTAATTATCAATAGGATTAGTTTTTCAAAAATACTGTTGATATTGCATTCAATAGCAATAGAATATTTAACGGAGATTTTTCTTGCGTTACGTCAGCCGATTGATTTGATTTAGCGAAATAACTTTCAAATCTAAATACCTAACAAAAATGTGCGGCATAGCGGGTTACATCCAGTCATCAGGCAGAGTATCTAAGACAGAGATTGTTTCAAATATGCTCGCCAAATTAACACATCGAGGTCCCGATGATCAAGGTTTGTGGAGGCACAAGAATGTTTCACTGGGTTACACGCGGCTAAGTATTCTGGATACGACTGAGAATGGTAATCAGCCATTTATAACGAACGATGGCAAAGGAGTTCTCTGCTATAATGGCGAAGTTTATAACTTTCAGGAAATTCGTAAAAAATTAATAAAAGAAGGAGTTCAGTTTAAAAGCAGATGTGACACTGAAGTTGTACTCTATGCTCTTCATATATGGGGACCCAAAAAAGCTGTGAGTATGTTTAACGGCATGTTTGCTTTTGCATACCATAACTTAAAAACAGATACACTCTGGCTGGGCCGTGACAGTGCCGGGATTAAACCTCTATACTTATCCACGCAGAATGGAAATACTATTTTTGCATCCGAGATAAAGGCTCTTTTTGAACATCCATCCATTGAGTGCAGGCCGGATATGCACACTGTCGGGAATTATCTAAAAAATTCAAAACTAGCCCGGAGTACACCTTTTGAAAAAGTTACTGAGATGCAACCCGGTACTCTTTTACAAATTCAAGCTGGTGAGGTGTCTGAATACACTTTTTTTGACGTTGAGCAGAATATAGACGTAGAAAGAATTCTGGATAAACAACACAGTTCAGCAGAGAGTCTCATGTCTGAATTAGAGCATATTGTTCGTGCAAGTGTCAACTCGCACATGATTAGTGATGTACCTATTGCTGCTATGTGCAGCGGTGGGGTTGATTCCAGTTTAATGGCTGCATTTGCATCTCAACATAAACAGGATCTGGTTGGCTATGTTGCTGATGTCGAAGGTGTAGAAATCAGTGAAAAAGAACGGGCAGAACAAATTTCTAATCATTTAAACATTGAGTTACGAACTGTTCCTGTAAAACGCAGAGATTTTCTGAGGCTGTGGCCCTATGCCGCTTACCACAATGATGAACCAATCTACTTCAAACAAAATATGTTACATCTTGCTGTAGCTGAAAGAGTTCAAAAAGATGGCTTTAAAATTTTGCTTTGTGGTGAAGGTGCCGATGAACTTTTTGGCGGTTATCATTGGCAAGCATCTGTATATGATATGTGGAAAATTCGAAGAAAAAGGAGCAAATTATTTCCGGATAATCGATTAACCAGATTCTTGATGAGGTTCTTGCCATCTCATCCCCCATTAGACCTGGATCAACTTCAGAAGGAACCATTCAGGTACCTTTCGCCGGATCCGCCGTATGGAGAAATTCCTCCCCAACACATCATATTCATTGAAGAGGCAAAAAAACAACTCCTGCGAAAGTCTTTTATGAACAAGTTGGAACCTCTAAAAAATATTGAAGACAGAGCTTACCTGGCCCGAACTTTTGAAGATTTCATCATTCACCTGGGAATCTCTTTGAAATGTAATGACCGGATGAACATGGCCAAATCCATAGAGTCCAGAGTTCCATTTTTGGATACGAGATTAATAGATTTTGCAATGCATCTCCCGGCTCATGCCAAATATCGCGACGGTATCACAAAGTTTCTGTTGAAGAAATTAGCCGCCCGTTATTTACCTCCGGAGTTGATGTACAGGAAAAAAGTCGGATTTGGTTTTTCTAGTGATCATTGGATCGGAACCATCGATTTTTTAAATGATGGTTGGGTTGAACAGCAGTTGAAATGGAGTAAAAAAGATATGCCGTATATCAGTGAGAAAATTATGAAAGATTCTAACCTCCTGTTTAAACTTGTGACAACTGAGATCTGGGCTAAGATATATTTTGGCAATGAAAAAATTGAAAATCTTTCTGAAAAGATGCAGTCTTTTGCCTGAGACAGCTATTTTTTCACTAATTATCCGCTGCGGTCAAGCGTATTGTGCTACTAACCCAGTGCAAACACTTCTGAACTTATTACTTACCTGATATTTCAAGTTATATATGAGACCTAAAGATTGTCTAAATAATCTTTCGGGGTCCGGCCCACGATCTTTCTGAAATCTTTAATGAAATGTGACTGATCAAAGTACCCCAAATCCATGGCAATTTGAGGCCAGTTATCTGTAAATCCGGATGCCATTTTCTCAGCCGCTTCATGTAATCTGTATCGCTGAATGACCCATTTCGGGCTGACTCCAACATAGTTTTTAAATAATCGCTGTAGAGTTCTTTTACTTATCATAAACCGATCGGTCAAATCATCCACTTTTAGTATGGAGGGATCATCTTTTACTATGTCCAGGATATTATTGATATTTTCAATCTTTGAATCTCTTTCAGGCAGATAGTTTATCAAAAAGTTTTCCGCCTCTTCGATCATATGTTGATTCTTTTTATGACCGAGGATCTGTGATTCTATGATCTTGATATCTTCATCAAATACATCCGTAAATTCTAACTTGGCATCTGTAAAACCCGAAACCGGTTTTTGATAAAATGGATAAAATGCACCAGGCCTAAATTTGACCCCAACTACTTTTCCCTTTCCATCCAACCTGCGTGTATATTTGCCACTCACAACTCCCCAGAACCATGTGTTTTCTTTTTCAAATACAAGATGTACAGACGGATGTGACAGAATATTCTGATCATATGGTTCTTGTCCCCGAAGATCCCACTTCACAATCCAATAATGCTCCACAAAAAAAGCAAGTTTTTCGCACGGACAGAATCGAGAAAGACTGAAGTGATCGGCTCCAGATTCTTTATACAAAATTCCGCGAGGTTGTTCGTTTTTAAATTTTGACAAGATTTGTCGTGTTTTTACAATGTAGATTATTAAGCAAACAGTATATTTGCTTTAAATCAAACTGAATTTAATTTACTTCTTAAACTGAAAATCAATGAGCTCAGTTATCAAAACCACATTCAAAATTGAAAGCTGGAATGAAGAAACATATTCGCAGGCGAAAGATGGGCCTGCAGTTTTTCGTGCAAGTGTTAGCCAAACCTATTCAGGAGACCTCGCAGCAAAAAGTAAGATCGAATATTTAATGACAACCTTTGCCGACGAAACCAGCACATTTATTGGAATCGAGGAGGTACTTGGAGAACTGGAAGGGAAAAGCGGAAGTTTTTTACTGGAACATGATGGCACTCACAGGGATGGAGTTGCTAAATCGGATTTCGTAATTATCCCACACTCCGGATCGGGTGAACTTGCCGGAATTCGTGGAAAGGGTAGTTACGAAGCCACTCATGAAACCGCTGAACTAACCCTGGAATATGATTTTGAGGAAACTTGATCCCTGATTTTACTATGTCTGATGGCGTACTTTTTTTCGAATCCCCTGGCGGTTTCCGGGAATGGCTGTCTGAATACCACGATCAAAAAGTGAACTTCTCGAATAGTTTTGCAGAGAAAATGACCGGTGTACCGGAAACGGTCGAAATTGGAGAACGTAAATAAGATGGTCGAAATGACTTCAAAATAATCTTTCCGCAGAACATACCAGTTTGGAAACTTCGGCAAACAGTTGGAGGTCGCCTTTCGACGGGAAAAGTAGAATAAAAAAAATAAGTACATAACCATGTACTATGAGTGGGACTTTATCTGCTGGTTGAGCTGATTGACAATATCGTTATGTAACTTGTGGGAAAATTTGGTTGATTTATAGCAACCGTTTCGAAATATCCATTTTTTGGTGTGAAACCCGTACCACTACAATATAATTCATCTCTTTTCTGAAGAATACAATGTGGCTTTCGTATAAAAAGCTCATGTATCCACTTTTAATGTCAGGACGTGCTTGTCCAATCGTATCGGGGTTTTCAGATGCTTCCTTTATTTTACCCTCAAGACCATTAAGATATTTTTCTGCCTGTTCTTAATCCCACTCCTCTAGTGTATACGTCCAGATTTCCCGGATATCTTCTTCTGCCTTTCGGGTTAAGGTGTATTTTCTCATCTTTTTTGTTTTTCCTGATGGATAATATCAGAAACAGAGTTATTACTTCTCCCGCTTTTTTCTCCCTCTTCCAGCAGCTCAATTAGATGTTTTCGTTTTAGATCATAGAAAAACTCTTCATATCTGTTCATCTGCCTCAGTGCATCTCGTATTACCTCACTTGAATTATTATAAAGCCCGGACTTTACTTTATCTTTTACCAGTTTCTCTAATTCAGGAGTTAATGAAATATGCATGGGAACCTCTTTTTTATTTCAAAAAAATACAAATTTTGTTAAAGTTTGTATACTTGAAAGTACTTATTCACCACTGAACATTTAAACCTGAAAGAGATTGTACAGAGTGTATCGTCTCAAATAGCTGATTTATATGGTTTGCATAGCTTCTATAAGATCCGCGAAGTTTTCGAAACTTCGAAGATCTGGAAAAAGAAATTTCACCACATCGACCTCTGCCCGTTCGACTCCGTAATCTCTTTGAGATTTGATCTCTCCAGATTCAGCAGATATTTCTTCCTCCAAAGCCCGCCTCCGTACCCGGTGAGTGATCCGTCGCTTCCGATTACTCTGTGACACGGAATGATAATCGCAATCCTGTTATCTCCGTTTGCCGTTGCCACAGCTCGGATCGCTTTCAGGTTTCCAATTGCAATCGCCTGTTCTTTATATGATCGGGTTTTACCGTACGGAATGGTCTTTAACTCGTTCCAAACCTGTTGCTGAAAATCACTTCCGGGAACATCAAGCGGTACTGTAAATTCTTGCCGATCTCCATCAAAATACTCAGCGATTTCGTTAGCCGTTAGTTCGGTGATTTCATTCGAGCCGGGCACAAACGTGCAATTGTAATATTTTTGCAATCGTTGAAGTTGAGTTTCCAGCATTCGCCGATCTATGAATTCCAATAAACAAAGAGCTTCATTTGTAGTTCCGACCAACATCGGGCCGAGAGGAGTCGTAATTCTGTTTATGTGAATAACGGTCGTGTCTTTTCCTTTCTTTACCGGTTTCCCTGTTAACTCTTTCATCGCCTCCCGAAATCCACTGAGAGAATTGTACCCATGATCATATGCCACTTGGGTAGCATTCTCTCCATGTTTGATTTGACCGAGAGCATTGCCCAAACGCCGCAATCGAACATATCCGTGAAAGGTTGTGCCATGATGTTTTTTAAACCACCGCCGTAACCGGTTCGGATTTATATCCATTTCTTCAATCTCCTCATCGGTCCATTTTCGGGTCAGGTCCTCCTCTACTTTCTGAAGTATAGTATCGATCCATTTCGGGGTTTCTCCATTGGCTTTCAATGGTTTACATCGTTTACACGGACGATACCCGGAATAAAGAGCGTCCTTGGAAGTTGAAAAAAACTCCACATTTTTCAGCATTGGATTTCGAGCCGGACATGTGGGGAGACAAAAAATACCTGTAGACTTCACCCCAACAATGAAGATTCCCTCAAACGAGGCATCTTTCGTAATAAGTGCTTTGTACATTCGCTCACGGGATGGTAACTGTTTTGACATGCCTTTCAAGAATTTAAAACATCCATAATTAGTCTGATAGAGAGTACATATTCAAGAAAGATACATTCCACCGATCAATTGTCATTGATATTTTACTTTTGTCGTTAATCTTCAATGAAGTTGCTAAAATTTAAAAGAGTTGGCGTAACTTTACGGTTACATAAATATTTGTAACTAAACAGCTACATATTCAAAAAAAATTATGCAGCAAGATGTTTACCAGGCTATCGCCGACCCGACGAGAAATTATCGATTTAACTGCAGGTCAATCACTTCCGGTAAATGAAGTGGCTGACCAGTTTGAAATCAGCCGGCCGGCAGTTTCAAAGCATATAAAAACATTAAATGAATGTGGCTTGGTCGTAATTCGGAAGAAAGGCCGAAACCGATACTGTCGTGCTGATGTAAGGAAACTCAAAAAAGTATCGGATTGGGCCGAGCAATACCGACAGTTCTGGACTCATAAACTCAATGCCCTTGAAACCTTACTGGCTGAAGATGAAGAAGAAAATAATTAAAGATAGAAGGTGTCATTATGAAGAAAACCAAAACTAAAAAGCAAAGATTTTTACTCCAAAGTAAAAGGCACAAAAGATTTCAGTGCTTCACATGAAATAATCTTTGATGCCTGGTTAGTTTAGAATTACTTCAAAAGTGGGAAGCTTAAACTATGCAAACTTACGAAGGATGGACTTATATACTTGATAAACTTTTTCAGACCTCAACAATCTAAACCGTAGAACCATGAATACTGAATATGGATCATATATCCACCCCGAAACACTCCGATTTGAACGACTACTTCCCAGCCCTATCGAACGAGTCTGGGCTTTTCTGACTGAATCAGATAAAAAAGCAAAATGGCTGGCTGACGGAGATATTGAACCAAGGATCGGTGGAAAAGTGGAACTGCATTTTTATCATAAAAACCTCTCTGAAGAGGAAGATCCGATTCCGGAAAAATACCGGGAAATGGAAAACGGTGCCTCATATACGGGTCGAGTCACTCAATGGGATCCCCCTCGTTTGTTAAGCTATACCTGGTTTGAAGAAGACCCCGATGATCAATCGGAAGTTACCTTTGAACTTATTCCTCAGGAAAATGACAAGGTGTTATTAGTGTTGACACATCGGCGAGTCGGTGATAAACGTAACATAATCATTGGTGCACTTGCAGGATGGCACACTCACCTGAATATCCTGGCAGACCGTCTGGCTGGCAACCAACCCAAGGGGTTCTGGAAGGTTCACACAACGGTTGAGAAAGATTATGATCAACAGGTCAGTTAGTAATAATCAAGTAACTGTTACAAGTTGACTGAAAAAATAAAATTCATAACTAATCCACCTGTTAATCAGTAATTTCGGGAACCTTTAAATCTGCTCCGAGCTCTTTATTTAATCCTTTGATAAAATGTGCTGCCAACTTTGGAGACTCTTTTTCTTCATTTTGGTGTATGAAAAAGTGTACGTTTTGAATCCCTTGATGTTGCCATTCATTGAGTCTCTCTACCCATTCATCCAATCTATCGTAATCAGATGGCGCATTTGCTCCCACATAACGAACAAAAGCTTCACCATTTGTTAGCCTCATATGGAGCAATTGCCTGTAAGCAGCCGTATCACAAATAAGATTTGCAATGCCATTATCTTCTAATAACCGGTACAGATCGTCGGCCACTTCTTTGTCGTTGAACCAATCAGGGTGTCTGAACTCCATCGCCAAGGGTATCTCTTTTGGCCAGAGTTCAACAAAAGATTCAACGCGATCAAAAAACTTGGGTGCAAATTTATTCCGAACCTGCAGGAAAATTGTTCCCAGTTTGTCCTCAAAATGTATCACACTGTCCAGGTAGTTCTCAACCGGTTGCTCAATATCATTCAACCATTTCAGGTGACTTATATATCGATTGACTTTCGGAAAAAACTTAAAATCAGCCGGCACTCTGTTATACCAATCACGGATTTGATCCTCAGGGAAATCTCGGTAATGTGTGGCATTTAACTCGATCGAGTTAAACTGACGAGAATAATAATACAATTCATCTTTGGTCCCCCGCGGATAAAACCCCTTTAAATCAGAACGTTTCCATTTAGCACAACCCACATAAATTTCCGGTTTTCCATTTTTATTTTCCGTTAAAACTCGTTTCGTTTCGGGATGATCATCCGGTAGTTTTAAATGTAGTTCTTTGGGATTATCAACACTGCCAAACTTCATTGATGTATAGTTAGATTTAGAATGATGAAAATTTAAAATTTGAGTTATAAAGTATTGATTATTCAACTCAAATGGATGACATTCAATTGACTGCCACGAATGATTTTCAGCGAAAATCTGCTATACAAATTGAATGTAAATCTTAGGTTCTTAATAGAAACCCGATGTGGAGTATCACTGAAAAAGAATCAACTAATCAGAGTTTAACATTCGGTATTGACGAAGATGGAGACCCAATTTCCAATCAATATTTTTTGGAGTTGTTAAGCAATTCACAACCCTTCAGGAAGTTTTACAATGGATTTTTAGCTGATTCTGACTATGATGCATTTTTTTGGGAAAACAGACCCATCACCAATCAGAATTTAGAAGTTAATTACGAGTGTAACATTATAAATAGTGACTTCTTAGCAAGCAGATCTCCGGATTCACATACATTCCGTCAATATTTTGACAGTAATAAAAAAGTAGTAACCTTTCCTAATCTTGGAAATGATGCCCAATTAATTGCCCCCTGCCCTCAAAAAGAAGATAACTGCTATACACATATTGGCAGTTTCGTGCGAAAAGCAGATGAGGATCAAATAGACAAGTTTTGGCAAATCACCGGGCATGAAACTCTGCAAGCAGTAAACAGTAAACCCAAATGGTTGAGTACATCGGGACTCGGTGTTTTCTGGCTGCATGTCCGTATAGATACGATACCAAAGTATTATCAAACGAAGGAGTATAAAAAATTATAAACTTAAAACTGAACAACTTATCATGAGCATCCTCAGAATTATTTTTGCAATTATCCTCCCTCCTCTTGGAGTTTTCTTAACGGTTGGTATCAAACCGGCTTTTTGGCTGAACATTCTGCTGACAATTTTAGGATTCCTACCGGGAATTATTCATGCTGTTTGGGTGATTGCTAAAAACGATTGATTTTTATATCAAATAGATTTCAGTTAGAAATAGTGCGCTTCAATCCTATTATAAATGGAATGCGGTCTGCTGAATATGGTTAATTGAACGCCTCACTCCACTTACCGCAATCCTGATGCCATATTTAACTATCAACTAATATTTCAAGAAAAACGAAAAACAAGACATTATGGATATCCAAAACAAAACAGCCATCGTAACCGGAGCCAGCAAAGGTATCGGACTTTCAACGGCAAATGCATTCATTGATGAAGGCGTAACAGTTGCATGCTGGAGCCGGACACCACCTAAAGAATTCTCTCACAGCAATTTCCACCATTTCGAGACAGATCTCACAAAAGAAGATTCCGTTGAGGATTCCTATCAAAAAACCGTGGATAAACTTGGTGACATCTCAATCTTGGTCAACAACGCGGGTGTTGGCTATCGCGGACGAATGGAAGATACCCCTTCAAGACAATGGCGATACCTTTTTGATCTTAATGTACATGGCATTTTCTACGTCACGAAACGTGTGATAACAGGAATGAAGGAAAGAAATGAAGGGCATATCATAAACATCGGTTCAGGTGCAGGAACCAATGGCATTCCTCAAATGAGTGCTTATTGCGGCACAAAATATGCTGTAAATGGAATCACAGAATCTCTACATAATGAGTTGCGAGATTATGGTGTGAAGGTTAGCTGCATATCTCCTGGATCCGTGGATACCGGATTTTCATCTTCCAACAAGAACAAGCTGCAGCCCGGGGATCTTGCATCTGCAATTGTTCACATGCTGAAATGTCCGAAAAATTTCCACTATACGGATATCCAGGTGAGGCCACTTCAACCCTAAATTATTTGACTTTCATAGGGTATCGATAATGATTAAAGCCATCTCTATATTCTAACCATCGAATTCATTTTTTATTAATAACTAATCAATAAATAATTTTACCTATGAAAAGGTGCGCTTTTTTATCTATGGATTCTCTGAAAGATTTTGTGTGTTACGACCAGCTTCTTTTTGAGCCCATGGAGAGATTAGGCTGGAAAGCTGAACAGGTTTCTTGGCGTAATCAACAGGTGGACTGGAATGATTTTGATGTAATCGTTATCCGAAGTCCATGGGACTATCACGAAGATCCCGAAAACTTTTTCCATACTCTCCGAAGAATCGAAAACTCCTCTGCCCTCCTTGAAAACAACCTCTCTTTGGTTGAGTGGAACAGTAATAAACGATACCTTTTTGACCTGCAAAACGGTGGCATTGATATTGTACCAACCCTGTTGAAAGAGAGCTTTGACGGCCGGGAGTGGGACACCTATTTTGAGCATTTCTCTACTGATGAGATTATTATCAAGCCAACGGTCGGTGCAAGTGCTGTAGATACCTTTCGGATGAAGCGCGAGGACGGAGATAATTATCAATCCAAGCTGGAATCTCTTTTTTCTGATCGTGCATTTCTTGTTCAGCCTTTTATCCCGAGCGTGATCACTGAAGGAGAGTTTTCACTTTTCTATTTTGGTGATACCTACAGCCATACCATCTTAAAAACTCCTAAAACCAATGATTTTCGTGTTCAGGAAGAGCATGGGGGACGTCTGATGCTTGTGGAACCTGAAAAGAAACTTCTTTCTGCGGGTGATCAAATTCTCAATCTGATTGAACCTGATCCTCTTTACACCCGAATTGATCTCGTTCGATCTGAGAATAACCAATTCCTGTTGATGGAACTGGAACTGATTGAACCTTCGCTCTATTTCAACATGGATCCGGAATCACCCGAGCGATTTGCCACTGTGTTTGACCATTGGACAAAAAAAACTGGGGTGAGTTTCAGGTAATCAACTTTTCAGACCGTAATTTCACCGGATTGTACCTTCCAAAGCTGATGGTAAATCCCATCCTTCGAAATCAATTCATTATGCGTGCCGGACTCAGCAAGTTCTCCATCCTCGAGAACGAAGATATGATCGGCATGACGAACCGTTGAAAGACGATGTGCGATAATGATGGTTGTGCGGTCTTTTGAAATTTTGAAGAGTGATCGCTGAATAGCAGCTTCGGTTTCGTTGTCAACGGCAGATGTTGCTTCATCTAAAATCAAAATGGGCGGATTTTTGAGAATGGCCCGTGCTATTGAAATTCGTTGGCGCTGACCCCCTGAAAGTTTCTGTCCCCTTTCACCCACGATAGTGTCGTATTCTTCATCCAATTCCATAATGAAATCGTGGGCTTCGGCCATCTCAGCCGCTCGTATTACATCTTCTTTAGATGCATCAAAGGAACCATAACGAATGTTTTCGATCACGCTTCCGTGGAACAGAAAAACATCCTGGCTCACCAACCCGGCAGATTTTACCAAATCGTTGATTTTATACTCGCGAATATCTCTGCCATCTAATAAAATTTGCCCACCTGTTACATCATAAAAGCGCATCAGCAATTTAACCATACTGCTTTTCCCGGCACCTGTCGCTCCTACAATTCCAACTGTATCGCCTGCTCCAATAGTAAGATTCATGTTTTTTAATACGGGTCCGCCGGAACGATATCTGAAATTTACATTCTCAAACTTATATTCTCCTTCAACCTGTTGCGGTTTGATTGGAACAGTACCATCCGGCAGTTTCTCTTCGGTATTCAACAAACCCATAATACGTCTTGTACTTGCCATAGCACGCTGATAGAGATCAAAGGTTTCTCCAAGACGGGTGAGCGGCCAAAGAAGGCGCTGCGTTACGAAAATCAATACACTGTACAAGCCAACTTGCATTTCACCATCCAGTGTTTGGAAACCGGCAAAGATCAGGATGGCAATAAATCCGGCCATAATCAGCATGCGAATTAACGGCACAAATGCAGAACTGAGCCGAATCACATCTTGATTTGCTTTCTTGTATTGATCTGAAAGATTTGCAATTCGCTTATTTTCATGATCCTGAGCTCCGAAACTTTTGATGGTTGTCATCCCGCCCAGATTATTCACAAGCTGAGAGCTCACTTCACCGGCTTGATCCCGAACTTTACTGTATTTTGGTGCCAGTTTTTCCTGGAACCAGACCGATCCCCAGATTATAAACGGCATCGGCACCAATGCCATCCAACCAATTTGCGGTGCTGAGAAGACAAAGATAGACCCAATGACAACAACCGTGATAAACACCTGAATCAAATCATTGGCACCGTGATCCAGGAAACGCTCGAGTTGATTTACATCATCGTTCAATATTGCTATCAAATCTCCTGATGATCGATCTTCAAAATAGGCCATCTCCTGTTCCTGCAGATGACTATATGTATCCGTCCGCAGACTGTCCTGTGTAAACTGGGCAAGATCTCTCCAATAGATTTTGAACATATACTCAAAAATGGATTCAAAAATCCAAATTACCGCTGTAACACCCGCCAAAAACAACAACTGGTCGGCAGGGTCAGAAATCCCATATCTGCCAAGAAGACTCTCCTGCCCTTCTACTACAATATCAACCGCTACACCGATGAGAATCGGCGGGGCAAGATCAAACAATTTATTTAGAACTGAAAAGAGTGTAGCAAGCCGTACTTTCTTTCGATAGGGTTTGAGATAAGAAAGTAACTGGGCGAGAGGGTGTTGGCCCTTATTGGGATTTTTCTGCATTACAGCGGTTCATTAAAGAGACGAAAAGCCTAATCTATAATCGGGTAACTTTTCGCGTAAATCATGAAGTGTGAAATTAACAAGTCATCCGATAACTTTCGAATTGTTTTATTCTATAGTTGGCAAAAGATAATATCGGAAAGTCAGAAACAGCATTAAATCAATTAAAATTATTTAAGGAGTGTCCCCTTTTGAAGGGGATAATGAGGGATGACAAAAATGGAATTTGATCAAATTAGTATGATGCCAAGTGAAAACATTTAGAAGTTTACCCATCCCTTACTCACTCTGTTCGCTCTCCAACCTCAAGAAGCTGTAAAAAAGGATTAACAAATGTATCAGTCAGTTTTGTTGCCACGAGGACACAAAGCCACGAAGATACACGAAGTTCAGTAATAACAGTCTTTTGGCCTTTGTGAACCTTCGGGCCATCGAGCCTTCGTGGTAGATCTCACGAATCTGATTTACTTTTGAATCTTTATTTTCTCACAGCCTATCAATGGGGGATTTTTACTCCGTATAAGTATCCACACGCTCATCGGAAATTACTCCATTCCAGTTGAGGCCGAAGCCGAAATCGTAGCTGTTGCCCTCAATATCTACATGGGTTTCCATATCGTGAGGTGTGTCTTCGGCTTGATTTTCAACAGTCTCCATATCCGCAGGCATTTGTAGCGGGAGCAAAGCAGAAGGTTCATGAGCGCCGGAAATGACATCCAGAAGAGCCTGGTCCTGAACACCGAAGTGAACAATAATTCCATCTACTATCTCCTCAAATTCTGAGAAGACCATTGGATTGGAAACATTAATTGCCACAATCACCGGCTTGTCACCCATCGCCTCTCTGGTTTCAACCACTCTGTCGAGATCAGATTCATTCACAGTTTCAACAGTTTGTCCGCGGTATGACCGGTTATCCGAATCTTCCAATGGATCACCACCGGCCAAACTTGGATCACGGGCTTCAGTTGCTGTATATGGGCGATATTGAAGACTGATGGGAACATATTCAGCATTCTCGCTGTCATACCCCCGTCCGGCATTCGGGCTTTCAATAAATGCAATGGCAAAGTCAGCTTCATCCGGGTTATCAGTCAGATTATAATACTGATTCAAAATCTCTTCACTCACCGGTAACTCGTCCGTTGCTGGAATAGGCATGCCAATAAAATTTGAACTTTGTGGTCTCGTCCTGTTGGGGACATACACTGTCAATTGATCTTCAACCGGTAATACGTTCTCACTATTCTTGAGCATTACGATCGAATTCAACTGGGTTTCAAATCCCTCTTCCATAAAATCAGGGTTTCCAACTATTTCACTCGATACTTCAGGTACCAAATATGGATTTTCAAACAAACCTACTCTGAAAATATTCTTAAGAAGTCGTACTGCAGAACGCTCAAAGCGCGCACGCATGAACTCTTCACCATGTTCTTCAACCCCAATTTCATACGCCTCAACAACGGGCCCGGCTTCATTATTTCCTCCGAATTGATCGCCGCCGGACATGATTACCCGGTAGTGTCGTTCAGCAACCGTCAAATCTTCAACTCCCCAGGGCTTGCCATCTATGAATGAATCCATCACGTTATGATCACCGGTCACACCCCAGTCTGTACAAACCACGCCATCAAATCCATATTTATCTCGGAGGAGTTCCTGGATAATATAATCGCTGTAGGCATTGGCAACATCCTCGTCTTCTGGACTTTGGCCGACTGAAATCGTGTAATACGGCATCACAGCTGAGGCCATTCCTGTTTCGCCATTGAGATTAAAAGCCCCTTCTGTAAATGGAATGAGCATCTCATCAAAATTATTTCCGGGATAAACGGCGTACTTTCCAAATCCATAGTGAGCGTCACGTCCGCCCTCCCCGGATCCACCGCCCGGCCAGTGTTTGACCATTGCATTCACACTTTCATACCCCCAGCCGCCGGAAATCTCTTGCTCTTCTGATGAGCTTTGAAATCCATCAACATAAGCTCTCGCCATATCCGCTGAGAGTTGAGAATCTTCGCCAAATGTACCGCTAACCCGCATCCACCGAGGATCCGTCGCCATATCAATCTGTGGAGAAAGTGCGGTTGTAATTCCCAACGCCCTGTATTCAATCGACGCAATTCTTGCGAACTCTTCCGTTGCATCTGGATTAAATGTGGCAGCTAATCCCAGCGATCCCGGCCACATGGAGATGTCGCCACCGGCTCCTTCATTGAATTCTGCATCAGCGGCTGTTTCATGTCGCGGATCGGAACTGGTATTCATTGGGATACCAAGGCCAAGCCTCTCAACCAACGACTGAGCATTGTTGTTCCACTGAGCGGCCACGGCAGGACTCTCTACCGTTGTGATGAGTACATGGCGAAGATTATCATCCTCTAAAAATTGCTTCTGCTGATCGGTTAAGTCTGACGGCTCAGCCCCACTTTCACTGAGTGGAGATCCGTTATAGGTACCCCCTCTGAAGCCTCCCTCTCCGGCAGGAATCGATTGATGAGCACTGTACAACATGAGTCCGGCAATCTGCTCGACAGTCATTTGTGAAGCCAGGTCTTCTGCACGCTCATCTGTCGAAAGTCGCCAGTCTTCGTACGGATCTAATTCTCCATTCTTATTTAAATCTTTAAAAGCCCCTCCATCAACTTGCAAAACTTCCACGCCGGAATTGAGAGAATGACCGATCGTTGGACCATTCGAGTGATGGATAAATTCAATATCCCCTGCTTGTTCTATGGTTTGTTCACCATATTCATTACAGGAGACAAGTGCTGTGAATAAAAAGGATAGGGTGAGAAGTAACGGAATTTTTCCACTTAATTTCGTACTCATGTTCAGTAGTTTGAGTTCATTATTTTTCATTGTTACAATTTATGAAAATAATTCACTTTTTGGACATGAGCCCTACTGTTTTTGCACTTTTTAAAATCCACGAAGTTTTTATGATCCTTTCAAATCATAAGAAAGTGATATACAATACGTAAAAACCACGACGTCAGAGAATTCACAAAGGACACAAAGAATCACATGGAGATTATTCTTATCACATAATTTCTCTCTGTACACCGTGAAATCTTTGTGCCGTTGTGGTTAATTCATTATCAACGCGAGCTTTTAGTTATTTCTATCAATGAGACTCCCGTTTCACTTCACTTCCCGACTTACCAACCAGGAAATCAAGATCGGCTCCAAGATGAGCTTGCTCCACATGTTCGATATACAGGTTTACATATCCCCTGTCAAACTCATGTGGCGGCGGGTTCCAATTCTCTTTGCGCCTTTCAAGTTCCTCATCAGAGACATCCAGGTGGAGCCGGCGATTATTCACATCCACCTCAATCATATCCCCGGTTTCAACGAGTGCCAAAACACTCCCGGTGTACGATTCAGGTGAAGCGTGCAGAAATGCTGTACCATATGCGGTACCACTCATTCGTCCGTCTGAGATGCGGACCATATCTTTTACTCCTTTTTCAAGAATTTTCTTCGGAAGCCCCATATTTCCAACCTCCGGCATTCCGGGATATCCTTTCGGACCCACATATTTGAGTACCATAATACAGGATTCATCAATATCCAGCTCAGGGTCATCAATTCGTGCTTTATAGTCCTCAATTCCTTCGAAAACCACGGCTCGTCCTTTGTGCTGCATCAATTCAGGTGAAGCTGCAGATGTTTTGATGACCGCTCCATCAGGACATAAATTTCCTCTCACAACCGTCGTTCCGCTTTTCTCCTGGAATGGCTCATCAAGTGTAGCTATTACATCCCGGTTATAGCATTCGGCATTTTTATTATTTTCGACCAGGCTATTTCCGTTGGCTGTTATCACATCAGAATTCAAATGTTTACTCATCTCTTTGATTACCACCGGCAAACCGCCTGCATAGTAGAAATCTTCCATAAAATGATCGCCGGATGGCATCAAGTTTACTAAAAGGGGAATATTACTTCCGTGCTCATCAAAATCATCTAATTCAAGGTCTACCTCCATCCGACGGGCAATCGCCATCAGGTGTATGATAAAATTGGTTGAACCACCAACGGCCGCATTAATTTTGATGGCATTCAGAAATGCTTCACGCTTTAAAATTTTAGACATCTTCAAATCATCATTAACCATCTCTACAATTTGTCTTCCACTTTCATGAGACAACACTTTTCTTCGGGAATCAGCCGCAGGTATCGCTGCATTTCCGGGCAAACTCAACCCAAGCGATTCCACCATCGACGCCATGGTTGAGGCCGTTCCCATTACAGCGCAGTGCCCCTGGCTGCGGCACATTGCCCCTTCAGCCTCAAGCAGTTCCTCATCACTGATTTTTCCTGTTTTATGATCCTCAGCAAATCGCCAAACATCGGTCGTACCAATTTTCTTTCCTTTGAAATATCCCGTAAGCATCGGCCCCCCGGAAACCACAATCGTTGGAATGTCTACACTACAAGCTCCCATTACCAGTGATGGCGTGGTTTTATCACACCCGCACAAAAGAACAACTCCATCCAAGGGGTTTGCCCGTATTGATTCCTCAACATCCATGCTGGCCAAATTTCTGTACAGCATAGCCGTAGGCCGTATTATGGTTTCGCCAAGTGACATCACTGGAAACTCCAATGGAAATCCGCCCGCTTCCCAAACCCCTCGTTTCACGGACTCTGCAAGTTCACGCATGTGGGCGTTACACGGAGTTAGCTCCGACCACGTATTACAAATTCCAATGACCGGTTTACCCTCAAATTCATCCGAAGGAAAACCCTGGTTTTTCATCCAGCTTCTATAGATAAATCCATCTTTCCCGGTTTTACCAAACCAGTCTCTGCTTCTGAGATCCTTCTTATTGTTATTGCTCATGGAGTTAGTTTTTTATGTTCTTAAAATTTTAAAATATTTGTTCTGTAATAACCTGTCAGCATATCTGCTTTTCGATTTCTGACAGCGTCGCAAAATGTTTCCAGAACCATATCTCTGGCAGGACTTTCGCTACGCTTCAGACTCTGCCAGGTTGTTCAATTAGCCATCAAACCGATCCACCGGACGTCCACTAAATGGCAAATCAATACTAAAAAGCGAACCCGAAAGTGGCGCTTTCTCAATTTCGAATTCATCCATATGCTCGCGACAAGTTGTAATGAACAGAGTTTTGAAATCTTCGCCACCAAATGTGCAAGAAGTTGGTTTTGGAACCGGTAACAAAACCCCGAACTCAATATGACCATTTTTCGGGTTGATTTGAATTACTTTTCTCCCGCCATAAAGCGCAATCCACAATTTATCGTTGGAATCAATTGTCATCCCATCAGGATAACCCAGATCATCCGCAAACTCATAAATTATTGACCGATCTGAAATTTCACCGGTATCTATTTCATAGTGATACGAATATAATTTTCGGGCTATCGTATCGATAAAATAGAACCTATCATTTTGTCGATTCCAAGCCATTCCATTGGGTATAGTCAGTTGATCCAGCTTTTTCTCAACGTCCAGATCCGAGTTCATACAAAATAGATTTCCGGACCCTTCCTTTAAATCATAATCCAGGGTTCCCAGCCAAAATCGCCCCGCCGGATCGCATTTACCATCGTTTGATCGGGTCCCGTCACCAATAGTAAAATTATTTTCTACAGGGGTGATAGTCTCAGATGATTCATCAAAAAAAGCCAACCCGGATTGAAGTGCCAATACAAGCCCATCCTCTTTTCGCAAAGCTGCCGCTCCAATATGTTCTCCTACAGGGAACGACTTATTTTCTTTCGATGCCGGGTCATAGCAATTGAGTGTGCATCCGAGAATATCTACCCACCAGAGTTTTTGGTTGATCTCATCCCAAACCGGACCTTCACCCAAATGGGCATCTGTTTGATATTCCAGTTTTGCATGAACTGTTGAGGTCATAATTATTCTTTTTTACTTCCACCTACTTTGATTCCAAGTCCACCATCTATACGAATCGGTTGTCCATTTATAAACGCCCCTTTTTCACTGCATACAAATGCCACTAACTCACCGATCTCCTCCTCCGTAGCCATACGTCCGTTGAGATGTAAATTTTCAGTCTCTTTACGTACAACCTCCGGGTTTGGAGATTCCCGGAATGCATCTCTATTCATCGGGGTGTCTACACCGCCGGGACAGATTGCCACGCTCCGTATATTGGGAGCGTAATCCACGGCAATACTTCTAGTGAGGCCAATCAATGCAGATTTTGTGGCGATGTACGCAGCCACATTTGTCTGTGCAACAAACGCCTGTACGCTCGACATATTGACAACCACACCATCGTTATTTTTTTGCATATGAGGAATGCAGTGTTTGGTACATAGAAATGCACCTTTCAGGTTTACATTCATCACAGCGTCCCAATCCTCTACCGATGTATTGGTAACGGAAAAGTATTTTAAAATTCCTGCATTATTGACGAGGTAATGAATCGATCCAAAATGACCGTAAATTTTCTCGACTGCATCCTGCACCTCTTTTTCGTTCGAGATATCGCATTTTACAAACAATGCACGATCGCCTAATTTCTTCACAAATTCCGGGCCGGTTTTATCGTCGACATCCAAAATCGCTACATTAGCTCCATCTTGATAAAATACATTAGCACATCCGGCACCAATTCCTTTAGCTCCTCCGGTAATAACTACAGTCTTGTTCGTGAATGACATTAAATTGTTTGTCGTTTGTTGTCAGTTGTTCATTGTAAAATCTTCAATTGTATTGTATTTAGCTAACTTTTCTCTGCCAAGGAGTAAGTACCAGGTTAGTCATCGGATGAGTGTTTTATCCAATAACTTTACTTCCAGCATTTCATACTCATCCGATGACTCGACAAAAGATTTTGCCATGCACGCCTCAGATTCATTTTTTCGCCAATGCGTAAATACCGTTTCCCTTCTCATTTTTGGTAAAGAGATCGGCGAAATTCAATAGCAAACAAAATGGCATAACAATCGGGTAGTAAATCAAGAGAGGAATCGCTGCGAACAGTTTGATTTTGTTGAACCAGATCATTGGCCATTTGACGGAGAGAACCCAAGCTTTATGGCCCCAAAATCCATATGTATAGTGTGGCTCTACGGAATTAAACCCGGCGGATTCTAACTTTGATGTTATCTCCTCCTTCGAATACCCGGGACGGGCATGTTCGCCTACAAACGAATCGTCTTCATCAGCATCTTCTTCAGAAAAATGAGAGGGTGAATGCATTAAAAAATATCCTCCATCTTTGAGACATTTTTGAAGATTTTTCATCACGTT
This sequence comes from Rhodohalobacter sulfatireducens, assembly GCF_022012475.1. Lineage (GTDB taxonomy): Bacteria > Bacteroidota > Rhodothermia > Balneolales > Balneolaceae > Rhodohalobacter > Rhodohalobacter sulfatireducens. The sequence goes on from NZ_JAKLWS010000019.1 coordinate 75,105, forward strand.
TACATCGTTCTCAATATGTTCCAGGACATCAATACAGATGATAAAATCAAACTTTGTGTCAGATGAGAATTCAAGCAGATTTGCCTCATAAAACTGAATTCGCTTTTCCTTGATCTCATACTGAAAATAATGCCTGTTATCCTCTAAATAATCCTTTTTTACATCCACTGAATGGACCTTCACGTTTTTAAATTGGGAGAGAATAAATCGATCATATTGACCAAACCCGCATCCGGCATCCAACAAGGTCCACTCTCCTTTTTGGTTTAGTTCCGCCCCCTTCTTTTTCAACATTCGACGAATATGCCAGCTTCGCAGAAAAAAAAGATCCAGCAAAAAATAGAAGAGTCTTCTGAGCCACCTTGAATTTCGAATAATCCCGGCAAACCGATCTTTTACCGGGTCATATGCAATTTTACTCATAATCCTTTTTTCTCAGCGATCCCCGGTTTTTCCTGCTTCACCTGTCCCTGGTTGTAGATCTCTCCAAGAAATCCGATGGAGAAGAATTGAACTCCAAGCAGAATTAACAGAATTCCAAGAAACAGCAGCGGCCGATTACTCAGAGACTGGTTCAAAAATATTTTCAGGTAAGCAAGCCAGCCGCTGATGCCCAAACCAACAATTAAAAATAACACTCCCATGGAACCGAAAAAGTGCATCGGCTGCCGCATGTACCGGTTCACAAACAGGAGTGTTAAAAGATCTAAAAAACCATTCAGAAAACGGGAGATCCCAAATTTTGTCTTTCCATATTTTCGTGGGTGGTGGTTTACCACTTTCTCCCCAATTCTGTCGAATCCTTTCCACTTGGCCAGCAATGGCACGTATCGGTGCATTTCACCATAGAGATAGATGCTATCAATGACTTCCTTGCGATATGCTTTTAAACCACAATTGAAATCGTGAAGGCGAATGCCGGTTGTAAATCGTGTCACTGCATTAAAAAATCGTGAGGGAATCGTTTTGGTTATGGGATCGTGACGCTTTTTTTTCCAGCCACTTACCAAATCATAATCGTTTTTTAACATCTCAATAAGAGCCGGGATTTCCTGTGGATCATCCTGAAGGTCGGCATCCATCGTTACTACATATTTGCCCACTGCTTCTTCAAAACCAGTCTGCAGCGCATCACTTTTCCCGTAATTTCTTCGAAATCGAATCCCTCGAACACGGGATGAGTTTTGATTCAAATCGGTTATCACTTCCCATGAAGAATCTGTGGAACCATCATCCACAAAAATGATTTCAAATGAATAGTTATCAATCGCCGCTGCAATTTTTTCAGACAGTTCAGCTAATGATTGCTCCTCGTTGTATAGAGGAATCACGACACTGATATCCACCGAATTAGAATCTTTCGCGTTTTTATTCATACATTAAAAGCCGACAAAAGCTTGCAGGTGATTGTTGATGTACTGAATGATTAAAGGTTAAATCTTAAACCTGAAAATAATAGATTTCGATGCCATGAAGAAACTGTATTATTCAATTGGAGAGGTTAGTGAAATTACATCGGTCGAACCTCATGTTCTAAGATACTGGGAAACCATCTTCAAGGATCTCTCACCCCGAAAGAATAAGGCCGGTAACCGAACCTACCGCGAGCAGGATATTACCCTGATTTTAAAGCTGAAAGATCTCATCCAAAATAAGAAATACAGTACGGCCGGGGCTCAAAAAAAGCTTGAAGAGGAAAACTCAGGCGAATCTGCTCCAAAGAAAAATAGCGAACTCCCTGCAGAAGCCAAGAAAGACCTGAATGAGGTGAGAGTATTTTTAGAGAAGTTGAAGGAGAAGTTGTAAAGTATATTAAATTCTTCAGTATTGATTTTCCTACACGAATCCTGATGGGGCGTTTTTATCTATCTAAGCAGATCATCAATCAAATATCGAAAATCTCAAAATCTCTACATCAATGTTCCATTCATCGGATGAATGGATTTACCTATTGGCTACATTTTATCTCAAACCACTCATCCGATAGATTTTTTACTCCTTAGCAAACCGTGTCATTAACATAAACAGCAACTCCGCACAGATTAAGATTGACACACTCACTAAATGTAAAACCTGGAAAGCTGCCGGCATTCCGAATTGCTCCATTCCCACTCCCAGAAATATTTGAAAAATAATCAACGCGGCAATGATCCAGCCGGTTGTTTGTAATCGGTTCGGTACCCCTATCTTTCTATTGTAATACAAAAGTCCCACCGCAAGGATCACTACCAGCCACGAAAAACTGCGGTGTACAGCATAGATCCAACCGGTAGTATCTATCCAGGATTCGCGCGGTAATTCCAGTACGTTTTTAGCAAAATCAACGGATTCGCGCACTTGTGTTCCGAGAACCAACTGGGACATTGTGAGTAGAAATATTCCCCCTCCCAGCCAAAGCAGATCTCTCTTCACATTTCTTGGGATCTGAATCTGCAAACGTTCATTCATTGCCCGAAAAGCAGCGTACAGAAGTATTGAAAGTATAAGCATCGCAACAACCATATGGATCGTAATCATCCCGGCTTGAAGCCCCGATCGCACAACCTGTCCGCCCAACCATCCCTGGAAAAGAACAAGGACAAACGCTACACCCGAAGCCACGGTAATTATTGGTTCTTTTTTTCTGTACTTAAACGAGATAATAAACGTTGCCGTGATCAACAACCCGATAACAATGCCAATCAGCCGATTGATATATTCCAACCAGGTATGAACAGGGTTAAAAAGTGAGGCATCGTAACCTGCAGGTAGATCAGCAGCTGTTGTTGGCGGAATCCACATTCCAAAGCATTGAGGCCAGTCCGGGCATCCCAAACCGGCACCGGCTGCACGAACGAGAGCACCGACAAATATCAATAATATTGTTGCACAAACCGTAGTCACGGCTGTTTTTTGATAGAGGTTCACTTAATTTCTGGTTTCTGGTTTCTGGTTTCTGGTTTCTGGTTTCTGGAAAAAATGTATTCAACTGATAACATTTGCAACTTGAAAGATACCGGTTACGAGCAAAGATTTTTTTAGAATTTTCAAACCTAAACCTTAAACATTACACTTTGAATCTGGGACAAACTCCGGGTAACATCTCAATTTCAAATTGATTATTTTGTATGCGTTAAAAATTTTAGCGTCTGATGAACAATAGCATTAGCAAAAAATTATCGGTTAAAGATTTTCTTGGCACTGCAAGTGATTACTATCAACTAACGAAGCCGGGAATAACGTTCACTGTCGTTGCAAGTATGCTTATCGGCTTCTTGATGGGTTCAGCAGGAAGCGTGAATTTCATTACGATGATTCATGCCATCTTCGGAACATATCTTATTGCAGCCGGAACTGCAGCTCACAACATGTTTATGGAGCGCGATCTGGATGGTATTATGCGCAGAACCAGTCAGCGCCCTTTACCTGCTTACAGGATTGAACCCCAAAAAAGCCTCATCTTTTCAATGAGCCTGATTATCGCCGGGCTCGCGTACCTGCTGCTATTGGTAAATCTCGTTGCCGGATTGGTATCACTTTCTACAACAATCATCTATCTCTACGCTTACACTCCTCTAAAACGAATTTCTGCCCTTAATGTATTTGTAGGAGCTATTCCGGGAGCTCTGCCTGTTGTTGGCGGATGGGCTGCTTCTACCGGGACTATTTTTGAGCATGGCATGTGGATTCTTTTTGGCATCATCTATTGCTGGCAAATTCCACATGTGATGGCGATCGCCTGGGTTTGCAAGGACGATTACGAACATGCAGGTTTTAAAATGTTGCCCAAAAATGACCCGTATGGCTGGAAAGCTTCACTTTGGATTCTCATTCCACTTATCATTTTAATCCCAACTGTGTATAAGCTTTATGTGATGGATTTAGTGAATTGGCTGTATCTTAGCGGATCACTTATCACAACGGCTGCATATCTTTATTATGGAATACGGTTTACAATATCTCGTGATAGATCCACTGCTAAGGCTTTGATGTTTTCATCTTTTGTTTACCTGCCTCTCATATGGATATTTATTTTTGCTGATTGGATGATCCTATAGGAACCGAACTTAGACATAGATTTTGATAAATTAGAAAATCCATTTACTTAAATTTTCTTATCAAAACTTCTGCCAAATAACATGATATAGAGACAATGAGGTGTGTAGGATTCTCTACGCTGCCTGTTGGAAATACTGAGCTTCCACTTACATGTAGATTCTGGATCCCTTTTACACTTAAATCTTGTTCAAGAACACTTCTGTCCGATTGATTTGAATAACGAGTTCCACCCATCAAATGAGCAGCATCTGTGTAGTTTACAGGATTCAGAAGGTATTCAGAATCATAGGTGAGCCGGCAGTTTAAACGTTGAAGATAGTCTTCTAAAAAGCTATAAAAGTTTAGCACCTCTTCGAGCTCAATTTTATGCATTTGATTTATAAGAACTGGTATTGGTAAACCGTTTTTATCTTTCTCATTCTTTAGTTTTAAATGATTTTTCTCTCTGGGCCGCTGCTCACAATAGGTCATTATATTAAAATTCAGCTCCGGGTCATCGTTAAAATAATTTTCCAAAATTGTATTCACACGACTTCTTTTTCTTATCAACGGCCATGCTAAGAGCTGACTGGCAAACGATTTAAAAACACCTTTTTCTCTAGCCAGTAATTTTCTAAATGAATATTGAAACGATTCATAGGGGATGAAATCGATCAGTGTATTCAGCCGGCTCCGACTCTTCATGAAATTACAGTAGGCTCTACAATTTCCCGGTTCATTTCGAACACCGGTTTTGTAGAACCCCCATCTATCTCTTTTTATTTGATACTTGGAAATAGCTGATTCATCAGTAAGCCTCTGTACATCTCCATGCCAAATCCGGGGGTGATCCATCATAAACCGGCCCAAATTCTTCAACTCGCATTTTTGAAATTCAGTCAGCTTCTCCCGAATCATTAAAAGCAATCTTACATTCTCAATCGTGCCCATTGCAAATACAAAACAGTGCGATTCTATAAGAATTTTTTCTTGCTTTCTATTCATAAATGAGAGCTCTTGGATCTCTTTCTCCTTGAATACCGGATCTCCAACACAACTCAAATTATAGTAAACCCCAACGTTGTTATTTTTATCAAACAGATGGGACTTATCATTAAATCTCTCGGTTTTCTGTGCCCAATAGGCGTATAATTCCCCGTCATTGTGCTGGTGATTATTCTTTATGGAAGGATCGATTCCAAAAGTTTTAAATGCATCATCATAATATGGCAGTACATTTTCTAGTAATCCTTCCCATTCCTTGTCTAATGATTCCTTGAAAACAAAAGGGACGACTCTTCCCGTCCATAGATTTGCAGTTCCACCAATTTGACGATTTCTCTCACTTTCACCATCCCTGTAGATAAAGTTTGATTTGATATCCAGGCAGTTCAGATCATTCGCGCGATCATTTTTCTTTAAACCTCCACTTTCAGCTATAACAACATTTAACCCGGAATTTCTGAGCTTAACTGCCAAACTAATACCCGCCGGACCTGCTCCGACAATACAAACATCAGACTCAATCTTTTCTTGATGAATATTATTAGCATCGAATAATTTCATTTATCATTTACTTGGTTCCAATAATCCAGATATTTGAAGGCATCATACTGTCAATCACCCTATCCTCATCACGTCTGTGCCCGTCATATTGTTTCTTGACTACAAAATCCAGAAGCGGTAGCGACCACGCCAACAACTCAAGGAATGGTTTGAAAATAATATTAATCTCACTTTGTAAGAGGATTCGCTGACATAAAATCCCAAGAGTTCTAAATGGACCGCATGAACCATTTATATCGATATGACTCCAATCAAATTTATTCATCAGCTGTTCGGCTCCGTAATGGGTTACATGGAAATAATTTTCAGGTCCGCGATGAACTGAAAATACACTACTTGCCGCTATGTAAACTTTCCCGTCTGGCTTCAAAGCAGAATGACACTTTTCAATCAGTTTTGACGGATCTTTCATGTGTTCAAGAAGGCCCATGCAGATTACAGAATCATAAGCTTCGGATGGATAATTATCAAAATATTCCAGGTATTTATCGGTCTCAAAAAGATGGTGAGGCATCTCATCATAATCATCAAAAATTTTTGCATGATCGAACTCACTAAAAACGATTAGGGCTTTTCCATTAGAATCGACCAATGTTGAAAACCTCTCAAGATCTCGGCTGGTGATCTTTTGTTTGATAAACATATGCTTATTTGCCAGGTACCTGACCTTACCTAAGTAATACTTTAAATCTTTTTCTGCCATTTTCTATCTCTTATTCTAATCTTCGATTGCTCGAATTAACCGTGTAGCCGCAACCGTCCATGTACGATCTTCCAAAAATTGATCCGCACCTTTTGGTGACCATGAACTTACATAATCTGAAATTTTTGCCTGAATCTCTTTTTCAAATGTATCAACTATAAAGCCCAGCCTTTCCTTTTTGATGAGTATAGGCAGAGCACCAAAATTATGCGCTACAAGTGGTTTTCTTTCGTTTGTCGCAACATATACTGTGTATGGTACAGACAGATCACTAAGGCTCCGGTAATAAAAATCGATTTGATCTGAAATGTACGATTCATTGACTTCGAAAGAATCATCAATGAATAATATATACGGAGAATCCTGCATTCTCTTCTTTGCGAGATCAAATTTTTGGCCAACGGGAAAATCACCAATAAACACCAACCCAACGACTTTATGAGGAATTTTACTTGATTTCCCCACAATTGTATCTGCTAACAAATAGTGTAGTTTCTTCCTTGCAGGCCCTGAGACACATAAACCAATTCGGACAATCTCTCCCGACTTTTGTAACTGGTTCTTAAAACCAGTTATCCGGTTTTTTAGATCAACATTTTTTCGATTGTAAGTTACACGGCCCGGTATCCCAAAACAGAGCCAATCAATTTTATTACAGTCTATTCCATTTTCCGCAGCTACTTCCTGAAGGTTTGGATCTGTAACCATTACTTTTTTGGAGGCGAAATGGATGATTTTTCTCCTAAAAGCGATCAAGCGGGGATGATACTGATTCGTCTCTCTGTCGATATTGTGCAAAATCCAAAGGATTTTGGTTCCCAGCAATTTACAAACAAAAATGATGAGAATATCTCTTGATAAATATAGTATTGAATGATTCAGGGATTTATGATCATTTAGATATCGAAAAATGAAAGCATCAATTTTTTCCCTTTTAAAATATCCTGTGAGTAATATTTTTATATGTGATAAGAAGCGGTTCTCCCTTTGCACTACCTCATAGTTGAACTTCTTTAGCTCGGCTCCCCAAAGATCTGTTTTAAAATCATTGACAAAGAATAATATTTTCTTCCCAAATTTTCCGCTCATCTCACCCCGGAACTCGTAATATTTGATTCAGATATATAACATCTTATCAAAGAATATGGTAATCAATTTCCGAATATTGGAGAAATGAAGTTTTTAGATGTCTCATTAGTCTAACCTAATCAATCATTCTCTGATTGAAACTGACTCCCCTTAAACACTTTCATCAGATAGAAAAGAAAAGGTAAGATAATACAGGAACCGATTATCAAGGCCAATAGAAGTTGCCAAAGTGTAGCATCAGGGGCTACTGAATTATAAAAAGTAATATCTGCAGCCCCTGACTGACGAATTACAACCGGCATCTGAACCCAAAACCAAGCTAACATCACTGCTATTGCCTGCCCTGCTCCCAACACTCTCGATAGAATGATTTTCTCTTCCTTCAGGCTCCACCATAATACGGGAATCAAAAAAGTAGCGGTTACAACCATAAATACAGCAAACCAGGAGTTGATATACATGGAGAAGAGCGGCAGCCCGTTAAATTCAGCAGATGTAAAAACAAGAATACCTGAAGCTACGGATATTGCATTCAACGTTTTGGCCGAGGTTTTAAATTCTCTGAATTCAAATATGTCTTCCGTTTCTCCGATCATATAAACGTCAGCCAGGAAAGTAAATAAGATAATTGTAAAAATGCCCACAGAAAATGAGAACAGATTCAGCCACGGTGCGATAAATCCATCATAAAAAGAGACAGCACTTGGGGTGATATTCCCAAGCGCAACGGCTCCAACTACGATGCCTAAAAACAGGGGCGTGATGATACTCGATATTTTAAATACCCAATTGAAAACAATGTTACTTTGGTCCTTGATGGCATCGTAGTGCATATAAGCAAATGCAGTTCCCCGAAATACGATACCAATAAGCATAATGAGCAGCGGAATGTGAAGATAAAGGGTCAATGTTGAATAGATTTTCGGAAATCCCATAAACAGAATGACCACGACAAGAATCAACCACACGTGATTCGCTTCCCATACTGGGCCTATGGCATGTGCTATTGTTTGCCGATTGATGTTCCCGGTTATCATTTCCAGAACTCCAGCCCCAAAATCTGCTCCGCCAAACAGAACGTAACACACGATCGAAAGAACCAGGAAAAATATGATGGCTTCCATTAACATGTTTCTGGTTTCTGGTTTCTGGTTTCTGGTTTCTGGTTTCTGGTTTCTGGTTTCTGGTTTCTGGTTTCTGGTTTCTGGTTTCTGGTTTCTGGTTT